>NZ_QFWG01000032.1 GCF_003143995.1 Pseudoglutamicibacter cumminsii | reverse complement strand
ATACGGGTGTCATCCTCACAAGATGCTCGCGTCCACTATGCAGTAACCAAACAACAACCCCACACCCACCAACCACACCACCAAAAACAGTGACATGTTGTATTAGGTCGGGGACACTAGAGAAACAACCACACCACACAACACCAACACGTGGTGTTTTTGTTGTGGTGGCCTGTTGCTCCAGGACCCAACAATGCGCCAAGACCCACACACCCTAAAGGAGTGTGTGGTTTCGTTGATATTCCACCCATGAGCATGGCACCTGTCAACACCCGTGACAGCAGCACCACATATCTCTGACACCACCAAACACACGCATATAGTCATGCAGG
>NZ_QFWG01000031.1 GCF_003143995.1 Pseudoglutamicibacter cumminsii | reverse complement strand
CCCGCATGGATTTATGCGTGTGTTTGGTGGTGTCAGAGATATGTGGTGCTGCTGTCACGGGTGTTGACAGGTGCCATGCTCATGGGTGGAATATCAACGAAACCACACTCCTTTATGGTGTGTGGGTCTTGGCGCATTGTTGGGTCCTGGAGCAACAGGCCACCACGTGTGTGGTGTGGTTGTTTCTCTAGTGTCCCCGACCTAATACAACACGCTACTTGTTGCACTGATCTTTAGGGTTGGTGTGTGTGGTGTGGTTGGTGGGTGTGGGGTTGTTGTTTGGTTACTGCATAGTGGACGCGAGCATCTTGTGAGGATGACGCCCCTGTTTGT
>NZ_QFWG01000030.1 GCF_003143995.1 Pseudoglutamicibacter cumminsii | reverse complement strand
CAAAAGGGGGTGCGGACGGAATCTTGGAAGGATTCTGTTCGTGAAAGTTGTTTATACGCCCGAGCAGCGTGCGAGAGCTTTGGCGGTTTATCGTCGTACTCAGTCGGTGACGAAGACGGTTCGTGTGCTGGGATATCCCGGTCGGTGGACGTTGTATTCATGGTTGAGGAATCCTCAGCCTAAGGGCCGTAAGCCTAGGAGAAGGCGGCCTGTTAAGCGGTATTCGCTAGAAACTAAGATTGGTGCTGTCGAGCTGTTTGAAGCTGGTTGGCGGCCAGAGGATATTGCTCGTGAGTTAGATCTGACGTCGAAAATGTCGGTTTATCCGTGGGTGAGATCTTACCGCGAGTCT
>NZ_QFWG01000029.1 GCF_003143995.1 Pseudoglutamicibacter cumminsii | reverse complement strand
CATGACTCTTTCCTCAAAGCGGTATTGGGGGCTGGGCGACAGTTCTTTACCTGGGTTGAAGAATATATTGGAGGAATCGACAGAACATTCCTGTTGAGGATTGAGACGCTGATGGATGGCCTCAAATAACGAAGTATTTGCTATCTGCTAGATACCAACACTCAAGTAAAGCCATGGTGTTTCCGTTGTGAGGCACCCATAGTTGTTTTTCCAAGAAAGCCGCGGCGGGCTGAACAATCAGTTGCGTGATGCCGCAAGAGTTCACCGCTGTGTTCCGTTCGATTCGGTTCGAGCCCGCGCAACGTTGCCACGCATCGTGGCTAGGTTCATTGATAGGTCGGAAAAATGAAAAGTG
>NZ_QFWG01000028.1 GCF_003143995.1 Pseudoglutamicibacter cumminsii | reverse complement strand
CATCCGGATCGATGCCGGGCAAGTGACCACGGATGCGATCAAACCCAACACCATCACCAACGCCTGGACCAACTTCTACCTCACAGGCAGCGAAGGTGACGGCGTGATCAGTAAGAAGGTGAAAGTCCTCGACGAACCAGTCACCGTGGAACTGACACCTCAAAAGTGGCGCTACAGCTACGGGGACGGCAACGCTCGCATCTCCCGTACACCGGGCAAGATGCTGCCGAGCAGAGCACACGTGTGGGAGACCGAAACCTCGACCTCCCACCGTTACACCCAACGTGGAACCTACACCGTTGAAGCCACCGTGACCTACACCGGACGGTACAGCCTCGATAACGGTAAAACCTGGGACACCATCCCCGGCACCCTCGACATCAAAGCCAAACCACT
>NZ_QFWG01000027.1 GCF_003143995.1 Pseudoglutamicibacter cumminsii | reverse complement strand
CACAATGCCACAGCATCGGTGAGAATGGTGCCATGAAGATTGCTTCAAATCACGAAGCGGTTCGTAACGGACCGGCGCGTGAAAAGAAGATGGACCTAGCCAACAACAAGACTGGTCGATCGGTAGGCAAGGCACAAAAACAGCTTCAAAGAGCAGTGCTAAGTGCAAGTCTTTGGCCAACCAGAACAAGCTGGTTACCCTCTAAAAATCATTGAATGCGAGCATGAAAACTACTAAACGACTGTCTTTGAAAATTATCCCTGTGACTGCTCTGGCCGTGCTGATGGCTGGTTGCGCTACGCAAGGTTCATACGAGGAAACGCTGATTTCTGAGGCGAAGCCTGGTAAAACTGTGATGCTTCCACAGCAGGATTCGCCCATGGAATCTTGGGAACGTGTTGCAGTGGTGTGCCCGTATTCCTCGGCTTCTGCAGATCTGCCTGCCCCTATGAAAAACGTGGTGGATCAATTGGATGCTGACTCCGGGGACCAGCGACAGTGGTTGGTCTTTGGACAAGGAAATGATGCCCAGCCGGTTGAGTTGAGCCGTTCGAAGGTTGATTTCTGCTCTGGAAAGACAGACTATGTGAAGGCGTTCCCGGCCGATCAGCAATGGTCGGTACAGGAAGGCCCTGAAGGAACCATGGAGTTGTCTCCTACTAATTCTCAGGGATCTTCCTCATAGGGGTCTTCCCGTTGGTTTGAAAAAGGCTGCCTGAGGTGTCCCAGGTTTTGTTCCGTTTGAGTAGATGGGTAAATCTGGGATG
>NZ_QFWG01000026.1 GCF_003143995.1 Pseudoglutamicibacter cumminsii | reverse complement strand
TGGCTCTGTTGCAAAGATTGGCGGCAGTCAGAGGTAGGCTGTCGCTCTGCGCCGATCAGGCGGCTGCTGCGAAATGGTGGTTGAGCATGCCCATGGCCTCCGTCAGCGCCGAGGGCCCAATGCCAAAAGCTCTCTCCACAAGGCGCACCTCGCCCCTGATGCCGGGCTGCAGGCACCAGGGGCGAGCCTGTCCTTTGCGCAGGGCTCGCATGACTTCGAATCCCTTGATCGTGGCATAGGCCGTGGGGATCGATTTGAAACCGCGCACCGGCTTGATCAGTATCTTGAGCTTTCCGTGATCGGCCTCGATCACGTTATTGAGATACTTCACCTGCCGGTGGGCCGTCTCCCGGTCCAGCTTTCCTTCGCGCTTCAATTCGGTGATCGCTGCACCATAGCTCGGCGCTTTGTCGGTATTGAGCGTGGCAGGCTTTTCCCAGTGCTTCAGGCCTCGCAGGGCCTTGCCCAGGAACCGCTTCGCTGCCTTGGCGCTGCGGGTCGGCGACAGGTAGAAATCGATCGTGTCGCCCCGCTTGTCGACTGCCCGGTACAGGTAGGTCCACTTGCCCCGCACCTTGACGTAGGTTTCATCCAGGCGCCAGCTCGGATCAAAGCCACGCCGCCAGAACCAGCGCAGCCGCTTCTCCATCTCCGGGGCGTAGCACTGGACCCAGCGATAGATCGTCGTATGGTCGACCGAAATGCCGCGTTCCGCCAGCATTTCCTCAAGGTCGCGATAGCTGATCGGATAGCGACAATACCAGCGCACCGCCCACAGGATCACATCACCCTGGAAATGGCGCCACTTGAAATCCGTCATCGTTCCGTCCGTCCAATCTCCGCCAAGCATGCTCAAGCTTCACGATTTTTGCAACAGAGCCC
>NZ_QFWG01000025.1 GCF_003143995.1 Pseudoglutamicibacter cumminsii | reverse complement strand
GGCCCCGACTTCGCTGGCCCGCGCACCAACTCGGCCTTGTCGTAGCCGTTCACCGTCTCAGCGAGAGCATTGTCATAGCTGTCGCCAACGGTCCCGATCGAGGGCGTCGCCCTGATCTCGGCAAGACGCTCACCGTAACGAATGGACGTGAATTGACTGCCCTCATCGCTATGGCAGCGCAGGTCTGGGAGGTGCCTGCCGCGTGACCAGCAAGGCCATCTCGATCGCGTCGAGCACCGTCTCGGTCTTCATGCTCGATGCACATCGCCAACCCACAATCATGCGGCTGAACGCGTCGATGATGAAGCAGACGTAAGCGACGCCCTGCCAGGTGGGCACGAACGTCAGATCTGTCACCCACAACTGGTTTGGCGCATCCGCCCTGAATACCCGGTTCACGAGGTCGGGATGCCTCGGCATCCTCGGGTCAGACTTCGTGGTCTTGACCCGTTTCTCGCGCCGCACCCCTTCAATCTGAAGGATTTTCATCAGTCTCGCGACTTGGTCACGACCGATATCGATACCCGATCGCTGGGCTGCTTTCCAGCGCTTACGCACCCCATAGACCGAGTAGTTTGATTCCCAAAGCTCGAGTAGCCGCGGCACTACCTCCGCGTCCCTGATCTGCCGGGCTGATACCGGCCTGCCGTTCGCGGCGTAATACGTAGACGGGGCCACCTGCAGCACGCTGCAGATGCGCTCGCCCCCGACCCTTCGGCCGGCCACGATATCGTCCTTATTCGCGTTAATGAATCGCACTAGCTCCGGTGTTGGCGGTCCAGCTCCGCCCCGAAGAAAGACGCGGCACGTTTCAAGATTTCATTCGCGCGCTTGAGTTCACGCACCTCTTGTTCAAGTTCTCGCATACGTGTCTGCTCGTCGGTCCTCACCCCAGCTTTCACACCGTCATCGATGTCAGCTTGAGGCACCCA
>NZ_QFWG01000024.1 GCF_003143995.1 Pseudoglutamicibacter cumminsii | reverse complement strand
GGGAGGTGGGGATTGATGAGTCCAGCAGAACGTCGTCGCGAACGACAATTGCCGACACGTCGATCGTTAGAAAACTCGTTGCCGGACGATCCTCGGGAGTTGAAAGCGCTTGCAGCTAGCCTTCTTGTCGACAAGGCGGTGTTAGAGAAAGAACTCGAGCTAGTAAAAAAGACGAGAGCGTCACTCCCGGAGCGCTGAGTAACAGAAATAAGGCCCGGGTCGTTGACGCTTTGCGAGAGTACTTTCCCCTTCCTGAGCTACTGCGGAGTACCGGTTTAAGTTCTTCTAGTTTTTACTATCAAATGGAAGCGATGTCCCGTCCGGACAAGCACGCGACCCTGCGGCAGCTGATCAAAGAGATAGCCAAGACAAGTTTTTACACGTATGGGTATCGCCGCATATGGTTCGAACTCAGGCATCGTGGAATTGTCGTTAGCGAGAAAATCGTGCGTCGTTTGATGAGCGAAGAAGGAATACGTGTCCGCTTCGCTAAGAAGAAGCTCCGGTATTCAAGCTATGAGGGAGAAATATCGCCAGCTCCTCCCAATCTTGTGCGGCGCTGCTTTCAGGCGGATCAGCCCAACAGGCTTTGGCTGACCGATATCAGTGTCTTTGCCGCTAATAATGGTCGTCTCTATCTTTCAGCAATTATAGATTGTTATGACGGCATGGTGGTGGGATACCGAACCAGCCGCCACCCCACCATGGAACTAGCCGAAGACAGCCTCAAGGATGCTATCCGTTCTCAAGGCATCACTGCCCGATCACGGCTTGTTCTCCACTCAGATCGAGGTGCCCACTATCGTGGGCGTTCCTGGCTGGGCTTAACCAACCAGCTCAATATCACCCGTTCTATGTCACGCAAAGGCTGTTCTCCTGACAATGCTGCTTGCGAAGGATTCTTCGGACGAATGAAAGTCGAGATGTACCACGGCTACGTATGGGAAACAACCGAGAAACTTGCCCGAGCAATCGATAAATACATCTCCTGGTACAACAACCGGCGAATCAAGACAAGCCTCGGCGGGCAAACCATAGC
>NZ_QFWG01000023.1 GCF_003143995.1 Pseudoglutamicibacter cumminsii | reverse complement strand
TTGAGTTCCGCTTCTTTTACGGCCCTGTGTTGATGGGCTGGGTGAGATAGTACTCGGTTTCTACTTCCTGTGGGGTGGCGTAGTCCAATGCTTCGTGAAGTCGCTTAGTGTTCCACCAATGCACCCACCGCAAGGTGGCCAGTTCGACTTCTCCGACCGACGTCCACGGGCCCTGGGCATGAATCAGTTCCGCCTTGTAGAGACCGTTGACTGTTTCGGCTAGTGCATTGTCGTAAGAATCGCCGATTGTTCCCACACTCGGGCGGATTCCTGACTCAGCTAGCGCGGTGGAATACTTCAGTGACACGTACTGGCTGCCCCGATCGCTGTGGTGAATTAGTTGGTTTCCATGGATTCGTCCTGCAGTCGTTAACGCATGTTCCAATGCCTCCATGGGCAGCGCATCGGTGCGCATTGTCGAGCGTGTAGCAACACCAACAATTTTTCGGCTGAAGACATCCACGACAAACGCGGTGTAGGCGAATCCTGACAGGGTGCGAACGTAGGTAATGTCGGCAACCCAAAGCCTGCCTGGTGCCTGCGCACGGAAGTTTCGGCGCACTAGGTCCGGGCGATGATCCGGTGTCTTCGGGCTTACCGTTGTTATTGGGGTTCGCCCACGTCTGCGGCCAGAAACACCTGCAAGTTTCATCAGACGTGCGGTCTTGTCGCGACCAATATGAAAGCCTTCGCGGTTCATCGCGTGCCACATTTTGCGGATGCCGTAGACCGAGAAATTCTCCGCATGCACACGCTGTATCTCTGGGATGAGCAGGCTATCGCTTAAGGCTCTTGCGCTGGGAACACGTGTGGTGGCTTTGCGGTAGCCGCGTGAAGTAATGAATCCACGATCTGCTTGTTTAAGGACTCGGCAGATGGCCTCGACCCCAAATTGATCTTTGTACGCGTCGATGTAGGAGATCATTTGGTCGTGGGTCGGTCGAGTTCCGCTGCGAAAAAAGCCGAAGCAGTTTTAAGAATCCCGTTTGCTCGTTTCAGTTCGCGGTTTTCGCGGCGCAGACGCCTGAGTTCTTCTTCCATTGTTTCGCCGCCTGAAGCGTCAGAATTATCGCGTACTGAGGCGCTGTCACGGTACCAGGCCCGCAACGTGTGGTGAGATACTCCAAGCAGCTCACCGACCTCCGTGTAGGCGCGTTGCAGTGAGCAGGACTCCAGGCGGACCATTTCGATGATCTGATGGACCGCCTTCTCCTTGAACTCGACGGAATACTTTCTAGGCATAGTTCAATCCTTCCTTAGCTGAGGTAGGAACTAAA
>NZ_QFWG01000022.1 GCF_003143995.1 Pseudoglutamicibacter cumminsii | reverse complement strand
TAATGGTTGGTGTGTAAGTGATCGGCCTATTAGTACAGGTCAGCTGAACACGTCTTTGGTCCGTGCGTACACTTCCTGCCTATCAACCCAGTGGTCTAGCTGGGGGCCTCTCCCAAACAATGTTGGATGGAAATGTTATCTTGAAGCAGGCTTCCCGCTTAGATGCTTTCAGCGGTTATCCTTCCCGAACGTAGCTAATCAGCGGTGCACCTGGCGGTACAACTGACATACCAGAGGTTCGTCCGTCCCGGTCCTCTCGTACTAGGGACAGCCCTTCTCACATTTCCTACGCGCGCAGAGGATAGGGACCGAACTGTCTCACGACGTTCTAAACCCAGCTCGCGTGCCGCTTTAATGGGCGAACAGCCCAACCCTTGGGACCGACTCCAGCCCCAGGATGCGACGAGCCGACATCGAGGTGCCAAACCATGCCGTCGATATGGACTCTTGGGCAAGATCAGCCTGTTATCCCCGAGGTACCTTTTATCCGTTGAGCGACAGCGCTTCCACAAGCCACTGCCGGATCACTAGTCCCGACTTTCGTCCCTGCTCGACCTGTCAGTCTCGCAGTCAAGCTCCCTTGTGCACTTACACTCGACACCTGATTGCCAACCAGGCTGAGGGAACCTTTGGGCGCCTCCGTTACCATTTAGGAGGCAACCGCCCCAGTTAAACTACCCATCAGGCACTGTCCCTGACCCGGATCACGGGCCGAGGTTAGACATCCGATACGATCAGAGTGGTATTTCAACAATGACTCCACAACCACTGGCGTGGTTGCTTCGCAGTCTCCCACCTATCCTACACAAACCGCACCGAACACCAATACCAAACTATAGTAAAGGTCACGGGGTCTTTCCGTCCTTCTGCGCGTAACGAGCATCTTTACTCGTACTGCAATTTCGCCGAGTTCATGGTTGAGACAGCAGGGAAGTCGTTGCTCCATTCGTGCAGGTCGGAACTTACCCGACAAGGAATTTCGCTACCTTAGGATGGTTATAGTTACCACCGCCGTTTACTGGGGCTTAAATTCTCCGCTTCGAACACGAATGTTCTAACAGGTCCTCTTAACCTTCCAGCACCGGGCAGGAGTCAGTCCGTATACATCGTCTTGCGACTTCGCACGGACCTATGTTTTTAGTAAACAGTCGCTTCCCTCTGGTCTCTGCGGCCCACACCCGCTCACCCCAGCACGTGGGGGTCACGGGGCAGGCCCCCCTTCTTCCGAAGTTACGGGGGCATTTTGCCGAGTTCCTTAACCATGATTCTCTCGTTCGCCTTGGTATTCTCTACCAGATCACCTGTGTCGGTTTCGGGTACGGGCAGCTAGAACCTCACGTCGATGTTTTTCTTGGCAGTACAGGATCACCGGATCACCCACCA
>NZ_QFWG01000021.1 GCF_003143995.1 Pseudoglutamicibacter cumminsii | reverse complement strand
TTGTGGTGTTGGAGTGCTCCTTAGAAAGGAGGTGATCCAGCCGCACCTTCCGGTACGGCTACCTTGTTACGACTTAGTCCCAATCGCCAGTCCCACCTTCGACGGCTCCCCCCACAAGGGTTAGGCCACCGGCTTCGGGTGTTACCAACTTTCGTGACTTGACGGGCGGTGTGTACAAGGCCCGGGAACGTATTCACCGCAGCGTTGCTGATCTGCGATTACTAGCGACTCCGACTTCATGGGGTCGAGTTGCAGACCCCAATCCGAACTGAGACCGGCTTTTTGGGATTAGCTCCACCTCACAGTATCGCAACCCATTGTACCGGCCATTGTAGCATGCGTGAAGCCCAAGACATAAGGGGCATGATGATTTGACGTCATCCCCACCTTCCTCCGAGTTGACCCCGGCAGTCTCCCATGAGTCCCCACCATAACGTGCTGGCAACATAGAACGAGGGTTGCGCTCGTTGCGGGACTTAACCCAACATCTCACGACACGAGCTGACGACAACCATGCACCACCTGTGAACCAGCCCCGAAGGGAAAACACATCTCTGCGCCGATCCGGTCCATGTCAAGCCTTGGTAAGGTTCTTCGCGTTGCATCGAATTAATCCGCATGCTCCGCCGCTTGTGCGGGCCCCCGTCAATTCCTTTGAGTTTTAGCCTTGCGGCCGTACTCCCCAGGCGGGGCACTTAATGCGTTAGCTACGGCGCGGAAAACGTGGAATGTCCCCCACACCTAGTGCCCAACGTTTACGGCATGGACTACCAGGGTATCTAATCCTGTTTGCTCCCCATGCTTTCGCTCCTCAGCGTCAGTAACAGCCCAGAGACCTGCCTTCGCCATCGGTGTTCCTCCTGATATCTGCGCATTCCACCGCTACACCAGGAATTCCAGTCTCCCCTACTGCACTCTAGCCTGCCCGTACCCACTGCACACCCGGAGTTAAGCCCCGGGCTTTCACAGCAGACGCGACAAACCGCCTACGAGCTCTTTACGCCCAATAATTCCGGATAACGCTTGCGCCCTACGTATTACCGCGGCTGCTGGCACGTAGTTAGCCGGCGCTTCTTCTGCAGGTACCGTCACCCTAAAAGGGCTGCTTCCCTACTGAAAGAGGTTTACAACCCGAAGGCCGTCATCCCTCACGCGGCGTCGCTGCATCAGGCTTGCGCCCATTGTGCAATATTCCCCACTGCTGCCTCCCGTAGGAGTCTGGGCCGTGTCTCAGTCCCAGTGTGGCCGGTCACCCTCTCAGGCCGGCTACCCGTCGTCGTCTTGGTAGGCCATTACCCCACCAACAAACTGATAGGCCGCGAGTCCATCCCCAACCGATAAATCTTTCCACCCCCCACCATGCGGCAGGAGGTCATATCCAGTATTAGACCCAGTTTCCCGGGCTTATCCCGAAGTCAAGGGCAGGTTACTCACGTGTTACTCACCCGTTCGCCACTCATCCACCCAGTGCAAGCACCAGGCTTCAGCGTTCGACTTGCATGTGTTAAGCACGCCGCCAGCGTTCATCCTGAGCCAGGATCAAACTCTCCGCAAAAAACAAAAAACGATGTTCAATAAGCGGACAACCACACGAA
>NZ_QFWG01000020.1 GCF_003143995.1 Pseudoglutamicibacter cumminsii | reverse complement strand
TCAAGCGTGGTTGGGGTGGTTAGCATCATCGCTTCGATATGGGCGGTTCTTCGCCGGTACGGGAATATCAACCCGTTGTCCATCGACTACGCCTGTCGGCCTCGCCTTAGGTCCCGACTCACCCAGGGAAGAAAAACTTGACCCTGGAACCCTTGATCATTCGGCGGACGGGTTTCTCACCCGCCATTCGCTACTCATGCCTGCATTCTCACTCGAACACGCTCCACCTGATGGTTTCCACCCAGGCTTCACCGCATGCCCGACGCTCCCCTACCCACCCCACAATATGTGGAGTGACACAGCTTCGGCGGTGTACTTGAGCCCCGCTACATTGTCGGCGCGGAATCACTTGACCAGTGAGCTATTACGCACTCTTTCAAGGGTGGCTGCTTCTAAGCCAACCTCCTGGTTGTCTCAGCAACTCCACATCCTTTCCCACTTAGCACACGCTTAGGGGCCTTAGCTGATGTTCTGGGCTGTTTCCCTCTCGACTCATGAAGCTTATCCCTCACAGTCTCACTGCTACGCTCTCACTTCACCGCATTCGGAGTTTGGTTGACGTCAGTAACCTTGTAGGGCCCATCAGCCATCCAGTAGCTCTACCACGATAAAGAAACACGTAACGCTGCACCTAAATGCATTTCGGGGAGAACCAGCTATCACGGAGTTTGATTGGCCTTTCACCCCTACCCACAGCTCATCCCCCCAGTTTTCAACCTAGGTGGGTTCGGTCCTCCACGTGCTCTTACACACGCTTCAACCTGGCCATGGGTAGATCACCCCGCTTCGGGTCTAGACCGTGCCACTGAAACGCCCTATTCAGACTCGCTTTCGCTACGACTACCCCACACGGGTTAACCTCGCGACACAGCACTAACTCGCAGGCTCATTCTTCAAAAGGCACGCCATCACCTTAATAAGGCTTTGACGGTTTGTAAGCGCATGGTTTCAGGCACTATTTCACTCCCCTCCCGGGGTACTTTTCACCATTCCCTCACGGTACTGATCCGCTATCGGTCATCAGGTAGTATTCAGGCTTACCAGGTGGTCCTGGCAGATTCACACGAGATTCCACGAGCCCCGTGCTACTCGGGTCATACGATCTAGCGGCGGAACATAATACGACTACGGGACTCACACCCTCTACGGTGCAGCACTCACACTGCTTCGTCTCCACGCCCGCACCTCACCAGCCAGCCACGGCAGTAACTGGACACATACACCCACAACCCCCGCACCGCAACCCCTGCCGGGTATCACACGATACAGGTTTAGCCCCATCCGCGTTCGCTCGCCACTACTAACGGAATCACTATTGTTTTCTCTTCCTGAGGGTACTGAGATGTTTCACTTCCCCTCGTTCCCTCCATAACACCTATATATTCAGTGTCAGGTCACACACCTCACAGCATGCGGGGTTCCCCCATTCGGACATCCTGGGATCACCGTCCGGTTATCAACTCCCCCAGGCTTATCGCAGATTCCCACGTCCTTCATCGGCTCCTGATGCCAAGGCATCCACCATACGCTCTCAACAACTTACACACACAAGTGCAAACCATTGATTCATGAGCAACAAAACACAACCCACACAACCACAATGATTGTGTCGGGTTGAGAAAATCACATACATGAAAACAACACCC
>NZ_QFWG01000019.1 GCF_003143995.1 Pseudoglutamicibacter cumminsii | reverse complement strand
GTAGCGCACTGACTCGACACCATAACCGAGTTGCTCAGCCACCCGCGAGGTCGTTCCTTGGCTCGTACCGAGCTCGGCGCGGAGCGTTCGCACCATCCGGACCGCCGCAGCCTTCTCCTCGGTCGAATAGCGGCGTCCCTTGTTCATGTGTTGGACCATGGCTCCATTCTCGTTCCATAACTCTGGAGCCTCCACCAAACCCAGGGCGCTTCATCCTCCAGATTTCCCAAATCCTGGGAGCGAGGCTGTCGCGAGCCGACAACCTGAAGGTACGCGAACTGATTCGTATAGCTACAGGCCGTCAGCTGTTGTTACTATGCGTCACAAGTGAGCATATGGCAAGCATGAACGCTTTCGAACAGTTTGAGAAACCATAGCAGCGCATAAAGAATCATTGAATCGGACCCATCTTATTTGCCTTCAGCTTCTCATGAACGACGACAGCGGACGTCGGATTGTCCGAAGTCCGCTATCTCTATAAAGTGACAAAGGCTGTTCTGATTTATGCTGGGGTCTAAAATCAGTCAGATGTAATCAAAGGGCATCTTGGCAAAGACTACGTGGCGAGCTCACGATCAAAATTGTCAATACCTACTTCTGAGGCGAGAACTTGACTTCGAACAGCAAAGCTCAAGTACAAGCAAATCATGTTTGCCAAAACTGGAAGTGTTGGAGCGATATACCCCCACATCGGTACAATTTCCTCGTCCGGGAACACGCCGAAAGCCAGTGAGATCGCTTTAGGCGCAAAGAACAAAGCAGTCGTAGAAAGCGTCGTTACTACCCAAATCGTGTACTTTACTACTGACGGAGCCTTCTGGGCCAGAGTTATCCAACCAAGCGCAATAATCGGCCACCACACCCAATGGTGGGACCAGCTAACGGGCGACACAAGCACCGGACATGCGGATGCAATGCCAAGCAATGTAACACGATCAGTGTACGGAGCAATCCTCCATAGCAGCCCGACAAATGAAAGCCCGACAATGAGTGCGATAACAAACCACACCGCTTGAGACTGTCCAGCTCTTTCAAGAACGGCCTGAATCGAAACGTTGTCTAGATACCCAATCCTGCCCACGCGCGTAGGATCACGGACAACATCGCTCCAGTAATGAACGGTGTTGTGTGGGGAAACTAGCCACCCCACAAGTTGAGTACCAAAGAATGTAGTAACGCCAATGATAAGCGCGCGCCATTTTTTCATTGCGAACGGAAGAATCAAAAAGGCAATGGGAGTCAGCTTGATGCCAGCAAAAATACCAACTACGACGACAAATGGCGCTAGAGACTTGCATTTGACAAAGGTCAGATAGCAGGCCGCAAAAATCAGTATGTTGATCTGACCGTACCAAATGGTGTCTCGAAAGGGGCCTGAGACTAGCAACAGCGAGCTTACCGTAACCGTAGTTACGTACGACTCAAGTTTAGGCCACTTTGCCACTATTCGCTCAGAGAGATCTTTGCTGACATAGAGGACTGCAACGATCGAAATTAAAATCGACAGCACAAAAGCTGCCCAAAATGGCATTATCGCTATCGGGACAAAAATAAGAGCCGCAAACGGCGGATACGTGAAAGGGAGGCCTGGATCTCCCACAGGTCCCAGAATCGCATCGTAAAGCGACGAGGGGTTATGGAGAAGCGCAAGACCACCTTCTCGATACACCTTCAGATCCAGACCGCTTGGGCTTGTTAGAACGAGCAACAAGCCCGCCACAATCACTAGAACGATTTCCAGTACGACTGTGACAGGCTTGGTTCGCCGGAAGATAGACGAGTAGATCTCTCTACTCCTTTCCTTTAATGTTTTCTTCCAGCTTAGCTCTTGTAAGCGGTGCACCAGTCTTTGCCAGGGCGATTTTTGACCGCAACGCATGCAGCCCACTTGCCGCTTGCATTCCCGGTGTTGACGCTCGTCTTTCCTGCCGCAACTCGCTTGCCACCGGTAGTTTGTCCGCCTGGTGCACGAAGGTATGCAAGGTCACCAGTTGATGCATTCACCAGCTGGCCATGAAGTTCGGTTCCACACTTCCATAGATACAGAACACGTCCGTCCTTTGAAGCCACCGTCAGCTTGGTGCAGGATGCGGCATTTGCAGCAGGTGCAGATACTGCCAACCCTGCACCAGCAATCATTGCTGTTGCAGCAAAGACAGAGAAGATTTTCCTCATAATTTTCAAGAGTTGATCCCTCGTTGAGTAGTGAAAAGATAGATCGGAAGATTCATAAAAGCGAGCCTCCGTCAAAAAGCCTAGTCAACATTCGACGCCCTACCGACCGT
>NZ_QFWG01000018.1 GCF_003143995.1 Pseudoglutamicibacter cumminsii | reverse complement strand
CCCAGTGGACATAAGCCTGTTCGGTTGGTAAACTGTAATGCAAGTAGCGTATGCGCTCACGCAACTGGTCCAGAACCTTGACCGAACGCAGCGGTGGTAACGGCGCAGTGGCGGTTTTCATGGCTTGTTATGACTGTTTTTTTGTACAGTCTATGCCTCGGGCATCCAAGCAGCAAGCGCGTTACGCCGTGGGTCGATGTTTGATGTTATGGAGCAGCAACGATGTTACGCAGCAGGGCAGTCGCCCTAAAACAAAGTTAGGCAGCACAGAGCGACCATTTCATGTCCGCGAGCACCCCCCCCATAACTCTTCGCCTCATGACCGAGCGCGACCTGCCGATGCTCCATGATTGGCTCAACCGGCCGCACATCGTTGAGTGGTGGGGTGGTGACGAAGAGCGACCGACTCTTGATGAAGTGCTGGAACACTACCTGCCCAGAGCGATGGCGGAAGAGTCCGTAACACCGTACATCGCAATGCTGGGCGAGGAACCGATCGGCTATGCTCAGTCGTACGTCGCGCTCGGAAGCGGTGATGGCTGGTGGGAAGATGAAACTGATCCAGGAGTGCGAGGAATAGACCAGTCTCTGGCTGACCCGACACAGTTGAACAAAGGCCTAGGAACAAGGCTTGTCCGCGCTCTCGTTGAACTACTGTTCTCGGACCCCACCGTGACGAAGATTCAGACCGACCCGACTCCGAACAACCATCGAGCCATACGCTGCTATGAGAAGGCAGGATTCGTGCGGGAGAAGATCATCACCACGCCTGACGGGCCGGCGGTTTACATGGTTCAAACACGACAAGCCTTCGAGAGAAAGCGCGGTGTTGCCTAACAACTCATTCAAGCCGACGCCGCTTCGCGGCGCGGCTTAATTCAGGTGTTAGACATCATGAGGGTAGCGGTGACCATCGAAATTTCGAACCAACTATCAGAGGTGCTAAGCGTCATTGAGCGCCATCTGGAATCAACGTTGCTGGCCGTGCATTTGTACGGCTCCGCAGTGGATGGCGGCCTGAAGCCACACAGTGATATTGATTTGCTGGTTACGGTGACCGTAAGGCTTGATGAAACGACGCGGCGAGCTTTGATCAACGACCTTTTGGAAACTTCGGCTTCCCCTGGAGAGAGCGAGATTCTCCGCGCTGTAGAAGTCACCATTGTTGTGCACGACGACATCATTCCGTGGCGTTATCCAGCTAAGCGCGAACTGCAATTTGGAGAATGGCAGCGCAATGACATTCTTGCAGGTATCTTCGAGCCAGCTACGATCGACATTGATCTGGCTATCTTGCTGACAAAAGCAAGAGAACATAGCGTTGCCTTGGTAGGTCCAGCGGCGGAGGAACTCTTTGATCCGGTTCCTGAGCAGGATCTATTCGAGGCGCTGAGGGAAACCTTGAAGCTATGGAACTCGCCGCCCGACTGGGCTGGCGATGAGCGAAATGTAGTGCTTACGTTGTCCCGCATTTGGTACAGCGCAGTAACCGGCAGAATCGCGCCGAAGGATGTCGCTGCCGACTGGGCAATGGAGCGCCTGCCGGCCCAGTATCAGCCCGTCATACTTGAAGCTAGACAGGCTTATCTTGGACAAGAAGAAGATCGTTTGGCCTCGCGCGCAGATCAGTTGGAAGAATTTGTTCACTACGTGAAAGGCGAGATCACCAAGGTAGTCGGCAAATAATGTCTAACAATTCGTTCAAGCCGACGCCGCTTCGCGGCGCGGCTTAACTCAAGCGTTAACTCGAGGGAGAAATCGTGAAGTTATCACTAATGGCTGCCAAGTCGAAGAACGGTATTATCGGTAATGGACCAGATATTCCATGGAGCGCCAAAGGCGAGCAACTTCTATTTAAGGCAATTACATATAATCAATGGCTTTTAGTTGGACGCAAAACTTTTGAGTCAATGGGCGCTCTCCCAAATCGAAAGTATGCAGTTGTAACTCGCTCTAATTTTTCTACGAATGATGAGGGTGTAATGGTTTTCTCCTCAATTCAGGATGCCTTAATAAATTTAGAGGAAATCACGGATCATGTTATCGTTTCTGGTGGTGGTGAAATATACAAAAGCTTGATTTCCAAAGTAGATACTTTGCATATTTCAACAGTCGACATCGAGCGAGATGGAGACATAGTTTTTCCTGAAATCCCAGATACATTCAAGTTGGTATTTGAGCAAGATTTCGAGTCTAACATTAACTATTGTTATCAAATCTGGCAAAATAGTTAACAAGCGCCTGCAATCTGACCTCCGGTTACTGTCACCTTTTTTTGCGGTGGAGCTGCAAAAAAGGCGCCATTAACCTCCGGCAGTTGAGGCGGGCGTTAGATGCACTAAGCACATAATTGCTCACAGCCAAACTATCAGGTCAAGTCTGCTTTTATTATTTTTAAGCGTGCATAATAAGCCCTACACAAATTGGGAGATATATCATGAAAGGCTGGCTTTTTCTTGTTATCGCAATAGTTGGCGAAGTAATCGCAACATCCGCATTAAAATCTAGCGAGGGCTTTACTAAGCTTGCCCCTTCCGCCGTTGTCATAATCGGTTATGGCATCGCATTTTATTTTCTTTCTCTGGTTCTGAAATCCATCCCTGTCGGTGTTGCTTATGCAGTCTGGTCGGGACTCGGCGTCGTCATAATTACAGCCATTGCCTGGTTGCTTCATGGGCAAAAGCTTGATGCGTGGGGCTTTGTAGGTATGGGGCTCATAATTGCTGCCTTTTTGCTCGCCCGATCCCCATCGTGGAAGTCGCTGCGGAGGCCGACGCCATGGTGACGGTGTTCGGCATTCTGAATCTCACCGAGGACTCCTTCTTCGATGAGAGCCGGCGGCTAGACCCCGCCGGCGCTGTCACCGCGGCGATCGAAATGCTGCGAGTCGGATCAGACGTCGTGGATGTCGGACCGGCCGCCAGCCATCCGGACGCGAGGCCTGTATCGCCGGCCGATGAGATCAGACGTATTGCGCCGCTCTTAGACGCCCTGTCCGATCAGATGCACCGTGTTTCAATCGACAGCTTCCAACCGGAAACCCAGCGCTATGCGCTCAAGCGCGGCGTGGGCTACCTGAACGATATCCAAGGATTTCCTGACCCTGCGCTCTATCCCGATATTGCTGAGGCGGACTGCAGGCTGGTGGTTATGCACTCAGCGCAGCGGGATGGCATCGCCACCCGCACCGGTCACCTTCGACCCGAAGACGCGCTCGACGAGATTGTGCGGTTCTTCGAGGCGCGGGTTTCCGCCTTGCGACGGAGCGGGGTCGCTGCCGACCGGCTCATCCTCGATCCGGGGATGGGATTTTTCTTGAGCCCCGCACCGGAAACATCGCTGCACGTGCTGTCGAACCTTCAAAAGCTGAAGTCGGCGTTGGGGCTTCCGCTATTGGTCTCGGTGTCGCGGAAATCCTTCTTGGGCGCCACCGTTGGCCTTCCTGTAAAGGATCTGGGTCCAGCGAGCCTTGCGGCGGAACTTCACGCGATCGGCAATGGCGCTGACTACGTCCGCACCCACGCGCCTGGAGATCTGCGAAGCGCAATCACCTTCTCGGAAACCCTCGCGAAATTTCGCAGTCGCAACGCCAGAGACCGAGGGTTAGATCATGCCTAGCATTCACCTTCCGGCCGCCCGCTAGCGGACCCTGGTCAGGTTCCGCGAAGGTGGGCGCAGACATGCTGGGCTCGTCAGGATCAAACTGCACTATGAGGCGGCGGTTCATACCGCGCCAGGGGAGCGAATGGACAGCGAGGAGCCTCCGAACGTTCGGGTCGCCTGCTCGGGTGATATCGACGAGGTTGTGCGGCTGATGCACGACGCTGCGGCGTGGATGTCCGCCAAGGGAACGCCCGCCTGGGACGTCGCGCGGATCGACCGGACATTCGCGGAGACCTTCGTCCTGAGATCCGAGCTCCTAGTCGCGAGTTGCAGCGACGGCATCGTCGGCTGTTGCACCTTGTCGGCCGAGGATCCCGAGTTCTGGCCCGACGCCCTCAAGGGGGAGGCCGCATATCTGCACAAGCTCGCGGTGCGACGGACACATGCGGGCCGGGGTGTCAGCTCCGCGCTGATCGAGGCTTGCCGCCATGCCGCGCGAACGCAGGGGTGCGCCAAGCTGCGGCTCGACTGCCACCCGAACCTGCGTGGCCTATACGAGCGGCTCGGATTCACCCACGTCGACACTTTCAATCCCGGCTGGGATCCAACCTTCATCGCAGAACGCCTAGAACTCGAAATCTAACGTCCGTTCGGGCATCGAGGTCCATGTCGGGGTGGGACGGGCCCGTGGCTTCAAGATCACTTGCAGTCCGACCGCGATGTCTTGGTTGCGCGAGAGGTTGTCGATATCCTCCACTTCCATCATCAACCCTGGATAATGCCGCCGCCGTCATCGCCGCCGACGCCCGTGCCGGGCTTTTCGGGCCTGTCAGGCTTGCTCGGCCTTCAGCCTGCCTGGGCGAGATCTCCGGCGGACGGATTAACGGCGGAGCTTCGCCGCCTTTCGTGCGTGTGAACGCCGAAGATAGTTCTCTCAAAAACATCCGTTTATGAGAGATACCAAATGTCATTTTCAGAAGACGACTGCACCAGTTGATTGGGCGTAATGGCTGTTGTGCAGCCAGCTCCTGACAGTTCAATATCAGAAGTGATCTGCACCAATCTCGACTATGCTCAATACTCGTGT
>NZ_QFWG01000017.1 GCF_003143995.1 Pseudoglutamicibacter cumminsii | reverse complement strand
GAACATCCGCGCCTGGACACTCAAAGCAGTCAACGTCTCCGGGCCCTGCCAGCCAGGCAACCCCACCAACGACCCCACCTGCGAAAAACAAGACCTCACCATCTTCAAACCCCGCCAAACACGCTAACCACCACCACGCAAAGGACCGGGGCCAGCCGATGTTTACCGCATCGACTGGCCCCGGTCTTTAGTGCGTGAGCCAGCCCAGCCCAAAGCGAGCATCGAGCTCCGCACCCTCAATTAACTGAGCTGGCAGCGGATCAGACAACAAGCCTTTAACCAGCTTCGCAGTATCCCCAAAGGCCGATTCGACGCTGCCATCACGATGTTGCCTCGCCTTCGACCCTTAAATACAGCAGGATCCGAAACAGCAATTATGTTGCCGAAGGTTGATTTAAGGGTGGGGAGTTCGCGGCGCAGATTGTCCAGCTCCGGGCCATCGCCGACATTCAACAGATACAGCCCATCCGGGGCCAAAACCCTCGCAACCTCAGCGACAAACCCAGAATCAACGAAACCATCCGGCGTCGTGTCACCCGCGAAAACATCCCGCACAACAACATCACGGCTACCCGCCATCAACGTAGGCACAACATCCAAAGCGTCACCAGAGCGAAGACGCAAAAACGGCGCCCGCGGCAAAGCAAACCAGCCGCGCACCAATTCATTAAGCCGCGCATCCAACTCAACAACAACCTGGCGGGACTCAGGGAACTCCGCATTCACATACCGGGGAAAAGCCGCCGCACCGCCTCCCAGATGCAACGCACGCACCCGGTCCTCGCGGCCGAAAAACATGCCCAGGACTAATGCCATCCACCGCATATATTCGAAATCGAGGTGCCGCGGATCTGACAAATTCACGCTCGAGGACGGCACCCCATTGACGAGCACCGTCCACGTATCAGCCGAATACGGATCCCGCTCGAGCGCCACCATGCCAGTCGAAATCGGCCATTGGCCCTCCCGCAAATCCGCGGGACCTACCGGCGGAACACCCGCATCGGAATCAACACCACCATCGGACGCTAAAGACTCGACCTGCAGATCCTGCGAACGACGAGCCGCCCGCCCCCGCTTCCGGCGCGACGAACCCCTGCTCATGAATGCGTAGTGAGGTTCTTCGTTGGAACGTTGCGGATCATGCGGATCTCACGGGCACCAGACCACTCGTCCGGCAAATCCTCAACAGCGCCATCCGCAACGAAACCAAGCTTCGTATAGAAAGCGCGCGCCCGGGCGTATCCTCAACAACCCACAAAATGCAGGAATCCTCGCCGACCACGAAATCGACCAGCCGCGACGCGATACCGCTGCCATGCCACGCCTTATCCACATAACACGTGAAAAGCTGCCACTTCGCGTGCGTTTCAAAACGGTCCTGGTCATCAAGCACAGGCGCCGCCGTAGCTACACCGACGACCTGGCCATCCGACGTGCGCGCAACCGCAAAGCGCGACTGATTCCCCGGGCGCTCCAACATCGCAGACCATGCCGCGACGTCCTTATCCAGCCGCGCATCCATGTCATCCAGGTCGTCTTCGCCCAGATATTTGTCGTACGTGTCGCGCCAGGCCTGGTTTTTGACTCGCAACGCATCCCTGACCGTCTCCGGCGTCATAGGTTCGATGCGGACATCAGTTCCAGCGGACGCCGGCGGGCTCGCCGCGGTAATCAGCGCAACCGCTGTACCCGTTGAGGTGTACTGATGCTCGGCGCCGAAAGCTGTGGTCGCGAAACGAGGATCGTCGCGGAGAAGCTTGAGGGCGCCATACATGCCGGTTGCGGCATCTATTGAAGCTGACTTCATGCCGGTTACGGCATACAGAGATTCGGAGGCCTTCGACTCCTCAGCCCACGCCTGTTCCGCAGCCTCCAAGTCCGCGTCCGCCAACACGTTCAAGCCACGCAAAATCACAACCGAACCCGGCGTAGTCAACCGCAAAGCCCACTTCAAATACGTAGCCGCAGACTCCGGATCCGCATCGATCAACACCACGTCAAACGGCGCCAACCGATTCCACGTCAACTGATGCAACGCCCGAACAGCGGGCCCCGCCTCAACATTCCACCGACCAGACCCCTCCCCCTCAGGGTCCAACAGACGCAAATTCTCCCGCGCCCTAGCCGCCCGCTCGCGATCAATCTCCAAAGCATGCAAATGCCCGTCCGAAGGCAACGCCTGTAAAAACCACCCAGACGAATACCCCAGTCCCGCGCCGATATCCAAGACGCGACGGGAACGCGTCAACGACGTCAACAAAGCCAGTAGCTTTCCCGACGAAGGCGACGCACTCAAGTCGCCCTCCGCCTCCATCTGCCGGCGAATAGCGGCCAACGCATCCGGCTCATAGGCAACCGAAGACAACAGCCCTTGGAAGGAAAAATCCTCACCAGGAAAATCAGTCACTCAAACCTCCCAAAGCCACAACGCGAACCAACTAAAACCGAAAACTAGGCGTCCGACCTTTCAATAGCGGACTCCAAGCGCTCAAGCTTACCGTCTATCTCACCTTCGACCCCAGGGCGAATATCGGCCTTGATCACCAAGGAAACCCGCGAACCAAACCGCTCCACCGCCTCGGTGGCCCGCTTAATCACATCAAACACCTCATCCCAGGTGCCCTCGATCTCAGTGAACATACTCGACGTGCGATTAGGCAGCCCCGACTCGCGAACCACCTTCACAGCCTCAGCAACAGCCTCAGCGACGGAGCCATCAGCATCACAACCAGCACCAGAAGGCGCAACGGAAAAAGCAGCAATCATAAGAAACAGCGTGCCACGTTTACCCCAGTAAGCCCATCAAAGTGACAGCTTTTAACTTTCGGCAACGCCAGTGCTGAAAACCCACGCAGGCCACTCGTTATCCACAGATTTTCGAGCACTCACGTTGCCAAAGATAATTTATCCACAGATGTGAAAAAACCTGTTTATAAGACCCACAACACACTGCATCATGCATCTATGGGCCGAAAACTAACTCCACCACCCGAAGCACTCCATAACACCATCTTCACACGCAAAGAAGCACTCCAGGCCGGCCTCACACCCGGCCAACTGCGCTCCCACCAATACAAACGAATAGCACCAAGCATCTACTGCCACCGCGACACCACACCCACCCCCGACGCAATCGCCCGCGCATACAGCCGCAGCCGACCCCGCATCGTCATCACCGGCATCCAAGCCGCCCAACACTACAAATTCCCGCTACCCCACTGGATCGAAAACCCAACCCACGACCCAAACACACCAACACCACGCATCAGCCTCTGGTCCCGCACATGGCGGCGCGACCACCCCGACCACCACCTCGAATGGAACAAACGACGCCTCAAACCCGGCGCCGTCACAACACTCCCCGACCCCGAATTCCCCACCCACATACGCATCACCACCGTCGAACGCACATGGTTCGACCTCGCCAACATCCTCGACCTCGAAAACATGGTGATCGTCCTCGACCACATCATCCGCATCCCCAACCCCAAGTACGAAAACCGCGAAAAACCACTATCCACACCCGAAAGAATCGCGGCATTCATCGAGGCCCACCCCCACACCCCCGGCATCAGAATCGCACGGGAAGCGCTGCGGCTCACACGCATCGGGGCGGACTCACCGCAGGAAACCCGGCTACGGCTCGCCTGCCGCGAAGCCGCTCTCCCGGAACCAGCGGTCAACAGGTGGATCGAAGACAACGACGGCCGCCGCATCGTCCGCCCCGACCTCACCTGGCCAGAGGCGAAAGTCGCATGCGAATACGATGGCGCAATCCACGAAACCGAACGCAAACGAGTCACCGACGCCCGCCGCAACGCGCTCACCGCCCGGCTGGGGTGGCGACAAATCATCGTGAAAGACACCGACCTGTGCCGGCAAGAACGACTCGGATGGCTGACGAAAGACCGCCTAGCTGCCTGGAATCAACTCGGTAACCGGGAACGGCCGAAGCGGCCGCTCGGTGTGCGGATCGGGCACTACGGCATCAAGCTGCGGGTATGGCAACCAGTGTCTATGGGGCTCGCGCCGGGGCTCTGCCAATCCCCGGTTATCCACACAATCCGTAAAGCGCTCAAGTACGAACTAGCCGCCTAAAGAAGAGCAAGCTACTCGCCCCACCCTGCTCAAAAACAACCTTCGGCAACAAGAGTGCTGTTATAGCCATAGAAAATAACCAGGCAGCCAACCCAACGGCATTTCAGTACCAGTCAAAGCGCACCCGCCCAGTGTGCTGCGCAGGGGCAACTCACGGCCATTTCTTAACCTTCAGCATCGCTAATGTCGTAATCCCCACTTTTACAGCAATTAAAGTGCCGAAGGTGAAAATAGGTGGGAAAATGGGGAACGGACACCCCCCAACAACCCAAGCGAGGACTTCATGACCCGCGGCCTGTACATCTCCGCCACCGCTCCCGGCGCAGCCAAAACCATCGTCGCCGTCGGAGTCACCGAACTCCTGCACCGCCGCGCCACCCGCGTCGGCTTCTTCCGCCCCATCACCGAAGCCGACACCCCCGAAAACGACACCTCGCTCCAATACTTCCGCGCCAACTACGGCCTCACCAGCGAAAACTCCGGCGTCGGCCTCACCCGCGACGAAGCCCACGAACTCATCGCAGCCGGCCGCACCGAAGACATCTACACTCGCACCCTCGAAACCTACTCGACCCTCGCCGCCAACAGCGACGTCATCGTCATCGAAGGCACCGACCTCACCGGCCACGACTACGGCAGCGAATTCGAACTCAACGCACGCCTCGCCAACCACCTTGGCTGCCACATGATCGGCGTCGTCAACGGCTCCAACAAAACCCCACACGACGTCGCCGAAGCCGTCGACCTCGCCCGCGACGCCTTCTACGACGCCAACGTCGCCCTCCTCGCGATGATCGTCGACCGCGCCAACCCAGCCCACATCGACGACATCCGCGCCGAAGTCCGCCCAGGCCGCTCCCACCGCAAGGCTACGTCATCCCGGAACTGCCCGACGTCACCGCACCCACCATCGACAACATCGCCACCGCAACCACGCCCGCCTCATCGCCGGCACCAACAACCCCGAACGCACCATCAACAACACCATCATCGCCGGCATGAACGTCGGCTACCTCCTGGAACGCTACACAGCCGACGACACGTTCCTCATCACACCATCAGACCGCAGCGACGTCCTCCTCGCGGCCGTCGCCGCGTCCCGCACCCTCGACTTCTACTCGACCGCCGGGGTCCTCGTCACCGGGCCGCGCCCCGTCGACTCCGCGGTCTTACCCGTCCTCGCCGAAGCGCCCTTCCCCGTCTACGCGACCGACGACGGCACCTTCGAAACCGCGCAAACCATCGCCAACATCCACGGCGACGTCACCGACAACATCCCGCGCAAAAACGCGGCCGTCATCTCCGCGTGGGAAGAATCCGTCGACGAACACGAACTCCTCGCACGCCTCGAACTACCGGCGCCCGACGTCGTCACCCCCATCCGGTTCCTCCACCAGCTCGTCACCAAAGCGCAACAGGACCGCCGCACCGTCGTTCTCCCGGAGGGGCAAGACGAACGCATCCTCCGCGCCGCTGAAATCATCACGCGCCGCAACATTTGCGACCTCATCATCCTCGGCGGCTCGGACGTCGAAACGCTCGCCCGCGAGAAGGGCATCGACCTCACCGGGATCAGCATCGTCGACCCCGAAACCGACCCTCGCACCGAAGAGTTCGCGCGCGAATTCTACGAACTACGCAAACACAAAGGCATCACCGAACAAGACGCGCGCGCCAAAATGTCTGATAAAACGTTCTGGGCCACGATGCTGGTGCACACCGGCGGCGCAGACGGCATGGTTGCAGGCGCGGTCGGCACCACCGCCGACACCATCCGCCCAGCCCTCCAGATCATCAAAACCCGCCCGGGCGCGGACATCGTCTCCTCCGTGTTCCTCATGTGCCTGCCGGAGAAAGTCCTCGTCTACGGCGACTGCGCCGTCAACCCCAACCCGACCGCGGAACAACTCGCGTCCATCGCCACCGCATCGGCCGCGACCGCACGCCAGTTCGACGTCGACCCGCGCGTCGCGATGCTCTCCTACTCGACCGGCGCATCCGGCTCCGGCGAGGACGTGGACCGCGTCCGCGAAGCCACCGAACTCGTGCACGCCCAGCATCCCGACTTCCCCGTCGAAGGCCCCATCCAATACGACGCCGCCGTCGACGCCACCATCGGCGCATCCAAACTCCCCGGCTCCAGCGTCGCGGGCCAAGCGACCGTCCTCATCTTCCCCGACCTCAACACCGGCAACAACACCTACAAAGCAGTGCAGCAATCCGCCGGCGCCGTCGCGGTCGGACCCGTGCTCCAGGGACTCAACAAAGCGGTCAACGACCTCTCCCGCGGCACCACCGTCGCCGACATCGTCAACACCGTCGCCATCACCGCGATCCAGGCGCAAAGCCTCACCCCACGCCAGACAAACTAACTTCGGCAACAGGAGTGCTCTAAAACCCAGTTAGACTACGATGTGGTGGGCGCCTCACACACGCGCCACACCACGGAAAGTGTGGAAGGCTCAGGTGCTGCGGTGCGCGTTCTAGTGATGAACTGGGGGTCATCGTCCCTCAAATACGTGATCATCGACCCAGAAACAGGGGACGAAGCGCTCTCCGGGAACATTGAAGAAATCGGACTCGGCGGGGTCGCCGACCACGGGGAAGCACTGGGCCTCGTCACCGAACACATGGACCGGGAACTCGGGTCCGACCACGGGGTCGACGCGGTAGGGCACCGCGTCGTGCACGGCGGCGAAAAATTCTCCGAACCCGCGCTCGTCACGCCCGAGGTCATCGAGGAAATCGACGCGCTCTCACCGCTCGCGCCACTGCATAACCCGGCTGCCGCATCGGGCCTTCGCGCCGTATCGGAACAGTGGCCGGACCTGCCGCAGGTCGTCGTGTTCGATACCGCTTTCCACCGCACCATGCCGGAAAAAGCGTGGCGCTACGCGATCCCAGACGTTCTCTATAAGGAGCACGGCGTTCGCCGCTACGGGTTCCACGGCACAAGCCACGAATACGTCGCCGGCGTCGCCGCCACAACCCTCGGCATCGCTAGTGCTGAATTCAACGGCATCGTCGCCCACCTCGGAAACGGCGCATCCGTCACCGCGATCCGCGCAGGCAAGTCCTACGACACATCGATGGGGTACACTCCGCTCGCTGGCCTGGTGATGGGCACGCGGTCGGGCGACCTCGACCCGTCGGTGGTTACGCAGCTCATCGAGCGCGGCCTGTACACGGCTGACGAACTGGATGTCATGCTGAATAAACGTTCCGGGTTGCTGGGCCTGGCGGGGCGTTCGCACATGAAAGAAGTGGTCGATGCGGCGGCAACAAGCCCGGAAGCGCAGCTCGCGCTCGATGTGGCTGCGTACCGGTTGCAGAAGTACATCGGCGGGTATCACGTAGCGATCGGCGGCGCGCAATGCCTCGTATTCACTGGCGGGATCGGCGAAAACTCTGCGCCTTTCCGTGAAATTGTGTGCCGGGGCCTCACTCCGTTGGGGGTCGAACTCGACGAAGAAGCGAACAACAACGTCGCGAAGGAACCGACTGTGATTTCCGCCGAGGGTTCGGCAATCACAGTCATGGTCGTGCCGACGGATGAAGAGGTCGCGATCGCGAAAGCCACCGCCCACCTCCTCTCTAACCTTTAGCAACGAGAGTGCTCCAAAACGGCAGTCGTTTTAACCTTCGGCACCAAAATTGCTGAAATAAAGCTGCAAGCTGGAACGCTGCTTGGTTGCGCTTGTCTTGACTCGGCAGCGCAACCGCGGGCTCGCTTACTGTGGAATAACGACAATTTTTGTGCCGAAGATTAACGTCGCTGGGAAATCGATACTCATAGGGCAAAATGGAACGTATGCCTCACGCCACTTCCCGCGAGGACGGTAAATCACCTGACGCCGCCGAAACTGACACGTTGCTTGAGGTCCGCGACCTTTCGATCAGTTTCAAGACCCGCCATGGTGTCGTCAACGCTGTCCAAGGCGCCAGCCTGCAACTAAACCGCGGCAAAACGCTCGCCATCGTGGGTGAATCTGGTTCTGGTAAGTCCACCCTCGCCATGGCGATCATCGGCCTCCTCCCCGACAACGGCGCGGTAACAGCCGGTTCTATAACGTTTGACGGCCAGGACCTAGCCACCTATTCCGACCATGAGTTTCAGCGTCTGCGTGGCTCCCACATCGGCCTTGTTCCGCAGGATCCGATGTCGAATCTCAATCCGGTGGCGCGCGTCGGGCAGCAGATCGCGGAGACGTTGCTGGTCAATAAGTCGGCAACTAAGAGCACCGTAGATAAGCGCGTCCTTGAGGTCATGCGGGATGCTGGTATCCCTAATCCTGAGGAGAAGGCGCATCAGTATCCTCATGAGTTGTCTGGTGGGTTGCGGCAGCGTGTGCTGATCGCTATCGGGCTTGCATGCCAGCCGCGTCTTTTGATTGCCGATGAACCGACTTCCGCGCTCGATGTGACGGTTCAGCGGGTGATCCTTGACCGGCTGGATGAGATGACCGCTGAGCGGGGCACTTCGGTTTTGTTGATTACCCATGACCTCGCGCTCGCTGCGGAGCGCGCCGAGGATGTGGTGGTGATGCATCGAGGGCGCGTGGTGGAGTCGGGGCCTGCCCGTCAGCTTTTGGAGAGCCCGCAGCATCCTTATACGCAGGAGTTGGTGCGGGCCGCGCCGTCGGTTGCGGCGGCTCGTTTGATGCCGGGCGCTTTCACGGGCGCAGGCGGGGCTTACGATGCGGTGGCTGGTTCCGCTGAGGCGGCGCCGGCGGAGATGGATCCGCTGGTCCGCGTCGAGGGGTTGAGCAAGTCTTATCCGAAGCGTGGGGTGCGTGGCGAGGACTTCTTTGCGGCGAAGAATGTTTCGTTTGAGATTCCTCGCGGTTCGGCGGTTGCTCTTGTGGGTGAGTCTGGTTCAGGTAAGACGACTACGGCTCGAATGTTGTTGGGGTTGACTGAGCCGACGAGCGGCCGGATCGAGTTTGACGGCGAGGACTTGTCAGGTTTGAAGAGGTCGGACTGGAAGAGGGTCCGTCGTCGTCTGCAACCGATTTTCCAGGACCCTTATTCGTCGCTGAATCCGATGTATTCGATTGGGCGTATCATTCGCGAGCCTCTGGACGCCTATAAAGTGGGGACCCCTGCGGAGCGCCGTGACAAGGTGCGATCGTTGATGGATGAGGTTGCGTTGCCTGCGGATTTGTTGGGGCGGTATCCGTCGGAGTTGTCTGGCGGGCAGCGTCAGCGTGTAGCGATTGCGCGTGCTTTGGCGTTGGAGCCGGATTTGCTTGTGTGTGACGAGCCGGTGTCTGCGTTGGATGTGCTGGTTCAGGACCAGATCCTGAAGTTGCTGGGGCGCTTGCAGGCCGAGAAGGGGCTTTCGTATCTTTTTATTTCGCACGATCTGGCGGTGGTGCGGCTCATCTCAGACTATGTGTGTGTGATGAAGTCCGGTGAGCTTGTGGAAGCGGCGACGTCGGAGGAGATCTTCAAGAACCCGCGGCATCCTTATACGCGGAAGCTGCTGGCGTCGGTTCCCGGAAACGAACTGAGCATCACAGATTAGCCCCTTAAACCATCTTCGGCATCGCTAGTGCTGAAATCGCCCCGCCAGGGGCTGCATTTCAGCACTAGCGATGCCGAAGGTTCTAAAAAGTCTCAGTAGAAGTGGTCCTTGTCGACCACGTTCTTCATCTCTCCGCCTGCGAGCCACGCTTTCGCGTTCTCAATGAACAGGGCCACGACCCTATCCGGTTCCTTATCGGACAGCGCAGCGTTGTGCGGGGTAATCATCACTTTCTCGTGCTGCCATAGGGGACTTTCTGATGCCAAAGGTTCGCGATCCGTGACGTCGAGTGCAGCGAAACTGACCTTCCCCCGGTCCAGTGCGTCAACCAGCGCCACCTCATCGATCACCGAACCGCGGCCCACATTGACCACAACCGCATCGTCCTTCAAAGCGTTCAGGAACTCCGCATCGACCAGGTGACGTGTCGCGTCCGTGCCAGGCAACGTCACAACAAGCGCATCCACCTCACCCAGCACGCTGTGCAGCTCATCCATCGGGATGACCCGCTCGAGTCCCTCAACCGGCCGGCCGGAACGCGAAGCACCCCAGACCCGAGCGCCAACAGCAGAAAACACCGCCGCGGTCCGCGACCCGATCCCGCCGAGGCCCAGCACCAGCACCGTCATGTCGGCGAGCGCACGCATCGTCCATCGAGGCTCCGGCCAGTGCGAGTTCCGCTGGTCTTTCTGGATGCGCGGCAGGTCTTTCGCGCCAGCGAGCACGCCGAATAGCGCGAATTCGGTAAGGGTTTGCCCGTGGACGCCCGCGGATGTTGTGGCAGTGAATGATTCGAAGCGTTCGGGACTGATGTTGGCGCGTTTGATTTGCGCCCCGCCGCCGGCTGCTGTGGTGTGAACCCAGCGGAGGTTGTCGTTTCGCTGGATGATTTTCCCGAGGAGCGTCCCGGATTCGTCTGGCACTGCGAAGAGCGCGTCGGCGGTCGCGAGGATGTCTTCGTAGCGTTCTTGTTCTTCTGGGGTGCGTTTGAAGTTTGGGTCGCCTGGCCAGTCGCCGGCGTATCGTGCTGGTGGCTGCAGCTCGGGGGCGCTGACGATGTCACACTCGGGCAGTTCAGTGATGATGCGGTTGGTGAGCTCTTCGTTCAGCGGGGTTGCAATAACGATGCGGGGGCGTGATTCGTTCTGCATGTCAGCTCCTCTGGGGTTGGGTTTGCATGCCATCCTATGTGGCAGCTTCTCCCCTGCAATAAAACCTTCGGCACCGAAATTGCTGAAATTCTGTTGGCGGAGTAAATAACTACAATTCTGATGCCGAAGGTTAACTTCTGAGGTTGGGGCGGGCGTCAAAGGCCCAGCGCTGCTCTGAGGTCGGCCGGGTAGTTGCTGGTGAGCTCCTTGACCCCTAAATCAAGGAGATACCGGGCATCTTCGAGTCGATCTACCGTCCACAATCGGTGTTTTGTGCCTTGTTGTATCCATCGGCGTACGTGTTCTTCGTGGTCGCGGGCGAACGATACGCCCGGCCCCGCCATGAGCTGCGGATTCTCATCGAGTAGCTGCATTGCTACGTTTTGTCTCGATCTTTGTAGTTCTGTCCGCCGCTTATTTTCGATGAGCATGCACACGTTAGCTGCCCCGAAAACTTCAGTCATTCGTCTTACCGAGGTCGGGCTGAAGCTCATAATAGAAGCACTCACGTTGCTAAAGGTTAAAGAGGGGTGGGTGGTGAGGATCTCCACCACCGCATCGTCGAGCTCGGGATTATGCGCGGGCGTGTGTTTCACTTCGACCGCCACCTCGATCGGCCGCCCTGCTGCCCCCGCGATCTCCAGCAGCTCGCTCAATGTCAGCAGCTGCTCCCTTGCCCCGCCATACTCAGCCGGCCAACTCGACGTTTTCCAGCTGCTGAAGTCCAGCTTCCGCAGCTCCGCCAAGCTCCAATCCGAAACCGCGCCCACACCGTTCGAGGTCCGCCCCAGTTTTTCGTCGTGATGCACCACGACCTCCCCATCGGCCGTGAGCCGTACGTCGCATTCGAGGCCGTCCGCCCCGTCACAGATTGCTTGCATGAACGCGGCGCGCGTGTTTTCGGCGTAGCGGCCGGATGATCCTCGGTGGGCGAATATGCGTGGCACGTTTTCAGCCTAACGGCTGTGCCGTGGCCGGTTAACGATGCGGCGCGGGTGTTTAGATGGAGGTGTCCGTTCCTTCTGGGGAGGTTTCCATGCCGTCCACGTCTTTTCAACTCTCGCCGGCCCCCGCCGAGGCCCCCGCCGCCGGCTCAACCGCACCGACCGATGAGCAGCGCCGCCAGGCTCTTCGCAAAATGAAGTTCGTCGCGACGGCACTACTCGCAATTCTGGCCGTTATTTTTGCGTTGGGTTTCGCGTTGCAGGACCGCTACGTGTGGGCTGGCTACGTCCGGGCGGGCGCCGAGGGCGGCATGGTTGGTGCGTTGGCGGATTGGTTTGCGGTGACGGCGTTGTTCCGCAGGCCGATGGGTTTGCCTATTCCGCATACGGGTTTGATTCCTCGTAAGAAGGATCAGATTGGCGATAGTTTGGGCGCTTTTGTGCGTGACAATTTCCTCAATGATGAGGTTCTTGAGAAGCGTTTGGCGAATCTTCGTGTTGCGCAGCCCTTGGGCGGTTGGATCGCTGATCGTGACCGTGCGGAGCGGCTTTCGGGCGAGCTTTTGACGATCGCTTCTGGCCTCATGGAGGTTGTCGCCGATGAGGATTTTCAGCGGGTCGCGGAGGGTTTGGTCCGTGAGCATGTGATTGAGCCTGAGTGGGCTAGCACGGTTGGCGTCGTTTTGGGCCGGGTTGTGGATGATCGTCAGCATGTTGCGGCGGTTGAGTCGTTGATTGATCAGGCGGCGGACTGGCTTCGGGAGCATCCGGAGGTTGTCCATCGGCTGGTTTCTGACAGGACGCCGGGCTGGTTGCCGTCGCGTGTGGATCGGTTGATTGGTGAGCGTTTGCACCGTGAGTTGGTGAGTGTTTTGGCTGCGGCGCGTGCCGATGCGGCTCATCCGTTGCGTGTGAGCGTTGACGGTTGGTTGGCGTCGGTTGCCGATGGTTTGCAGCGGGATGCTGTGACTCAGGCTCGTTTTGAGGGTTTGAAGGTTTCGTTGGCTTCGGATCCTCGGTTGCGTCAGGTCGCGTCCGATGTGTGGGTTCAGTTGAAGCGGTCTGTTTCCGATGCGGCGGTGTCGGTTGATGCGCCGTTACGTGAGTCTTTGACGAATGGCTTGGTTGATCTTGGTCGGCGGTTGGTTGGCGGCGACCCGTTGGCTGAGAAGGTCGATGCGTGGGCTGCGCAGGCGGCACGGTGGGCTGCTGTGCGGTATAGGGGTAAGGCTGTTGAGTTGATTACGGATACTGTGCGTGATTGGGATGCGTCTCAGGCTACGGAGCGTATCGAGTTGATGGTGGGTAAGGATCTTCAGTTCATCCGGATTAATGGCACGGTTGTTGGTTCTTTGGCGGGTGTCACTATTTTCGCGTTGGCTAGCGTGGTGAGTTCTGTGGTTGGTTGATGTGTGCCATTTTCGGCGGCCCTATGTGAGGCTCGCTAGATACAGAAAGGGTGGGAACACGATCTTCGTGTTCCCACCCTTTCTGTGGTGTCGGACTGACGTTAGTGATGCAGTCCGACTGCCGTCTTATTCATGGTCGCTTTACTGGTTGCGGCGACGCATGATGATCGTCAGCACGAGGCCTAGGACCACGAGTACGGCTGCAATCCCGATCACTCCAGCGACCTGCGCACCGGTCTGGGCTAGCGAGCCCGAACCTGGACCGCCAGTCTGGTCACCGGCATTGTCGCCACTGTTGTCGCCACCTGGCATGCCCGGAGCTGGGACATTCTGGTCCTGGCTCGGTTCACCAGTTGGATCCTCAGTCGGCTCGTCCGTTGGACTATCCGTTGGTTCACCGGTCGGCTGATCCGTCGGCTCCTCGGTTGGCTCGCCCGTAGGGTCCGCAGTCGGTTCCTCGGTAGGGTCCGGCTGTTCGGTCGGTTCCTCGGTTGGGGTGTCCGTAGGCTCACCGGTCGGCTGATCCGTTGGTTGCTCGGTAGGAACGTCCGTAGGATCCTCGGTCGGTTCCTCGGTTGGCTCCGGCTGTTCAGTCGGCTCCTCGGTTGGAGTGTCCGTAGGCTCATCCGTTGGCTCAGGGCCCTCAGTTGGACCGTCCGTCGGCTCGTCCGTCGGTTCCTCCGTTGGTTCCGGGGTTGGCTCCGGCGTCGGCTCCGGCTCAGTCGGCTCCGGCGTCGGCTCCGGCTCCGTAGGCTCCGGAGTCGGTTCCTCAGACGGCACTGGAGCCATCTTGATGGTGGCCTCACCAGACGCGCTCACCTCAGGAGCAGCCTCAAGAGCACGCGAGACAGCAGTCATGCTGAACAGCGTCACACGCTTCACAGCACGAGCCTCAGCCTCACCCTTGACGCCGTCGCCAAAGATCGTCGCCTTATTCACCAGATCCTTCTGAGCGGCAACATCCTCAGCAGTCACCGTGTACTCGGCAACACACGTCACCGACTCACCCGGCTGCAGCTGCAGGGACTTGTCCGCAACATCCACCTTGTCGCCCTTGACCGTGCACTCAAGAACAAGCGGATCCTTGCCCTCAACCCACGTGTCGACGAGGTAAACATTCTTAATGGCTACCTCACCAGTGTTCTTACCAGTGATCGTGAACGTAGCGTTCTCACCAGCACCGAGCGTGATCGCAGAAACCGGCTCGTCCGAACCCGGACCAGCAACGAGCTTCGTCAGTGACAGCTCAACCTTCTTCGGATCCGGGGTTGGTTCCGCAGTCGGCTCGTCCGTAGGCTCCTCAGTCGGTTCCTCGGTAGGTTCATCCGTCGGCTCCGGACCCTCAGTCGGGCCATCCGTTGGATCCTCGGTAGGTTCATCCGTCGGCTCCGGACCCTCAGTCGGGCCATCCGTTGGATCCGTGGTTGGTTCCTCGGTTGGCTCCGGCTGCTCAGTCGGCTCGTCCGTTGGAGTATCCGTAGGTTCCTCGGTCGGCTCCGGTTCCTCCGTCGGTTCCTCGGTCGGCT
>NZ_QFWG01000016.1 GCF_003143995.1 Pseudoglutamicibacter cumminsii | reverse complement strand
GTTCCTCGGTCGGCTCCGGTTCCTCCGTCGGTTCCTCGGTCGGCTCCGGCTGCTCCGTCGGTTCCTCGGTCGGCTCGTCCGTTGGAGTATCCGTAGGTTCCTCGGTCGGCTCCTCAGTTGGCTCCGGTTCTTCCGGCGCTGCCGGCGTGAATTCCGCAGTCGCGGTCACGGTCTCAGCTTCAACGTCGTTGTAGCTACCGCGCGCTTCCGCCGTGTTCACGATCGGCTTGCCCGCCGCAACGTCTTCTTCCGTCACGGTGATCGAGCCCGTGCAGGTAGCTGTGTCCTCTGGGTCGAGGAAGATCTGCCCGTTCGCGATCTCCCGGCCGTCCCATTCACAGGTCAGCTCGCCGCCACGGTCTTCGAGCATCTTGTCATGCACGGTCACGTATTCAGTGCCGCCGGTACCGGTTCCGGTCACCACGATGCTGTAGGTCACGGTGTCGCCCGCGGTGAAGCCTTCTTCTGGCTCGTCGAGAATGCTCTTCTCGATCGCCAAGCCCGGCAGGCCAACTGCGGTCGTCGCCGTTGCCTCGTCACTCTCAACGCCTTCACCGGCTGGGGTCTTGCCCTTCACGGTCGCGGTGTTGACAAGTTCCGTCTTACCCTCAGCGACGTCCTCATCCGTGACGGTGTACGCCGCGGTGCATTCGGTCTGACCGTTCGGTCCGAGGGTGTCATCTTCACAGACGACGTCGGCGCCGGCTTCAGCGAGCATCGGGTCGTTGATCTCGATGTTGCTTACCGTCACGTTGCCATGGTTGTAGACCGTGAACATGTACTCGATCTCGTCGCCGATGGTGCTGTTGTCGGTACCGTATTCGCCCCAGGCTTCCTTGATCAGCTCGAGCTGAGCCGCCACAGCAGCTGGAACGACCTCGGCTGAGTCCGTCTCTTTGAGGGTCTGCGGCTCTCCCGATGCAGGGCGCGTCACAGCCTCAGCGGTCACGGTGTTCTTCAGCGGCTTACCCGCGTCGATGTCCTCCTGCGTCATCCGGTACTCGGTTTCGCAGTTGAGGGTCTCACCTGCCTTCAGCGTGAACTTCTCGTCGTTCGCGTAGACGAAGTCGCCGTCAACGTCGCAGTAGAGCTCGAGCGGGTCTTTACCTTCAACCCAGGCACTCTTGAACGTGACGTCGTGCAGGTCCGCTTCGCCCGTGTTCTCAAGCGTCATCGTGAAGGTCGTGGCATCATCCGCGTTCTTCTCAACAGACTTCTCGCCGTCGACGAGGGTCTCAAGCTTCATCGAAGCCGCTGGAGCTGGCTCCGCAGTAGGCTCCTCCGTTGGCTCCTCCGTAGGTTCCGGCGTCGGCTCCTCGGTCGGTTCCTCAGTAGGTTCCGGCGTCGGCTCGCCCGTCGGCTCCTCGGTAGGTTCCTCAGTCGGCTCGCCCGTCGGCTCCTCCGTAGGTTCCGGCGTCGGTTCTTGCTCCGAGAGGCGAATCACTGCAGTGTCGGAGGCCTTGACGGTGAGGGTGTCGTTGCGTCCTGAAAACTGGTGGACATACGAGTATGTACCACGAACCTGGGCTTCGTTCGTGAGGTCCTGTTTCGCATCGACGTCGGCTTGCGTCACGACGTAGGTTGCGGTGCAAGAGAACCGCTCACCGATCTTCATCGGTAGATACCCGTTTCCCTCTTCAAAGCCCGCCATGCTGGCGGAAATGTTCTTAAACCTCTCGTTAAGCTCTTTTTTGGTGTACTTGGTGCCGTCGGCTTTGAAAAGCGAGCACGTCAGCTTCAACGGGGTACGCCCCGCCACCCAGGTGTCCTTGAGGTACACCTGTTGCACCATCACGTTGGACGTGTTTTTACCTTCGATGGTGAACGTAGCTTTGTCGTCGACGCCCAGGCTCACGCTGTCTTCGCCGTTAACTTTCTTGGTCACCTCAAAGCCGAGTTTTGGCTTGATGACACCGAAGTCAACACCTGCGTGCCCCGTGGTTTCATTGATTTCGAGAGGCTTGGTAAACCACGGGGAACCCACCGGTGGGGTCCAGTCACCAGCATGGCTCACATCATCCGTTTCCTCCACCGGGTAAGCGATGACGTGGTAAGTGCCATCCTTTACGTCCTCAAAGCTGTATCGCCCGTCCTCGCCAGTGATGGCCGTGTATACGGCAAGGTCTAGAGGAATCGTCCCCCCAATACCCCGCAAATCCTTAGGTCAAACAACGCAACCGTGTAACCCGCCAGCGGCTTCTCACCGTCGTTGCGAGTCTTATCCCAGTTGACGTCGTTGTATACGGTTCCGGTGATCTGACGTGGCTTCGCTTCTTGCGTTGCTGCCGCGGCAGCAACCGTGTTCGTAGCCTGATCCTGAGCCGCCTGGCTCGGGACAGTCGCCGCGAACATCGTGCCAACCAGACCAACGGAAGCGATGAGGGACAACACGCCGCGTGCGCGTCGTTTACGACCCGCGTTGCGTGCAGATGTGAGGTCGGTACCCCAAGCCATAAGCGCTCCGCTCTACATAGAGACATCGCGCCACACAGTGATAACCCCACACAGTGATACTGAGATGCACAGTGATGCCGAGGTACACAGCGCTGACGCGATACGAGTGATCTACAGCACAAGAGTGTACCTGGACTTTTCACAAGCTGAAAGATCGCTGTGAAAAGTTGCGTGGATTCCTTATCCACACCCCGGCTATGCCCGGAAATCAGACCTCAGAATACCCAGCTTCACGCACCCAGCAGGAACCCCGCCGGCCTCAGCTCTCGAGCGCTTCCGGCCGCACCGCAGGCATGTCACCGAACATCTCCTGCGCGGCACGCACCACACGTCGCGCCAGCACACGGTTAGCTACGCCACCAAAAGCCGCGCCCACACCGAACGGCAGCGCCCTACCCACCGCGGACGCCGACTGCCGAGCAGCGGATTTCTTCAAGAACCGCGAATGCAGCTGCTTCCCCAGGGACGCATAGGATCCGCCCGCACCAATCGCCGTTGCGAAGAACGTGCGCATCCCCACCGTGCCACCGGAAGCAATAACGCCCGACATGTCCTTAATGATCTTGACGCCTTCTTCACCCAGCATGAGCGCCATAACAAGCTCGCCCGCACGTTCCGGATCATTCACCGCAACGCCGTGCAGTTCCGCCATCCCTTGCGCATAGAGCGCCGTCGCCTCCAAATAACCGAGCGCAACACCTGCAGAAAGCCCCAGGGACGCGAGCGTCCCGACCCCAGGCACGATGGCGGCCGCACCACCCGCTGCACCCATGCCTGTTACGGTGCGGACATAATTCGTCTCAAGGATGCGCGCGAGCTCAGCCGGGGTCGCCGTAGGATGCTTCTCACTGAGACGGCGAATGTATGCGACCACAGCGGGCCGCTGCCAACCGACGACGCGCTTGATTCCCCGTTCGAAACCATCACTGACGTTGCCGCTGTCAGTAACGATGCCGCGGGCAAGAAACTCGGTGGCTTCACGCGGCAACAACGCCTCGGATTTGCCGCGCTTAAGCGCCTTCCGGGCGCGCCGACGCGTCTTTTTAGTTTGAGGTGCGGTCTCAGTTGACATGTTCCCAGCCTAACGCGCAACGCTAGAGCCGCTCATCAGCGGCAACTCTCGGACCGCAGTTGGCAACGGTCAGCTAGTCACACTTCAACGTGACGTCTGCCCACACGATGCGGCGGGCGCCGGCCGATGCGGCCGATGAGGTTCCTGCGCTGCTCTTCTCCGCAACCGCACGGCTCATTGCGGCTTCAATCCCCGATTCGGAAATCGTGGATCCGTTTGCTGCAGCCACATAATCGGAGCGGGACGTGCCACCACCAATGCGAGTCGCGTACTGGGTTGCGCACACAAAGTCTAGAATTGTGCGGATCTGGAGCGACGCATCGTCCTCACACTGCGCTCCCGCGCTCGACGGCTTCGCAACGTCCAGCTCGTCCGAGTCCAAGAACGTTTCAAGCTCGTCCGCCGCATCCTGGCGCTTCTGCTCAGCGTTGTCATCCAACGACTCGGCATCCGGGCCGAGCGCACCTAGAACAACAGCGTTAGCGTCCTTTTCCAAACCACCGTAAGCGCCGGCGTCATCAGTCAAGTCACGCAGCTCATCGCTATCGCTGAGGTACATGTTGAGGAAACGCAACTGGTCAAGCCGGCGGTCCGCGTCAGCACCTTCGCCCTGATCCGGCGTGAGGCCCGTTGCAACAACATGCACAGTTTCACCCTCAACATCGAGCGGGACGTCCCACAGGCTCGTCGAGTTCAGCGGCAGAACCGACCTCACAAGCTTGGAATACTTTTCCGTGTCGAGGCTGTTACCCGGAAGCTCACTCCAGATGAGGTTATTAAACGTGCGGACCTCGTCCTGCTTAATTGGGTAACGCGAATACAAGATCATGGAGCGCTGGCCTTCGAAGTGGCCAACACCAAATGCATCCCCGGGGTCGCCGGTGGAGCCGTTACCGTTCAAGTCCGCACCCGACTGCACGCCCGCGTTAGTCGACGCGGCATACACGTACCGATAGTCGAGCGGGGAAAGACCCTTAGATCCAGCCTCGCCGTCCGTCTGCGCCTCGGCAAGGTACTGGTCCTTGAAGATGTCAGCGACGTGAGTGTCCGTGTCAATATCCGTGATCAGCAGGACATCTGGGCGCGTCTTCTGGATATTGCGCGCAAGCATCTGGGCGGCCTCATCTTGGCCACCCTCGAGGCGCTCGGCGAGCGCCCCTTCTTCGTCTTCGCTCAACCCTGCGTTCACAGTTGCAACGCGCAACGATTCTTTTTCACTGCGGTGATCTTTCTTGCTGTGCTGCTGTGACGCCGTCGTGTCAACGGTGAGCACGCTCGGCTGATGAGTCAGCGTTGCGGCTGAAGCTTGAGGGGCGACGCCCAGCGTTAGGCTGAACAGGGCCGCGCCGGCGGCCGCATAATAACGTCGCATACTTCCACGATAGAGCGTTTCACCTCAGATGCAAGAGAAAGGCGGAAAACTCAGCCTTCTCACAGTTCGGCTGTTATTCAAGACTTCCTTGAGATGGCGCGGATCGAGCGCCCTCGCCTTGGTGGACCGTAACACTGGGGGTTGGGTATCGGTATCTAATCGTGATCATTCCGTGATCTAACGCGGCGCTTGCTCGCAGTTAATCAAGTCCTTTGTTGTTGTGACGCCCAACACAAGGGCATAGTGTTTGCATCCAGTACACGTTGACATCCCAGGATGTTGCTCCAGGGCAGACCCCTGCAGCACATCCCTCAAGGACGAAGCATGCATCACACCAAGAACAGTCACATATCTGATGCGAAGATCGACTGGCCGGCGCTCAAGGACCTCTTAGCTGATGCCGGCTACACGTCACGCCCCGTGGGTGTCCTGTTCGCTGACCACTTCCAGGCCAACGCGAACGACCTCATCGCACGCCTCACTGAAGCAGCAACGCACCGCAGCACCGCCGCACACCAGGACAGCGGCGCCGCACATCGCGCCGGCACCACCCCGCACCGCGCCGGCACCGACGCAGCGCTACCGACCCCGACCATCCGCGTCGCAAGCAAGTCCCTCCGCATCCGCAAAGCCCTCGACGCCGCCCTGGAAACCCCCGGCTTCGAAGGGATCCTGAGCTTCACCCTCCCCGAAGCCGTGTGGCTCGCGGAAAACGGCTACCGCGACATCGTGGTCGCCTACCCCAACGTCAACATCGACGCGATCAAAACCTGGACCACCAGCGAATCCGCGCTGGAACACGTGACCCTCATGGTCGATGACCCACAGCAGCTTGACCTCATCGACCACGCGGCCCCCGGCCACCCCGACCTCAAAGTAGCCGTAGAGCTCGACGCCGCCTACCGTCCCGCACGCGGTGTCATGATCGGCGCGGCACGGTCACCGCTATCAACCGCCACAGCCGTGACCAAACTTGCGACCCACATCGTGGGCCGGAAAGGGTTCACCCTGGACGGGCTCATGGCCTACGAAGGGCAGATCGCGGGCGAAGCGAACGCCGGCAAAACTCCGCGGCAAACCATCCTGCGGCGAATCCAAGCGGCCTCCGCGAAAGACATCGCACACCGCCGCGCAGAAACCGTGGAAGCGATCTCCGCACTCGCCCCGTTGCGCTTCGTCAACGGCGGCGGCACAGGGTCCATCGAAACCACCGGAACAGAAGCCGCCATCACCGAAGTCGCGGCGGGATCCGGACTCATCGGCCCCGGACTCTTCGACAACTACACAGCCTTTAAACCAGCGCCAGCGCTCGCGTTCGGGATGGACGTTGTGCGCCGGCCCAACAAAAACACGGCAACCGTGCTCGGAGGCGGCTGGGTCGCATCCGGCCCACCCGGGCCAAGCCGGCTCCCCACCATCGCGTGGCCACCCAACGTCAAATACCGCGGCACCGAAGGCCCCGGCGAAGTACAAACCCCACTCACCGGCCCAGGCGCACGCAACCTCCGCATCGGCGACATCGTGTGGTTCCGCCACGCAAAAGCCGGCGAAGTATCAGAACGCATCAACAACGTCGTACTGATCTCAGGAACACAAGTCATCGACGAATGGCCCACCTACCGCGGCGAAGGGAAAGCATTCCTATGAAAACCACAACACCACCGCAGCCAGGCACCCCAACACCGCAAGCCGGCGTCCGCGCCCAGGGCCCCGCCGCCAAAACCAGCGCGAAAACCAGCACCAAGTGGACCAACTGGTGCCGCCTCTACCGCAGCGAACCAGCCGACATCGCAACACCACGCGACGAAATCGAACTCGCCGCGCTACTGACCCGCGCAACAGAAGAGAAGCGCACCGTCCGTCCCGTCGGCGGAAGCCACTCCTTCACGCCACTCGCTCACACTGACGACATCCTGCTCGACATGCGGCACTTCCGCGGCCTCTACGCAGTCGACCCCGTGGGCGGAACCGTAACCCTCGGAGCCGGAACCCACCTCTGGGAACTCCCCGGACTGCTGGAACCATACGGCCTAGCGCTCGCCAACATGGGCGACATCGACCGCCAAACCATCGGCGGCGCACTCTCAACCTCAACCCACGGAACCGGCCTCGCCTACACCGGCTACGCAGGCATGATCCGTGCGCTACGCATCGCGCTACCCACCGGCGACATCGTCACCGCGTCCCCAACGCAACACCCCGAGCTCTTCGAAGCCGCACGCGTAGGCCTCGGCGCACTCGGCGTCATCGTCCACGCGACCATCGACGTCGTGCCCTCGTTCATCCTGCATGCAGAAGAACGACCCGTACCCCTCGCGGACACGCTCGAAAACTTCATCGACCTCTCCCGCGAACAAGACCACGTCGAGTTCTACTGGTTCCAGCACACCGACGTCGTCGCACGCAAAATCAACCGCCGCTCCCCCGGCTTCGAAGGCGACAAGCCGCTCTCCGGGTTCAAACACTGGTTCGAAGACGAACTCCTCAACAACGGCGGCCACCGGGCCATCTGCGAACTCGGCAAACTCATCCCCAAAACCGTGCCGGCACTGAATAAGCTCGCGGCGCGCACGATGGGAAACCGCAGTTTCGCTGACACGTCCCACAAAGTCTTTGTGTCACCACGGCGCACACGGTTCCGCGAAATGGAATACGCGATCCACATCAACGACTACCAAGAGGTTTTCAGCGAAGTAGTTCGCGCCGTCAACGCATTCCCCGAAGGGATCACGTTCCCGCTCGAAGTCCGCGCCGCCAAAGGCGACGACGTGTGGCTCTCGACCGCACACGGCCGCGACTCCGTCTACATCGCGGTGCACCGGTTCTACCGCGAACAACACAAGAAATACTTCGCGGTACTCGAGGACATCTTCAAAGCCGCCGGCGGACGGCCACACTGGGGCAAACTCCACACCCTCGGCCCCGAAGACCTCCACGAGCGCTACCCGAAATTCGGGGACTGGCTCAAGGTCCGCGAGCAGGTCGACCCCAACGGGATCCTCCTCAACGACTACCTCGCCAAGATGTTGGGGGTGTGATGCTGGGGGCGAGGCGGCCTTGCTGAGGGCGAGGCCCCTTAGTAGGGGCCTGCGGCTCGCTTAAACACATCAGCCTCGGAACTGACGCATCGACAGGAAACCGCCGCGCCAGCTCCGAGGCTGATCTATGTGTGGGCCCACCGGGGATCGAACCCGGGACCAACGGATTAAAAGTCCGGTGCTCTGCCAGCTGAGCTATAGGCCCCAGCTACCCATGGTAAACGACACCACCACAGTTTCCCTAACCCATAAGTTTCCCTGACCCGTCCGTTTCCCTAGCCCACAACCGCGAACCACAGCCCCTAACCCACCACTGCCGTGCACCCCGGCCTGCGGCCCAGCAGCATCCGAAGGCCATCGAAAGCCCCGGTTCCTACACTGGTAGGGATGAGTTCTTTGGCGCGTACCCACCACAAGCCAGCAGTGATGCCTCCCGAACTATTGGATCGGGAAGCTCCCGGCTCGGATCCCGCGCACCATTCCGAAGCCGCTCACCTGACAGCCCAAGCCATCGTGCGCCGCGGCCGCTCAGGTGTTGCGCCGGACATCCTTGACCGCCTCATCAAACTCGCCGACTCCGGCGGTCTGATCGAGCTCGCAGAGCTGTGGTCCACATCGCCGGCAGTGTCCCTACCGGGAACATTGTGGCGCCTCTACGTCCTGCGCCGGGCCGTCATGAACGATGCAGACCGCTGGTCTGCGCTGTTCCGCGCCGGAAAGTCAGTGGATGACGTCACGGTCGTCGTCGCAGGCGTTGCCGACCCGCCGGGACCTGCCGAAATGGTTGAAGTGACCACAGCGATCCTCACCGGCGCATACACAGGCGACTTCGCCGTCGCGCTCGAACGGGCCGCCGCTTTCTGCCGCGTCATCGCCGCGGGCCAGGCCGCCCACGCCGACAGCGCCGAGGCTCACGCCGCGCACCACGCCCGCTCGCTCACCGAAAGTTCACGACGCCTCACAGCCACCGCATCGGACCTCCTCGCATCCGCTGACATGTGGCGGGGCAACCACCTCGAATAATCCGCGCTTGACGAACCCCAGCCCACGGCGCGAATAACAACCGTGACACTTGACGAGCCCCCGCCCCCATCTGGGACACTGGAAGAGACACCGGGCCGCGGAGGCCCCGGGCCCCAAATATTTGCCGCTTCGAGCGGCCTTTCGCCGAGAGGCGCCCCCGGTCCGGTGTCGCTAAACAAGCCACATGCCCACGCACCCCACCCGCCCGCTACACGGACGCTACACTGGCGCTAGAGCATCTCGGCAGCACGCACATCTGGGGCACAACGAATTCATCAATCAGCCACATTGGTCTGTTAACCTTCACTCACTAGACTTCGAGCTGTAACGTTCCGCGTGACAATGTCCCAAGTGAGAATGAGGTACCCGTGCGTCTGCGGCTTTTCCCCTCTGAGGCTAAAAGCCTCAAGTTGCTGAGCGGCATGTCTGAGCTATTGCATCAAGCCATCTCCTCAGCCGCTGAGCTCATCTCAGCACCCGCAACCGAACGCACCGCCCTACGCGAAGCCATCAAAGAAAACCTGAACGAAGTCGACGACAAAACCTACACACTTCTCACCCACCTGCGGACCTCGTTCGTCAACCCACTGCCACGCGAAGACCTCTTCACGTTCTCACGTCATTTCCGCGCAGCCATCGGCGCCGTCGACAACGCCGCAGGCTCATCCCCGAAGCCATCCCGATGCGCTCAACCTCGCTCGCGGAACTCCTGGAACTCCTTGGACAGCAAGCTAAAGTGTTCCGGAAAGTGTTCGCGCACCTCGCCCAGCTCGACAACATCGAAGACGACTGGCTCGACCTCATGCGTCTAACTACCCGCGGTCGTCACGCAATCCGCAATTGGAAACGTGAAGTCAGCGAAACCACTCGGGTACAGACTGCGCTATCCCAAACAATGCTTCTCGACGACCTCCGCGAAGCTCAATATGAGCTGCTCCAGGCCGTAAACCACCTGGGAACCATCCTGGTCAAGGAGTCCTAGATGGGTTTCCTCTTGGTGTTCGCGGTCCTGTTGTGGGCGCTAGTCACCTTCCTCAACGGGTTCCACGACGCGTCCAACGCCGTTGCGACGTCAGTACGTACCCGCGCCCTGACTCCCGGCCTCGCGACGATCATGGTCGCCGGTTTCGCCGCCGCCGGAACCTTCCTCTCTACCGGCCTCGGCATCGCGTTCCAAGACCAGTTCGAGCTGACCCTAGCTAGTGGGAAAGCCGGCCTCGTGATGGCGATCGCGGCGCTGGCCTCCGCCGCGATGTGGTCACTGTTCACATGGTGGCGTGGCCAGCCGACGTCGCAAACACACGGAATGTACGGCGGGCTCATTGGCGCGGTGGTTGCCGCTATGACACTGGGGTACATGGATAACACCGGCGTATGGCTCACACTGCTCATCGCAGTGCTTCTTCCGCTGGCCGTTACCGTGATCATTGCACCCATGATGTCGATCCTGGTCATGATCCCCATCGCGTGGCTTATGCGGTACCAAACCCCGAACTCCGCCGATCGCATCGGCCGGGTCTCTCAGGCGACCGCTACCGCGGCGGTGGCTTTCGCTCATGGACTCCAGGACGGCCAGCGTCTAGCTGTTTTCCTGCTTGTTGTGACGAGCACCGCAGGCATGGGTTTCGATTACGGCGACATGCTTGGATTCGAGGCGATCACAGCCGTGATTTTGGCTGCAGGTATGTTCGTGGGCGGCTGGCGGATCACCTACACGCTTTCAACGCGGCTCGTGCAGCTCGATCCTCTCCGCGCGGGAATGGCGAAAGTTTCGTCCTCGCTGCTCGTGTTCTTCGGTTCGATCGCGTTCCACTTGCCGATCTCCTCAACCCAGTCAGTCACAGCGTCCCTGCTGGGCGCGGGCCTCACGCAGCGTCACGTGACCGTGAACCAGCGGCGCGTGCTCGACGTCGCGTCCTACTGGTTGATGACGCCGGTCGCCACGTTCCTTGTGGCTGCGATCTTGTTCTTGGCTGCTTCGCCACTCATCGGATAGCGGCTCCGGCACATCGGCGATTCCGAGCCCATAAACAACGATGGTGACGCCCGGTATCAACCGGACGCCACCATCGTGCTGTATTGGGTCCCGCCGCTGGTGCGGCGGGTGTAACCGCCGAGGCTGGTTTAGCCGAAGCGGCCGGAGACGTAGTCCTCGGTGTCCTTCTGCTCTGGGTTGTTGAAGATCGTGGACGTGTCGTTGTATTCGATGAGCTCGCCTGGCTGGCCGGTGCCTGCGATGTTGAAGAACGCGGTCTTGTCGGACACGCGGGCCGCCTGCTGCATGTTGTGCGTCACGATAACAACGGTGAACGTGTCCTTGAGCTCGTTGATGAGATCCTCAACCGCGAGCGTAGAGATCGGGTCGAGCGCGGAGCACGGCTCGTCCATGAGGATCACGGACGGCTCAACTGCGATGGTGCGCGCGATGCAGAGACGCTGCTGCTGACCACCCGAGAGACCGGAACCCGGCTTATCCAAACGGTCCTTGACTTCGTTCCACAGGTTAGCGCCGCGCAGGGACTTCTCGACGATGTCGTCACGCTGCGAGCTTGAGAGGCGCTTACCGTTGAGCTTGAACCCAGCCAAAACGTTGTCCTGGATGGACATGGTTGGGAACGGGTTCGGGCGCTGGAACACCATGCCGACCTCCGTGCGGACGCGGACCGGGTCAACACCTGGACCGTAGATGTCGTCGCCGTCGAGCAGAACCTTGCCCTTGACGTGTGCGCCTGGGATGACTTCGTGCATGCGGTTCAGGGTCCGCAGGAAGGTGGTCTTACCGCAACCGGATGGGCCGATGAATGCGGTGACAGAACGAGGGTCAATCGTCATGTTGACGTCTTTTACAGCATGCGTGCTGCCGTAGTAGACGTTGAGGTCTGAGACGTCGATGCGCTTTGCCATGGTTTTGTTTCCTTCACTTTGACCTGGCGGTCAGTGGTTGGTGTGACCTGTGGTCAGTGGTCTATGAGAGGTCTTGTGTGGGCGGCTGGCTGATTTCCAGCCGCCCGTGAGCTTTAGCGGCCTGCCTGCTTTGGTGCGAACAGTTTAGCGATGATGCGCGCGATCAGGTTAAGCAACATCACGATGATGATCAGGACGAGCGCCGCACCCCATGCACGCAGGGTCGATGCGTCCTGTGCTGCTGGTGCCGCTGGGTAGTTGAGCTGGCGGTAGATGAATACCGGCAACGCCATCATCCAGTCCTTGAACAGGTTGAAGTTCACAACCGATGCGGTACCTGCGGTCACGAGGATCGGTGCGGTTTCACCGATGACGCGTGCGATAGCGATCGTGACACCGGAGGCGATACCGGAGAGCGCGGTTGGGAGGACGACCTTCATGACGGTGCGCCACTTGCGTACACCGAGTGCCGCGGATGCTTCGCGGAGTTCGTTCGGCACGACGCGGAGCATTTCCTCGGTAGAGCGGACCACAACCGGGATCATGAGCACGGAGAGACCGATCGATGCGGAGAAGCCGATTAGCTGGGAACCCGGCGTCATCTGGAATACGTCAAGCATCACGTAGGCGGAAATACCCGCTGCGAACAGACCCGCGACGATCGATGGGATACCGGTCATGACGTCGACGAAGAAGCGGATGACCTTAGACAGCCAGTTGTCGCGTGCGTATTCGACGAGGTAGATCGAGGTCAGCAGGCCGATCGGAACCGAGATCACAGTGGCCGCGAGGGTGATGAGCAACGTACCGATGAGTGCGTGCTTGATACCACCGATGAGTGGTCCGCCTTCGCGAGCGTGGGCGATGTCAGCGATTGCGATCTGCCCCTGCATGTCGGATGCGAAGAACCCTGGAGCGATAACTGCCTTGGAGCCGTTGGAGACCACGGTCCAGATCACCGAGACAAGCGGAACCAACGCGATCAGGAATGCGCCAACGATGAGGTTTCGGGCGAGCACGTTGGTTGCTTGGCGGCGGTTTTCGACCAGCAGGATAGCGAAGAAATCAACGATCAGGAAGATGATCGCGGAGACGCACAGCCATCCGGCGATGTTGAATCCGATGAGCGCGACGATGGCGGCGCCGAGGATCAGCGAGATGAGGCCAATGACTGGCTCACCCCATCGTGGCATTTGGCCGGAGGTGAGGCGGCTACGGCCGTGGCGGCGTTCCCCCTCTGGAGCGTTCTTGCTGCGCTGTTGCGTCGCGTTCACTGGTTTTACCTCAGACTTCTGGGAGCTGCGTTCGTGATTCGGGTGGGTCATGTTAGTTCGCTCCGTCGAATTCCTTGTGACGGGAAACGATCCACCGTGCAATGAGGTTCACGATGAGAGTGATGATGAAGAGGACCAGGCCAGCTGCGATGAGTTCGTTAGCACGCAGGCCGGAGGACTCTGGGAAGTGGAGCGCGATGTCTGCCGGGATGGTCGAGTTACCGGAACCGATCAGGTTGATGGTCAAGCCACCTGCGGAGAGAACCATCGCGACCGCCATGGTTTCACCGAGCGCGCGGCCGAGGCCGAGCATGATCGCGGAGACGATGCCTGCGCGTGCGAATGGGAAGACCGCCATGCGGATCATTTCCCAGCGGGTCGCGCCGAGTGCTAGAGCTGCTTCTTCGTGGAGTTTAGGCGTCTGAACGAAGATTTCACGCGAGAGCGCGGTGATGATCGGGAGGATCATGACCGCGAGGACGACCGATGCGGTCATCAAGGTACGTCCGGTCTGGGATGGGTCACCGAAGATTGGGATGAATCCGAGGTTGTCGTGCAACCAGTTGAAGATGGTGACCATCGCTGGGCCGAGCACGGCCATACCCCACGCGCCGTAAACAACGGATGGAATCGCCGCCAGGAGGTCGATCACGTAACCGACGGACTTAGCGAAGCGGCGTGGAGCGAAGTGAGAGATGAAGAGTGCAACACCGATCGCGACTGGTGTTGCGAGGAGCAATGCGATGCCGGCAGCAATCAGGGTACCGATCGCCAGCGGCAGGACATAGTTCAGGAAGCCCTTACCGCCGGTGACGTCTGCCGGGTCTGCGGTCAACGCAGGAATCGACTGGGTGACCAGGAAGACCGAGACGAATACGAGGATGACAAGAATGATGATGCCGGCTGCCAATGCGGTGCCGGAGAACACCTTGTCACCGACGCGGCCTTTAGCCTTCTGGTTGAGCTTGCCGCTCTCGGGGGCCAGCGTTGGGGAAGTCACGAGATTGCTCCTGTGCGCGTGAATCCAGTGGGAAAGTTGGGGGCGTAGATGCGGTGGAGGGCGGCCGGCTTCACAGCCGGCCGCCCATCACGAATGCTTTACTCAGCTACCTTGATGGAGTCGATAGCCTTAGCCGCATCGTTACGCATTGCCTCGGTCATTGGAGCGGAACCTGCAGCTGCGTTGGCAGCCTTCTGGCCCTCTTCGCTGACTACGTAGTGGCCCCATGCCTGGATCATGTCAACGGTCGACTGTTCCTTGTAGGTGGAGCAGTAGATGTGGTAGGAAACGAGAACCAGTGGGTAGGTGCCCTCTTCGGTGGAGGTACGGTTGATGCGTACAGCCATGTCGTTCTCGTTCTTGCCTTCGAGGCGATCCGAGATTTCGACGGTCTTAGCTGCTGCGTCTTCCTCTGGAGCCTGGAAGTTCTCACCAACCTTGATGTTCGCGAGGGTCAGGTCGCCAGCTGCGGACTTGTCGGCGTAGCCGATAGCGCCGTTGCTCTTCTGGACAACGCCAACGAGAGCGGAGGTACCCTGAGCTGCTTCGCCGCCGAGGTCCGATGGCCACTCTTCAACGTTGCCTGCTGGCCAAGCGTCCTTAGCGTTCTCAGCGAGGTAGTCGGTGAAGTTGTCGGTGGTACCGGACTTGTCAGCACGGTGCACTGGGATGATCTTGGTGTCTGGGAGGTCAACACCCTCGTTCAGAGCAGCGATCGCTGGGTCGTTCCAGGTGGTGATCTTCTCAGCGAAGATCTTCGCGAGGGTCTCAGCGTCGAGGTTGATCTTGTCAACACCCTCGAGGTTCACGACAATAGCGATCGGCGAGATGTAAGCAGGGATGTTGATTGCACCCTCTGGGCCACACATCTTCTCTGCGTCAGCGAGTTCCTCTTCCTTGAGGGAAGCGTCGGAACCTGCGAAGGAAGCCTGGCCGGACAAGAATGCCTTGCGGCCAGCGCCGGAGCCAGCTGGGTTGTACTGGACGTTGAGGCCCTTCTGGGTTTCCTTCAGACCAGCGGTCCATGCGCCAATTGCGGATTCCTGCGAGGAAGCGCCTGCACCGGAGAGGGTGCCGGAGACCTGCTTGGCGTCGCCGTTGTCCGAACCGTTGTTCGAAGAGTCAGAAGTGTTGTTTGCCTGGCCACATGCGGTGAGGCCCAGGGCCGCGATGGACAGGATTGCAGCCGTACGGCCGAAGTGCTTAATCTGCACGGTCATTCTCTTTCATTCCTGGGGGAAGCGAGTGCCGCGGTTTTGCGGCGACATTTAGACGCTAACGACGGAAGGTAAAGGAACCTGTGGCCTTATGTGAACAACAGGTGAACTATTCACCGAGATGGAAGAATATGCTGTAGACGTTAATCACATGGGGTGTAAGGAGGTGCGCGCGATGGCCACACGCGGTCAGAAAAAGTTGCCCCGCGCATCGTCCGCTATCGCCCGCGACCTCAAGACTCGATTGAAGGGCGGAACACGCCGGGTCCAAATCTCAATGACCCGGATCATCTTCGCAACCGTAGGCTCCGTCTTCTCCTTCTGGTTCGCCGAGAAAGTGCTCGGGCACCAACAGCCAATCTTCGCGGCAACCAGCGCGCTCATCGTGCTCGGCTTCGCGAACACATCCCACATTCGCAGAACCCTAGAGGTCGCGGTCGGATGCACGCTCGGCATCGTTCTAGGTGACATCCTCATGACCCTTCTCGGGCGGGGCGTGTGGCAAGCCGGCATCGTCGTCTTCCTATCCCTGGTTCTGGCGCGATTCCTTGACCCGGGCGTCGTCTTCGCGACTCAACTGGGCGTCCAATCCCTTCTGGTCGTACTCCTGCCCATCCCCTACGGAGGCCCCTTCACGCGCTCTATTGACGCCGTCATCGGCGGCTCCGTTGGACTGCTTTTAATGCTCATGTGGCCGCGCGACCCACGGCGAGCGCCAGCCGCAAAACTGTCGTCTCTGATGCGGGAAGTGAGCCAATGTTTCCGGGAGCTGGGCGAAGCGCTTGAATCCTCCGATTCGCAGGCCGCCTGGCACACGCTGGTGCGGGTGCGTAACGCGAGCGCGCTCGTGGATCAGGCACGACAAGAAATCAATACATCTACCGATTACGCGAAGTTGAGCGTTCTGGGGCGGCGACACCGACACGAGCTGAGCGACCAAGAACAACTTTTGGACGTTGCTGACCTGATTCTGCGTGGGCTCAACGTGGTGGCTCGGCGCGCGGCTGGTCTTTTGAATACGTTGGCGCCCGATGCGGAGCAACGCGAACGCTTGCATGTTCTGTTTGATGGGTTCGCTGACGCGCTGAATGCCTTAGCGAATTCCGCGGCGGAAACCTCAACGGGGTCTGCGAACATGATGCGGCGGCGTGCGCGCTCAATCATGGAGGAGGTCGTGGGCGACTTGGATGCTTCGTCGTGGCGCAGCGGGACGATGCAGTTGCCCACGTTGATCATGCTGTTGCGGCCTATTGCGGTGGATATTTTGCACGCCACTGGGGTTCCGCGCGATGCAGCGTCGGATTATTTGCCGCGCACTTAGGGCGCTACCTTGGCGGGTTGCTGTGGCGTGCCGGTGGCGGGCAGGTGGCATCGGCTGTGGCGGCGGGCAACGAGAGCAATCTGTCAGGGTATCTGCGTAGGGTAAAAGCATGAGTTCTACTGGGAAAAAGATGTCCCGAAAGTCGAGCGAGTTTAGGTGCAACGAGTGCGGTTGGGCGACCGTTAAGTGGGTTGGTCGTTGCCCTGAGTGCGGGACGTGGGGTTCTGTTGAGGAGGTTGGCCCTGAGCTGGGTCAGCTGACTCAAGTGCGCTCGGTGAGTAAGCCTGCACAGAAAATCGCTGACATCGACTCACAACCGGCGGTGCACCGGCCGACGGGGGTGGGCGAGTTCGACCGTGTTTTGGGTGGCGGCCTGGTTCCGGGGGCCGTCATCTTGTTGGCTGGTGAACCTGGTGTAGGTAAGTCGACGCTGCTGATCGATGCGGCGGCACGGTCGGCACGGTCAGGTTTGAAGGTTCTGTATATCTCGGGTGAGGAATCTGCCGCGCAGGTCAAGTTGAGGGCCGAGCGCATCGGCGCGATCTCTGACGAACTGTATTTGACGTCGGAAACTGACCTGGGGACGGCGCTGGGTCAGGTTGAACAGATCGACCCTGACTTGTTGATCGTGGATTCGGTGCAGACGTTGGCGTCAGCCGAGGTTTCAGGGTCCGCGGGAGGGGTTTCGCAGGTTCGTGAAGTGGCCTCCGCATTGATCGGTACCGCGAAAACCAAAGGCATCACCACGATTGTGGTGGGGCACGTGACCAAGGAAGGCACCATCGCGGGGCCACGACTCCTTGAACACCTCGTGGATGTCGTGTGCCAGTTTGAGGGCGAGAAACACTCACGCTTGCGGCTCTTGCGGGCCGTCAAAAACCGGTATGGCCCCACCGATGAAGTCGGATGCTTTGACCTGACAGATTCAGGTATCGAAGGCCTAGCTGACCCTTCTGGCCTGTTCCGCACGCGAACCATCCAACCCGTCCCAGGGACGTGCCTCACCGTAACCGTTGAGGGGCGCCGGCCGCTCATCGCTGAAGTACAGGCGTTGGTGACGTCCGCGACCACGCCGTCGCCGCGTCGTAGTACAACCGGCCTGGATTCTTCGCGGGTTTCGATGCTGTTGGCCATTCTGGAATCGCGTGCAGGGCTCGCTCTGGGGCAAACGGATTGCTTTGTAGCGACCGTGGGCGGTGTCCGGCTCACCGAACCCGCTATCGACCTTGCGGCATGCCTGGCTGTCGCTTCTGCCGTGGCTGAGCATCCTTTGGATCAACGCATGATTGTCTTCGGTGAAGTCGGCCTTGCTGGCGAAGTGCGTGCTGTGCAGGATGTTAACCGGCGTATAGCCGAAGCGCATCGCCTGGGGTATCAGCGGGCCATCGTCCCGGCCTCCCCAAACGGGCCGGGGAAGATCCCGGAAGGCATGGACGTCCGAACCGTGACAAGCCTCGCGGAAGCCCTCCACTTGGCGGGCTTCGTCCCTGCGGGTGAGCGCTCCTAAAATAGATAGGTCTTGACGTGCGTTGGCGCCTCGCCGCGCAGTGCGATGTGAAAGGTATCAACTCTCGTGACGCCTCGTTATCCAGAATACGTACGGGCAGACCACCATCGCTCCGACGAGCTGCAGCCCGAACAGGCTGAGACGCTGCGGCAAGTGATGGTCAAAATCGCGCCAGGTACTGAGCTGCGTGACGGTCTTGAACGGATCCTCCGTGGCCGCACCGGGGCGCTCATCGTGCTGGGTTTCGACCGAGGCATCGAACAGCTAACCACTGGCGGGTTCCCTATCGATATCGAGTTCTCGCCAACCCGGCTACGTGAACTCGCGAAAATGGACGGCGCGATCATCCTCTCCAAAGATCTGACCCGCATCCTTCACGCCGGCATTCACCTGGTTCCTGACCCGACCATCCCCGCTACCGAGACCGGCACCCGTCATCGCACCGCGGAACAAACCTCAATCCAAACCGGTTACCCCGTGATCGCGGTGTCCCAGTCGATGAACACCATCACGATCTACGTTGACGGGCAAAGGCATCAGCTCGAAGGTTCAGAAACGATCCTTGCACGAGCAACCCAGGCGCTATCAACGCTCGAACGGTACAAGACCCGCTTGGTTGAGGTCACCAACGCTTTGTCGAATCAAGAGATTGAAAACGTTGTCACCGTGCGTGACGTCGCTACGGTGATCCAGCGGCTCGAGATGGTGCGCCGCATTTCCGAGGAGATCCGCCGCGACATCCTCGAACTCGGCGTGAACGGGCGGCTCGTCGGCCTACACCTCGAGGAACTCAGCACAGGAGCCGGACCGTCCCTATCGGTTGTTTTACGTGACTATGCGAACGCGGCGCGACGTGCAGGGATGGGTGACACGATCGTCGACATCAACCAGATTGAGCAGCAGCTTGCCGCCCTGGACTCTCCGCACCTGGTTGACCTTGGGCAAATCGCGATACTGCTGGGTTTCCCTGGCGGCGCGTCCGACCTGGATCATCACGTTGAACCGCGCGGATTCCGGTTGCTTTCTGGCATCACGTCGCTGCCTCAGCATCTCGTGGAGCGAGTAGTTCAGCGTTTCGACGGCTTGCAGGAACTGATGGCCGCGAACGTGGATGAGCTACAGCAGATCGAAGGCATCGGTGAGGGCCGGGCCCGCAGCGTACGTGAGGGGCTCAGCCGTTTCGCTGAAGATAGCCTGCTGGAGCGATACCGCTAATCGCTTGGAGGCGTTGACGGGCGAGCTTCCGCGCGAACAACGTGTGTCTACTGGAGTACGAACGTCGCCGGTTTAGATTCGTTGTCGCCCAGGCTCACTTTGAGCTTGTATGTTCCGGGTAGCGGCTTCGAAGAGATCGCCTGGCATTCCGGTAGGGAGCGTACTCGATTCCAGGTGAAGCGCGCGTTTTCTTCCTGACCTTTTTCGAGTTTGATTTTGACGTCTTCTGGGTCTTGTTGGCAGTCGCGGGTCGAGAAGATCCGGTCGTTGCCAGAAGTCACGACAAACTCTTGTTGGGTTGTGCCGACGTTCATGGTGCACGGTACGTCACCCGTGTTTTTCAGTTTGAGGATCAGCACTGGATCTTCCCCGGCGCCGTAGGACTGTTTGTCGGTTGCGGCGCTCACCGTTATGTCGCTGGCCACGCAGTCTTGGCTGCCGTCGGGCTTAGGGCTAGGCCGCTCCCCCTCTTTCTCACCTTCGGCATCACCAGTGCTCTTATTACCTTCGGCATCACCAGTGTTCTTATCTTTAGCATCACTAGTGCTGCTATTTTCCCCACCAGGCTGCGTCGACGTTTGCGTCGTCTGCTTCTCATCAGCCTTGTTTCCACCGAAGACCCCCGAGACCCATTTAACGACACTCACGATGCCCAAGGTTATTAAAGTCAGGAGGAGGAGCAGGACAATCAACGCCACTATGCGGCGTCGACGGTACGTAGCTGCTGACGGTTTCTGGTTCTCGGTGGCCATGTCACCAGGATAAGCCGCGAAACATCCGTAACCAGCTAGCCGCCGTATGATGACAGACGTGTCCACCCCAAACAACAAACCCGCAACACACGCCACCGGCCTCTCAAACCCTGACGCCGCCCCCGCCTCTACCGTTCGGGCGCGCGTCAACGAATGGTTCCTCTCCAACGGCCGCGACCTCCCCTGGCGCCGCCCCGAAGCCACCGCGTGGGGCGTCCTCGTTTCGGAGATCATGTTGCAACAAACCCCGGTCGTGCGGGTCCAACCTGTGTGGGAAGAGTGGATGGAACGCTGGCCAACTCCGCACGACCTCGCAGCGGAACCCGCCGGCGAAGTTCTACGTGCCTGGGGCCGTTTAGGCTATCCGCGCCGAGCGCTACGCCTGCACGCGTGCGCGCACGCGATCGCCACAGAACACGACGGCGTAGTTCCCAACGACCTCCCCACACTTTTATCCCTGCCGGGCGTCGGCGAATACACGGCCGCCGCGGTCGCATGTTTCGCCTACCGCATCCCGGCAACCGTCGTGGACACGAATATCCGCAGAGTTATCGGCCGCATTTTTCATGCGAAAGCGCTCCCCGGGCCAACGATGACGCGTGCTCAGTACCGCGCGGCCCAAGCGTTGATGCCGGCGCACCCGAACGAAGCCGGCGAAGCCGCGGATGCTCACTATTCGCCTGCTGAGGTCGCGGAGGCGAACACGTGGAACGCCGCGTCAATGGAGCTAGGTGCGTTGGTGTGCACGGCGCGGGATGCGCGTTGCGGCGAGTGCCCCGTGGAGTCGGTGTGTGCGTGGGTTGCGGCGGGGAAGCCTGCCGCGGATTATGTTCCGCGTGGTCAGGCTTGGCATGGGACGGATCGGCAGGTGCGTGGCCGGGTGATGGCGGTTTTGCGTGAGTCCGATGGCCCCGTCCCGCACGAGGTGATGGCGACGCGCGACGGCGCCGAGCGTGCCGCGTCAGCCGCCACGGAGTCGCGGTTGCGTTCCGCTTTGGCTGAGTTGGCTTTGCTTACAGCCGACGATGCGCAGCGGGCTTCGTGTGTACGTGGACTTGTTGAGGATGGGCTCGCGGTACTGACCTCGGGTGGCGAGGTTTCACTCCCGGGGTAAATGCCCGCCTTCCGCTCCCACAGCCGCAACCTCCGCGTCTGTCGCCCGCAGCTTACTCTTGGCTCACGAGTGGCGTGATTCGCTCTTCGACATCACTAAGCGTGGTGATCATGCGGGTGTTGCCGAGGGTGTTTTGTTTGACGCGCGCGAGGTCGAGGAATTCTGCGACACCGTCGTCGTGGGAGCGTAGGAGTTCTTGGAACACTTCGGGCGCCACGGCGTCTTGTTGGTCCATGACTTCGAAGCCGTGTTTCTTGAAGAAATCGACTTCAAACGTGAGACAGAAGACGCGATGGATGCCGAGTTCACGGGCGTCCTGGAGCAGGTGTTCAAGTAGCAGGCCGCCGCATCCTTGTCCGGCCGCGTCCGGGTGGACGGCGAGGGTTCGGATTTCGCCGATGTCTTCCCACATGACGTGGAAGGCGCCGCAGCCGATGATGCGGCCGTCGGCGTCTTCGGCAACCCGGAACTCCTGGAGCGCTTCGTAGTACGCTACGGCTTCTTTTTCGAGCAAGATGCGTTGCTCGGCGTATGGGCGCACGAGTTCGCGGATGAAGGTGACGTCCTGGGACCTGGCTGGCCGGACGGTGATCGTGCTGGGTTTGCTTGCGGTGGGGGTTGCCATGCTGTCCATCGTAGTTCGGTGACCTCGATATATGGGGTCTGTTAAGAAGTGAGCTGCGTCCCGTTCCGTGTGGGAGCGAGACGCAGCTCATTGATACGCACGATGCGCGGTGGGCCTTATCTGTTAGGCACGGTCGTCGGCGCTAGCCTCGCCCGAGCCTGCCTCATCCGAGCTGGAGTCAGTTTCAGACTCGCTCGTGCCGGTTGGTTCGGTCGATCCCGCCAGGATTGCGGCCGGGGTCGCCTTACCTTCGAGCTGATCTGGCCCGTCAACAGCGGTGAAGGTCAGCTTGCGCGAGCCTTCTTCGCCTTCGACATCAACCACAACGGTCTGGCCTGGCAACAGTTCGCCGAAGAGGATCTTCTCGGACAATGGGTCTTCGACGTCGCGCTGGATGGTGCGGCGCAGTGGGCGGGCGCCCATCGCCGGGTCGAAGCCACGGTCTGCGAGCAGGTCGCGGGCCGGCTGCGTGACCTTGAGCGAAATTGAGCGTTCGCCGAGGCGCTCGGAGAGCCGGTCGGTGAACAGGTCAACGATCTGGACGATCTCGCTGTGCTGCAGCTGCGGGAACACCACGATGTCGTCGACGCGGTTCAGGAACTCTGGCCGGAAGTGCTGGCGCAGTTCTTCCTGGACCTTGGCCTGCATGCGCTCGTATCCCGTCTGGACGTCGGTGGTGGACTGGAAGCCGGTCATGACGCCCTTGGAGATGTCGCGGGTACCGAGGTTGGTGGTCATGATGATGATCGTGTTCTTGAAGTCGACCACGCGGCCCTGCGAGTCGGTCAGGCGACCGTCTTCGAGGATCTGTAGCAGCGAGTTGAACAGATCAGCGTGAGCCTTCTCAACCTCGTCGAACAGCACGATCGAGAACGGACGGCGGCGTACCTTTTCGGTCAGCTGACCGCCTTCTTCGTAGCCGACGTAGCCCGGAGGGGCACCAAACAGGCGGGAAACGGTGTGTTTCTCGGCGTATTCGGACATGTCGAGGGTGATGAGGGCGTCTTCGTCACCGAACATGAATTCGGCGAGCGCCTTTGCGAGCTCGGTCTTACCCACACCGGTTGGGCCCGCGAAGATGAACGAGCCGCCTGGGCGGTTCGGGTCTTTGAGGCCTGCGCGGGTGCGGCGGATCGAACGCGCGATCGATTTGATCGCTTCGTCCTGGCCGATGATGCGCTTGTGCAGTTCGTCTTCCATGTTGAGCAGTCGCGTGGACTCTTCTTCGGTGAGCTGCACAACCGGAATGCCGGTCGAGGACGCGAGGACTTCGGCGATGACCTCTGGGGTGACCTCAGAGATTTCGTCGAGGTCGCCGTTCTTCCACGCGGCTTCCTTCTCCTGACGCTCGGTGATGAGGCGCTGTTCTTCGTCGCGGAGCTTGGCTGCGCCTTCGAAGTCTTGCGCGTCGATCGCGGATTCCTTTTCGCGGCGGATGTCCGCGATCTTCTGGTCCATTTCCTTGAGCTCTGGTGGCGCGGTCATGCGCTGGATGCGCAGGCGTGCGCCGGCTTCGTCGATGAGGTCGACGGCCTTGTCTGGCAGGAAGCGGTCGGAGATGTAGCGGTGCGCGAGCTGGGCGGCGGACTGCAACGCTTCGTCGGTGATGGAGACGCGGTGGTGCGCCTCGTACTTGTCGCGTAGGCCGCGCAGGATCTCGACGGTGAGCTCGACGGATGGTTCCGGAACCTGGATCGGCTGGAAGCGGCGCTCGAGTGCCGCATCCTTTTCGATGTGTTTGCGGTACTCGTCGAGCGTGGTTGCGCCGATCGTCTGCAGTTCACCGCGGGCGAGCATCGGCTTGAGGATGCTTGCGGCGTCGATCGCACCTTCGGCGGCACCTGCACCGACGAGGGTGTGGATTTCGTCGATGAACAGGATGATGTCGCCGCGGGTGCGGATTTCTTTCAGGACCTTCTTGAGGCGTTCTTCGAAGTCACCGCGGTAGCGGGAGCCAGCCACGAGGGAGCCCAGGTCAAGCGTGTAGAGGTGCTTGTCCTTGAGGGTCTCCGGCACGTCGCCGCGCACGATCGCTTGCGCGAGCCCTTCAACGACGGCGGTCTTACCAACACCTGGCTCACCGATGAGAACAGGGTTGTTCTTGGTGCGGCGAGACAGGACCTGCATGACGCGTTCCATCTCGTGTTCGCGCCCGATGACGGGGTCGAGTTTGTTCTCGCGTGCTGCGGCGGTCAGGTTGCGGCCGAACTGGTCGAGGACTGCGGAACCGGATGGGGTTCCTTCCTTCTGGTCGCGGGAGCCGCCGCCTGCTCCGGCTGGTTCCTTGGAGGAGTGGTAGCCTGAGATGAGCTGGATGACTTCCTGACGGACAGCCTGTGGGTCTGCGCCGAGGCTGTTGAGAACCTGGCTGCGGTACCTTCGCCTTCGCGGATCAGGCCGAGCAGGATGTGCTCGGTGCCAATGTAGTTGTGGCCCAGCTGGAGAGCTTCACGCAGGGAAAGTTCGAGGACTTTCTTGGCGCGTGGGGTGAAAGGGATATGGCCCGTTGGGGCCTGGGAGCCCTGGCCAATGATTTCCTGAACCTGTTCGCGTACTGCTCCGAGCGTTACGTTGAGGGATTCTAGGGACTTAGCTGCTACGCCTTCACCTTCGTGGATGAGGCCGAGCAGGATATGTTCGGTGCCGATGTAGGTGTGGTTGAGCATGCGCGCCTCTTCTTGGGCGAGCACCACAACACGACGGGCACGGTCGGTAAAACGTTCGAACATGCGCACACTCCTTTAATGACTTGCCTCCGATGCTACGCATCGAAAACGGTCGTTTGGCCCGTGTTCACCATCAGGTGAACGGTTTGGGGCCGTGTACGCAGATAGCGGAAGTGGATGGCGCGAGCACAGACGTCTGGACGCGCCTGCACAAGGGGCGCGCCCGTCTCACTGCGAGCCTATTCAGGTTTTATGCGCGGTGCGCTTCGCGGTATTTCGCGATGATGTCGTGGTGCAGGCGGCCGCGGTTGGAGACTTCATAGCCCTTGTCTTTTGCCCATGCGCGGATGCGTGCAGCTTCATCGGACGAGCGCGGCGCTGACCGGCGTCCTGCTTTGATGTAGGGGCGCAGGAATTCGCGTAGCTCGTTGAGATTGGCTTGCGAAAGATCGATCTCGTAGTGCAATCCTTCGAAACCGAAGTAGACGGTGGAGTCCGCTGGCGTGCCGTCGATATCGTCAATTAGGGTGACTTGAACTTGACGTGCCATAGTGTTTCTCCGCTCACATGTGAGTGTGGTTGATCGGAAAGCTCACAAAGCAATGAGCTTTGTGTAAAAATACTACGGCAGTTCAAGCAATATGTCAGAGGGAATGTGAGTAATTCCCTCTAGTTTTTGTTTTTCCCAGCCATTTCAGATTCGATTTCTTTCATCCGTTGCTCAACGGCATCTTCGAATTGAGCTTCGGTCAACTTTTTACCTTCAGCTGCGGCTTCACGTTCACGGCGGTCAGCATTGACGATCGACCGCATAACCCACCAGAAAATGAGGATCAGCGTGATGGTCGGCAGCAAGACCGAAACGTATGGGTAGATAGCTTCCCAGATTGCGGCCATCGTTATGCCTCCGGCTTCAAGAGCGGGTAGAGGATAGTTTCACGGATGCCCACGTTGGTGAACAGCATGACGAGGCGGTCGACGCCGAGGCCGGTGCCGCCCATTGGTGGGGCTCCGTATTCGAGTGCGCGCAGGAAGTCTTCGTCGAGCTGCATCGCTTCAGGGTCGCCGCCTGCCGCGAGTTCGGACTGGTGGGTCAAACGGTCGCGCTGGATCACTGGGTCGATCAGCTCGGAGAACGCGGTGCCGCGTTCCATGCCGCCGATGATGAGGTCCCACGCCTCGATCACGCCGTCCTTGGAACGGTGCGGGCGGGCGAGCGGCTGGGCCGCTGGCGGGTAGTCGTAGACGAACGTCGGGTTGATGAGCGTCGGCTCGACGATCTCACCGAACAGCTCGATGACTGCGTTTTGTTCGTCCCAGTTTTCGTCCCAGGCAACGTTCTTTTCGGCGGCAACTTCCTTGAGGACGTCGATGCCGGTCTCTGGGGTGATTTCGCGGCCCACGGCTTCCGAAAGTGCCGGGTAGACGCTGACCCATGCCCAGTCCCCAGAAAGGTCGATGGTGGTTCCGTTTGGACCTGGGATCTGCAGGCCGCAACCGATTTCTTCGGCGGCGGCAAGGATGATCTCTTTGAGGCGTGCAGCCATGACGAACTGGTCTGCGTACGCTTCGTAGAACTCGAGCGTCGTGAACTCTGGCGAGTGCGTCGAGTCGACACCTTCATTGCGGAAGATGCGGCCCATTTCGTAGACGCGGTTCACGCCACCGACGACGGTGCGCTTGAGGAACAGCTCGGTCGCGATGCGCAGAGTCATGTCCTGGTCGAACGCGTTGAGGTGCGTCTCGAATGGACGTGCCGCGGCACCACCGTGAATGAGTTGCAGCATCGGGGTCTCGACTTCGACGTAGCCGTGAGACTCGAGCACGCGACGGATCGCACGAGTGATTGCTGCGCGCTTGTAGATCATCTGGCGTGCTTCTTCACGCACGATGAGGTCTGCGTAGCGCTGGCGAACGCGGGTCTCTTCGTTGAGGTCGGCGTGCAGTACAGGTAGCGGACGCAACGCCTTGGAGGCCATCTCCCAGCGCTGAGCCATGATCGAGAGTTCGCCGCGGCGGGAGGAGATCACACGTCCTTCAAAGAACACGTGGTCACCGAGGTCGACGAGGTGCTTGAAGTCCTCAAGCGCTTCTTCGCCGACTTCCGCGAGCGAGATCATGACCTGCAGCTGCACGGTCGAGCCGTCCTCGCCGCCCTCCTGGAGGGTTGCGAAGCACAGCTTGCCGGTGTTGCGCTGGTACACAACGCGGCCAACGACACCCACGACGTCGTCGGTTTCTTCACCGCTTGCAAGGTGCGCCCAGTACTCGCGTACGGTCGCGAGCGAGTGCGTGCGGCGTACCCCTACTGGGTAGGCTTCCTTGCCGGAGTCAAGGATTTCTTGACGCTTGGCCAGACGCACGGCGCGCTGGTCGCGGTTGTCAACGGTCGATGTCGTCTCAGAAGAATTAGCGTTGGCAGTCACGCCCCCTATTCTAGCTGGCACCGCTGGCTTCCGTAGAAACCAGTGGACACACGTCAGTGGACACATATCCCGGGGCCTATGTGATCCGGCCACGGGCGGTGCCTGTTGGCTACCAGATGCTGACGCGTTCCTCAGGTGCGAGCCACATGCCGTCGCCTTCCTGGGTGCCGAAGGCTTCGTGGAAGGCGTCGACGTTGCGTGCGGTCTGATTGGCGCGGAATTCGGTTGGCGAGTGCGGGTCGGTTGAGACCATGGTTACCATCGCTTCTGGTCGCGAGAGGCTCGCCCAGACCCGCGCCCACGATGTGAAGAAGCGCTGGTTGCCGGTCAGCCCGTCGGTCTCTTCTTCAGGATCGCGGCAGGTCGCTTTCATCTCGGCGAGGTAGGCCTTGTGGGCGATGCCGAGGCCTCCGAGGTCGCCGATGTTCTCACCGAGGGTCAGTTCGCCGTTGACGGTGTGCTCTGGCGCTTCCGGTGGAACGAGTTTGCCGTACTGTTCAACGAGGTTCTTGGTGCGCGCTTCAAACGCTGCACGGTCGTCTTCGGTCCACCAGTCGGTGAGCGTTCCATCGCCGTCGAAACGGGAGCCTTGGTCGTCAAAGCCGTGCCCGATTTCGTGGCCGATCACCGCGCCGATCGCACCGAAGTTGGTCGCGTCGTCGCCGTGGAGGTCGAAGAACGGTGGGCGGAGGATGGCTGCTGGGAACGCGATTTCGTTGAGCAACGGGTGGTAGTACGCGTTGACCGTCTGTGGGTACATGAACCACAGTTCGCGGTTGACGCCGTCCTCGATCTTCTGCAGTTCGCGCTTGAGCGTGAACTGCGCGATCGCAGCGACGTTACCGACGAGGTTATCGGCCGCTACCTCGAGGGAGCTGTAGTCGATCCATTCGCTCGGGTAGCCGATCTTGGTGCGGAACTTCTCGAGCTTCACGAGCGCACGCTTCTGGGTGCCCTCTCCCATCCAGTCGAGGCCGTTGATCGAGTTCCGGTACGCCTCAATCAGGCGGTCGACGAGGTGGTCCATGCGGTCTTTAGCTTCCGGCGGGAAGTGCTCTGCAACAAAGATCTGGCCGATGTCTTCACCCACACCGGATTCGACGAAGGCAACTCCGCGCTTCCAGCGTTCGCGCTGCTCTGTTGCACCGCCAAGGGTATGGGAGTAGAAGGACCAGTTCTCGGTCACGACGTCCTTGTTAAGATACGGCGCGCGAGATCGCATGACATTGAACGCGAGGAGCTCTTTCCATGCCTCGAGTGGCTGTTCGGTGAGCTCCTTGTCGAGTCCTTCGAGGAAGCTCGGCTGCCACACGTCTACGACGGACCAGTACTTCTCGGAGATCCGCGAGCCATCGAACCAGTGCCGTAGCAACGGGGCGAGTTCAAGTAGCTCGTCGCTGTTCATCTTGTTATAGCGTGCCTGGGCGTCGCGTGTTTTCACGATGTCCCAGTGGTGTGCCGCAATGGCAGTTTCGAGTTCGAAGATCCGTAGTGCGGTGCCGGCCGGGTCAGGGTAGGCGAACAGGGTCAGCATCCGCTCGATGTGTGCGCGGTACGCTTCGCGGATTTCCTGGTAGGCGTCCTCGCGGTAGTACGCCTCATCCGGCAGACCGATGCCACCTTGGATGATGGTGAACAGGTTGACGTCCGGGTTTTTCGCGTCATTGGACACCCCGATGTCGAAGAATCCGTCGATGCCGACGGTTGAGAGCTCTCCGCTGAGCTTCATGAGGCTTTCGACGTCGTGGACGTTGTCGATCTTCTTCAGCAGGTCATCGACGGGGCTGATTCCGAGGGCTTCGATACCCTCTTCATCCATGAAGGACTCCCAGAGGCTTGCGATGCGTGCGTCGCGCGCTGCATCCTCATCGTTGGCGTCTTCGCCGGAGGATGCACGCTTGCGGTGGCGTTCTACAGCTTTCTCGATGATGTCGCGAACGTCGGCTTCTGCGCGGTCGCGTAGTTCGTGGAAGACACCGTATGCGCCTCGGTCGGATGGGATCTCAGAGGTGGAGAGCCATTCGTGGTTCACCCAGCGGTAGAGGTCGTCTTGCGGACGAGGTACGTCGCTAGTTTGGTTTTCGGCGTTAGCTGTAGAAGTCATGCGTCTAACGCTACCCGGCGCCTCGTGTGGGCTTCAAAAGTTTGTGGTGCTCTGTGGATCGCAGCGTGGCGTTTATGTGTTTGTGTATACGCGGTTGAGCTTAAAAGAAAAGTGACAGGAGAAGAACCGAAAGGGGCTATCGGTCGCGAGCCGGTGGTGGTGGGGTGGCTCAAGCGGAACCGATAATCGGTCTTCTCCTGTCACGATTTGAAGGTATGTTCGGCGGTGTCCTACTCTCCCACAACCTCCCGGTTGCAGTACCATCGGCGCTGTGGGGCTTAGCTTCCGGGTTCGGGATGGGACCGGGCGTTTCCCCCACGCTATAGCCGCCGTAACTCTCTCACCCCTGACCCAGTGGCTACTGGGTGGGGAAATC
>NZ_QFWG01000015.1 GCF_003143995.1 Pseudoglutamicibacter cumminsii | reverse complement strand
CCCCAGACAGGGATCAAAGGCATGCAGGCAACCACCAAACAAAAAAATATTTGGTATCAACAAACAAACTTGGCACACTATTGAGTTCTCAAACAACAGACACCCAAGAATCCACGCCCCACAAACCCGCACACACTTACCGCATGCGGAAGAAAAATAATCAGGACGCTTCACTCAAGAGCGGATACCCACACTACCACAAACTTTCCAAAAGAACAAAACCAGGTAAACACCCAGAAACTCAACCATGAAACCCATGAAAGGCCTCAACCAGGAAAGCAACGATATGAAGGATATGAAACCCTCGAAACCAGAACAGCAGCAAGCCGCTAGCAGAGGTTTGAAGGGTTATTGTCCACCAGACACGCCGATAACCGGCACTCCATCTTGGCGGGCAACAGGAAAATACTCTACACACACCCACACCAAAAGCAAAACCGAGCGCTTCGCACCCCTGAAACCCTTGAATTCACGGGGTTTGAGGGCAGTCCATAGGTATGCAGGACGGGCTTAAACACTGCAGGTGGCTACCGGTTTCATGCCGATAGCCACCTGCGACTAAGGAACTGTCAGCGCGAGTATCCCGCGCATCGTGTTCTGAAATTATTCGTCTTCAGTCCCGTCACTCGTGCGGGAACCCAATGCGGTGTCCAGACGCAGCAGGCCGGAACCATCGTTGCCGACCAGCTTGATCTGGCCCAGGATCTCGCCCACGGTGTCTTCTTCCTCGAGCTGTTCGCTGATGAACCAGTCGAGCAACGGCCGGGAATCGATATCCCCGGCCGCATCAGCTGTGCGGTAGAGGTCGCGAATAGCCTGCGAAACCTTCTTCTCGTGGTTTAGTGCCGCAGTGAAGATGGTTTCCGGAGACGCGTTCTCCTCAACCTCAGGAGCAGCGATAGCCCCAATCTTCGGGGAACCGTCACGAGCCAAGAGGTGGTTGATGAACTTGTTCGCGTGCTCGATCTCCTCGTCAGCCTGTGCTCGGAGCCACTTCGCGAAACCAGTCAGGTCCTGCTTATCGGCCTCGATGGCGAGCTGGCGGTAAACCATGTTCGCTTCGAATTCGAGAGTGATCTGTTCGTTGATCTTTGCTTCAAAATCAGGTGTAAGCGTCATGATGCTCACGCTACGCTCTTCCCCACTCGTTAGGAAGGGTTCATCGCTACAGGTGAAACCGGGAGTAACCTGAGAGGCTCACACCAAGCGAACAGCAGCCAACGTACGTCGGCCGCGACGCAGAATCAGGACGTCCTTCTTCTCAGTTCCTGATGCCAAACCAGAACCAACCTCGAAGGTTTCGTCCGGATCGTTGACCTTGACGTTGTTCACGTTGATAGCGCCCTCGCCAAGCGAACGGCGAGCCTCGGACTTCGACTTCGAGATACCCGCAGCAACCAGAACATCAACGATGTTCGAGCCGCTAGCTGCCTCAGCGCCACCCAGCTCAGCGAACACCGCGTCGACCGTGCCAGCATCCAACGCTTCCAACTCGCCGGAACCGAACAAAGCCTCCGACGCATCGATCGCGGCCTGCGTAGCTTCCGGACCGTGAACCAGCGAGGTCACTTCCCATGCGAGGCGCTTCTGCGCCTCACGACGGAACGGCTCGTCCTCAACCTTCTTCGCGTACTCCTCAATTTCTGGGCGATGCAGGAACGTGAAGACCTTGAGCCGGTCGATCACATCGGCATCAGAAGTGTTGAGCCAGAACTGGTAGAAGGTGTAAGGCGAGCACATCTCGGCATCAAGCCAGATCGCGTTACCTTCAGACTTACCGAACTTGGAGCCATCCGAGTTCGTGATGAGCGGCGTACCGAACGCGTGAACCGAAACACCCTCAACGCGGCGAATCAGATCCGCGCCCGAGGTCAGGTTGCCCCACTGGTCCGAACCACCCGTCTGCAGAACGCAGTCGTATTCGCGGTACAGGTTCAGGTAGTCCATGCCCTGCAGAACCTGGTACGAGAACTCGGTGTAGGAAATACCTTCCTCAGAGGCCAGGCGCTTAGCCACGGTCTCCTTGCGGATCATCGTGCCCACCCGGAAGTACTTTCCAACATCGCGCAGGAAGCTCAGCGCGGACAGGTCCTTGGTCCAGTCAAGGTTATTGACCATGCGCGCGGCATTCTCGCCCTCGAAAGACAAGAAACGCTCAATCTGCGCGCGCAGACGCTTAACCCATTCCTGGACCGTCTCCGGGGTGTTCAAAACGCGCTCAGCGGTCTGACGTGGGTCGCCGATCAAGCCGGTCGAACCACCCACAAGACCCAACGGCTTGTGGCCTGCCAGCTGCAGGCGACGAAGAACCAAAATCTGCACCAAGTTACCCAAGTGCAGCGACGGGGCCGTCGGGTCGAAGCCACAATAATACGTAATGGGATCCCCAGCCAGAACCTTCTCCAGGGCCTCCTCATCGGTGGACACGTACATGAGGCCGCGCCACTTCAGCTCCTGGAAAATATTTTCAAATGAGGGGTCGTTTGTTTGTGCCATTACGTCGGCTTTCTCCTTTTCCGTTACACAGGCAATGGTACCAACCGGATTACTGTTGTTCAGTTTGTAACGCCGCCGGCAAACCGCCCTCTGTTGCGAGTACGACGAGGTCCTGCGTGGTGCGCGTTATCGCGACATATAGCCCTGCCGCAGTGTGGTCCTCAGCGACGATCGCATTCGGTTCCACAACAACCACCGCATCGAACTCGAGGCCCTTAGCCTGGTCCGTGCTCAAAACTACGATGCGCTGGCCTGCCGCCGCGTCACCGGCACCAGTTCCTACCTGGTTACCAAAGCGTTGCGACAAAGCATCCGAAACCTCACCTTGCTGAGCCTGCGGGCAGATCACGGCGATGAGGCCCTGGCTCGTCTGCTCCAGGAAGCGGGCCACCGCATCGGCGGCGTAGGTCAGGACCTCAGTGGAATCGGTGAGTTCCAGAATCGCAGGATCGGTCTCGGCGTCGCGGACCGCCTCAGCCGCAGAGATCGGCAAGCCTTCGGACCGAGCGAGCTTCTCCGCGAGCTCGACCACCTGACGAGGCGTGCGGTAATTCACGGTCAGCTCCTCAAGCCGGTACCGCTCCCCCAAGTGAGGCTCCAACGCCTCGGCCCACGACGACGCGGATCCCACCGTGGTTGCCTGCGCGATATCGCCCACGATCGTGAACGACTTCAGCGGGCCGCGCCGCATCAGAACCCGCCACTGCATAGCGGTGAGTTCTTGGGCCTCATCCACGATCACGTGCCCATACGTCCATTCGCGGTCGCGTTGCGCACGCTCCACCGCGCTCAGGCCCGTAGCCCGGTGCGCGTTGAACTCGAGCAGCATGTTCTCATCAACCACGCCGTCGACGCCCAATTCTTCAAGCTCCGCGTTGACGTTTTCGAGGGCCTTCTTAGCGTTTTCAGCGTCACGCTCACGCTGCGCTTTCTCTGCACGCTGCTCGCTCGAAGCAGCGGGAAGCGGCCCGAGCAGCTCAGCGGCCTCATCCAACAACGGAACATCAGCATCCGTGAACGGCGCCCCTGGCTCCCGTAGCAGCGCCTCACGCGAAGCATCGGACAGCCGCGGCAATACAGCGTCCAGGATCTCCGGCTTACTGAACAGCTCACCCACGAGCTGCTGAGGGGTCAGCGGCATCCAGCACAGATTCAACGCGACGCGCACATCGCGGCTTGCACGCACATCGCGCTCAAGGGCCGCGGGCTCTTGCTCTGAGCCCTGCACGCCATCGTTCTTGACAGCCTCCTGGTAGAGCTCCAGGATCTGCTCGACCGCGTGATCCACGAAAATCTCGCGCGCTTGGTTGTGTGGTTGGCGGCTTGCCCTCGCCGCGGCGAGCGCCCGCTTGATGACCTTGGGCTTGAGCGTGAGCGTCAGGCCTTCGATGGTGAGCTTGCGTTTGCCTGGGATGGTGCGTTGGCGCTGGGCTACCGCACGCTTGATGACGTCGGCCATCTGCAGAGAGCCCTTGAGATAGGCGGCGCGGCGATCAGTCTCCGGGACGCCCTCAACGCCCGGGAAGAGAGTCGAAACTGTGGACATGACGACGCCGGTCTCGCCCAGGGAGGGCAGCACGCGTTCAATGTAGGACATGAACGTCCGCGAAGGGCCCACGATCAAAACCCCGGCGCGCCCCAAACGTTCGCGCCGCTCATATAAGAGGTACGCGGCACGATGCAGTGCCACCGCAGTCTTGCCCGTTCCAGGCCCGCCTTGAACAACAGTGACACCGCGCATCGGGGCGCGGATGATCGTGTCCTGTTCCGCCTGAATCGTAGCGACAATATCGCCCATCTTGCCCGTGCGTGGAGCGTTCAAGGCGGCGATGAGTGCGCCATCGGAATGCGATGCGCCAGCCGCCGTCGCAAGATCAGGGTCCAGCACGTCGTCTTCAAAGGCCGCCACCGTGCGGCCCTTGAGGCTCAAGTGGCGGCGGCGAGCCACACCGAGTGGTTCAAACGGGGTCGCCTGATAAAAGGTTGAGGCCTCCGGGGCGCGCCAGTCGATCAGCAACCGCTGCTGGTCTTCATCTGTCAGGCCGATGCGGCCGATATAGCGGGCCTTGTCCTGGTCGATAACAGGCTCCCCGCCCCGCCACTCGATGTCTTGGCTGCGGTCGATACGCCCGAAAACCAGACGGTGTTCAACCGCGTCAAGCTGCGAGATCCGGTCCTCGTATAGCGCTGCGAAAGAATCCCGCTCCGATGCGTTCTGCACGCTACCGATCGCGCCCGTCGACTGGACCTGACGAAGCTGCTCAACCTTTTCTGCACGCAACTGATCCACGCGGTCGTACAACCGCGAAACATACTGCTGCTCTGCCTCGTCAGACCGTGGTTCCTGCACGCGACCTCCTTGTACCCGCCATCGTGTGCCTAGTGTTCCACCTAGTGCTCTACCTAAGGGCTCTACCTTGGGGCTCCACGACGAGCTAATAAATACGCGACCGTCCATTCTACGCGTTCGTGGTAGCACCACTCGCATACACTTACTAAGGAGCACCGCGTTAACACGTGCGCCTCAACGCCCTCGACAAGACCGACCTGCCGTCCTTCACATCAGGAGTTCCGCTGTGACAGAGCCTCGCGCATACCGAGCTTTCGCCGCGCGCTGTGTGACAGGCCTGCTCGCGATAGGTTTGCTGACCGGTTGCGCCCCAGCAACGGAAGAGAAGCCCACACCTTCGGATACGCCAACGCACGATGGTGGCGCCACTCCTAGCGAAACGACTGCTTCACCTGATGCCACTTCCTCGGGCCCTGCCTCTGGTAAGGAAACTGCTTCTGGTAAGGAAACAGAGTCCGCTTCAGCAACGCCAGAAGCTAGCGGAGCGGATGGGGCCGGGGCGGGCGCTACCGCAGCGGACGAGGCCGGGCAAGAGGCTCCGCAGTTTGCTGATATTCGCTTCGACGTTCTCAACACTCTGGCCACGATGTCGACCTATAAAGCGAGCGGAACCACTACCTTCAAGGGCCTCACTATCGACTTTGTTGGGGTCTTCCACCGCCAGCCTGCCCACGCCATGGCACTCGAAGGTCAAGTGACCGGCACTCGCGCCGACGGCCAGCTCGTCCTGATCCTCGACGAAGATACCGTGTATCTGCGGGGTGACCGCGATTTCTGGGACGGCCTCGGCGCCGGAGCACAAGAAGGCGCAGACGAGCAGATTCAGAACGTAGTCGACAAATACGTCAGCATGACCCCGCTAGACGCCCAGCTAGACAACCTCGACCCCGTACGTTTGAGCGACTTGATGCTTGCGACTATCAAGTGGGATACCTTCACCGAGCCCCCGGAGGAAACCGAGTTCAACGGCAAGAAGGTTCTCAAGTACCTCGGGGCAGATGACGTCGTGATCTACATCGATGCGGAGTCCCACGAACTTCACGGGATCGACACGCGCATCGGCGGCCACATGGTCCAGTTCAGCCACTTCAACCAGACCGCGCTGATCCCACAACCTGAGGCGAGCGACACAGTTCCTTGGTCAACTCAATAGGGTTTTGCTGACCGAGTAATCTGACGCCGCAGTTCGTTTATTCTTCATTTCCATTCAGCAAGGACGTAATCTTTTCATACGAAACTGACAGCAACTTGTAAACAGATGACCTTTTACACGGCCATCCCGGTGGTTCACCGACCAGCGGCTCATCGCGCGGAATGAACCATCACACGGAACGAAAGGAACCGTGAGATAAGAATGAGGACGACTAAGCTTCGCGCAGGGATCGCGATTCTCTCCCTTTCCGCTCTGGCACTCACGGGTTGCGGTAACGGCGGCAACGGTGGCGAGTCCCCTACCCCGAGCAACGGCCAGAACTCCCAGCCGCAAGGCAACGGCCAACAGCCGCAGGGTCAGGCCAAGCCGTTCTCCGAGATCAAGAACGACATCGAGCAGCAGCTCGCCAACGTGACGTCGTACAAGCTGCAGGCCGAGATCAAGACGTCTAAGGGCACGATGCAGCTCAGCTCGACTCAAGCCGTCAAGCCAGAGCTCGCTGCCGACATGCAGATGAAGATGGACATCGCGGAGAAGGGTCAGAAGATCAACGGCGGCTTCCACATCATGCTCGTGGGCGACCAGATGTACATGAAGTTCGACGACCAGATCCTCGACTCCATGATGGCCGAAATGGGAAGTGCCCCACCTGAGATGCGTCAGCGTTTCGAGGGTATGCGCGGCAAGTTCATGAACGTGCCGATGTCGGCAAGCGGCCAGAACGCCCCGAAGCCTGAGGACTTCACCGAGTTCACTGACAGCCTGGACTTCTCGCAGTTCAGCGAGCAGGGCGAGCCAGCGCAGATCAACGGCAAGAACGCCTTCAAGTACAGCGGAACGAAGGACGGAGCCGAGACCTCGCTCTTCGTTGACGCGGCAGACGGCAAGACCCTCATCGCGATCGAAGGTAACGCGAGCGACCTTGTCTCCGAGGGGCAGGCCAACGTCGGCAACCAGACCACCACCGGCCAGAAGACACAGGATGGCACAGGCCGCGCGCGCATCAGCAACATCAACGAACAGGTCAACATCCAGGCCCCACCCCAGGACCAGATCGTTGACATGTCCGAACTGATGGGTAGCCCGGGCATCCAGAACGGCAGCAACTTCTAACCGTCGCAGAGCTGAGCTCATAACAACACAGGGCTGAGCTCTTGATACCGCATGAGGGAGCGGGTCGAACGTCGTAGACGTTCGACCCGCTCCCTCATGCGCAACGTTTATATGCGACGCTCACACGCGCTGCAACGCATGAACCTTCCACGGGTCGAGCTTCTCGCGGCCGCCTAAGCCATCCAGCTCCAGAACCACCGCAATGCCCGCAACAGTTCCACCGACCTGTTCAACCAGCGACGCAGCCGCAGCGGCCGTACCTCCCGTAGCCAGCACATCGTCAACCAACAAGACGCGGCCACCCTTAGGCAACGCATCACGGTGAACCTCGAGCGTCGCGGTACCGTACTCAAGCTGATACTCACGCGAATACACTTCACGCGGCAACTTGCCGCCCTTACGCACCGTCATCAGCCCAACACCGGCCGCATACGCAACCGCAGAAGCCAACAAAAAGCCGCGTGCTTCCAAGCCAGCAACAGCATCGAACTCGCCAGCGAACGGCTCCGCCAAAGAATTCACAACACGATGCAGACCCTCAGCATCAGCGAAAACCGGCGTCAAATCACGGAACGTGATGCCCGGTTCCGGGTGATCAGGAATGATCGCGCACAGACGATCCAACATCTGCTCAATAGATTCCTCAGGCTCCCCCACCGCATCTGCGGCATGCTTACCCTGACGCATCTGGACAGGCTGATTCATAACAGCATCCTTCGAGATCAACGGGTGTTCTCCTTAAAACTTAGCCGCGCTGTAAACCTAGTAGCGCTGTGAAACCTAGTTGCCCTGTAAAAACTAATTACGAGGACCAAACGAATCCGAGTGCAATGGACCGTCAGCGTACTGACGCACCTGATGTACAGACTTGATGAGCGCCTCGAGCTGACGTGCCACCGCATCGGGCGCCGTGCCACCCTGACCAGAACGAGCCTCGAGCGAACCACGCGTGGACAAAACTTCACGCATCTGCGGAGTCATCGCGTCAGAGATGCCCGCGTAATCCTCGTCGGTGAGGTCCCACAGCTCGCAGTCCTTCGACTCTGCCAAAGACACCGCCTGGCCGGACAGCTCGTGAGCCACGCGGAACGGAACGCCCTGCTTGACGAGCCACTCAGCGATGTCGGTAGCCAACGCGAAGCCCTGCGGAGCGAGTTCCGCCAAACGCTCAGTGTTGAAACGCAACGTAGCGATCATGCCAGAAACAGCCGGCAGCAGAATCTCCAACGTATCCGCTGCATCGAAAACTGGTTCCTTGTCTTCCTGCAGGTCACGGTTGTATGCGAGAGGAAGGGCCTTCAACGTAGCCAAGAGGCCCGTCAAATCGCCGATCAGGCGGCCAGCCTTACCGCGAGCCAACTCAGCGATATCAGGGTTCTTCTTCTGAGGCATGATCGAGGAACCCGTCGAATAACGGTCGTCCAGGAACGCGAAGTTCGCTTCCTTGGTCGCCCAGAAAATGATCTCCTCGGAGATCCGCGACAAGTCCACACCGATCATCGCGCACACCCACGCGAACTCCGCGTACACATCGCGCGAAGCCGTGCCATCGAGCGAGTTCCACGTAGCCGAAGCGAAGCCCAGGTCCGCGGCAACGCGATTAGGGTCCAGACCCAGCGTGTTACCGGCCAGCGCGCCGGAACCATACGCGGAAACGTTGGCGCGATCATCCCAGTCACGCAGACGCTCAACGTCACGCAACAGAGCCCACGCGTGCGCGAGCAAGTGATGGCTCAACAAGATCGGCTGAGCATGCTGAAGATGCGTGCGTCCCGGCATCGGCGCATACGGGTGCGATTGCGCCTGCTGAATCAAAGCATCGATAACGTCCAAGACGCCGCGAGCGATCAGGCGTGCGTGATCGCGCAAAAACATACGGCCCTGCGTCGCGATCTGATCGTTACGGGAACGACCCGCGCGCAACTTACCGCCCAGCTCAGCGCCCGTACGCTCAATCAGGCCTCGCTCAAGCGAACCGTGAACGTCCTCATCGCTGAGAGCCGGCTGATACTCGCCCGAAACGACATCCGCATCGAGCTTCTCAAGGCCGGTAAGCATGCCGTCGAGCTCTTCATCGCTCAGCAGGCCGGCGCGGTGCAGAACATGCGCATGCGCCTTCGAACCCGCGATGTCATAACGCGCCAGACGCCAATCGAAGTGCGTCGACTTACTCAACGCAGCCATCACGTCTGAGGGCCCATCGGCAAACCGACCACCCCACAACGAACCCTCGTTCGTACCGTGAGGTTGTGCGTTCTTTTCTGCCGTCATGTACTACTCCTTGAAAGGCCGAGATTCGGGCGCAAAGCACCAGCGTCCATTCTATCTGTGACCGCTACAAGAAGCGGCCGCAAGCCCTGCTTAGTTACGATGTTTCCTATGAGTGGGACACACAATTCGACACACGATGAACAACCAGATGCCGCACAACCAGACAGCGCACAGCCAGGTGGAACGCGGCCAGGTGGAGCACAGCCGTTGCACCCGGCGGATCCGCGCCGCCCCTCCGGAATCGATTTCGAAGCCGCGATCGCGGCGCCAAGCCAGGTTGGCGGCAACGGGCCGGAACTGAGCGACGAGCAGGTCGAGTTCCTCAACAAGCTCTTCGACATGGCGCGCGAAGGCGATCGGTTGCTCGTCGAATACGTCAAGCAAGGCGTTCCCGCCGAGATCCAGAACAGCCGCGGCGACACGTTCCTGATCCTCGCGGCCTACTCCGGCCAGGGTGAGCTCGCACTCGCACTCATCGACGAAGCCGGCGCCGACGTCAACTACCTCAACCAGTCGAATCAGTCGGCCCTGACCTGCGCTGTTTTCCGCGGGGATGAACCGCTTGTACGCGGCCTGCTGGAGCGTGGCGCACAGCCCGATGCGGGAACCCCTAACGCGATCGACGCGGCGAAAACCTTCGGGCAGGCGGCACTGTTGACGCTGTTGGAAGGCAAGTAGAGCCTTGGGCAGGCAGGCACGGCGGGCCCGTGCCTGCCTCTGACCTGTTTCCTCTGACCCGCAGCTGCTGATAGCTGAGGCTAGATAGCGCCCGCGAGATCCAGGAAGCGGCGGGCCACATCGTCCCCGCCTTGCGGATCCCGCGTGATGACCAGCACCGTGTCGTCGCCGGCTACCGTACCCAGAATCAGCGGGATACCGGCGCGGTCGATCGCCTGAGCCAAGAAGTTCGCGGCCCCCGGCGGGGTATGCAGAACCGCCATGTTCGCGCTCGAATCAGCCGAAACCAAAAGCTGCGTGCACAACTGGGCGAGCTTGCCGCTCCACGCCTCCGGTTCACTCTTGGGGCTTGCGTGCGGACGCGTCAAAGCGGCTGGGTCCTCGCCATCGGCCAACAGACGGTACACATAGCCCGAGCCGTTCGCGCCACGCACACGCACAGCGCCAACGTCCAGCAGGTCGCGCGAAAGCGTGCCCTGCGAAACGTGAAGGCCCTCGTCAGCCAAGATAAGGACCAGCTCAGCCTGGGAGCCCACGGCCGCGGAGCTCAGGATCTCGCGGATGCGGGCTTGGCGTGCGGTCTTGGTCGTCAGCTGAGTGGGAGCTTTGGCTCCAGCTATTGCCGTATGAACCGACTCGCTCATCGAGCATCCTCCTTGCCGTTCGGGGCATCCGCCGACAGTCCGGATTCATCCAGCAAGAACGTCAACAAAGCCTTCTGAGCGTGCAGGCGGTTCTCTGCCTCATCGAACACAACCGACTGCGGGCCGTCGATGACCGACTCCGAAATCTCAAAACCGCGGTAGGCCGGCAAACAGTGCAGCACGATCGCGTCATCTGCGGCGTGGCCCATCGCGGCGTCATCGACGGTGTAATCCGTGAACAGCTTGAGCCGCTGTTCCTTCTCGTCTTCCTGACCCATCGAAATCCAGGTGTCCGTAGCCACCACATCGGCGTCTTTCAGGGCCTCTACAGGGTCAGTCGTTACCAGCACGCTGCCGCCAGTCTCCGCAGCGAGCGCCTGGGCCTCAGCAACAACATCCTCGGCTGGAAGATAGCCTTCAGGGCCGGCGATCCGCACGTGCATTCCGGCGTTAACGCAACCCAAGAGGTAGGAGTTCGCCATGTTGTTCGCGGCGTCCCCCAGGTACGCGATGCTCAAGCCCTCGGTTTTGCCCTTGTGCTCGCGGATCGTCAGCAAGTCGGCGAGGATCTGGCACGGGTGGTAGTCGTCCGTCAGCGAGTTCACGACGGGGATGGTCGAGTGAGCCGCGAACTCTTCAATGTCAGCGTGAGCGAAGGTGCGCCACACAACCGCGGCAACCATCCGGGAGAAAACCTTCGCGGAATCCTCGATGGTCTCCTTATGCCCCATCTGTGCCTCGCCCGGATTGATGATGAGAGCATGCCCACCCAAATCAGCGACGCCGGTCGCGAACGAAAGCCGCGTGCGGGTTGAGGTCTTATCGAAAATCACGGCAACAGTCTGCGGGCCAGCCAGCGGCGAGCGCGACCAACGCTCGGCCTTCAGCTGCACCGCCATGTCCAGAACCCGGCGCTGCTCGTCAGGGCTCAGGTCTGTGTCCTTCAGGAAGTGGCGTACAGAGCTCATGCTTTCGTGCCCTCTTTCTGCGTGTTCTTGTTAGCCGTGTGCTCGGTTTCTAGCGCCTTCACGGCCTCGGCGTGGATGCTTGCGAACGAGGCGAGGAATGTCCCCAGCTCGTCGCGGGTGATGTTGAGCGGCGGAGCCAAACGAACCGTCGATGGGCCCGTTGCATTGATGATGAAACCGGATTCGAGCGCGATGCGGACCATGTGAGGCGCGATGCCCTCGCCCACTTCGACGCCCAACAGAAGCCCCTTGCCGTGAACCGACTCGACCTCAGGCAACTTGGCGAGTTGCCCGGCAAGCCACTCACCGGTCTCTTTGACGTGCTCCACGATTCCCTCAGCTTCGAGGGTCTCCAACACGGCGAGACCTGCGGCCGTCGCAACCGGGTTACCACCAAAGGTCGTGCCGTGCTGGCCTGCGCTGAGCCGCTTCGAGTTCTCCTCGCCAAACGTGACCAAGGCACCCAGCGGCATCCCGCCGCCCAGGCCCTTAGCCAGCGTCATCGCGTCCGGGGTGACCCGGCCGAGCGACGCGAACCACTCACCCGTGCGAGCGATACCGGTCTGGACCTCATCGACGATCATGAGCGCGCCATGCTCACGCGTTACATCACGAACCGCCTCAAGATAGCCCTCCGGAAGCTCACGCACGCCGGCCTCGCCCTGAATAGGCTCAACGATGACCGCCTGAACCGTGTCATCCACAGCGGCTTTGAGCGCGTCCACATCGCCCGGCTCGATCCACTCAACTCCAGGAACCAACGGCTCGAACGGCGCACGGTAACCCGGCTTCCACGTCATCGACAACGCGCCCATCGTGCGGCCATGGAAGCCCTGCTTCAAAGCAACGATGCGGGTGCGCGGCTTATCTTCGGTGCCGGCGTTGCGGCGGGCCAGCTTCAACGCGGCCTCATTGGACTCAGTACCCGAGTTCGTGAAGAACACGGCTGAACCCTCCGGAGCGTCCGTAAGCTCAAGGATCTTCTCAGCAAGCCCGACCTGTGCGGGCGAGGTAAAGAAGTTCGAAACATGACCCAAGGTCGAGATCTGCTCAGTCACAGCCCCCACGATGGCCGGATGCGCATGACCCAAAGCATTCACCGCGATGCCCGCGAGCAGATCCAGATACTGCTTGCCATCCGCATCCCACACGTACGAGCCCTTACCCCGCACCAACGGACGCTGCGGCGTACCGAAAACACCCATGAGGCTGTGCTTATACCGCCCCAACAGGCTCTCATTCGACGCATCCTCAGCGGCCGATCCCCCGCGCCCCTGCTGGGCTAGCGCCAACGCAGACTGAGCTACCGCATCGTAATCATCAACAGACATGACTCACTCATCCTCCCCATCAGGAACCACCTGCGTACCAACGCCAGCGGACGTGAAAATCTCCAACATCATGCTGTGCGGCTTACGCCCATCCACGATGTGGGCGCGAGACACACCGGCCTCAAGCGCCGCCAAGCACGCCGCCATCTTCGGGATCATGCCCGACTCGAGCGATGGCAAAAGCTCCGTGAGTTCACTGACCGTGAGCGAGGAGATCAGCGAATCCTTGTCAGGCCAATTCGCGTACAGGCCCTCGACGTCCGTGAGGATCACGAGCTTCGACGCACCCAACGCGCCCGCGAGCGCGGCGGCCGCGGTGTCGGCGTTGACGTTGAGGACCTCGCCCGTAGGCTGGCCCCACTCATCGATCTCGGGGGCGACGGTCGAAATCACTGGGATGCGACCCGCATCGATCAGGTCCTCGACCGCGCTCGGGTCAACGCCCGTAACCTCACCCACGAGGCCTAGGTCAACCTCTTCGCCATCGACCACGGTGCCGCGGCGGCTCGCACGCAAAAGCTGGCCGTCCTCACCCGAAAGCCCCACCGCATAGCGGCCGTGCGAGTTGATCAAGCCCACGAGCTCGCGGCCCACCTGTCCCGTCAAAACCATGCGGACGATGTCCATGGTCTCCGAGGTCGTGACCCGCAGGCCGCCACGGAATTCAGACTCGACACCTAGGCGGTCGAGCATCGCGTTGATCTGCGGCCCGCCGCCGTGCACAACCACCGGGTGCACACCCATGTGGTGAAGGAACACGATGTCCTGGGCGAACGCTTCCCGCAACTCGTCGTTGATCATCGCGTTGCCGCCGTACTTGATGACCATGCGCGTGCCCGCGAAGCGCTGAATCCACGGCAACGCCTCGACCAGAGCCTCGGCCTTGCGCGCGGCGAGCGCGAGCCGTTCCGCCTGGGAACGCTGATTGATCGGCGTCTTGATCGACGATGTCTGTGGTGCTGGGTCTTGTGGGCTGGAGTGTGAGGTGCTCACAACGTTTCCTTAGTGATGTGGTTGAGAATGCGGTAGCCGGCGGCCATGACGTCGGCGCGGCGGACGGCTCAGGCGACGCTGACGGCTCAGGTCGAGTAGGCCGAGTTTTCCTCGACGTAGTCGTGGGTCAGGTCGTTGGTCCAGATCGTCGCCGATGCGTTACCGGCTTTCAGGTCGATTTCGACGTGCACGTCGCGTTGCGCTGATAGGTCGACGAGGTCTCGCGAATCCCCTACCCCGCCGTTGCGGGCAACCCACACGCCGTTCATCGCGACACTCAGGTTCTCTGGTTCGAAGGCGGCTTGCGTGGTTCCGACTTCGGACACCACGCGGCCCCAGTTCGGGTCGTTACCGAAGATCGCGGTCTTGAACAGGTTCGAGCGAGCCACCGCGCGTGAGACCTCGAGCGCATCGGCTTCGGATGCGGCGTTGATGGTCGTGACGGCGATGTCATGGCTTGCGCCTTCGGCGTCGCTCAGCAACTGTCGAGCCAAGTCAACGCACAGCGGTGCGAGCAGCTGCTCGAACTCGTCGTCTGCCTCGACGCCGGAGGCACCCGAGCTCATGAGCAGTACGGTGTCATTCGTGGACATGCAGCCATCCGAGTCAGCCCGGTTGAAGGACACTTCGACAGCCTGCTGCAGCGCCGTTTCCAGCCGTTCCTGCGCGATCACGGCATCAGTTGTGATGCAGACCAGCATCGTCGCGAGACCCGGCGCCAACATCCCCGCGCCCTTAGCCATGCCACCGATCGTGTAGCCCGCATCGGCGGTCACCTGGGCCTGCTTCGCGACAGTATCCGTGGTCATGATCGCCTGAGCCGCGTCAGCGCCGCCATCCGCCGACAGCTTCGCAAACGCATCGTCCGTGCCGGCAAGCAGCGTGTCCATCGGGAGCAAAACACCGATCATGCCGGTCGATGCCACCTGAACCTCGTCAGGCTCGCAGCCCAACAGGTCAGACACGTGCTGGCGGGTCGCCAACGCGTCCGCAAGGCCCTGCTGGCCCGTGCACGCGTTCGCACCACCCGAGTTGAGAATCATCGCGCGAGCGGAACGGTTACGCTCAAGCGCGGCACGAGAAACACGCACCGGGGCGGCACACACGCGGTTCGTCGTGAACACGCCCGCTGCCACATCGTGCGGGCCGTCGTTGACGACCAACGCGACATCCGGCTTACCCGAAGGCTTCAGGCCAGCCGTCACGCCAGCCGCACGGAAACCTTTCGCCGCCGTAACACCCGCGAGCGCCCGCGCCTCCTCGGCCGACGTGTACGCCGGAAGCGGTTCGATACTGACTTTTTCGCTCATTACGGAGCCATACCTTCCTGCTGCAGACCAACAACCTCATCGAGCCCGAGCGCAATGTTCATCGACTGAACCGCACCACCCGCGGTCCCCTTGGTCAGGTTGTCTACAACCGCAGTCACGATGACGCGGCCGGCATGCGGATCGAAGGCCAGCTGCATCTCAACATGGTTGGAACCAAGTACGTGCTTGGTGTGTGGCCACTGACCTCCGGGAGGACGTGCACAAACGGTTCGTCCTGGTATATGGCCGTCCACGCATCGCGGAGCTGTTCCGCGGTCACGCCAGGCTTGACGCGTGCGGTTGCCGTGGTGAGGATTCCGCGCGGCATCGGGGCAAGAGTTGGGGTAAAGGAGATCTGTACGGGTTCCCCGGCGAGCGCGCTCAACCCCTGCTCGATCTCAGGGGTGTGGCGGTGCATGCCGCCGACGCCGTACGGGCTCATCCCGCCCATCGTCTCTGCGCCAAGCAGGTGCGGCTTGAGCGACTTGCCCGCGCCGGACGTACCGGAGGCCGCAACGATGACAACATCCTGCGGTTCCAAAAGCCCCGCTTCCATGCCCGGGGCGAGCGCAAGCTGAGCCGACGTCGGATAGCATCCAGGGACCGCGATGCGCTTGGTACCGCGGAGCTTCTCGCGATGGCCCGGCAGCTCCGGCAGGCCATACGGCCAGGAACCGGCGTGCTCGCTTCCGTAAAACTTTTCCCACGCAACCGGGTCTTCGAGGCGGTGGTCGGCCGCCGCATCGATCACCAGGACATCGTCACCGAGCTGCTCAGCGATCTCGGCGGAAGCACCGTGCGGGAGGGCTAGAAACACGACGTCATGGCCTGAGAGGGTTTCGGCATTTGTGGGTTCAACCACGCGGTCCGCCAAAGAACGCAAATGCGGTTGCGAAACGCCCAACCGCTCCCCTGCGCTCGAATGCGCCGTGACCGCGCCAATGCTGACATGTGGGTGTTGGGTGAGCAGGCGCAAAACCTCGCCGCCTGCATAACCTGTGGCACCAGAAACCGCTACCGAATACGTCATAGGCTCATCATACGCCGCTATATTCACTCCAACGAATAGTTATGCAATCATGACGCGGCGGGAATGATGAGCGCGCCTTGCCAGCTATATACAGTGAGCCCGAGCCGATGCCTCAGGGCAGACGCCCCAGAAAGCACGAACGTGTCGAAAAATATGCAAAGGAGTCCACGCATGGCCCGCGCAATCCAGATGACCCAGACCGGAGGCCCTGAAGTCCTCACCCTCACTGATGTTGAGGTTCCCGAGCCGGCCGCCAACGAGGTTCTCGTCAAGGTCGCTGCCGCTGGCGTGAACTTCATCGAGACGTATCAGCGCAGCGGCGTCTATCGTGTGGACTTGCCTTTCACCCCAGGCAGCGAGGGCGCTGGCACCGTGACGGCGGTGGGCTCCGAGGTCACGAACTTCTCTGTTGGCGACCTCGTTGCCACTGCGGGCGGGCGTGGTTCTTACTCCGAATACATGCTCGTTGAAGAGAGCAAGCTCGCGCGCATCCCGGACGGCATCGACCTCACTACGGCCGCGGCCCTGCCACTGCAGGGTTTCACGAGCCACTACCTCATCAACTCGACCTACGATGTGCAGGCCGGCGATGTGGTTCTCACTACCGCTGGCGCGGGCGGCGTGGGCGGGCTCATGACCCAGATGCTCAAGGCCAAGGGCGCAACCGTCATCACGACGACCTCGAGCGATGAGAAGGCCGCGATTGCCAAAGCTAAAGGCGCGGACTACGTGCTCAAATACGACGAGGTGCCCGAGAAGGTGCTTGAGATCACGGATGGACGCGGCGTGGATGTCGCCTACGACGGGGTCGGTAAAGATACCTTCGACAACTCGCTGGCAAGCCTGCGGATCCGCGGGATGCTCGTGCTCTTCGGCGGCGCGTCCGGGCAAGTCCCGCCGTTCGACCTGCAACGTTTGAACTCCCAAGGCTCGATTAGTGTGTGCCGCCCGACGCTGGCCCACTACACCCTCACGGCTGAAGAAGTTCAATGGCGCGCCAACGATGTGTTCGGGATGCTTGCTGACGGAAAGCTCGACGTCAGCATCGGCGGAACCTACGACCTCGCCGACGCCGGCAAGGCCCACGCGGACCTTGAAAGCGGTTCGACGACCGGCAAGCTCGTGCTCACGGTCTAAACCAACCTCACGGTCTAAACCAATACAGACGATCGGGGCGGTGCCGTGTGGCACCGCCCCGATCATCTGCTTATGTAGAGTCTGTTCGCGTTTTAGCCGCGCAGCTGGGCTCCATACTTCTCTGCCGCAAGCTGCACCGCAGCCTGGCGCGCCTCGGAAGCCTCATCAGCCGTCAGCGTCCTGTCAGCCGCGCGGAAACGCATGCCGAACGCGAGCGACTTCTGCCCCTCTTCGATGCCCTTGCCGCGGTAGTCATCGAACAGCTCGATGTGCTCCAGCAGCTCGCCGGCACCCTCACGCAACGTCTCGAGGACATCAGCGGCAGGGATATCCGCCGCCAACGTCAACGCAACATCCTGCGTAGCGGCAGGGAACGTCGTGAGCGGCTCAGCGATCACGGCCTCCGGCATCTGGTTGATCAGCGCCTCGGCATCCAGCTCCATCGCGACCATGCGCTCCGGCAGGTCCTGCGAAGCCAGCCAATCAGGGTGAAGCTCGCCGGCCCAGCCCACGAGCTGGCCGTCCTTCGTCTCAAGACGAGCCGCACGGCCCGGATGGAACGAGTGGTGGCTGCCCTGGCGGACCACGAGCTCGACACCCAGCGTGTCAGCGACGAGGCGCGCGGAATCGATCGCATCAGCCCAGTCCCACGCGCGTTCGGTCTCGCCGAGAACGGCGCGCGAGGCCTTACCGACCATGACGGAAGCGATGTGCCACGGCTGAACAGGGATCGTCGCGTTGAGCTCGGCGAGTACATCCGCCGATGGGCGCTCCCCGCCCGCAGGCAACTCGACCGGGCCCTGCTTCTCGGCTGGCAAGAACACAAGACCGCCCTCGAACAGCGCAAGGTCACGGAAGCCACGGCCGTTGTTGCGGCGAGCGATCTCGATGAGCCCCGGCAGAAGCGACAAGCGCATCCAACCGTATTCGGAAGAAACCGGGTTAGCGAGGCGCACCGCCTCAACCTCGGCATCGGCGTCAGCGGAACCGAACGCAGCGTTCTGAGCCTGCGAGACGAACGGGTACGCGAGCACCTCGGTCATCCCGGCGCCGGCGAGCGCATCGCCGATGCGGCGGCGGCTACGCTGCGCCACGCTCAGCCCGCGGCCTGGCGGTGGAACCGGGATCGAGGAAGGGATGTTTTCGTAGCCGACCACGCGCGCGATCTCTTCGACGACGTCGTCGGCGATGGTCATGTCCGGACGCCATAGCGGGACGGTGACGTCCCAGCCGTCATCGGTGCGGTTGAGTTCGCAACCGACGCCTTCAAGCGCGGATGCGACCTGTTCCTCGGTGTATTCGATGCCGACGCGCTCAGCCGGGTAGTGCGCTGGAACGTGGATGACGGTCGGCTCTGGGCGTTCGCCCACATCGGTGCCCTTGCCGGTGTCGCGGCCGCCCGCGAGCTCAACCAACAGATCCACGACACGCTGAGCGGCCACGGACGCCATATCCCAGTCCACGCCGCGCTCGTTGCGCTTAGCGGCCTCGGACGGCAGCTTGTGGCGGCGTCGGCTGCGGCCCGTGCTGACGGGGTCGAAGTTCGCGGCCTCAATCACGATCGTGCGGGTCTCATCCGAGACCTCAGTCGACGCGCCACCCATGACGCCGGCGATGCCGATCGCCCCGGATTCGTCAGCGATCACGAGGTCTTCAGGGTTGAGCTCGCGTTCCTTCTCATCCAGCGTCACGAGCTTCTCGCCTGCCGCAGCACGGCGTACCGTGATGCCGCCGGTGAGCTTATCGCGGTCGTAGCAGTGGGTCGGCTGGCCGAGCTCCCACATGACGTAGTTGGAGATGTCCACAGGAAGCGAGACCGGACGCATGCCCGCAAGGCGCAGGCGTTCAGCCATCCAGCTTGGGGTCTTCGCGGTCGGGTCGATGTCGGTGACGACGCGGGTCACGAAGCGCGTGCACCCCTGGACGCCGCGGATTGGCGCCTGATCGTCGATGCGGGTCTCAACCTCGGCCTCGGACGGCGCGGTCACGGTGACCTTGGATGCTGGGTCGGTGAACGATGTGCTGGTCGCCAACGCGTATTCGCGGGCTACGCCACGGATCGAGAAGCAGTAGCCGCGGTCAGGGGTCACGTTGATTTCAGCGGCTTCGTCGGTGAAGCCGAGCAGAGGAAGCGCGTCCTGGCCGACCTCCGGGTCCAGTCCAAGGTCGGGGAACACGAGGATGCCGTCATGGTCATCGCCCAAGCCGAGCTCGCGAGCCGAAGCCATCATGCCGGCCGAAACGTGGCCGTAGGTCTTGCGTGGGCTGATGCGGAAGTCCCCCGGCAACACAGCGCCAGGCAACGTCACTACGACCTTGTCACCCACATCGAAATTGTGGGCGCCGCACACGATCCCCTGAACACCAGCCGGATCGATGCCTTCGCCCGTCAACGTCTGCTCCTGGCCCTCCGGCACAACACGCACCGAGCACCAGTTGATCGTCTTACCGTTCTTCTGCTCCTCCGGTTCGCGGCTGAGCACCTGGCCAACCACGATCGGGCCGGTCAGCTCATCGAGGGGACGGTGAACGTCCTCTTCTTCGAGGCCAACGCGCACCACATCGGCCATCAGATCTTCCGCGCGAGCACCCTCAGGCAGTTCGGTGAACTCACGCAACCAAGAAAGTGGAATACGCATTGCTTAGATCTCCATCCCGAAGTGCTGGCTGAAGCGGATATCGCCCTCGATCATGTCGTGCATGTCAGGGACCATGTTGCGGAACATCAGAGTGCGTTCAACACCCATGCCGAACGCGAAACCCGAGTAGACGTCCGGGTCGATGCCGCCGGAACGCAGAACGTTCGGGTGCACCATGCCGCAGCCGCCCCACTCGATCCACTGTGGGCCGCCCTTGGCGTTCGGATGCCAAATGTCCAGCTCAGCGGATGGCTCCGTGAACGGGAAGTACGACGGGCGCAGGCGGATCTTCGCTTCCACGCCGAACATCTGGCGAGCGAAGTGCTCAAGCGTTCCTTTGAGGTCCGCCATCGTGAGCCCCTTGTCCACCGCGAGGCCCTCGAACTGGTGGAAGACCGGGGTGTGGGTCGCGTCCAGCTCATCGGTACGGAACGTGCGGCCCGGGCACAGGACATAGATCGGGACCTCGCGGTCCAGCATCGAACGCACCTGCACCGGCGATGTGTGGGTGCGCAAAACCAGGTGCTGGGACGGCGGATCCACGAAGAACGTGTCCTGCATTTCGCGTGCCGGGTGGTCCTGGTCGAAGTTCAGCGCATCGAAGTTGTACCACTCGGATTCAACCTCGGGGCCCTCGGCGATTTCCCACCCCATGCCAACGAACACGTCAGCGACGCGTTCCTGCAGCAGCGAGAGCGGGTGGCGTGCGCCCAGGACGGTGCGGCGCGGCTGAGCCGTGACATCCACGGTCTCCTCACGAAGACGACGAGCCGCACGCTCCGCCTCGAGAACCTCAGTGCGTGCCGCCAAGGCCTTATTGATGCGGCCCTTAGCGCCGCCCAGAAGCTTGCCGGCGGTTGCCTTGTCCTTATTTTCCAGCTTGCCGATGCCGCGGTTAGCGAGCGTGATCGGCGCCTTGTCACCCAGGTGAGCCAGACGCGCTGTCTTGAGCTCATCAAGGTCAGTTGCGTTCTCAAACGCCGCCAACGCGGCCGCAACAACAGCCTCTACTGCCGCCTCATCAGTCGGATGCGGCACCGGCGGAATCTCTGCAGCTACCTGCGCTGGAGACTCTGGCACAGCAGTTTCTTTCTCCATGGATATTGGTCCTATCTCTACAAAAGATCCGGCGACGCTTACGCGTTCCCCTCAGCAGCATCGGTATCTGGGGTGTTCGGCTCAGGCGTGGCCTTCTTACCTGGGGTTACGGCCAGCGCGACCATGAGCGCGGCCGCGATAACACCGAGCGCAAAGATCACTGCGGAGAGCCAGATCGGCGTCTGATCAACCGTGCTTGCAACACGAGTTTCAGCGATCAGAGCCTCCGGGAGGTCTTTCGCCTTGACAGCTTCTTCGAGGTTTTCACTGGTCCAGGTAACGGTGTGGCCGTTAATCTGGCCGCTAGCGTTCGCCTCAGTGACCGCCGCGGGCAGAGTCAAGTTGAGCTCTGCTTCTACCTCTTGCTGTGGATTGCCTGCAACGAGAGCCAGCGCGGCCTGCGCGATGTAGGTGCCGTCTTCGGTATAGCCAGCCTTGACCGAGGTCACCGCTTCGAGCTCCTGCTCGGTGAGATCCTTAGCCTTGAACGTGGCCACCTGCTCAGATTTCTCGGTGACCTTCATCTTGTCTTCGCTGATGCCGACTTGCTGAGCCAGAAGCTTCTTCTGGCCTTCCATCGAATCCTTAGCCGAAAGCTTGTCATCGCCAGATGCCTCACGCATCTCCTTGAGCGTTTCCTTCTTCAGCTCAAGCTGCACCTCGACGTTAGCGTCGAGCTTTTCCGGGGTCCGACCATCGGCTTCAAGCTCTACATCGTAGGTAAATTTGTTCACTTTCGGATCCGAGTTCGGAGCGCCATCACCCCCAGCAGAGCAACCAGTCAACGCGAGAGCGCCGGCGAATAGCGCCGCGGTTATTGCTCGGACAGGTTTGGTGAACTTCATAATCTCCTACTTCATTCGACGGCCGCGCCTCTCACTGCAGAGGGCCATATATAGCCTAATTGGTGCCACCGTGTTTATAGAAAGAACGTTGCACGAACTCAGGAACTCCCCACGAGTTTAACACCGAGATGACACTCATTCGAATATGTGTTCTAATACTGGTGTGAGCATGGGAAGCTCCGACGATGCGGTTGCCGCGGATGCCCTCGGTGTCGCGTCGTCTGGGGTGGGCTTTCACGCCCACCCCTCACCCCCATGCGCTGAAGAGGATGGTGCTGGAGGGCCGTCGCGATGAGACTGTGACGGTAGAGCATAGGTCAGCAGAACGTTACTCAGCAGAACGCATTTGTCAGCAGAATGTTGGCATGTTGCCCGTAGCTTCGACAAGTGCACGGACGATCGGCTTGTCCGCGGGGATCCATTCGACAGCTTCCTCGGTGTTCTGGTCCAATGTGAGCCATCGGATTTCGAGATGGTCCGCTCCTTCAGGTTGAGCGCCTGAGGTGACGTCCGTTGGCTTCAGCACTACCCCATCGGCATCCAACAAGACCCCGGTCCAGACCCGCATCGTCATCCCGTTATCCAAAGGCCATCCGGCGCGACCTGCCGGCGGAACGATTTCCTGGCCCGCCCTGAACGCGTACCCGAGTTCCTCGGAAATCTCGCGTTCAAGCGCATCCAGTGGATTCTCGCCTTCGCGAACCTTACCGCCCGGGAACTCCCATAGACCTCGCAGCGCTTCCGGATACGCGCGTTGTGCCGCGAGCACCTGCTGAGCATTCACGAGGTCATCCACGATCGCGAGCCCCACCACCTGGCCCGAGGTTGTCGCATTAGTCTGGTCGTTCACTGCGTCTCCTGCCCTAGCTTCGTCAAGAAAACCATGCCTGCATTAGCTGCGCTGAGCCCGCGCGGAGGCATACAGGCACAGCGTCGCCGCCGTCGAAACGTTCAAAGACTCCGCCTGCCCGTACAAAGGAATCGAAACGGTAGAGAATGATGCGGCGCGCTCTTCATCCGAAATCCCCTGGCCTTCGTTGCCAAAAAGCCATGCGGTCGCGGTAGCGAGCGACGGCCGCTTCATCGACCCCTTGACGGTCACGCCGTGCCGGCGAGCAGCCGCATCGTCTTCAAGTACCGTCAAGTCATGGTCGCCGCCGCCGTCGGCAGCAAGCAGAACAATCCCGCAGCGTGTCAGGTGCTCGGTCAGCTCATCGAGCTCAACGCCCGTGACCACCGGAACATGGAACAGTGAACCCACCGTGGAGCGGACCACCTTAGGCGAGAAAACATCCACACTTCCCTTGAGCGCAACCACCGCATCGGCACCTGCGGCATCGGCGGCGCGGATGATGGTGCCAGCATTGCCCGGATCCTGGACCCGCCCCAAAACCGCTACAAGGCGCGTCTTGGGCGTGACCGCCTGCTTGAGCGTCGTGTGTGGGATACGGCACCGCGCGACCACGCCCTGCGGGGACTGCGTATCGGCGATCGCCGCCAAGACGCGATCCGTCACGACGTTCACACGAGCATCCGCGACCTGAGCAAGCTCGGGCTCGCGCTCCATCCGGTCCTCAGTGATGAACACCTCACGCACAAAACCACGCTGAGCGCGATGCTCCACGATCGCTTCCCGCACGGCCTGCGGACCCTCAACAAGGAACTCGCCTGCCTTTTTACGGCCAGCGGCTTTCGCTAGGTGCGCGGCAGCTCGGACGCGGTCTGCACGCGGGTTATCCATGATCTCCATAGAACTCATCTTCCCATCTTGCGGCAACACAGCCAGTTCGCACGCATGAAACAGCTGGGGTCTTAAACGGCTGGGGTTCCGACCCTTGCGAGTCGGAACCCCAGCGACACGGCACCTAGCCATCACGACGGCTCGGCGACGCTACAGCTTCACTTACGCGCGTGGTGCGTTCACGTCAGCTGGCAGAGCCTTCTTAGCGGTCTCAACCAGAACCGAGAATGCGTGAGCGTCAGATACAGCGAGCTCAGCAAGCATGCGGCGGTCAACCTCAACGCCAGCGAGCTTGAGGCCCTGCATGAAACGGTTGTAGGTCATGCCGTTAGCGCGAGCCGCAGCGTTGATGCGCTGGATCCAGAGGCGACGGAAGTCACCCTTACGCTTACGACGGTCGTTGTAGTTGTATACGAACGAGTGGAGCAACTGCTCCTTGGCCTTGCGGTAGAGGCGCGAACGCTGACCGCGGTAACCAGATGCGCGTTCCAGAACGACGCGACGCTTCTTCTGGGCGTTTACTGCCCGCTTCACACGTGCCACGTGTGTCTCCTAACATGTGGGGTCTAACTGCACTCTGCCGGTCACATTGCCGACGCAGTTAGAAAAGTTTTGAAGGTCTCAAGTATGTGTGCGCGTTAGCGCACGAACACGCCAGCGTGGGTTTAGAGGCCCAGCATGCGGCGGATGGTGCGCTGATCAGCCTTAGCCACAACCACATCGCCCTTGAGGCGACGAGTCAAACGCGAGGACTTGTGCTCGAGGTAGTGGCGGCGGTTTGCACGCTGACGGCGGATCTTGCCAGAACCGGTGAGCTTGAAACGCTTCTTAGCCCCAGAGTGGGTCTTGAACTTCGGCATGAGAGCCTTCTCCTTGTACGTCTTCCCGAATGACCCCTAGGTCACCGGGTGCAGCTACCCGCACACAATGTGTGACGGGCGCCCGCTGGGCTCCTCCCCCACCTGCCGAGCATCCTCGAGTGGAACTCGCCCGCAAATGGGTTGGAGGAGAAAAACTATTGATATGTGTGGACTGGTTTGGCGTTGCCGCTGAACCTTAGTCCTCTGTGGTCTTGTCCTTCGAGGCCTGCGCCATGCGGCGCATCGCTTCAGGTGCCGATGCCGCAATCGTCTGCCCGGAAGTATCCTGCGGGGCCGACGTGTCCAGACGCTGCTGGCGGCGCTGGCGGCGCGGTGCCTTCTCCGGCTGAGCCTTACGGCTTTCAGCCTTGCTCTTGAGAGGGCCAACGACCATGACCATGTTTCGACCATCCTGGCGCGGCTGCGACTCAATCACACCCACATCGGCCACATCCTCAGCGAACTGCTGAAGCAACTTCACACCGAACTCAGGACGCTGCTGCTCACGGCCACGGAACTGAATCATGGCCTTGACCTTGTCACCCGCGGACAAGAAACGATGCGCGTTACGCACCTTCGTCTCGTAGTCGTGAGTGTCGATCTTCAGACGGAAACGAACCTCCTTGAGGGACGCGTTCGTCTGCTTCTTGCGAGCTTCGCGAGCCTTGACAGCGGCTTCGTACTTGTACTTGCCGAAGTCCATCAGCTTGCACACGGGCGGGCGAGCGTTAGGCGCAACCTCAACCAAGTCGAGGTCCGCTTCAACCGCCAGGCGCAGGGCGTCCTCGATGCGGACAATCCCAACCTGTTCACCGTTAGGTCCGACCAACCGCACCTCTGGGACGCGGATTCGATCGTTGATGCGTGGGTCGCTGATGTTAGTGCTCCTTCATGCGATGGTGTGGCCGACGCTCCCGAAGGCCTACGAAAAAAGCCCCCGAGTTCAAACACGGGGGCTCCAGATACCAGCAAGACACGCTTCCGCCACACATTCCTGCGCGACTCGCTGCGTGTTTCGCTAGACCTGACCCGGCCGCCCTCAGGCGATCGCGGGTGGGATACCTCCGCTTTGATTCCTGCTTCAAGCCAAACACGTGAACCAGGCGCTCTTTCACCTGGAACACGCATCCGCACGTCAATGCTTCACATCGCGTTACGTGGCGATCAATCTCAGCGATCATCGCCACATTTACGGCGCAAACCATCAACAAGCAGAACGGTCTATGACAAGCTTAGCATTATGAGCGATCAGAATTCGAATCAGCACGTGCATAGCTTCTCGGACTCCGAGTACGCAGAAGCCCAGCAAGAACTCCGCGACATCGCAGAAGTTCCAGCCGTGGAAGTCATCACGACCACCGCGGTCCACCTCATGTCAGCCGCCGCAGTCAAGGTCGGCCTCGCTGAAGGTCCCGACGCCGAAGAGCTCAAAGACCTCGACGAAGCCCGCAAACTCATCACAGCCCTCGCAGGCTCGTGACCGCAGGTGCCCCGGAGATCGGCTCCCAGCACGCCGCACCAATCCGCGACGGCCTCCGCTCCCTCCAACTCGCGTTCCGCGAAGCATCGCTGATCCCAGACAAGCCAGGACAGGGTCCAGGCGAAAAGTGGACCGGCCCAGTCAGCTAACACACGAACGCGGCAACGCGAACACCACTACCAACGACGTGGGGTGGGCTTCCCAACGGAAGCTCACCCCACGTCGTTGTTTAAGTTATTTGCTGCGCCGTTACTTGCTCTGGACCGTTACTTGTTCAGGGCCGCGCGCTTGCGGCGGCGGCGAATCTGCCGCAAAACCATCGCAGCGGCACCCGTCGCCACCGCGACACCAGCCAACGCAGAAATCGCGAGAGTCGGGCCACCAACATCCAGCATGATGCCCACCAGCGGTGTCCCCGCTGCCGTGCCTGCCGTCATCGCCGAGCCATACAAGCCCATCGCCTGGCCACGGTTACGCTCCGGAACAGTCTCCGTCAGACGCTCCGAGGCCGCAGTCAGCAACGGCGCAACGCAGAAGCCAGATACGAAGAGCGTGATCGACATCAATGCCAACGTCTTGGAAAATGCGACCGGAAGTAGCGTGAGACCCAGAACGATGATGATCGCGAACGGATCGAACTTACGGGACAACGCGCCATACACGAGCCCGCCAATCAACGAACCAAAGCACCACAGGCCGTACATGATCCACAGCGTGTCACCGCCGCCGCCCAAGGTCTCATTGAAGCCAACCACCGCGACCTCAGTACCTGAAAGCGCCATGCCCGCGCCCAGCGCCATGACCATCATCGCGGCCGCCGAAATGCTCAGCCACGGCATGAGTCGGCGCTGACGAGGCTGAGGTTGAGGAAGCGGAACCACTGGGATAGCGCCAGTCACCGCGGCAACCGACGGCGCATCCCGAGGGTGTGACGGGGCCGCTAGGTCGTCAACTGCCTCACGCGGAGCGGACGGCAACTGCGAAGAACGCGTCGGCGGGTTCGTGATCATCAAAATCACACCGGCAAACACCACGAGCGCGCCCACCAAAAGCAACGAGACCGTCGTCGAAATGGCCGTAGCCAAAACACTGATGCCGCCCGGCGCAATCACAAACACGAGCTCAGTGGTCACCGAGTCCAAAGCGAACGCCGTGGTGCGATCGGGGCCACGCACCAAAACACCCATTGACTGACGCACCACCGTGAATACCGGTAGCGAGAAAACGCCAGCCATAAACATGAGGACAAGCAGAACCTCGAAGCTCACAAACGGAGCGGCACCGAAGGCTCCTGCCTCGACGACGATCGACGGCAGAACCGCGCGCCGGACACCCTTGATGTCCACGACCCGGCCACGCCATGGGGAACCGATCGCGATACCGATAGTGAGCATCGCCGTAACCAGGCCGGCCGCTGCGAAGTCCATCTCCAACGCGTTGCGGACATGCAGCGTCAACAAAATCGCGGCCGAGGAGTGCGGCAAACGACCAAAAATACCGACCAACAAAAGTGTTGGCACGTGCGGGCGTTTCAGAACCCGTGCATAACGCTGGAAAACACCGTTCGGCTCTCCAACACCCGCTTGGGTCATGCGTTATCCCCCTTGAGCGACCCTAATGGTCAACGAATCAGCTTTCTCCTGCACCTCTTGAGTACCTTCAAGAGCAGTGCGAACCTCAGAAACTATACGCGAGACATCCTGATCTGTAACCGTGTTGTTCACCACTACAGTCACCACCAATTCAGGCCCGTGGCCGCCACCGCGCATCACCGTGCCGTCGGCCGCCCGCGACGCGATCCCGTCCGCAGGGCCCAAGATCAACGCGCCCACGCCATCGATATCAGCAACCGCCTGCTGAAGGGGTTCGGCGAGCGAATCGTCGCGGTAGCTCGGCAACCACAGTCGCTGCTGAGCCAAAGCCCACACGGCTGGGCGACGCACCACGAACGTGACGTTCGCGCCAGGATCCAAAACCAGCAACTGCGCACCCTCGTCCACCGCGGACAGCGCAGCACGCGGCGCGTACACCGCAACCGGGCGAGCGTCCGGGTGCCAGTTCGTCAGGCGATCCACCGAAGAAAACACAGGCAAAGCCGTCCGGCCGTCTGGAGCAGCGATCATGACCAGCGCCATGTCCGCTTCCTTCTCCACCAAATGGCCGTGTTCACCGATCTCCGTGTGGCCTGTCTGAGGCACAATCGGGACGAAAACGCGCGCATCAGCCAAAGCCTCAACCACATCGTCCTCGGGGCCATAGCCGGCCTTCAACGCGTCGAGTGCTTCCTGCAGTGCCTCGTTCGGCAGACCGTCATCGCCATCGAACTGGTGAAGCGGGTTTCCTTCACCGGATAGGTCACGGCCCTCCCACGACTGCCCCGCGGTGTCCGAGGTGCCGCCAGCTCCCGCAAGCAAAGCCTGCTGGATGTGGGCCGGCAAAGGCTTCGAACCCGGCGTGGGGTTGCTGTTGGCGGGGTTTTCGGCCGCGTTCTCGGAAGCCGGGTTTTCAGAAGCGGAGTTTTGAGCGGCGGAGTGTCTGCCCATGGAGTTCTTACCTCTGTTTACTTCAGGCCTTACTTCAGGCCTACTTCTACTTCTGACCGCGCGCGACGGCGAGCGCATCTTCGAGTGAGAATGCGCCGTTGTAGAGTGCGCGGCCGATGATCGCGCCTTCAACACCCGAGCCGACCATCGCGCGGAGCGCGCGCAGGTCATCGAGCGTGGACATGCCGCCGGAGGCGATGAGCGGTTTGTCGGTGTGCTTCGCGATTTCGGCGAGGAGTTCGGTGTTAGGTCCGGTCATGGTTCCGTCGCGGGTTACATCGGTCACGACGTAGCGGGCGCATCCGGCGTCGTCGAGGCGTGCGAGGACGTCCCACAGGTCGCCGCCGTCCTTGGTCCAGCCGTGGCCCGAGAGCGTGGTTCCGCGAACATCGAGGCCTACTGCGATCGCGTCACCTACGCGTTCGATGGCTTTCGCGGTCCACTCTGGGTTCTCGAGTGCAGCGGTGCCGATGTTGACGCGGGCCGCACCCCATTCGAGTGCGCGGTCTAGCGACTCATCGTCACGGATGCCTCCGGAAAGCTCAACCTCGAGGTCCAGCTCGTTTGCGATCTTCTTGAGGACCGGGCGGTTGTCACCGCGAGAGAAGGCTGCATCCAGGTCAACGACGTGAATCCATTCCGCACCGGCCTCTTGCCAACGCAAAGCCGCTTCGAACGGGTCGCCGTGATCAGTTTCGGTGCCAGCTTCGCCCTGAGTCAGGCGCACTGCCTGACCGTTGACGATGTCCACCGCAGGGAAAAGAACAAGTTCCTTATTCTCAGTTGCTTTGTGATCAGTCATGGGATCTTTCTCAAAAGTTCAAGGGGTGAATTTCACGAATGGATACGGCACTTCGGTGGGCCTGTGTGTCACGGGGCAGGTGTGTCACTGGGCATGTGTGTCGCTTCGCTGTGGGCGACGGCGGCATCGTTGCCTTTGTCGTCTGCGTCGGGACCTTTCTGCGCAACGGCCCACGCAGCGATCAAGAACATAACCGCGAGTGCACCGCACACGATAACCCACACGCGTTTGACACCTTGTTGCGCGAGCGAATACGTTCCGCCCACCAGCAGGCCGCCCAGGATCATCAACACGATCGGTGAGGGCATCAGAGTGTCTCCATCCAGTTCTTGATCAGTTGGGCGCCGGCGTCCCCGGATTTTTCGGGGTGGAACTGAACCGAGCTGAGCGGGCCGTTCTCGACCGCGGCGATGAACGGGCCTCCGTGCTCCGACCACGTGACCATCGGCGGTTTCATGAGGGGCTGCACGACGTCGAAGTCCCAGCTCTGCACGGCATAGGAGTGGACGAAATAGAAACGTTCATCTTCAATGCCGCGGAAGAGCTGTGTGTCTTCCGGTGGGGTGACACTGTTCCAACCCATATGCGGTACGACGTCAGCTTTGAGGCGTTCAACAACACCTGGCCATTCGTCCAGGCCCGCGGTTGTGGTGCCGCCTTCGGTGCTTTCGGTGAACAGCACTTGATGGCCTACGCAGATCCCGAGGACTGGTTTTCCGCCTGCGATCCGGTATCCGAGGTGGCGTAGTAGCGAACCCTTTTTGAGCGCCTGCATGACGCTCGCGAACGCTCCAACGCCGGGCAGAACCACGCCGTCGGCTGCTTTGAGTTCTTCGCCGTCTGCGGTGAGTGAGACGTCGGCGCCGACGTGTTCGAATGCGCGCAGGACTGAACGGACGTTACCTGCCCCGTGGTCCACGACGGCGATGTGTGGCCTGCGGCCCTGAGTCATAGCGCTCCCTTGGTGGATGGAATGATGTCGCCCATCCGATCATCTGGTTCGATGGCTTGGCGCAGTGCGCGTGCGAGTGCCTTGAACTGGCATTCGACGATGTGGTGCGGGTCGCGACCGCGCAGAACATCGATGTGGAGGCAGATGCCTGCGTGGTAGGCGAAGGATTCGAAGACGTGGCGGGTCATGGAACCGGTGAAGTGTCCACCGATGAGGTGGTACTGCTGACCTTCTGGTTCACCTTCGTGAACGACGTATGGACGGCCGGAGAGGTCGACGATACAGCGCGCCAGGGCTTCGTCGAGTGGGATGGTGGCTTGGCCGAAGCGGGTAATGCCGCGCTTGTCCCCGAGTGCGGTTTTGAAGACTTCGCCGAGTGTGATGGCGGTGTCTTCGACGGTGTGGTGGACGTCGATGTCGGTGTCGCCGTGGGCCTTGATCGTGATGTCCATGAGCGAGTGACGGGCGAGCGACGTAAGCATGTGGTCGTAGAACGGGACAGTGGTGGAGATGTCCGCTTTGCCGGTTCCATCGAGTTTGATGGTGACGTTGACGGTGGATTCGGAGGTGATCCGTTCCATGGTCGCTTCACGGGTACCGATCAGCTTAGCGCTCATGGTGCTCGCTTTCTTCATGTGTTGCGCCAGACGCGTGGGGCGTCGGCGTTGGAGTGTTCTGCCCTTCATTCTATGAGGGGCAACTGTTGAGTTAGATGGGCTACAGGGACTCGGCGGGAGGTCCGACTATGAGCCGCACTGCTTAGCGCGTTAGTGCTGAGCGCGTTCCATGTATTGGTGCATCAACGTAAGGAACTGTGTGGTTTCCTCTTCGGTTCCTGCTGTGACACGGAGTTTTCCTGGCAGGCCGTTGTTGCGGATGATGACTCCGCCGGCCAGGAGGTATTCGAAGACGTCGTTGGGGTCTTCGAAGTCGCCGAAGGTTACGAAGTTCGAGTCAGACAGTGTTGGGTTCAGTCCCATGTCTTTGAGTTCGTTGACGATGCGGTCGCGTTGTTCCTTGATCGCTTCAACGTTGGCCAGCAGCGCGTCCGTGTGTTTGAGCGCTGCGAGTGCTGTCGCTTGGGTTACTGCGGAGAGGTGGTACGGAAGCCGTACGAGACGTAACGCGTCGGCGATTTCCGGGGCGGCCGCGAGGTATCCGAGCCTCGCGCCTGCTAGCCCGAAGGCTTTAGACATGGTGCGGGAAATGATCAACCGTTGGCGGCCTTCAAGCAGGGTGATTGCGGTCGAGTTCGGGTCGTGTGCGAATTCGGCGTAGGCCTCGTCGACGACAACGATGGTCTGCGGTTCTTCGCCGGCCTCGTAGACGGCTTTGACTACGTCAAGCTCGAGGCCGGTTCCGGTGGGGTTGTTGGGCGAGCACAAGAAGACGATGTTCGGTTTGTGCGCGCGAACTTGTTCCGCTGCCGATTCGGCGGTGAGGCTGTAGTCGTCTGCTCGGTGACCGGCGATGTAGGTCGTGTCCGTTCCGGATGCCAGGAGCGGGTACATCGAGTAGGTGGGAGGGAAGCTCAGGAGGGTTCGACCCGGCCCACCGAAGGCTTGCAGGATCTGCTGGAGGACTTCGTTGGATCCGTTGGCGGCCCACAGGTTGTCTGCGGTGAGTCCACGGCCGAGGTATTCAGCGAGCGCGGTCCGCAGCTGCGTGAATTCTCGGTCTGGGTAGCGGTTCAGCGTATGTGCGGCCGCTTGCACGGACGTGGTGATCTCGTCGATCACTTCTTGTGGCAACGGGTGCGTGTTCTCGTTGACATTCAGCTGGACTGGAACGTCGATCTGTGGGGCGCCGTATGGTGAGAGCCCGCGAAGGTTCTCCCTGAGTGGGAGCCGGTTGAGCCGTTGCAAAGCATCCTGAGACATGCTTCAAGTCTAGAGATCGGCTGAGCGGCGATTCGAATTAGGGTCGCCCTGTTGCGAAAGACCGCCCACTCAGGCGCAGGTCAGGTCAGTAGCTGACGGGAACGACGATCTTCTGACCCGGGACAAGAGCACCGTCAAAAGAGTTGTGCTTGTGAATCAGTGCCACGGTATCTCGCACATCACGCTCAGGGGCGTAGTGCTCCGCGATGGCCCACAGGGTATCCCCGTGCGCAACGGTGACCTCAACCAACCGGTCACCTTGCGCAGTGACTGCCTCACCCGTCGTTGCTTGTGCCGGCTGGAGCAGTGCCGAGAGCATCAGGAACATGCCAACAATCAGCGCGACCGTCGGCAAACCGAAAAACAAGAAACGGCCACGTCGGGTCAAGCGAACAGCTGCGGAGCTTTCGTTTGCACGAACCTCTGCAACGTCTACAGAGGTGACGTCCACACAAGCAGCGTTAGCGGCAGCAGGGTTGATAGTGCGCTCAGACGAGTTCAGCATGGTCATTCCTTTCGACTTCGAACAGAAAAATTATTCGAACATCTCTTCGATACCTTTCTAGCACACATCTTCGAACACGCTCAAGAAACTTCGTACATATCTTTGAATATGTTCAAAAGCCGTATAGGCTGTAACTACCGATGTGGCCTGTATTTACAGTGAAGAACGACCCCCTGACAGTTTGAAACTGGATCTACTGAAACCGCATCTAAGCGAAAGCCATACATTCGAACATCGGTATGCGTCTGAGGACGACTGACGATGCCGAGCTATCAAGCACGGAGACCTGACAAGGATGGGAAACGAATGAGCACCGAGACACCGTCACCGGACACACAGACGGCACGCCCATCGAAGCCGCTCACCGCTCGTCAGCGTTCCGTTTTGGAGTGCATCGAATCGTTCCTGAATGTGCAGGGCTACCCGCCAACGATGCGTGAGATTGGCGATGCGGTCGGGTTGAAGTCGCTCTCATCTGTAACGCATCAGTTGCAGCAACTCACTAAGCTCGGCTGGATCCGCCGCGACCCTAAGTTGCCGCGCGCACTCGAAGTTCTCCATCCATCCGACTCGACGTTGGAAAGCTCTGCGCCTGTTTCCCCTGCCGCAGCAGACGCCTCTTCAGAAGGTACCCCTGGCCTCGCACCGGTGAACTCAATTGTGCAGGGCTCGGCACACGCAAAGACACCAGCAACTTCCACCGCCGCGACGCTCGATTTTGCTCAGGGCGACGAAGATTCGGCCGCAATCCCGCTTGTGGGTCGCATCGCCGCGGGTGGCCCGATTCTTGCTGATCAGCAGGTCGAGGACGTCATGACGTTGCCGCGCCAACTTGTGGGGCACGGCGAGCTCTTCATGCTCAAAGTCTCTGGTGATTCGATGATTGATGCGGCGATCTGTGATGGCGACTGGGTTGTCGTGCGCCGCCAGAACACCGCTCAGAACGGTGAAATCGTTGCGGCACTTCTCGACGATGAAGCCACTGTGAAGACGTTCCGTCAGCGCGACGGCCACACGTGGTTGTTACCTCAGAATTCCCAATACGAACCGATCCTGGGCGACCACGCTCAGATCATGGGTCGCGTCGTATCCGTGCTGCGTTCGCTTTAGATGCCGTTCGCGCTAGATGCCCCTCGCACTAGACGCCGTTCGTTTTAGGCCTGCGCGCTAGCGGTCGTTTGACCTATTTATTGGCTTCGCGCAAGCGGCCCAAAGCACCAAGAACCGTATTCCGGTCGGTAGTGGTCCACAGCGGCGGCAAAACATTACGTAGATACGCCCCGTAACGGCGGGTAGCCATCCGCGAATCCAAAATCGCGGCCACTCCCCTGTCTTCCGTCGAACGGATCAGACGGCCCACTCCCTGAGCCAAACGGATCGCAGCATGATGCGCGGAAACAGACATAAACCCGTTCCCACCATGCTCATTCACATCACGAGTCCGAGCCGTCATCAAAGGGTCATCCGGCCGCGGGAACGGGATCCGGTCGATAACCACCAAGCGGCAATGACGCCCCGGAACATCCACGCCCTGCCACAAAGTCATCGTCCCGAACAAGCACGTCTGCTCATCAGCAGAAAACTCACGCACAAGCTCCGTCATCGACGCCTCACCCTGCACCAAGATAGGCACATCAAGACGCTCACGGCACGCAGCGGCCGCATCCTCAGCCGCCCGGCGGGACGAAAACAGCGCCAAAGCCGCCCCACCCGAGGCCTTGATCAAATCGACGAGCTCATCAATCGCCTCTTCAGAGACCCCGCGGCCCGGCGGCGGGAGATGCTGAGCGACATACAGGACACCCTGCTTCTCATATTCAAAAGGCGAGCCAACATCGACCGAATCCCACTCAGGAGCCTCAGGCCCCATCAGCCCGAGCCCACCAGCAACCGGCTCAAAAGCCTCACCCACCGCGAGCGTCGCCGAAGTCAGCACAACAGTCCGGTCCTCAAACAGGCCATCCCGCATCTGCATCGCAACAGACAAAGGAGCCACCATCAGCGAAGCCGGCTCGGAATCATCCGGAACCACGTAGCCGCGCCCAGGCTCGAAGCTACCGGGGCGAGACGCCCACACAACCTCTTCTCCCTGGCCGGCATTCAACAAGCGCTCGCACAGTTCAACAATCTGAGCCACCGCAGAACGCGCGGATTGCCAGCCACCGTCCGGAGCCGCATCGCCGGCCTCGCGCTTCGAATCCGACATCACAACTTTCGCGGACTCGAAAACCTGCGTCACGGCCGCACGTTGAGCCTCCGTCAAACCGCGCGGCTGCAACCCTGTCGGAATGTTCGTGACCGATTTCTCAAAAGCCTTCGCCGCATCGGATAACGCTTTTGACGCGACTTTCAAATGCTTCTTAGCGCCCTGCGCGGCGTGCGTGATCGCAGTGTGCGTCAACGGTCGCGTATACGTGTTGGTGACCCGGTCCTGAAGTTCGTGAGCCTCATCAACGATCACAACGTCGAAATCCGGCAAAACCGGTAGCTGCTCGAACGCAGAAAAAGCGAGCATCGCATGGTTCGTCACCACAACGTCGGACTCAGCCGCCAACCCACGGGCACGCTCAGTGAAGCATTCCTCCGCCATCGGGCAATGCTGTGTGCCCAAGCATTCAAGGGAAGACACCGAAACCTGACGCCACGCCTTATCCGAAACCGACGGGACCAGCTCATCCCGGTCCCCCGTTTCGCTCTCCTCAGCCCACTTACGGATCCGCATGATCTCTTGACCCAAGGGCGACGTCGGGCCGTCGTCAACCGCACTCGCATCAGCTAGCGACGCATCGAAAAGCGAGCCCGCATCGTTATCCTCCGGGTAACCGCCGGCCAGCTTATATTTGCACGCGTAGTTGTTCCGGCCCTTCAGGAGCGTGACGTCAACCGGCCGTGGAAGCTCATCTTCCAAAGCCTTCAACAAGCGCGGAACGTCACGCCCCACAACCTGGGACTGCAGCGCCAACGTCGCCGTCGCAACCACAACGGGTTTCTCTGCATGGATCGCGTGCGTGATCGCGGGAATCAGATACGCCAGGGACTTACCCGTACCTGTCCCAGCCTGCACCAGCAGATGCCTCCCAGACGAGAGCGCGTGCGCTACCGCGTGCGCCATCTCGTGCTGGCCGTCGCGACGCTGGCCACCCATCTTGTCGACGGCGGTGGTCAGCAAGCGCTCAACCTCCTGAACCGCGGGGTCAGCTGATGCGGTTGCTGATTCCGATGCTGATGTAACGCCCGATGCGGTTGCTGATTCCGATGCGGCGGCGGCTTCCGGGGTGCCTGGACTCATGCGTCCGCACCGTCTTCCGCGCCATCTTCCGCTCCGTCTTCCCCACCGTCCGCTTCCGCGTATGGTGCGAGCAGGTCAGCAAGATCCGGGCGAACCAGAGCGTGGATCCGCGTACCGTCTTCGACGTGTTCCAGTTCCAGCAGTTCGGCGTCGTGACCGTGAAGCCGCGCCACGAGGCCACCTTCGGTGTACGGGATCAGCGCGCGAACCTCGGTGTGCGGGCGTGGGATCGCCCGTGAGATCCCTTCCTTAAGTTCATCGATCCCCTGGCCTGTGCGGGCAGAAACCACAACGTGCTCAGGGTAGTTACGGCGCAGCTGAGCCAGCGTATGCGTATCGGCTAGGTCTGCCTTGTTGAGCACGATGATCTCGGGACCGTTCGCTTCAACATCTGCGAGAACCTCGTGCACCGCTTGGATCTGCGACATCGGGTCCGGGTGAGATGCATCGACCACGTGAAGCAGCACATCGGCACCCGCCGCTTCTTCCAGGGTGGAGCGGAACGCCTCGACAAGGTGGGTCGGCAGGTTGCGCACGAAACCGACCGTGTCGGTCAGCGTATAGCCGATCCCGTCAGGGGTTTCCGCGGAACGCACGGTTGGGTCCAGCGTGGCGAACAATGCGTTCTCCACAAGCACCCCGGCGTCCGTGAGCCTGTTGAGCAGCGAGGACTTGCCTGCGTTGGTGTAGCCGACGATGGCCACAGACGGAACAGCGTTACGCTTACGGTTGGCTCGCTTGGCTTCGCGAGCGGGCTTCATGGCTTTGATTTCGCGGCGCAGCTTAGCCATCCGGTTGCGAATGCGACGACGGTCGAGCTCGATCTTCGTTTCACCGGGGCCACGCGAACCGATACCGGCACCGCCAGCGACCTGGCCACCGGCCTGACGCGACATCGACTCACCCCAACCGCGAAGACGCGGCAAGAGGTATTCGAGCTGTGCGAGCTCAACCTGGGCTTTACCTTCGCGGGATTTAGCGTGCTGAGCGAAGATATCCAGGATCAACGCGGTCCGGTCAATGACTTTGACCTTGATGACGTCTTCGAGCCCACGACGCTGGGATGGTGCAAGCTCGCTGTCGACAATCACGGTGTCCGCGCCAACCTCGTTCACGATGTCACGCAGCTCGGTTGCCTTACCTGAACCGAAGTACGTTCCTGGGTCCGGTTTCACGCGGCGCTGGATGACGCCATCCAACACTTCTGATCCCGCGGTTTCGGCGAGCGCGGCAAGCTCACGCAAAGAGTTCTCCGCCTGCTCGGCAGTACCGTCAGACCATAGGCCCGCCAGGACGACTCGTTCGAGGCGAAGCTGGCGGTATTCGACCTCGGAAATGTCTTCAAGTTCGGTCGAGAGACCTTGCACACGGCGGGTCGCGCGGCGCTCCTCAAGGTCTTGTTGCAGACCATCGAAGCGAGAATGCTCGGTCTGCCCCACGTCAAGGGCTTCAGCCTGACCGAAGCGCAAGAACGATCCCCGCTGCCCACGCCCGCTAGCCTGCGCCTCCGGATCCACCGCATCGGCCGTCTCTGAGCCTTCTGCCCCTACTTCTACGCCTTCTGCCGCTGATGAACCTGCCGCTGAAGAATCTGCGGAGCCTGTTGTATCTGCGGAGCTACCCCCGCGGCCAGCGAGCCGCTCACGCTCACGATCGGCGGCGAGGATCCTTTCGATCGTCGCTTGGATCTCGCGGTCGTGTTCTGTTGAGCTCTTCTCCGAAGGGGTATCGGGGGTGTTGCTGCCGTGGTCGGTCATGGTCTCCTGACGTCGTATCTCCCGCGCTCGCGGGTTCCCTACCATTCTAAGCCGCCGCTACGCCTCAGCGAGGGTCGCTCGCCGCATGTGGACGCCCTTCGGGCACTCTGGCACCTGTGAACATCGAATCCCCAGCGACCCCAAACCCAGCCCCGCGGTTCAGATAGGCTTGTGTTCCATGGCCGAGCATTACTTCACAGCGGAACCGGTGACCCCCGAAGCCCGCAAGCGCATCACTGTTTCGCTTGCAGACCGCGAGCTTGACGTCCACACCGCGGCAGGCATTTTCAGTCCCGCTGGTGTGGATAAGGGAACCCAGATTCTGCTGGATGAAGCTCCTACCCCGCCGGCCCGCGGAACGATGCTCGACATCGGTTGCGGATGGGGCCCCATCACGCTGACCCTGGCTTTGCGCTCGCCGCAAGCGGACGTGTGGGGCGTGGACGTCAACGAGCGCGCGATGGATCTCGCCCGGCTCAACGCGTCCGATGCGGGCGCTCAGAACGTCACGGTGTGTTCCCCTGAAGATGTGCCGGCCGATGTCGGTTTCGATCTGATCTGGTCGAATCCGCCCATCCGGGTGGGCAAGCAGGTGCTCCACGAGATCCTGATGACGTGGCTTCCGCGCCTCAACCCTGGCGGCGAGGCGTATCTTGTGGTTCAGAAAAACCTCGGGTCAGATTCCCTGCAGAAGTGGCTCGCCGAGAATCTGCCAGCCGACTGGACGGTTGACCGCTACGCCCGCAAGAAAGAGTTCCGCATCCTGCGCGTGGCCCGCCCGGCGTGAGTCACTAGCTCAGCTGGCGGGGCCTGTTCAGATGGACCGGGCTAGCTCAGCTGGATATTCGCGACGACCCGGGCTGGCCCCGTCACTTGCGCCGTTCCGGAAGCGTTCGATGCGGAACCTGGCTCGAGCCGGACCCCCATGAGGGCTGCTGGCTGGCTTACGGCCCAACCTTCGGCGAGGTCACGTCCGGCTCCGGCCCAGTACTGGAATGCGAGCGAACCCGCGACTGCGGCTGCGGCGCTCGAACCGTATTCACGCGAAAGCCTCTGCCCCGCCGAGTAATCCGATCCACCCTCCCGGTCATCCGGCGCGTGGTGGAAACGCATCGACACCGCGGCTATACCGCCCTCAACCAGCGGATCATGCGGAACCACGAAGCTCGTCGACGAACGCTCGAGCACCTCAGAATCCAATTGCGGACCGTGACCGTCCAAACGTAGCCCCTCAAGCTCGGACACATCGGCGAGCGCAACCACCGACACCGGCGCGCCAACGGTCATCGTCAGGCAGGGCCGGGCAACGGGGAGGCCCTCCGCATGGACCGTACCGTCGCTCGCTTCGGATTGCGCTTGTTGCGGGAACGCGAACGACCACCGCACCCCTGCGACCTTATAGTTGCTCCGCGAACGGGCCACCGTGTACTGCTCGCCCGACCCGAATTCAAGCTGCGAACCGTTGCTAGCCAGCTGCCCGGCGCCGTCGAGGTACGCAGCGACGGCGAGCGCCGCATCGGGCTCCAGCTCCGGTACCGGTGCGCCTGATGTCCCAACCAGAACGCACTTCCAGCTGCCGTTCCCCTGCTCAGACACGGTCAGCACACCTGCCGCACCGAGGCCCGCGGCATCATCGCACAGCCACTGCGCTTCGGCTTCGCTCACGGTCGCTGAGCTGATGAGAAACGGGATAGCACCAGAGGTAACACGGGCGAAACTCGCACCAGTTAGCCCGGCCGGAACGTCATTTGGAAGCGGATCAACCATGTTTCCAGCCTACCGAGCGTCAGGCAACGCTTCTGCAACGAAAGCGCGAGCGATCTCGCGCGTGCCGGCCCCCGCATCGTAATGTGTGACCCGCGGATCGGCCCGGAACCACGTCCGCTGCCGCTTGGCGAACTGCCGCGTAGCGATGTGGGTGCTCTCGATCGCTTCGTCTTGGCTCATCTCGCCGTCGAGTACCGCTAGCGCTTGCTTATATCCAATAGCCGCCGATGCGGTCCTCCCCTCCCGCAGGCCGCGCGGGATGAGCCCGCGGACCTCGTCGAGCAGGCCCGCTTGATACATGCGGTGAACACGGCGAAGGAGGGCCTCGTTGAGGATGGCCGGGTCGAGGTCGAGCCCCACCTGAAGCGTGGGCTGGTGATAGATACGCTGCGGCATGTAGGACGTGAAGGTGCGGCCGCTGATGCGGTGCACTTCAAGTGCGCGGATCATCCGGCGCAGATCGTTGATCTTCGCGGCACTCTCCGGGTCAACCGCGCGCAAGCTTTCACGGACTTCCTCGATCGTGCGTCCGTCCGCCCATTCTTCTATCTCGGCCCGGACCTGCGGGTCAGTGGGCGGGAACTCGATCTCGTCCAGGACCGCGCGTACATACAGGCCGGAACCTCCCACGAGCACAGCGGTTTTCCCGCGCGCCTGGATCTGGGCGATCGCATCGCGGGCTTGCTCTTGGAACACCGCAACCGAGGCTTCCTCGGTCACGTCCATGATGTCGAGCAGATGGTGCTCAATCCCCTGCCGCTCCTCCACGGGAAGCTTGGCGGTACCGATGTCCATGCCACGGTAGAACTGCAACGCATCAGTGTTGACCACTTCGCCATCGAGCATGTGGCATAGCTCGAGCGCGAGCTCCGATTTGCCGGTTCCGGTGGGGCCAACCACCGCGATGACAGGGTTGCTCATGACGCAGATGTCTAGGCTTCCGGGCGCAGGCTCGGCATACCGAGCGAAACGCCCTTACCGTTTGCGCCGCCGCCTGGCGAGCACGAGTCAGCTTGTGCACGCTCCCATGCGTCTCCGGAACGGGTGCGGCGCAGGCTGTACTGTTCGATACTCGGGTCAGACAGCAAGTGGAAGGACCCTGCGTGGGTGATCGGAACGGTTACGGCATCGCCAGGGCGTGGGGTTTCCGCACCCTCTGGGACCGAGAAATGCACGAGACGCTGGTCTTGAGCGCGGCCCGCGAGCCGGCCGGTTTCTTCAGCTTTGCGGCCCTTCGAGTCAGCGACGATGAGCTCAACCGTAGTTCCGATTAGCTTCTGGTTTTCCTCGGCAGAGATACGGTCTTGGAGCGCGACGAGGCGTTCGAAACGTTCCTGCACGACGTCCTTGGGAACCTGGTTTTCGTATTCTGCGGCCGGGGTTCCTGGGCGCGGCGAATACTGGAAAGTGAAGGCCTGGTGGAAGCGGGCCTCTTCAACCACACGCATGGTTTCTTGGAAGTCTTCCTCGGTTTCACCCGGGAAACCGACGATGATGTCGGTCGTGATCGCAGCGTGCGGCATGCGCTCGCGAACTTTCTCGAGGATCCCAAGGAACTTCTTGGAGCGGTATGAACGGCGCATATCCTTGAGGACCTTGTCCGAGCCGGACTGCAGCGGCATGTGCAGCTGCGGCATGACGTTCGGGGTTTCAGCCATCGCCTCGATCACGTCGTCGGTGAACATCGCTGGGTGAGGCGATGTGAAGCGGACGCGTTCGAGACCTTCGATCTCACCGCAAGCGCGCAACAGTTTGGAGAACGCTTGGCGGTCGCCGAATTCAACGCCGTAGGAGTTCACGTTCTGCCCGAGCAGGGTTACTTCGATCGCGCCGTCGTCGACGAGTGCTTGCACTTCGGCGAGGATCTCGCCCGGGCGGCGGTCTTTTTCTTTTCCGCGTAGCGACGGCACGATGCAGAACGTGCACGTGTTGTTGCAGCCGACTGAGATGGAGACCCAGCCTGCGGAGTGTGATTCACGCTTAGCGGGCAGTGTGGATGGGAACACCTCGAGCGCTTCGAGGATTTCAACTTGGGCTTCTTTGTTGTGGCGTGCACGGTCAAGGAGCACCGGAAGGGACCCTACGTTGTGGGTTCCGAAGACGACGTCGACCCATGGCGCGCGTTTGACGATGGTGTCGCGGTCTTTTTGTGCGAGGCAGCCGCCGACGGCGATCTGCAGGTTAGGGTTTTCGTCTTTAGCTGCTTTGAGCATGCCGAGGTGACCGTAAAGCTTATTGTCTGCGTTTTCACGGACCGCGCACGTGTTGAATACGACGACGTCGGCTTCGCCTTCCTGGGCGTCAGCGTCGACTGGGACCATGCCTGCGGTTTCGAGCAGGCCGGCGATCCGTTCGGAGTCGTGGACGTTCATCTGGCAGCCGAACGTGTTGACCTGGTAGGTGCGCGCGGTCGCCTCCACACCGGTGGTCTGGGGTTCGGTTGCTGGGTTTGAAGCAGTCATAGGCGTAGAAGTCACCCGTCTAGTCTAGCGAGAGGGGCACGTAACATGGTGAGTCGGTGCCTGCGGGAATGTTGGACTGTTGGGC
>NZ_QFWG01000014.1 GCF_003143995.1 Pseudoglutamicibacter cumminsii | reverse complement strand
CAGTACCGGTCATGTTGGTATTCAGGCTAGGCGATGACACCTAGCTGTGCAACGGTGAGGGCTCGACAAGCCACTCGATAATGTTTTTGTGTTGGATCCCGTCGCGGCTCATGTCGAACTGGTCCATGCTCAGCACGGTTTTCGGGAAGTTGTCGGTAACCCCGCGAAGGGCACCGAACTCGCGGTCGACGGTGTTTTGGCTGCCGAGCAGGTAACTCACCTGGAAGTACTCGGTGTCGGAACCTTTGCGGGCGATGAAGTCAATCTCGCGCGCGCCGGCTCTTCCGACACTTACCTCGTACCCGCGCGCAAGCAGCTCCACGCACACGATGTTTTCGAGGGTCAGCTCAATGTCGGCCTGGTTCGAAAGGCCGAGCGTTTCACGAAAACCGTGATCCACCGCATAGTACTTCTCAGTTGCCCGAAGCCTCGCCTTCCCCGCAATGTCAAAGCGCGGAACCCGATAAATCAAGAAAGCGTTCACGCAAAACTCAAGGTAGTTCAACACGGTATCAACCGAAACGGTGCGCCCCTCGCTTTTGAAAAAACGCACCAGTGACTGCGCCGAGAAGGTTTTTCCAATATTTGTGAAGCAGTAACCGACGATGCGGTGAAAAATGTCGACGTCGCGGATCTGGTGATACTCAATCACGTCTTTGAGCACAACCGAGTTGTACACCGAGTCAAGGTAGTCGAGCGAGGGTTCCCGGTCGAGGTTGAAGTATTTCAACGCCGGGAAACCGCCGAACTGCACAAAGTGCTGGAAGTGTTCGCTCAGTGTGCGGTCGCTTTGGCGGTGCAGCTCGACAAATTCCGCAAACGAAAACGGTTGGATCAAGAACTCAACGTAGCGACCGGCAAGATGTGTGGCGAGATCACCGGAAAGCATGCGCGAATTCGACCCGGTGACATAGATATCTGCGTCATAGTCGACGCGGATCGCGTTGATGGCTTTCTCCCAGTCGGCGACCTGCTGAATTTCGTCAAAGAAGAAATACGCGCGGGTGTTTTTGTTGATGTTTTCGGCTTCGATGCGCCGTAGCAGCGCCGCTGCGTCTGTGATGTGAAGCCCGTCAGCGGACTCAAAATTCATCGCAAACACTTGTGGATCAGCGCTGCCCGCGCGAATCACTTCTTGCAGCTGCTGCAGAATCGTAGATTTGCCGCAGCGACGCACACCGGTGAGCACCTTCACGAGGGGTTTGTCGATAAAGGGCTGGATCCGCGAAAAGTATCTCGGGCGTTCAATGATTCTGTCCACCACAAACCTCCCTATTTTGTCGAGTATAGTCGACAAGCTGCTACTTTGCGGAGGTTTTGTCGATCTTAGTCGACAAGAATCGCGCTGGCTCGGGCACAAAACAGCGCACCGCGGGAAGGTTGCCGGCGTGTGCCAGCGTCCAACCCGCGGTGCGCTATTCGGACGGTGCGGCCCGAATCGAGCCGCTGAGCCCTCGAGCCGTTAAGCCCTTGAGCCTAGAAGTCCCAGTCGTCGTCGGTGGTGTCTTCGCCCTTACCGATGATGTAGCTCGATCCTGATCCACTGAAGAAGTCGTGGTTTTCGTTGCTGCCAGGTGACAGCGCCGCGAGAATCTCAGGGTTCACTTCGGTCTCTTCAGCGGTAAACCGCGACGGGTAACCGAGGTTCATCAGCGCCTTGTTCGCGTTGTAACGCACGAACACGGCAACGTCGTCCATCAGGCCGAGCGGCTCGTACAGCTCACCCGAGTACTGCAGCTCAAGCTCGTAGAGCTCTTCCAGCAGGTCGAAGGTGAACTTGCGCATCTCTTCCTGACGCTCTTTGCTCTGCGTCTCGAGTCCGCGCTGGTACTTGTAACCCGAGTAGTAACCATGCACTGCCTTGTCACGCAGAATCAGGCGGATCATGTCTGCGGTGTTCGTCAGCGTCGCGTGCACCGAGAAGTGCAGCGGCAGGTAGAACCCTGCGTACAGCAGCAGCGACGACAGCAGCGTCGAAGACACTTTACGCTTGAGCGGATCATCGCCGTAGTAGTGGTGCAGCACCTTCTTGCAGCGTTCCTGCAGCAGATCGTTGGCAACTGCCCAGCGGTAGGCGTCGTCGATTTCCGGGGTGCTCGTCAGCGTTGAGAACACCGAGGAGTACGAGCGGGCGTGCACCGACTGCATGAACGCAATGTTGGTGTAGACGGCCTCTTCGTGTTCGGTGCGGGAGTCTTGGATCTGCACGATCTCACCGACAGTTGCCTGCACGGTGTCGAGCATGGTCAGACCGGTGAAGACGCGCATCGTGAGGGTGCGCTCTTCCTGGGTCATTTTCTGCCACGCGGGGATGTCGTTTGACAGCGGCACCTTCTCTGGTAGCCAGAAGTTCGCGGTCAGACGGTTCCACACCTCGAGGTCTTTGTCGTCGGTGACGCGGTTCCAGTTAATGGGGCGCAGCCGGGCTGTCGGGTCGTGGCGGTACGACGGCGGGGTGACCGAGATCTCTTGCAGCGGGCGGTCGGTGTTCAACGGATCAGTCATAGTTCAATAAAGCTCTTTCACTAGTGGTGTCTGGTGGTCAGTGCGCGGAGTGCGCGGACGGCGCGCGGTGCGCCCGCGCGCGCAGCACGGGCGCACACGCGGGCGCGAACGCGACTACAGCGCGCAGGAAACGCAGCCTTCGATCTCGGTTCCCTCGAGCGCGGGCTGGCGCAGGCGGATGTAGTACAGCGTCTTGATGCCCTTGCGCCACGCGTAGATCTGCGCGCGGTTGATGTCGCGAGTGGTCGCCTCGTCTTTAAAGAACAGCGTGAGCGACAGACCCTGATCCACGTGCTTGGTCGCAGCAGCGTAGGTGTCGATGATCTTCTCGGCGCCGATTTCGTAGGCGTCTTCGAAGAACTCGAGGTTGTCGTTTGTCATGTGCGGAGCCGGGTAGTACACGCGGCCGAGCTTGCCCTCTTTACGAATCTCAATCTTCGAGGCGATCGGGTGGATCGAAGCCGTCGAGTTGTTCACGTAGCTAATCGACCCGGTCGGTGGCACCGCCTGCAGGTACGCGTTGTAGATACCGTGTTCGCGGATCGACTCGCGCAGCTGTTCCCAGTCCGCAACCGTCGGCAGCGCAACTCCAGCCTCGGCGAAGAGCTCACGCACCCGCGCGGTTTCTGGCACCCACTCCTCGGCCGTGTAACGGTCGAAGTAGCTGCCGTCAGCGTAGTCGCTCTTCTCGAAGCCCGCGAAGGTCGCACCGCGGTCAATCGCCAGCTGGTTCGAAGCGCGCAGCGCGTGGTAGGTCACCGTGCGGAAGTACGCGTCGGTGAAGTCAATTCCCTCTTCGCTGCCGTAGTGGATGCGCTGCGAAGCGAGGTAGCCATGCAGGTTCATCTGGCCGAGGCCGATGGCGTGTGACGCACGGTTACCCTCGGCAATTGACGGCACCGCCTGAATGTCGGTCTGATCCGACACACTCGTCAGCGCCCGCACCGCAATCTCAACGGTTGCGCCGAAGTCCGGGCTGGCCATTGCCTGCGCAATGTTCAGCGAGCCGAGGTTGCACGAAATGTCGTGACCGATCGTCTCGTACCCGATTGCGGCGTCGTACTCAGAGGCGGTGTTCACCTGCAGAATCTCCGAGCACAGGTTCGACATGTTGATGTGCCCCTCGAGCGGGTTCGCACGGTTCACAGTGTCTTCGAACAGCACGTACGGGTAGCCCGACTCGAACTGCAGCTCAGCGAGGGTCTTGAAGAACTCGCGCGCGCTGATCGTGGTCTTGCGGATCCGCGGGTTCGCGACGAACTCGTCGTAGCGCTCGGTGATTGACTGATCCGAAAGCGGAATACCGGTTTCGCGAAGCACATCGTAGGGGCTAAACAGGTGCATATCTTTGTTCTGCTTAGCCAGTTCGAAGGTCACATCCGGAATCACAACCCCAACCGACAGGGTCTTAATGCGGATCTTCTCGTCAGCGTTTTCACGCTTCGTGTCGAGGAACCGCATAATGTCGGGGTGGTGCGCGTGCAGGTACGCAGCGCCTGCGCCCTGGCGAGCGCCGAGCTGGTTCGCGTAGCTGAAGCTGTCTTCGAGGATCTTCATCACGGGAACAACACCGGAAGCCTGGTTCTCGACCTGCTTAATCGGGGCACCCGCCTCGCGGAGGTTTGACAGCAGCAGCGCCACACCGCCGCCGCGCTTGGACAGCTGCAGCGCAGAGTTAACGCTGCGGCCAATCGATTCGAGATTGTCTTCAACGCGCAGCAGGAAGCACGACACGAGCTCGCCGCGCTGTTTCTTACCCGCGTTCAAGAACGTCGGAGTTGCCGGCTGGAAACGGCCCGAGAGGATCTCGGTGACCGTCTTCGAAGCCAGTTCCTCGTCACCCTGACCGAGGAACAGCGCCGTGGCAACAACTCGCTGCTCGAAGTTTTCGAGGAAGAGGCTGCCGTCGAAGGTTTTCAGCGCGTAGGAGGTGAAGAACTTAAACGCACCGAGGAAGGTCTGGAACTTGTGCCCGAAAGCGTCGGCCTGTTCGTGGAGGCGCTCGACGAAGTCCTTGTCGTAGGCGCGCAGGTATTCGGCTTCGTAGTACTCGTTTTCGATCAGCCACTCCAGGCGTTCCCACACCGAAGCGAACTGCTTCGTGTTCGGGATGACCTGCTGGTTCAGGTAGGCCTCCGCCGCTTCGTGATCCTTGTCAAACTGGATCGACCCGTCCGCCGCAAACAGGTTCAGCTGGGCGTTGAGCGCGTGGTAGTCCTTCCGCTCGCCGACCCCGCCAACCCCTGCAGTGTTGGGGGTGGTTGTTTCTGATGGTGTGGCGATCGTCATGCGACGTCCTCCTCATTTGCTTCTGCTTCTAATGTGTTCTGTCGTGCCCAAAATTCGTCTAAACCAGCCTTGACTCGAGCAACGTCGCGGTTGGTGCCAAGAAGTTCAAAGCGGTACAGCTCAGGAACTTTGCACTTGGCTGAGATGATCGGTCCTGCGATGCAGTAGTGCTCACCGAAGTTGGTGTTCCCCGCGGTAATCACGCCGCGGATCAGCGCGCGGTTTGCAGGATCGTTCAGGAACGTAATCACCTGCCGCGGCACCGCCCCGGCCTGCGCTCCGCCGCCGTAGGTCGGAACCACGAGCACGTAGGGCCTGGTCACTCGGATCATTCCCTCTGTGCGCGGTCGGAGTGGGATCCGCACCGCCGGGCGCTCGAGCTTCTCGACGAAGCGGAGGGTGTTCTCCGAAACGCTCGAGAAAAACACCAGGTCAGGTGAATCTTGCCCCTCGAGCACTCGCACCTCCGCGACGCTTCGTGTTCGGCCTTCCCTGCGTTCACTCATCAGCATGTTCTCCTCTCAGCATTTGCGCCTCAGCAATCCCACCCCTACATCTAGTCCTGACCCACATTGCGGGCACCACATATAGTGTTTAGCACGAATACTCTCACAAATCTACGACACGCCGAAGTGCAGACTACGTCATACCGAACCCAAGACTCAAGGGGGATACTTATGGTGCTGTCAGACTCGACGTACTACGGTAGAGAGCACAAGTGAGACCCGGAAACTAAAGAATGAATGAGGGCGCCTGATGACCGCATCAAAGCAATTTCAAGTTCCTCCAGAGATTCACGTGGAAAGCGTTCGCGCTTTTGTGAGCGAGTGGGCAGAGATCACCAATCCTGAAAAGATCGAGCTCGTCTCAGCAGCGGATGACGCCAGGCTGCTCGAAGAGGCCATCGCCGCCGGCGAAATGCTCCGCGCAGGCAAAGGTCGCTACTACTCACGGTCACACCCGAAAGACACCGCCCGCACCGAAGAGCGCACCTTTGTCGCCACGGCTGACGAGGCGGATCGCGGGCGCTACAACAACTGGCGCCACTCAAGCGAGGTCAAACCGCTGCTGACGAGCCGCATGCGCGGCGCTTCGGCGGGTAAAACCATGTACGTGGTGCCGTACCTGATGGCCCCTCCCGGCACCCCGCTTGCGAACTTCGCGCTCGGAGTTGAGCTCACCGACGACCGCAACGTGGTGCTGCAGATGATCCGCATGGCCCGCGTCGGAATTGAGCACTTCGACGGTGTCAGCGACCAGGACTTCTTCGTGCGCGGTGTGCACCTCACGGGTGACCTGACCGCGCTGCAGCAGGGCACCGACGCCGACGAGCGGATGTTTGTGACCGTCGCAGACGAGCGCACCATTTTGCACTTCGGCTCCGCGTACGGCGGCAACGCGCTGCTTGGTAAAATCGCCCACGGTCTGCGCCAGGCGTCCTACGACGGTTACGCCTCAGGGAAGTTCCTCGCGGAGCAGTTCCTGCTGCTTGGGATCCACGACCGTGAAACCGGCGTCACCACGCACGTGTGCGGCGGCTTCCCGAGCGCGTCAGGGAAAACCAACCTCGCGATGACGCTGCCGCCAAACGGACTCGGCGACCGCTACCGCGTTGATTTTTACGGCGACGACATCGCCTGGATGTGGGTTGACGACGAAGGGAAACTCCGTGCCATCAACCCCGAAAACGGTGCCTTCGGTGTCGCAAAAGACACCAACGAGGGTTCCAACCCCACCGCGATGGCGGCAATCGCTGAGGGATCGGGCACGATCTTCACCAACACCGCCTACAACGAAGTCACCGGCGAGGTGTGGTGGGAGGGTCTCACCCCCGAACCCCCGGCCGACCCGGCAGGGTGGCTCGACTGGACCGGCGCGAAAATCACCGACCGCACCGCCGAGCAGCAAAACGAACCGTGGGCGCACCCGAACAGCCGCTTCACTATTCCGCTGGAGCGCATCCCGAACCTCGCCGAAGACGTCTCCAAACCCGAGGGCGTGGTCGTTGACGCGATTATCTTCGGTGGCCGCACCCGCGATCGTGAACCGCTGATCCGCGCAATCGACAACCTTGTTGATGGCGTCTACGACGGGCTGACACTCGGCGCCGAGGCGACTTTCGCAGCGGACGGGCTTGACGGGCAGCTGCGTTACGACCCGATGTCGATGCGTCCGTTCTTCTCGTACTCCGAGGGTCGCTACGCCGAACACTGGCTTAAAGTGCTCGGGCAGCTGAAAGAGATGCCGATGTTTGCCCACGTCAACTGGTTCCAGCGCGAACCCGAAACCGGTCGTTACCTGTGGCCGGGCTTCCGCGAGAACCTGCGCGCGCTGAACTGGCTCACACAGTACCGCGACGGCAAAGTCAAGGGACGCAAAACCCCGATCGGCGTGCTCCCGCTTGTTGAAGAGCTCGACTTTACCGGTCTCGAAATCGACGCGGCGGATCTCGACAAACTGCTGCGGGTTGACGTTGAACGCTGGCTGCAGGAAACCGATCACCGCGCTGAGCACCTGCGCGAGCTGCCCGATATGCCGCGCGAAATCTGGGACGCACACGAGGCGCTTGTCGAGGCGTTGCGGGCCGAGGCGGCAACTGACGCAGGGGGCGCAGACAGCTAGCGCCTGCGCCACCGCGCGGCCGCGGCGACACAAAACTGCCACACAACAAACGAGGGGGAAACCGAAACGTGTTCGGTTTCCCCCTCGCCTTTGGGTTACGCGCCCGCGAAAACTAATCGCGGCTGGTTTTTTCGATCAGCTCAGCGAAGCGGTCAATGTATTTCTGCAGGAACTCAACGGTTGACTCGCGGGTGATCTTATCCCCGTCACCGAAAAGCTCAGGCGACTGCGACAGGAACACCTCGGGCTGGCCAAGCGTTGGCATGTCGAAGTAGGAAAGCGCAAGGCGCAGGTTCTTCTGCGACGAGTACCCGCCCATGCGTCCAACAGAGTGGCTCACAATTCCCGCCGGGAGTCCCTTCCACGCAACGTCGGCGTTGGGTTTCGACCCAATATCCACCGCGTTTTTCAGGCACGCCGGGATGGTGCGGTTGTTCTCCGGGGTCACAAACAGCACCCCGTCAGAGGCCTTAATCGTCTCGCGGAACTCCGTGTACTCCGCCGGCACCGGCTTGTCGGTGACCTCTGGGTCGTCGTAGTCGAAATCGTACAGCGGCAGGTCGCGGATCTCCACGATCTTCGCCTCGTACCCCTCAGGGAACATCGGAATCAGGTTGTGCGCAATCTTACGGGCAAAGGATCCACGACGCAGGCTCCCAACAATCACACTCACGCGCTTCGTCATACGTTTCACTCTCTTTTCTCTATTTCAACTGTGGATCATGCACCGCGATCCGCGCCCTCATACGCCACAGACTCGCGCGGCGCGAGCTGCCGGTCGCTGCCCCAAGCCGAGCAGAACCGGCACTCGCTCACGAGGTCAAGCCTAGGTTAACAATTCCGCCATTGCGAACCTCATGAGTAACCGAAGCTCCGAGCACCAAGCGCGGCCTGGTGCTCCCGGAACTTGCGGGGATCCAAGCCACTGGCTTTCAACTGTTCCACACAATCGCGCGAGCCGACGTCGCTGTCATCTTCGGGCCGCAAGTGTTCATCGCCGCGATCAGCGCATTCACCGTCATGACGCTCTACGTGCTGATCGCGCGCCTCGCCCTCAAACGCAGGTCAGCTGAACTCACCGTTGGCGCGCTCTCGGCCGGCATGGTCAATTCGGCTAACCTCGGCATCCCCATCGCGATCTTCGTGCTCGGCGACGCCACCTACTCCGTGCCGGTCCTGCTGTTCCAGCTCGCGATCCTCCAGCCGCTCTCCCTCATCTGCCTCGATGTTCAGACCCAGCGCGTCGGCTCCGGCGTGGTCGGCGCGCTCAAAGGCATCGCAACTAACCCGCTGATCCTCGCCTCACTCGCCGGCGTCATCGTAGCCACCACCGGAGCCACCATTCCAGAAACCGTCATGAACCCCATCGAAATCCTCGGTGGCGCCGCGGTCCCGGCGATGCTCATGGCGTTCGGTATCTCACTCGTAGGTTCCAAGCCGCTCCAGCACGGCAACGGCCGGCGGATCGACGTCGTGCTCGTGCTCACCTTCAAACTCATCGTGCACCCGCTCATCGCGTGGCTGCTGGCCGCCGTCGTATTCCAGCTCGATTCCGCCGGCATCTTCATGGCCGTGATCCTCGGCGTGCTCCCCACCGCACAAAACGTGTTCGTGACCGCAACCCACTACAACCAAGGCATGGTCACCGCGAAAGACACCGTGCTGCTCTCCACACTGCTCGGGGTGCCGCTCATGTTCATCTGCGCGATGCTGTTCGGGTGAGCGTTGCTGCGGCCGGTGAGGCGGCGTACGATGCGGTAGCGGCTCAGCCGGCCGTGTAACCTCAGCTACTCAGCGGCCCACAAAGCGGACGCGGATGCGGCGCACACGGCGCCGCAACTCGCCTTGCGGTGCATGCCGGTTCCAGTGCCACAGTCCCCACAAACCAGCCAGCAACGAAATCAGCCCCGCCAAGAAAACAGACGCGCGGGCGCCCAGGACCTCGGCCAGCCAGCCCATCAAAGGCGCGCCAAGCGGTGTGCCGCCCATAACCAAAACCATGTACAGCGCCATCACACGTCCGCGATAGCGCGGGTCCACCGTCATCTGCAACGTCACATTGCACGAATTCAAGAACGTCACAGCGGCCCAACCGGTCGGGATCAGCAAAAGCGCGTACAGCCACAGCCACGGAGCCGCACACGCGGCGATCACAGTGATACCGAAACCGATCGCGCCGCCCACCACAAACTTCAGCCGCGAACCCTGCCTCCGCGCCGCCATCAACGCGCCAGCCAACGTACCGCACGCCTGGATTGTGCCGAGCAAACCGAACACCTCGGCATCCGCATCGAACACCGTGGTAGCCATAACCGAGTTGAACACCGGGAAATTCAGCCCAAACGAACCCACCACAAACGCGAGGACCATGATCATGATGAGCGTAGGTCGCTGCGCAACATACTTGATGCCCTCAACAACCTGGCCACGCTTACGCGGAACCCGCGGCTGGCTGTTCGCCGGCATGTTCCGGGAAATCACAAACAGCGAAAGCAGAACGCCCGCGAAACTCGCGGCGTTGATCAAGAAAACCCAGCCCGTACCGACCGCGGCAATCAACAGCCCCGAAACGCCCGGGCCGATCAGCCGCGCCGAATTGAAGCTCGTCGAATTCAACGAAACCGCGTTCGGAACCAGCTTGGACGGCACCAAGTCATTCACGAGAGCCTGACGGGCCGGCGCATCGAACGCCGCACCCACACCCAGCAGCGTCGCGAAAGCATACACATGCCACAGCTCAACCGTCTCCGTGAGCACCATGACACCCAGGATCACCGCGAGCACACACATGAACGCCTGCGCGATCTGGACGATGCGCAACCGCGGATACCGGTCAGCCATCACGCCCGCATAGGCAGACAAAAAGAGGATCGGCAAAAACTGCAGACCCATCACGACGCCCACCGCGGTCCCCGAATTATCAGTCAGCTGGGTCAGGACCAGCCAATCCTGCGCGATGCGCTGCATCCACGTCCCGATATTCGAAACCAAGCCGCCGAAAAACCACCACCGGTAATTCTTGATCTGCAGCGAGGCGAACATGCGGGACATGAATAGGCGGCCTCCTCAACGGCGCAGAAACCGGTGGGGCCACACAAAACGGGACCCCGGCGTGGATTGAACGATAGATCAACCCTACGCCTAGGGTCCCGCCTTGTTAAGAGATGCTTCTGCGGAGAATCGCCGATGTGGGCGCTGGCTCCGGCCGCGCCGGTTAGCTCCGCCGGCGCTAGTTCAGGCCGCGCAGGTCAAGCTCGAGGTGGTCCTCGCCCGCGTCATCGAGCTGAACCGGGATGCCCCAGTCCTGCTGGTACAGGTGGCAGGCCGCGTGGTCCGGGATCTCCTGGCCTTCCTCGCCATCGCACGCCGCGGCGCGTGCCGTGATGTGCAGGACACCTTCGGTGATCTCCGGGTTGAGCACGAGTTCGCGCACAAGCCCCTGGCTCGTGCCAGCACCCTCAAGGATGAGTTCCTCAGGGGACGCGGAAACCTGCAGCTGCGTCGGGTCGCCCCAGCGGTAGTCCAGCTTCTGCCCCACCGGAGCGGTGAAGCGCGCGGTGAGCTTGTGCTGGCCCGGCTTCACGAGCGTCTTAGGGCGCTGCGTCTGCGATGCTCCGCGGTCAACCGTGGTCGCTTCCTTCGGCAACGGGACACGCACGAGCTGATGCTGGTTGGTTTCAACGACCAACAGAACCGGATCGCCGTCAACGCTGTGGTCGACGAGCACCTCAGCCGGCTCCTGCAGGCCCTCAGCGAGCGTGCCAACCGTATGCGTTGCAGGGTCGTAGCGGCGCACCGCACCGTTGTAGGTGTCCGCGATCGCAACCGAACCGTCCGGGAGCACCGAAACACCCAGCGGATGCTGCAGGCGAGCCTCATCGGCCGGGCCGTCGCGGAAACCGAAATCGAAGAGCCCGAGGCCGGTCGCGGTCTCAACCTTGGCGACCGTGCCGTCCTCACCCAGACGCAGCACACGCACCGCGGACGTCTCCGAATCCGCGATCCACACGTCGCCGTTCGCATCCACATCCACACCGGACGGCTGCGCGAACATCGCGACATCCGCCGTGCCGTCATCCAAACCTTCGATGCCGGAGCCGGCTTCCAACGTCACCTCGGCCTTGATCGGGTCAAAGCCAAAGATCTGGTGTGTGCCCGCCATCGCAACGATGAAGCGGCCAGCCTTCTCAGCCCACGCGAGATCCCACGGGGACGAGAGCGAAAGCTCGGTAGCGTTCTCGCCCAGCTCACGTGCCCAGCCGGCGTCCTGGAGGCGGGCGCGTTCCGCATCGAGCAGGCGCTGCACGCCGTTGCCAGCAACGGTCGTGACCTCGCCGGTAGCCGTGTTGACGCCACGCAAACGGTGGTTGACGGTGTCAGCAACCAGGACGTCGTAGCCGATCTTCTCCGCGATGTGGGCAGGCACAACCGCGGCGCCCTGCGGTTCGTTGAACTGCGCAGTTTCTGCGTCGCCGTCCGCGAAGCCACGCTTCCCGGAACCGATCTGGCCGACCTTAGTCACGAGGTCGGTGTCCATGATCGTCAACCGGTGGTGGCCGGAGTCAACCACGAGGAACTGGCCGTCCGGAAGTTCGATGGCCGAACCCGGGAAGCGCAGGTCGCCTTCGCGTGCCGGCGGTGCGACGTACGGGCCGTCGCCGCGGTGCAAGGTGCCCTTCGCGTCGTGCTCCTCGATGAGCTCCTCGACCAAAGACTCGAGGCCAGCGGCGTGGCCCTCGCCCGAAAGGTGCGCAACGATGTAGCCCTCAGGGTCAACAACAACCAGCGTTGGCCATGCACGCGCGGTGTAGGCCTGCCACGTCATCAGCTCCGGGTCATCCAGAACCGGGTGCTCGATCTCGTAGCGCTCAACCGCGGCTTCAAGCGCTTCCTTCTTGGCCTCATGCTCGAACTTGGGGCTGTGCACACCGATCGTGACGAGCACGTCGCTGTACTTTTCCTCAAGCGGACGCAGCTCATCGAGCACATGCAGGCAGTTGATGCAGCAGAACGTCCAAAAATCCAGGAGCACGATCTTGCCGCGAAGACTCGCGAGATCAAGGTCCTTACCGCCGGTGTTCATCCAGCCGCGGCCGCGAAGCTCGCTCGCGCGCAAACGGACGCCGGTACGAAGTGCATCAGACTCTGCAGACACCTAAACTCCTGGGATTCAGACGGGACTCTCACTCGTTGCACACGTAGCGCAACGGACTGTGTCCCATTCTAAAAGTTGGGTGCGCGCGAGCGGATACAGCGGGTAACATCGCGCTTTATGCCCGCGGCGTATCGCCCTTGCCACCCGGGGCGTCAGCATCCGGTGCCGCAGCGTCTGATGCGCTGGCCGTCGTTTCATCCTCCGGCAAACCATCGACCGGCAGACCCGCGCGGATCCGGGCCGCTCGGCGAGCCTCCTCGAGGCCTTGCGCCTGGTCGCCCTGGAGCTGCTGCAGCATCTCGTTGTAGTCGCGTAGCTCGCGGTTGCCGGTGCGCTCGGCCACGCGCTCATCGCGGCGGGCGATGCGTTCCTCCGAACGCGACCACGCAACAGCCACACCCACGGCGAGCATGAGCGTCGGCACTTCGCCGATGCCCCACATCACGCCGGCGCCTATTCGCTGGTCTTCGATCGCGCTCGGACCCCACTCACGGCCTTGGTTGCCGAACCAGTCCGGCTGGATCAAGACGTCGGTGCCCATGATGCTGGTCGCGTAGAACGCGTGGAAGATCATCGTGATCAGCAGGATCACGAGCCGCACAAAGTGTGGCGCACGATGCGGCAACGGGTCGAGGCCGATCATGTTGACGGCCAGGACGTAGCCGGTCAGCAGGAAGTGGAAGTTCATGAACTCGTGCCCGATGTGGAACTTCATCGAGAACCACATGAGGTCAGTCGAGTAGAAGATCACGATCGAGGTCGTGAAGTTCACCGCCGCGACGATCGGGTTCGTGACGCCCTTAGCCCACTTGGAGTGCAGGAAAACCAGCGTCCATTCGCGCGGGCCGCGGGTTCCGTCGCGCCGCGCCGGGATCGCCTTGAGCGCGAGCGCGATCGGCGAACCGACGACCAGGAAGAACGGCGCGACCATCGTGAGCGCCATGTGGGCGACCATGTGCATCGAGAAAAGGTTCTGCCCGTAGACGGCAATCGGCCCCGACGTGATGTAGAACAGGAACGCGAGCCCCACGTAGAAGCTGAGGGTGCGCCACCAGTCCCAGTGTCCGCCTTTCGCGTGGACGCGGCGCGTCCAGCGGGCGTACGCGATCGCGAGGAAAACGATGATCGCTACCCACAGCCAGTCGAAGCGCCACACTGTCGCCCACGATGAGATGGTGAGCTCTGGCGGCAGTTCGTAGCCGGAGAGGCGGCGGGCCGGCGACATAACCTCCGGTGGTGCGGTGGATACCGGCGGCTGGGTGCGCGCGAGCACCACAGCGATGGCCGCGACTGCGGACATGATGGCCACTTCAACGCCGATGATGCGCCACGCGGCTGTGCGCGCGGTGAGGTCGCCGTTTTTGAGCCGCGGGATGATGTTGGCGCGGTGGATGAGCCCGAGGAAGCCCAGCAGGATCGACAAGACCGCTTTGATGATGAGGAACCAGCCGTACTGGGTCCCGAAAAGCTGCTCCAGGGTGTGGACGCGGATCGCACCTGCGGCTACGCCGGAGAGCGCTACGAGGAAGAACGATGCGCCCGCGAGGTGCGAGAAGCGTTGCAGGACTTCCGCTGCGGACGGGTTGGTGTCAGCGCCGGTGATGTTCTTTTGTGGGCCGCCAAGCAGCCCGGAGACCATGGCGAGAGCAACAAGGCCGCCGCCCCAGGCCACGACACCGAGCAGGTGGAGGCCGATCGAGTTCACGGCACCCCAGTGGTCGTCACCGCCGGCAGCGTGGCCGAGCAGGGCGAGAGGTACAAGAGCAACACCAGCGAAGCCCGCGGCCCAGCCAAGGCCGTTGGCGCTGCGTGCCGCAAACATGATGGTGCTGGTGATGATCGCGAGAGCAACCACCACTACCCAGCTTCGACCGAAGTCGAAGTTCAGCATGTAGTCGAAGATGCCGTTGGTGAACGAGGTGTCAGCCGTGACCGGTAGCGCTGCGGCGTCGGAATAGCTGAGCACGAGCGTCGCCATCGCGGAGAAAGCCCAGACCACGGCCGCAATGGATCCGACCAATACGAGCCGGTTGAAAGCCTTCGTGAATTCCCCGCCGTCAGTGGAGCCTGCGGCCCTGGTGGTTCGTTTCGGCCGGGTTGTGCGCGGGATGATCGCGCACAGGAAGATGAGGCTTCCGAGAGTCACAGAGAAGCTGACGTCGTGTACCCAGCGCGAGATCGGAAGGCCGTAACGGGTTACAACGCCGGGGTCACCCAACAGAACGGACAGCGCTGTCCCGGAGTAGGTCAGCGCGATGAACAAAGTGATGAGCCCGATGGGGATGGCACCCCACGTGAGCGCGTGTGCAACGCGAGGGTTGTCAGCAGCTAGCCCGGCGTTGCGTGCGGAGGGGGCATCTTGCTTTCCGCGGGCGGGCTTCTCTGACGCACGCTTGGACGTTGCAACCTGCGACTGCGACATGGACGCCTTTCTGGGGCTCTTCTTTCAGGGACTCTGTTCTACCGCGAACTTTGTTCACACGAAGTTCGGAGGGCGAAGCTCATCAGAACCAGTTTAGGCGGTGCCTGTGCTCTGGCTGAAAGCGAAGCCGTTAAAAGGAAACCCGCTACAACCGTTGTGGTTGTAGCGGGTTCTTCGCTCAGCTTTCGCTGGAAGACTTACTTCTTGGAAACAGCAGCCTTCAGTTTGGAGCCAGCGGAGAGCTTGACGGAGTGGCCAGCTGGGATCTGGATGGTCTCGCCGGTCTGTGGGTTGCGGCCCTGGCGCGCTGCACGGTCGGTGCGCTCGAAAGCCATCCAGCCTGGGATGGAGACCTTGTTGCCCTGGGAGATCTGCTCGGTCACGGTCTGGAAGAGGGCATCCAGCACGTCGTTAACCGTGGTCTGGGTCTGGCCGGTGTTGTTAGCGATTGCGCTGACAAGCTCGCTGCGGTTCATTACTTGTCCTCCTGGACTCGGATACTCCCCAACCAGTGAGAGCTGAGGATTGCCCCAGTTTTCGGGGCCTGGATAAGAAACTAACAGGTTTTGAGTGGTTTTCGCGCGTTTTAGGACGAATTTTCCGCCCTGAGTGAGAATTTACCCAGTTTTTCGCCAGATTTGGCGGTTTTCGCGGGTTCCTGAGCCGCATAAACGCGAGATTTCCCGCTTAAACGCGAACGTCCCGGAACAGCTGAACATGGTTCAGCTGTTCCGGGACGTTCGGTGAAGCTATGTGTTCCTCAGCTGGCTGAGGTTCAACCAGCGATTACCAGGACGACTTGGTGATGCCTGGCAGCTCGCCCTTGTGAGCCATTTCGCGGAAGCGCACGCGGGAGATACCAAACTTCTGGAAGGTACCACGTGGGCGGCCGTCGATGGAGTCACGGTTGCGAACGCGAACTGGGGAAGCGTCACGTGGAAGCTTCTGCAGGCCGACGCGTGCTGCCTCGCGGGCTTCGTCGGATGCGTTCGGGTCGATCAGGGTCTTCTTGAGCTCGGCGCGGCGCTCGGCGTAGCGAGCCACGATCACCTTGCGCTGCTCGTTCTTGGCGATCTTAGACTTCTTAGCCATGCTTTACCGCTCCTCACGGAAATCGACGTGCTTGCGAACCACTGGATCGTACTTCTTGAGTACGATGCGGTCCGGGTTGTTGCGGCGGTTCTTACGGGTTACGTAGGTGTAACCGGTGCCAGCCGTGGACTTGAGCTTAATGATTGGGCGAACATCCTGTGCCTTAGCCATCAGAACTTCTCTCCCTTCGCCTTAAGCTCAGCGACGACAGCTTCGATGCCGCGTGCGTCGATCGTCTTGATGCCCTTGGTGGACAGATTCAGGGTGATCGTCCGGCCGAGGGACGGTACGTAGTACCGCTTCTTCTGAATGTTCAGGTCCCACCGACGCTTCGTGCGGCGGTGCGAGTGCGAGATGCTGTGTCCGAATCCGGGCACTGCACCGGTCACCTGGCAACGCTGTGCCATGTTCACTCCTCCAGTGTTGGTCAGTTGTGCTGCGGTCCCTTGCCGTCTGGCTGTGGTGTTGGCTCACCTGGAGTCAGGTGTGCGCAGCCGTTGACGCTGCGAGGTCCCGCTACCCAGTTGGGGACACCGTGCTTACAACGCTGGAGGGCCTAAAGCAGCTGGGTGAGATCCAGCCAGTGGTTGACCATCAGACAGGTTTCAAACAACGGTGGTCCGGGCGAGGCGTGGGCATTTTTCCCTACCCACTGTTCACCTTCTCTTCCGTGTGACGGGCTGTTGGGGCACGCGAAATTAACGCGTGGCAACAGAACGCCTATCTATCTTAGACAATCCCGCATATCAGGAGCAAATTATGGTAAGCGACATGAGCCACATCCGCACCGAGTCTGTACCGCATCGAGATCTTAGCTACGCTTATACACATCGACAGGGGAGCGCTACCGAGCGCTGAGAGTGCCGGTCGCGGCAGACCCTCGAACCTGATCCGGTTAGTACCGGTGTAGGAAGTTCGAATCTACTCTCGTGGGCGCACACGGGCCACCCCCTTCATGACACGGAAGGTTGATGTGGGAAATATGCGTAAGAATCCTTTGCTGGCGGCCACCGCGGCGCTCTCGATCGCTGGCTTGTCGCTGACCGGCTGCTCAATTGCGGCTCAGAAGGAAAACGAGGAATCGAAAGACAAGACGGTCACGATCATCACGCATGATTCGTTTGAACTGACCAAGGAACAGATCAAGAAGTTCGAATCTGAGTCCGGCTACAAGCTCAAGACGACCTCCCCTGGTGACGCATCCTCCGTCGTCAACCAGCTGTTGCTCGCTGAAGATAAGGCAGCCGCCGACGGTTTCTACGGCGTCGACAACCTCCAGGCCGGCGCGCTGACCAAGAAGGGCGTCGTTGAAGACTACGTCCCGGAGAACCTGCCGGAAGCCGCGAAGAAGCTGACCAACAGCGACGCTTTGACTCCGATCGACCAGGGCCAGGTGTGCATCAACGCTGACGCCGAGTGGTTCAAGAAGAACAAGGTTGAGCTGCCGAAGACCACCGAGGACCTCACCAAGCCTGAGTACGCCAAGCTCTTGGTCGCTCAGGACCCGGCGCAGTCCTCCCCTGGTTTCGCGTTCATGGTTGCCACGATGCACCAGACCAGCGACTGGAAGAAGGCGTGGGAAGACATGCTGGCCGGCGGAACCAAGGTTGTTGCCTCGTGGTCGAACGCGTACAACACTGACTTCTCGGGTTCCGAGGGCAAGGGTAAGTACCCGCTGGTTGTTTCGTATTCCTCCTCCCCTGCTTATGAGGGCGGCAAGACCGTGAACATCGACGCAACCTGCATCGATCAGGTCGAGTACGCGGGCGTGCTCAAGGGCGCTAAGAACCCTGAGGGCGCGAAGGCTTTCGTGGACTTCATGCTGAGCGATGAGATGCAGAACGCGATCCCTGAGCAGATGTACATGTACCCAGTGAATCCCGATGCGAAGCTTCCGGAAGAGTGGGCAACTCACGCGCCGCTGTCGAAGACTTCCGTAACCCCTGATCCGTCTGAGATCGCTGAGAAGCGCGACGAGTGGATCAAGGAGTTCCGTGCGATCGCTGAGAAGAACTAGCGCAGGGAAGAACTAAGTCCGACAAGTGACACTCGAGCAGAACCGCCTTCGGGGCAAGCTGGCACGCAAGCGCCGCATCGTGACCATCCTGTGGTCTGTTGCGGCGCTCGCGCTGCCTGCGATCTTCCTCGCGTACTTCTTTGTGTGGCCGGTCGCGGCGATGATCGGCCGCGGCGTGACGCCGCACGAAGGCGTTGAGGGAACCTGGTGGGGGCCGTTGCTCGAGGTTGTGCTGGCTGAGCGCACGTGGCGGCTCATCGCACAGACGCTCGGCCTAGCTTTGGGTGGAACGATCGGGTCGATCGCGTTGGGGCTTTTCGGGGCCCACATCCTTTCGACCCGCTCGTTCCCCGGCCGCGGCGTGATCCGGGCGATCGCGACCATCCCGTTTGTTTTGCCGACCGTCGTGGTGGGTGTCGCGTTCCGCGCGCTTCTCGCCGAGAACGGACCGCTCGGGTTCTTGGGACTGGATCAGTCGATGACCGCGGTCATCCTTGCGATGATCTTCTTCAACTTCTCGGTTGTTGTCCGCCAAGTCGGTGCGGTGTGGGCTGATCTGGATCCGCGCCAAGCCGAGGCGGCGCGAACGCTAGGTGCGAGCCGCTTCCGGGCGTTCTGGACCGTGACACTTCCGGCCTTGAAGCCGTCGATCTGGTCCGCGGCTTCGCTCATTTTCTTGTATTGCTCGACGGCGTACGGTCTCATGATGACGCTCGGGAAGCCAGGGTTCGGAACCCTTGAAACCGAGATCTACATCCAAACCAAGACGTTCCTGGACCTACCGCAAGCCGCGGCCCTGTCGATTCTGCAGCTCGTGATCGTGATCGCCTCACTCGCGGTTTCGCAGCGCGCGCGTTCTAAGTCAGAGACGGCGCTGCGGCTCTCGCAGCCGCGCTTGCGGCCGTTGGCTCGCCGCGACTGGTTCCCTGCGGTGGTGACGTTCGCGACGGTCGGTTCGCTCATCATCGCGCCGCTGTTCGCACTCGTGCTGCGCTCGTTCTCTACCCCGCACGGCTGGAGCCTCAACAACTACAAGCTCTTGGCCACTAGTTCGGGCGCAGGCTTCGGCGGCGGCGCGACCCCGCTGGAGACGCTGCGGAACTCGCTGCTGACCGCATCGGACGCCATGTGGATCACCTTGATCGCCGGGCTTCCGCTGGCGTGGTGGCTCTCCCGGCACGCGCGCACGCCCGCGTTCGGTCGAGCGCAGAAGATCGTGGACGCGGCCGTGATGTTGCCGGTCGGCATCTCGGGTGTCACGATCGGTTTCGGTTTCATCGTGTCGCTACAGATCGCGTTCCCGGACCTCGCGCGTTCAGGAACGCTCGTGCCGTTCGCTCAAGCGGTGGTCGCGTTGCCGGTTGTGGTGCGCATGATCATCCCGATCCTTCGTTCGGTTGACCCTAAACTCCGGGAGGCCGCCGCAACCTTGGGGGCGAGCCCGCTACGGGTCGCGTTGACGGTCGATGGGCCGATGGTCGCGCGCGGCATCGGATTCGCCGCGGGATTGTCGTTTGCGATCGCGCTCGGTGAGTTCGGCGCGACGAGCTTCCTCGCTTCCCCCGACTTCCAGACCCTGCCGGTCACAATCGTTCGGCTCATGGGCCGCCCCGGCGCCGACAACTACGGCATGGGCATGGCGGCCTCCGTGATCTTGGCCCTGGTCGCGGCTACCGCGATGGGCCTGTGCGAATGGCTTGCCGAACGCTCAACCCGCGCCGCGAAACTCGCTTCGACGTCCGCACGACGCGGTGCTGTTACCGCAACTCAGGAGGACTAACCTATGGCTACTACTTCCTATGCACTCGAAGTGCGCGATGTGGATGTCACCTACCCTGACGGAACTGTTGCGGTGCGTGGGGTCAGCGTGGGCGTCGAGCCGGGTTCGGTCTTGAGCCTTTTGGGCGCTTCGGGTTCAGGTAAGTCCACGCTTCTGCGTGGCATCGCGGGTCTCGAAGACGTAACTGCTGGCCAGATCCTGCTCGACGGCGTGGACATCGCCGAGGTCCCGGTGCACCGCCGCAACATCGGGATGGTCTTCCAGGATGGCCAGCTTTTCCCGCACCGCAATGTGGGCCGCAACATTAGCTACGGCCTCGAGATGGCCGGAGTCCCGAAAGAACAGCGCAAAGAGCAGATTGACAAGATGCTGTCACTTATTGATTTGGACGGCTACGCCGAACGCCCCATCCGTTCGCTCTCCGGCGGCCAGGCTCAACGCGTCGCGCTTGCCCGCACACTCGCCCCGGAGCCTAAAGTCGTACTCCTCGACGAGCCGTTTTCCGCACTCGACCGCGGCCTGCGTGCAACGCTCGCGCCACAAGTGCGAGACATCCTCGCCAGCACCAACACGACCGCCGTCCACGTGACCCACGACCACACCGAAGCCCGAGCGATCGCAACCCACGTAGCGATCCTCGACCACGGCAAACTCATCGCCCACGGAACCTGGGACGAGATCGACTCGGTAGCGGCAACCGACCCGCGCATCGAACGCCTGCTCGGCTAAAGCTACTCGGTTAGGCGGCAGCTACGTCAGCACTCAACGACGTTCACGGCCAAGCCGCCGCGAGCCGTCTCCTTGTACTTATCGAGCATGTCCTGGCCGGTGTCCCACATCGTCTTGATGACCTCGTCGAGGCTCACCTTCTGAGTGCCGTCGCCCATCATCGCCATGCGGGCAGCGTTCACGGCCTTCGTAGCGGCGAGCGCGTTCCGCTCGATGCACGGAATCTGAACCAGGCCGCCGATAGGGTCACACGTCAGGCCAAGGTTATGCTCCATCGCGATCTCAGCGGCGACCTCAACCTGCCACGGTTCACCACCCAGCACCTCGGCAAGGCCTGCCGCCGCCATCGACGACGCGGAACCGACCTCACCCTGGCAGCCGACCTCAGCGCCCGAAATCGAGGCCTGCTTCTTGTACAGGTTTCCGATCGCGGCCGCTGTGAGCAGGTAACGGCGCACCTGCTCCGCAATGACCTCAGGGGCCTGGTCGCGGCACGCCCGCGCATAGTGGGTCACGTAGAACCCGACCGCCGGGATGATGCCCGCGGCACCGTTGGTTGGAGCGGTGACGATGCGGCCGCCCGAAGCGTTCTCCTCGTTCACGGCCAGAGCCGCGAGGTTGACCCATTCCTGCCAGTACTCGAACGAGCGGTCCGTGTCGCGTTCGTATAGTTCCTTGTGCCAACGCGGGGCACGGCGCGAAACGTTCAAGCCGCCCGGCAAGACGCCCGTGCGCTTGATCGCGGAATCCTTGCAGTCCTCCATGACCTGCCACAAGTGATCGATACCGTCCAGGACCTCCTGACGGTCACGGATCGCTTCCTCGTTCGCTAACGCGACTTCCCAGATCGCGAGGTCGTTGTCCTTGCACTGTTTCAGAAGCTCCGCTCCCGTATCGAACGGGTATGGGACGTCGACGTCCACGTGGGCGGCCGCGTCCTCGTCACCTTCCCGCTCGATGAAGCCGCCACCGATCGAGAAATACGTCTCCTCCGCGATGACGCCACCAGCGGACTCCAAAGCCGCGATCTTCAAACCGTTCGTGTGGCGCGGCAGGACGGTGAGCGGACGCTGCGTCATATCGTCCACGCCGAACGCGAGCTCAACAGTCTCAACGCCGTCCAGCGCGGAACCCACCGCGAGCTTCTCGCCGCGCTCCCACGCGGCGTACCGAGCCTCAGCTTCCTCAGGCAAAACCGTCTCCGGGGCATAACCCTCAAGCCCCAGCAGCAACGCCGTGAACGTGCCATGCCCCTTACCCGTGGCGGCAAGCGAGCCATACACATCGACCCGCAAGCCAGCCAGACGGCTGTATGCCGAAGGGTTAGCGGCAAGACGCTGCACGAAGTCCCGGCCAGCACGCAACGGCCCCACCGTGTGAGAGCTCGATGGCCCCAAACCAACAGAGAAAAGATCAAAAATACTCAGGTACATGTGTACTCCTAGAGACAGCACGGCACGCCCGCCGTGAAGGTGGGCGTGCGTGAAGGTTATGTGTCCCTGTGACGAGGCGCCCTGCCTGGCCCCGTCACCACGGAAAACGCGTCAAACGACGCTTTAGACGAGGTTGCCGCCATTCGCGGAAGCGTAATCCTCAGCGGAGAGCAGCTCGCCCTCCGAGGTCACCTCAACGGTGAAGAGCCAGCCCTCACCGTAAGGATCCGAGTTCAACAGAGCAGGATCATCGATCACAGACTGGTTGATCTCAACGATCGTGCCGCTCACCGGTGCATACAGGTCGGAAACCGACTTGGTCGACTCGACCTCGCCACACGTCTCGCCTGCGGTGACCTCGCTGCCAGCCTCAGGCAGGTCAACGTAGACAACATCGCCCAGGGCGTCAGCAGCAACCTGAGAAATACCGACCTTCACCGGGTTCGAATCATCGACCCACTCGTGCTCAGCCGAGTAACGGAGGTTCTTCTTAACATCGGACATGGTCTCTCCTTGATGTTCAGGCCCCGAACAGGCCTCTCTTGTGTGACTTTAGTTGGAACGACGATAAAACGGGAGTGGCACCACAGTAAATCCGAGCATCTTGCCTCGGATATCGACGGCCAGCTCGGTGCCTTCCTCAGAGTGGGCAACGTCAACCATCGCCAACGCAACCGGATAACCCAGCGTCGGGGAAGGCTGTCCACTCGTGACCTGGCCAACCTCAGCGCCATCGAGCATCACGGTGTAGCCGCCGCGAGCGGCCCGACGCTCAAGGCCTTTCAAGCCCACCAAACGTCGACCGCTCGTCGAACCAAGGCCGGCTTCCTTCGCAGCTTCGAAAGCGTCACGGCCTTCGAAACGCTCTTCCTTCTTCAACGACACCACTGGGCCCAAACCGGCCTCGAGCGGCGAGGTCGTCGCAGAGAGCTCGTTGCCGTACAGCGGCATGCCGGCCTCAAGACGTAGCGAGTCACGCGCAGCCAAGCCGCACGGAAGCAAGCCATGCTCCTGACCAGCCTCAGCGACCGCATCCCACACGGCCTTCGCATCGGCATTCGCTACGTAAATCTCGTAGCCGTCCTCACCCGTGTAACCCGTGCGAGCAACCAGCGCAGCCGCACCAGCAACCGTGGCGCGCGCGGCCGAATAGAAGCGCAAACCAACCACAGCATCGCGGTCAGCTTCCGCCGTGACAGCGGCAACGATCTTCTCAGCGTTCGGACCCTGAACCGCAACCAGAGCGGTCTCATCCGATTCATCCTCGACGGTCACATCGAAACCGATAGCGCGTTCTTTGAGCGCCTCAACCACCGCAGGGGTGTTGGACGCGTTCGGAACCACGAGGAACTCGGTTTCGCCCAGGCGGTAGACGATCAGGTCGTCGATGATCCCGCCGTCAGCGTTCAACAGCAGCGAGTACTTCGCGCGCCCCACGGCGACCGCCGCGAGGTTACCTGCGAGCGCCGTGTTGAGGTAGCGGGCAGAATCCGGTCCGGTGACTCGGACTTCACCCATGTGAGAGAGGTCGAAAACACCCGCAGCCTCACGCACAGCCTTGTGCTCTGCAAGCTCGGAGCCATAACGCAGCGGCATGTCCCAGCCGCCGAAATCGGTGAAGGACGCACCCAGCGCCTCATGGGTCTCATGAAGCGGGGTGTGACGAGACGTCGTATGCATGTTCGTTGGAACCCTTTCGTGGAGGGTCGGCGAAACGCCGGTGGTGTCTTGGGTATGGGTTGGGTTATCGGCCACGGACTAATCCTCGAAAGCCGAAAGCGGAGGGCATTCGCACATCAGGTTGCGGTCGCCGTAGGCCTGGTCGATGCGGCTCACCGGAGTGAAGTACTTGTCCGTTAGCGACGTCTCGCCAGGGAACGCACCCTGCTGGCGCGAGTACGTGCGGTCCCACTCGGTGCGGGTCACAATGTCCGCGGTGTGCGGAGCGTTGCGCAGCGGGGATCCTTCGAGCGAGTGGATGCCGTCGGCAACCTCGTCGATCTCTTCGCGGATGGTCAGCATCGCGTCGATGAAGCGATCCAGTTCCGCAAGATCCTCAGACTCGGTTGGCTCAACCATGAGGGTTCCAGCGACCGGGAACGCGAGCGTTGGCGCGTGGAAACCGAAGTCCATGAGGCGCTTGGTCACGTCCTCAGCGGTCACACCCGTCTTGTTCGTGAGCTCACGCAGGTCAAGGATGCATTCGTGCGCAACCAGGCCAGCGTTACCCGTGTAGAGGATCGGGAAAGCCTGCTTGAGGCGAGCCGCAATGTAGTTGGCGCCTAGCAGCGCGTGCTTGGTCGCTTCCGTGAGGCCGGCAGGGCCCATCATCGCGATGTATGCCCAGGAAATCGGCAGAACGCCCGCGGAACCGAAGCTTGCCGCGGTGATCGGTGCGCCGTCGCGGCCACCAAGACCCTCGTCGTCGCGGCCTTCCAGAGCAGGGCCCGGCAGGAACGGAACCAAGTGCTCGGCCACAGCAACCGGGCCAACACCCGGGCCACCGCCGCCGTGCGGGATGCAGAACGTCTTGTGGAGGTTCAGGTGGGACACATCGCCACCGAACTTGCCCGGCTGAGCCAGCCCGACCATCGCGTTCATGTTCGCGCCGTCGATGTAGACCTGGCCGCCCGCATCGTGGACTGCCTTGCACACCTCAACCACCTGCGCGTCGAATACGCCGTGGGTCGATGGGTAGGTGATCATGATCGCGGCGATCTTGCCCTGATTCGCTTCGATCTTTGCGGCGAGGTCGGCTTCGTCGATCGAGCCGTCGTCGGCGGTCTTGACGACCACAACGCGCAGGCCAGCGAGAACAGCGGATGCCGCGTTGGTTCCGTGCGCGGAGGCCGGGATGAGGCACACGTCGCGGTCGGCTTCGCCACGCGACTGGTGGTACTGGCGGATCGCGAGCAGGCCCGCGTATTCGCCCTGGGAGCCGGCGTTCGGCTGGATCGAGACGCCCGCGTAGCCGGTGATCGCTTCGAGACGTTCCTCAAGGTCGGCGATGAGTTCGCGCCAGCCGCGGGTCTGGGTTACCGGGGCGAACGGGTGGATGCCCGCGAACTCAGGCCACGTGATGGCTTCCATCTCGGCTGCGGCGTTGAGCTTCATGGTGCACGAACCCAGCGGGATCATCGTGCGGTCGAGTGCGAGGTCGCGGTTAGCGAGGCGGGTCAGGTAGCGCATCATCTGGGTTTCGGAGCGCACCGAGTTGAAGATCGGGTGCGTCATGAACTCAGATTCACGGACCAGGTCAGTTGCCTTGCCGTAGTCGCCTTCGCATGCTTCGCGTGCTTCACATGCTGCGGAAATCGCGTCGTCAGCGTTAGCGATCAGGGCCTTGCAGACGGCAGAGATGACGGCTTCGACGTGCTCGTCGGTCGTGGTTTCGTCGGTTGAAACCGAAACCGTGTTGGCGTCTACGCGGCGGATGTTGATGCCTGCGGCGTCTGCCGCGTCAACGATCGAGTCCGCTGTCCCGTCAGCCGAGAACCGGACGGTGTCAAAGAACGATGTGGTGGCCAGCTTGGCGCCGGCCGCTTCAACGCCTGCCGCGAGCGCGCATGCGTGGGCGTGGGTGCGGCGTGCAATGGCCTTGAGGCCTTCTGGGCCGTGGTAGACGCCGTACATCGACGCGACGACGGCGAGCAGCGCCTGGGCGGTGCAGATGTTGGAGGTCGCCTTTTCGCGGCGGATGTGCTGTTCGCGGGTCTGAAGCGAGAGGCGGTAAGCGGGGCGGCCTTCGGTGTCGTAGGAGACGCCGACGAGGCGGCCTGGCAAGTTGCGTTCGAGGCCCTTGTTCACAGCCATGAATGCCGCGTGTGGGCCACCGAAGAACAGTGGGACACCGAAGCGCTGGGAGTTACCGACCGCGATGTCGGCACCCTGTTCGCCTGGCGAGGTCAGCTGGGTCAGCGCGAGCAAGTCGGTTGCGATCGTGACTTTCGCGCCGCGTTCCTTGGCTTCCGCGATGATCTCGGCGTGGTTGACGATCGCACCCGAGTCAGCTGGCTGCTGCAGCACGATGCCCGAGATCGGTCCTTCTGGGAGGCCTTCGGTTGCGAAGTCGCGCACCTCGAGCGGGACGCCGAGCGCTTCAGCGCGGCCACGAACCACATTGAGGGTCTGCGGGAACATGTCAGCATCGACCACAGTGAGCGCGTCGTCCTTGGCGCGGGTTGCGCGGCGCATCAGCAGGATCGCTTCGGCAACAGCAGAGGCTTCGTCGAGCAGCGACGCGTTCGCGATCGCAAGGCCCGTGAGGTCAGCGACCATCGTTTGGAAGTTCAAGAGCGCTTCGAGGCGGCCCTGCGAAATTTCCGGCTGGTACGGGGTGTAGGCAGTGTACCAGCCCGGGTTTTCAACGATGTTGCGGCGGATCACAGCCGGAGTGTGGGTGTCGTAGAAGCCCTGCCCGATCATCTGGACGCGCAGCGTGTTCTTCTGCGCCAGGGCACGCAACGCGGCGAGCGCTTCCTCCTCCGAAAGCCCCTCAGGGATGTCCAGCGGTTCCTCCATACGGATGGAGGACGGGACAGCGGCATCGACGAGGGCATCTAGAGACGCGTAGCCAACGGTTTCCAGCATGTGTTCGGTTTCGGAGCCACGAGGGCCGATGTGGCGGGAAACGAATGCGGACATAGCTGAGCCTGTCATGACGTGATCTGCTCTTCTCAACTCGAGGTTCGACATTACGGGGCAACGTTCGGGACGCTTAATGCCCCTCTGTTTGGTTGTCCTCCCCGCCCTGTCTTGGAACCTGAGAGCTTCCGCGCTGTCCTTGCTGAGCTTTGCTACTGCATCCGGCATTGCTGTTGCATCCGCAACAGGCACTGCACCGGCGTCATGCGCTTGCACCATCGGTGGGAACCTGCCTGCGATGGCGTGGTTCCGCTTTCCAGGGTCGCCTGTGCTTTGCGGTGCGGTTGCCTGAGAGTTTCCCGGGGAGGGTTTGCTCCTACGGCGCCTCGCTGGGGAGGTCTCTCCCGCAAAGCGTGGTCGGCGTGCTGCGGCGCCCATCCCGCTGGGTGCGGGCGTGAGATTCACAGCACACGTCAGTCTACCGGTGAGCTTGCGATCCTGTGAAGTGCGCCCGGGTCAACCCGGGAGGGTTGGGGCCCGGTTCTCCTAGCCCTGATCCTCAGGCGCTTGGATGCGCACGTATTCGGGGTAGCGCGGGCTCAGGGTGTCGCCGGATGAGACGCGTTTGATGCGGCGGCGCACCCATGGGCCTGCGTGTTCGCGGACCCATTCGGCGTTGGTGCGGGCGCGCTGGAGTTTGGATAGTTCGGGCAGCTCGATCGGTTCAACGTCGAATCCGCCGACCTCGTAGCCGAGCACATCGAGGGTCCTGCGGGCCGTGAGTTCGTGGCCTCGGCTGTTCATGTGCAGGCGGTCTTCGGACCAGTAGCCGGGGTCTTGGAGTTCGCGCCAGCGCCAGTAGTCGGCGATGACGGCGCCGGTGTCGTCTGCGATCTCGCGGAGGCGTTCGTTGTACAGCGCGGCGCGGCCGGCGAGCGCCCGATAGAGCGGGCTCTTGGAGACGTCGAGGCTCGTGAACAGCACGACCTTCGCCCCGATTCCGCGCAGTTCGGACACGAGGTGGTGCACTCCGCCTGCGATGGAGTCGATGTCGACGCGCGGGCGCATGATGTCGTTGCCGCCCATGCACACGGTCGCAAGCGTCGGCTTGAGCGCGAGCGCCGGCTCGAACTGCTCCTCCATGATCTGCGGAACTTTCTTGCCGCGGATCGCAAGGTTCGCGTACCCGAAATCCGGGTGTTCGCGGCACAGTCGTTCAGCAACTCGGTCTGCCCATCCGCGCACTCCGTTGGGGCGGTTCAGTTCAACGTCACCGACACCTTCGGTGAAGGAATCGCCGATCGCCACGTAGCGCTGTTGATACGGCGGGTTCTCTTTGCTCATATCCGCTGACGATGCTGGCACTTTGTGTTCCTCGTTGCGTTGACTCACACATGCGATCCTACGAGGTTAGTCCGCAATCGCGAACCCCCGTGCCGCGTCGCGTCGCCTTAAACGTTGATGTGCGCGGTCTCTTGCCGGAAGAAACACTGCCACCGCTGTTGCCCGGGCTGGCCGGTGAGCCGCCACCAGGACAGCACCACCGCATCGGCAGTTGATGCCCGATGCGCGCGGTAGGCGACGTAGGCGACGTCGCCGCTGACGCGTTCGGTTGTGATCATCTCGAGGTTTTCGATGGGTTCCTGGCCGCGCAAGCCATCGATTCCATGGAGGGTTCCGTTGGCAGAAACGCCGCGGAAATCATCGGTGAGGAGGTAGCGCAGGGTTGGTTCGTCGTCCTGATCGATGCTGTCCAGCAGGTCGGCCTCCGCCGCCGCCAAGAGCTCACGGACGTCGTGCTCACGGGCGTTTTGGCTTTCCGTTGCGCCGATGTCGAAACCTTCCCGCTCGCCTAGCGCGGGTTCCTGCACCGAATCTGAGGCCCGCGGCGGCATCGAGGCCCGCGGCGACGTCGAAGCCGGTGCAGCGCCGCTGAAGCCGGGGCCTTCGTCGGGAGCTTCGCCATCTTTATAGGCCTGAGCGCACGCACGGGCACGGTCGTCTGCGGCTTCATTCAGCTCATGGCCCGTGTGGCCGCGAACCCATTCGAACTCGACGTCGCGCCCGGCGAGCGCCGCATCGAGCGCCTTCATGAGCTCAGCGTTCAGAACCGGTTTGCCATCCGCCTTCTTCCAGCCGCGCTTCTTCCAACCGAAACGCCACTTAGTGAGCGAGTTGATGACGTACTGAGAATCGCACAGGATCTTGAGCGGGGCCCCCGCGCCTTCGGTCGCTTGCAACAGTTCAAGGACCGCCTGTAGTTCGCCCTGATTATTGGTTCCGTTGGGCCAGCCGCCGGCAGCCCACTGGTTGTCGTCGATGTACCAGGCCCAACCGGCGGGGCCTGGGTTGCCGAGGGCCGAACCGTCTGCCGCCGCAACAATCGTCGGGGCGTCGGATGCGGTTTCGGTGGGCTTGCGTGCAGAACTCATGGTTCTATCCCATCACGAACCGGGCTATTGACGTCACAGGCCAGCACGATGCGGTGGTTGCGTGCGGGGACGGCGCGTGCTGACGGGGGCGATGGAGGCCGACAAAGACTTGGTTACGCATCCGGACCATGTGACCATTGATACATCAACGACATGGAGAGTGTTTGCGATGACCCGAGAACAAAACCCTGAACACAGCACGCCATCTCAGGACCCCGGCCCGCCGTCCCACGACGACGTGCGGTGGCTCAACGAGCAAGAAGCCGACCTCTGGTACGCGCTCCGCGAGTTCATCTGGGGCTTCCCGTCAACGCTCGACCGGCAGCTGTTCCACGACTCCGCACTCTCAACCGGCGAATACTCCGTGATGGCAACGCTCTCGGACTCCCCCGAGCACCGCGTGCGCGCCGGCGAACTAGCCGAAGCGCTCGGCTGGGAACGTTCCCGCCTTTCCCACTTGCTGCGACGCATGGAGGAACGCGACCTCGTCGAACGCGCCCCGTCGAAAGGCCACGACCGGCGCGCTCAAGACGTGATCCTGACCCCACGCGGGTGGGATGTCCTGCGTAACGCCGCCCCAGACCACGTGACCTTCGTGCGTGAAACCGTGTTCGACCCGCTCACCGCCGAAGAGCACATGCAACTGCTCGACATGCTGGTTCGTCTCAACCACGCATGCGACGAACAAAACGCTCGCCGCAGAGGCTGAGTTTTTCTACTAGCGCTCTTCCTAGTGGCGCTGATGCGCCGACTTCTTGCGAGTCAGCTGTAGGACAAGACCGATCAAGAAAACCACCACGAACGCTGCGCCAACGATCCACATGATGGTCGTGGTGTCCGCAGTCGACTCGGGAATCACTGAACCTTCCTGAGCATCAGCCGAGCCCGATGCCTGCGGCTGCGAGCTAGCGTCCGCACCCGTTCCTTCGGAGCCTTCCGTCCCCTGCCCGGCCGCATCGCTATCCGAAGGCTCTTCCGAGCTGCCCTCGCCGTGCTTCTTCTCCCACGCATCGACTTCCTTCTTGGAAGCGCCTTCTGTGATCGTGAAGGAATAGTTGCCGTCGCCCTGAATCCGGTGGCCATCCGATGACAAAGCCGACCACTGGACGTCATACGTCCCAGCCGGAAGCGGCTTCAAATCCCTCGAAACCTTGGTGCCCTTAATCGTGATGTCTCCGTGCGTGAACTCGTTACCGTCACGGTCCACAACCACGATCTGATTCGCCTCGCCACCAGCGACCTGCTTGATCTCGCCAGAGAACGTCAACGTGATTTTCTTAGGGGCCTTCTGGATCGCGTTACCCGAAGGTGGATCCCCCGCGATGAGCTGGTCATGCGCGAACGCGCTCTGAGCCCCAAAGCCCGCGAACATACCGGAGAACAACAGCATCGCGGCAGCAAGCACCACCACCACGCGCCGAGACAAACGGACACCTACACCCACAGTTCAATCCTTACCGTTGACCGTTCCCGTCGCGCCGCCACCTCTTGCCGACAGGCAGGCGCGGATACTTCACGGGTCACTACGACAACTTTAGTCGCACACCCACCCCACACGGGAACCGCCGACCTCCGAAAACTGTCAGGGGGTTCCTGCATACTGGGGGCATGACACAGAGTGAGCAGAATGTGGACGCGGTTGTTGATGGCGCTGTTCCCGATGGCGCAATTATTGACGGCGCTGTTGCGACGCCTGTCGAGGGCGTGTGGATGCTGCAGCAGAATAACCCTGGCCCCATGACGCTGGACGGCACACAGACATACTGGATCCCCAGCGATGCCGGGGCGATCGTTGTCGACCCAGGTGAGGACGACGAACAGCACCAGGCCGCGCTGGCCTCGCACCCGATCGCGCTCATCGTGCTCACCCACCGGCACCCCGACCATGTCGGAGGCCTCGAGCGGCTACGGAAGCTGAGCGGCGCACCAAGCCGCGCGATCAGCCCTGAGTTCTGTAGTGAAGACCAGCAACCCCTCACAGATGGAGAGGTCATCGAGGTTACCGGGGCCGACATCCAGCTGAAGATCATGGCGACGCCGGGCCACACATCGGACTCGATCAGCATCCTCGTTGAATCAGCCGCCGATGCGCGCCCCCTTGGCGTGCTGACCGCGGACACGATCCTGGGCCGCGGGACCACGATCATCGACCACCCGGATGGTCGACTCACCGACTACCTGAACTCGCTCGAAAAACTCGAAGCACTCGGCGACATCCCAGCGTTGCCCGCTCACGCCGGGTTCCTCCCCTCTGTAGCCGAGACGGCCCGCGAATACCTCGCCCACCGCCGCGAACGCCTCGAACAAGTCCGCACTGCCGTGCGCACCGTACGCGAACGCGGCGACGAACCGACTGTCACCAACGTGACCGACATCGTCTACGCCGACGTCGACGCGTCAGTCCGGCCCGCCGCGGAACACACCGTGAGCGCCCAGCTCGCTGCACTCGAAGAAGGCGCGTAAGCACGTCGCCCCAGACAGCGCGGCCAGGCATCGCCGCCATCCCGTCGCCAAAGAGTTCACGCCACATCGCCAAAGAATTAGGGTTGCATTATGGACACCACCCCAGCTCCACTCAACGCCCCACACCGTACAGCACTGATCACCGGAGCAACCGCCGGGATCGGCGAAGAATTCGCAGAACAACTCGCCGCGCAAGGCCGGCACCTCGTGCTATGCGCCCGCGACGCCGAAGCGCTAGCACGCGTAGCCCACCGGCTCGAAAGCCGCTACGCCGTCCACGTCGAAACACTCATCGGCGACCTCCTCACAGAAGAAGGCATCGCCGCAGTAGAGAAACGCCTCAGCTCAGACATCGACCCCGTTGAACTGCTCGTCAACAACGCAGGCTTCGGGCTCATCAACGGCTTCGCCTCAAGCGAGTGGGATGACGAACGCGACCACTGGCGCATCCACACCGAAATCCCACTGCGCCTCATGCACACCGCAATCCCAGCGATGATCCAACGCGGAGGCGGCCGCATCATCAACATCGCATCGATCGCGGCTTTCACCGGAGTCAGCACCTACTCCGCTGCGAAACGCGCGATCGTCGAATTCTCCGAATACGCATCCCGCCGCTACAAAGAGCGCGGCGTATCCGTGACCGCGGTCTGCCCCGGTATGACCCGCACGTCCTTCCACGAACGCATGAACATGAACGTCAGCCGCGTACCGAAAATCGCATGGCTCCAGCCAGAACAAGTCGTGCGGGAAAGCCTCCACGCTTCAGCGACAGGCAAAGCCCTGTGCATCCCATCCCGCCGCTACCGTCTGGCTCGTTTCCTCTTGCGTTTCATCCCAGCGAAAACCGCTCAGAAAGTAGTCGCAAACTCAGCGAGCTCAACAAAACGCTAACTGTGACATAACCCACAATTCAATGACGCCGCCCGGCGCGAAACCGCAAGGTTCCGCACCGGGCGGCGTTTTGTTTTCGTGAACATCCACCTAAAACGAAGAGGAAACCTCCACTCCACCCGCCCGTAAAGAAACCTCCACTTGCGCACCCTGAATAGGATCGCCTAACCTCATACTCAGACGATTACGAAACAAATATGTTTCCTAATCAAAACCGGCGGCCTCGGGACATCCGCACCGCCTTCCCAACGGATAGATAGAACGAGAGAAACCCATGAAGCGTACACGTCTCGCAACACGGTTCACCGCCGTCGTTGCCGCCGCAGCCCTCGCGCTGACCGGCTGCTCCGCCAACGGAGAAAACGAGAAGGGCTCGGCGGAAACCGTCGAGATCAAACACGCACAGGGAACCACCGAGGTACCGAAGAACCCGAAGAAGATCTTCAGCTACGACCTCGCTGCCACTGACACGCTCAAGGCTCTCGGCACCGACGTCGCAGGCGTCGCCAAGTTCGTCTACCCAGAGCAGATGAAGTACCTCGAGGCCGACAAGTACACCAAGATCGGCGGACCAAAGGAGCCGGACCTCGAGAAGGTCGCAGCTGAAAAGCCAGACCTCATCATCATTTCCGGCCGCACCGCAGACGCCTACAAGGACCTCCGCGAGATCGCACCGACCATCGACATGTCCGTCGACGCAACGAAGCCACTCGAGTCCTTCGAGGAAAACACTCGCTCCCTCGCAAAGATTGTCGACAAGGAAAAAGAAGCCGACGAAAAGCTGGGCGAGCTCGAAAAGCGCATCGATGACGTCAAGGCTCGCGCTGAAAAGTCCGGCCTGACCAGCCTGACCGTCATGGTTTCCGGCGGCAAGCTCACCGCATACGGCAACGGCTCCCGCTTCGCTCTCATCAACGACATCCTCGGCTTCAAGTCAGCCGCTGACGTGAAGTCGGAAGGCCCTCACGGCGAATCGGTTTCCTTCGAATTCGTCAAGGACAAGAACCCAGGCGTGATCTTCGCGATCGACCGAGACCAGGCCATCGGCGAATCCGGCGGCGAGGCAGCCAAGAAGGTTCTCGACAACGAACTCGTCAACACGACTGATGCCGCTAAGAACAACAAGATCGTCTACCTCGACTCCGCATCGTGGTACCTGGTTGGCTACGGCCTGACCACGGTTCCGAAGATGATCGATGAAGTTGAAACAGCGCTCAACTAGCCTATAAACCACGGATGGGTGGGGCGTCGACAACGACGCCCCACCCATCGGCATGTCAACCATTCGGCACGTCAACCATAGGGAACAACCGGAACGCATGATTCGAGCACGTCGCTCCATCGTCGCCTCATGATTAACTCGGTAATAACCATGAACAAAACGACAGCCAACACACCGCCCCGGGCGAAGCTGAAGCCTTCACCGGGGCCTCGCCGTGTCACCTTCGGGCCAGCCGATAAATCGTTCGCGACCCGCTGGTGGGTCCTCCTCCTGGCATTCGCCGCAGTCATCGCGCTCGCAGGCGTCTCACTCTTCGTGGGGGCGGCCCCGCTGTCCGTCTCCGATCTGCTCAATGGTGACAAAGCAGCGGAAGAGGTCTTTTGGATCTCACGCGTCCCGCGCACCGTTGCCGCGCTCCTAGCCGGCGCCGCCGTCGCGATCTCCGGCCTCATCATGCAGCAGCTGGCACGCAACCGCTTCGTTGAACCGAACATGGTCGGCTCGACCGAATCCGCGATGCTCGGCATCCTCGCCGTCACGATCTTTGTTCCAGCCATGCCGGTGATCGGCAAGATGGGCGTGGCCACGGTTTTCTCTCTCGTCGGCACCGCACTGTTCCTCGCGATCATCAACAACCTCCCGACGCGCGCAACACTCCTCATCCCGCTGGTTGGCATCATGCTCGGCGGCGTCGTATCGGCGGCCGCAACGTTCGTCGCCTACCGCAACGACCTCCTTCAGACCCTCAACGCATGGATGATCGGCGACCTCTCCGGAATCATCCAGGGCCGCTACGAACTGTTGTGGATCGTCGCGGTCGTCGGCCTCGTCGGCTACATCGCTGCGGACCGGTTCACCGCGGCCGGGCTCGGTAGCGACTTCTGCACATCGATCGGGATGAACTATCGCGTCACCGTCCGCCTCGGTATGGCTGTCGTTGCTCTTATCTCAGCGGTGACCGTGACAACCGTGGGTGCCCTCCCGTTCCTGGGCCTCGTGGTCCCTAACCTCGTTTCTGTTCTTGTGGGCGACCACCTGCGCCGCGCAGTCCCGTGGACCGCGTTGATCGGCGCCGGCATGGTCCTGGCATGCGACATCGCCGGCCGCCTCATCCGGATCCCATACGAAGTTCCGGTGGGCATGATCATGTCCGTGTTGGGCTCCATCGTGTTCCTCAGCATGATCATTCACCAGCGCTACCAGAACGTTCCGCCGTCGTCGAAGAAGCGGGCCCGCCAGGCGGCTAAGAAGGCCGCCGCGATGCGCAAGAGCGCTGCACAGGAGGCTGCACATGGCTGACCAGAAGACGATTGCAACACCGTCCCCCACCCTGGATGAGCTGGTCGCTCAAGGTATGAAGGCTGAACGGCGCGATGCGCGGCGTGCGTGGATCTGGATTGCCGCGATGGGTGCTGGGCTCGCGATTGCGGTCGCGTTCTTTTTGACGTGGGATCTCCTGGGGGCATTGGACTTCGCGTTGAAGCTGCGCGGCACCCGTGTTGGCGCGATGATTGTGTGCGCGGTTGCGGTGGCGGTTTCGACTGTCGCGTTCCAGACGGTCACGGCCAACAGGATTTTGACCCCGTCCATTATGGGTATGGACGCGCTCTATATCTTGTTGCAGACCACGGCGGTATTCATTTTGGGTGGCACCGCATGGATGACCGCTTCCCCGCTACTGCGCTTCGGTATCGAGCTGGGGCTCATGGTCCTGTTCGCGGTTCTGCTGTACCGCTGGATGTTCACCGGGCGCACCGCCAATCTGCACTTGATGCTGTTGGTCGGCATCGTTTTGGGGACGTTGTTCCGCGGCATTTCGGCCCTTCTGCAGAAGTTGCTGGACCCGAGCGAATTCACGCAACTTCAGGACCTATTCTTCGCGTCGTTCAACCGCGTTGACCCTACTCTTCTGGGTGCCTCTGCTGTGGTTGTCGCCGTGGCCGTGTTCTTCGCGTGGCGTATGCGCCGCACCCTGGACGCGATGGCGTTGGGGCGTGACATGGCAACCAGCCTCGGCATCGACCACCAGAAGGTCACGACCATCGTGCTTATTTTGTCTGCGGTTCTGGTTGCTACGTGCACCGCTTTGGTCGGGCCGATCACGTTCTTCGGCCTGCTTGTGGTTTCGCTCGCGTATCAAGCTCTCCCAGGGGCTGGTCACGGGACCTTGTTCATTGTTTCTTCGCTGATCGGCGCGGTCGCTTTGGTCGTGGGTCAGTTCGTTGTTGAGCGGCTTGCCGGCCATTCGACCACGTTGTCCGTTGTGATTGAGTTTGCTGGTGGCATTGTGTTCATCACGCTGTTGCTGAAGGGATCGCTGAAGTCATGATCGAAATCAAGAACGTTTCCAAGCAGTACGGCGCCACGACTGTGGTGGACGATGTCACGACGGTGATCCCGGCGGGTGGGCTCACGAGCATCATCGGCCCTAACGGCGCCGGCAAGTCCACGCTGCTTTCGATGGTTTCTCGCCTGATTCCGATGGAGGAAGGCAGCGTCACGGTCGATGGTTTGGACGTCTCGAAGACGCCGTCGAAGGCCTTGGCGAAGAAGCTCGCTATTTTGCGGCAGGACAACCACGTTTCGTTGCGGTTGCGTGTGCGCGACCTCGTGGGTTTCGGCCGTTTCCCGCACAACGGTGGTCAGGCTACTCGTGAGGACCGCGCGATCATCGCGCAGGCGATGCAGGAGATGGACATTACTCCGCTCGCGTTCAAGTACCTCGACGAGCTTTCGGGCGGCCAGCGTCAGCGCGCGTTCATCGCGATGGTTTTGGCGCAGGACACCGACTACATCCTTTTGGATGAGCCGCTCAACAACCTGGACATGCGTCACTCAGTGGAGATGATGAAGCTCATGCGTCGCCTTGTCGATGAGCAGGGTAAGACGGTGGTTGTGGTGCTGCACGACATCAACTTCGCCTCAGTATATTCCGACACGATTGTGGCGATGCGCGATGGCCGTTTGGTTCAGCAGAGCACCCCGGAAGAGCTCATGACGACCGAAAAGCTCGCTGAGGTGTATCAGATGCAGATCCCGATCCACGAGATCGATGGCAAGCGCATCGGCGTCTATTTCGGTTAGGCGGTTGGCGGTTAGACGGCGTTGGCCGGTTAGGCCGCGCCGCCGCCACCGATGACCTCCGGGAGGGAGCCTGGGTACTTCGTCATGACTTCGTGGACGAGGTTTTCTCGGATGTAGTTTCTGAGGTCCCATAGGTCGCCGGGGTTACGGGCGCTCAACATGACGGTGAGTTCCATGTTGCCGCCGGCGGCGTTGGTGACGACCGTTTCGCCAACGCGTCCATCCCAGAGGTCGGTTGCATCCAGCAACTGTTCCACGCGTTTGCGGAGCGCCGCAACCGGCGCATCCCAGGCGAGGTCGAGAACTACGGAGCCGTTGATTTCTTCGCCGCCGCGTGACCAGTTTTCAAACGGCGTGGTGGTGAAGTATGTCGAGGGCAGGATCATTTTCCGCCCGTCCACGAGCTTCACGACAACGTAGGTCAGCGTAATTTCCTTGACGTTACCGCGCTGCCCTTCCACGACCACGATGTCTTCTACACGGAGCGCGTCACTGAACGCGAGCTGCAGCCCCGCGAACACGTTGGTCAGCACGCCTTGAACCGCGAGGCCAGCTACCACCGAGATCAAGCCCGCGGACGCGAGGACTGTTGCGCCCATCGCGCGCACGCTCGGGATCATGAGCAGCACCGCACCCACGCCGAGCACGAGCACGATCGCCGTCACGAGGCGTCGCATGAGCGTCATTTGGGTGCGCAGTTTGGCTACTTGGCGCGGATCGCCGGATTCTTCGTAGTGGACGACCACGGAGACTTCCACGACCGAAAGCACGGTCACAGCAAGCCACGTGATGGACGCGACGGCCGCGACTTTGAGGATCACGGCGAGCGCAACCGCGAGCTCTTTCTCCTCGATGACGCCCGGCGTACCGAACATAAGCCCCACGGAGAGCAGCAGGCAGAATACGGGGATCTGGAGGCGTCCGAGCTGTTCTTTGACGCGTGGGCGTTTCCGCAAGATCCGCGCAAGGATGAACCACACGAGCCACGTGATGATGAGCGCAGCGACGATCGGGATGCCGAAGGCGAGCCATGGCCGCAGGGTGGATGGTGCGTTTTCGACGATGGGCTCGAGGCCTGGCAGCGTGGGCTCGCTTGGGTCTGGTTCAAGGAAACCGCTGGGGCTTGAGCTGGGTTCTGCGGAGGGGCTGGATCCCGTGGATGGTTGCGAAGATTCCGATGCGTCTGGGCTTGCACTGTCGCTGGCCCCGTCGCTTGCACCGTCACTTGCCTTGGGGCTCGCTTTTTCTGCGGGCAGGGCTGTGAACCAGTTCGCTAGGAATCTCATAGGTGTCAGCGTTTCACATGTTGCTGGTGGATGCCTAGATGCGCGGTGAAGTAGGTCTGATCACTCGTGTTTTCACGCGTCTGGATCTGGTCAAATTCGCGCAAAATGTTAGGCTGATCACATCTGGTTACTTACGGGTAACTCAAGGTTTTATTTCAGCTCAGGGTTTTACTCAAACCCTGCCGCCCGTTGCCTTCTTCTCGTTTCAGGAGTTCCCATGTCTGACGCTTCCTCCACCGCTCCACAGCCTTCCCCTTCCCGCCCGGCTTCGCTCACAGAACCTGATTACGATCTGTACCCAACCGGTCCTGACGCACCGAATGTCGACCCGGCGGGCGTCTTCAATGACCTTCCGGAGGCCGCTCAGGCTGCGCGCGAACGTGCCCGTGCTTTCGCGCTTGAGAAGGTTGCGCCGGTCATCGACGATTTTTGGCATCGCGGCGAGTACCCAGCCCACCTGACTAAGGAGCTGGGCGAGGCTGATCTGCTGCGTGACGGCATCGGGGTCGATGGCCGCGAAGGCTCAAGCCGCCTCGAAGCCGCAATGGTGGGCATGGAACTTGGCCGGGTTGACTTGTCAGTGTCGACCATCGTCGGCGTCCAGGGTGGTTTGGCGTTGCGTTCGGTTGATTTGTGCGGCTCGAAGGAACAGAAGCAGAAGTGGGGCCCGGCGCTCGCTGAAGGCAGTGTTGCGGGCGCGTTTGCGTTGACGGAGCCGACTCACGGCTCCGATTCGATCGGCCTCGAAACTTCGGCCACCAAGGTCGATGGCGGTTGGCGCATCACTGGAGCCAAGAAGTGGATCGGTAACGGCGCTATCGGTCCTGAGTTTGGCGCTCCTGCGATTTCGATTGTGTGGGCCCGCGATACCGACGACGGCCAGGTCAAGGGCTTCATTGTTCCGCAGGATTCGGAGGGCTACAGCGCGTTCCATTTGAAGGAGAAGCTGGCTTTGCGTTGCTTGTGGCAGGCGGAGATTGACCTGCAGGATGTGTTTGTTCCGGACGAGAACGTATTGCCGGGCGCGCAGTCGTTCAAGAATACGGCGCAGGTTTTGTTTGCTACCCGCCTAGGTGTTGCGTGGGCGGCTGTTGGTGCTGCGATGGGCGCGTACGAGGTGGCTGCGCAGTATGCGAGCAAGCGGACTCAGTTTGGCCGTCCACTCGCGCATTCTCAGATTGTGAATGAGCGTTTGGCGCGCATGCAGTCCACCCTCGTGCAGGCGCAACTTTTGGCGCGTCACTGCACTGAGTTGGAGGATCGCGGGGAGCTTTCGGGTGAGCTCGCATCGCTCGCTAAGTTCACCGCTACGCGTGCGGCTCGCTCTATTGCGGCCGATGCGCGTGACCTGTTGGGCGGCAACGGCATCTTGATCAAGAACCGGGTGGCTCGTCACTTCGCGGACATCGAGGCGCTACACACGTATGAGGGCACGGAAACGGTTCAGGCCCTGTTGATCGGCCGTGGCGTTACGGGCAAGTCGACCTTCACCGGCTAGGCCAGGTACTAACCCAGCCCCATCTAAGCCGTTCCTGGGTAGTTCTTGTCCAGGAACGGCTTGATGACGGCGAGGTTGTCTTGCGCGTAGAACAGCGTTCCGGCGTGGTTGCGGCCAGGTAGCGGGTGGAAGCGGCAGTTCTGGGCGATCTGCGCCTGGTCCTGCGAATCGGCGTAACGCCGCGGGTCTTGGTCGCCGGCCATCGCGAGCACTGGCGTGCTGACTTGTGCGATGAGCGTGTCCGGAATGCTCCTCTCGGCGTCTTCCATCTCGGCGAACATCGCGTAGAGGGCTAGAGGATCGTTGGATTTGAACGCGAGCGCTGTGGCGCGGTCAAGCCCCGGCCCGAAGCCCGCAACGAACGCGTCGATGTCGCCGTTTTTCAAGGTTTCGAGGTAGCCGGGAAAGAAAATATTCTTGATCTCACCGGTTTGCTTCCGGTGGCTTCCGGCGAGCGCAACAAACGCTGCGAACCGGGTCGGGACCGTCGTCATGAGTTGCCAGCCTGTGCGTGCGCCGAGTGAGTAACCGACGATTCCGGCGGTTGCGATCTCTTCAGCGTCCATGACCGCGAGGACGTCTTCGGCCAGGCGCTCCATCGCATACGCAGACGGTTCATGGGGTTTATCGGACTTCCCGTGGCCTCGCGCATCGATGCGGATGTGGCTGTAGCCAGGCAGCCCTTTGAGATAGCCGAGTCCGCGCCAGATAACTCGCGACAAAGCGGACCCGTGCAGGAAGATCAGCGCTGGCCCTTCGCCTGTCACTTCGTAGTAGATGCGGGTTCCGTCGGTGGGGTTGATTGCGTAGCTCACGAGTGTGGATTCTAGCGAAAGCGTCCCGCTTGACGTCACCGGCCGGCTAGTGAAGCCGTAAACGTGCCAAGATAGAGCTATGAATCAGCACGAAACCCGCACCCATATCCCCGCCGCGGCGCAGAAGCCAGCGGAGGTCTCCGGTAGCACGGAGGCCAACACGTCTCACGGCTTGCCGACCGTAGAGGGTCTACCTAACCCGTGGAAGGACCGCTGGGGTCGCGCGGGTGCGCGGAGCGCGCAGGTTTTGCTCATCATCGCGCTGGCTTCGGTGTTGATTTATGGTCTGATCCAGGTTTCTGTTCTGGTGATCCCCGTTCTGTTGGCGACGATCCTGGCGTGCGCCGCGTGGCCGGTGATCGAGTGGCTTCGCCGGCGGATGTCCGATACGTGGGCCGCGGTTGTCGTTGTGGTGGCCACCGTTCTGGTGTTGGGCGGTGTCGTCGGCGGCGTCGCAGCGACGATCGCTACACAGTGGAGCGGCCTGGTGGATTCGGCGGTGCAGGGTTTCAACCAAGCGCGCGATCTCGCCAATAAGGTGGGCATCCAGTTCAACTCTGGCCAGATGGATGAAGCGCTCGAGCAGGTCAAGAAGTTCTTGACCAGTTCAACGTTTAGCACGGGTGCTGTTGCTGGCTTGTCGTCAGCGAGCACATTCTTTGCTGGCATGGGTACGTTCATTGTCACGATCGCGATCTTCTTGCGTGATGGCGACAAGATCTGGAGTTTCCTGCACTCGTGGGTTCCGGAGTCGGCGCAGCCTACGTGGCACACCGCTGCGGTGCGTGCGCGTGACACGTTCGGCGGCTATGTGCGCGGTACCGCGATTATTGCGGCGGTCGATGCGGCAGGTATCGCGCTGGTCATGCTCGTCTTTGGCGTGAAGCTGTGGTTCCCGCTGGGCTTGGTTGTTTTTGTTGGCGGTTTCATCCCGATCGTGGGTGCGTTGGTCAGCTCGATCCTCGCGGCTTTGGTCGCTTTGGTGACGAATGGCTGGATTCCTGCTCTTGCGATCATCATCGGTTCGATTGTGGTGAACCAGTTGGAAGGCAACTTCCTGCAGCCGGTCGTTATGGGCTCGGCGTTGCGGGTTCACGCTCTCGTTGTGTTGTTCGCTTTGACTGCCGGCACGGTGCTTGCTGGCATCATCGGCGCATTGCTCGCGGTTCCGCTGACCGCTGCGGCATGGGCCGTCATCAAGGTGTTTACGGGTAGGGAGTCCAAGGTGGATGACCTTGCGTACCGCCAGCGAAAGAAGCGGGTCCGGAAAATCGCTAAGAAGCGAGCTAAGCGAGTCAAGCAGCTCGCACAAAGCTGACTGCTGGCACATTCATGAAGGCTCGTATCGATGCATGGTTGTGGTCCGTGCGCGTGTACAAGACGCGCTCGGAGGCCACAGCTGCGTGCCGGGCAGGACATATTCGCGTCAACGGTGATCCCGTGAAGCCGGCGTATGCGATCAGGCCGGGCGATAACGTCCGCATTCGAAGGCACGGTTTCGACCGGCATCTGCAGGTCGTGAAGCCGCTGGTCAAACGCGTTTCTGCACAAGTAGCGGCGACCGCATACATCGACCACACTCCGGAGCGCGTCAAACCTGCGATTCCCGCGGTGCCTGTCCGGCCACGCGGATCCGGCCGCCCCACGAAAAAGGAACGCCGCCAGATGGATCAGTTGCGCGCATCGTGGGTTCCTTCTGTTGAAAACATCGAGGATCTAGACCTCAGCTGAGGCCGCACCCGCGCCTCACTCGCACCGAGTCCGCCCCAGCTGGCTCGCGTTTGCCGCTCGACTGCCTTGTGAATGAGCTGTGAGTGCAGCGGGGCGCTAGAGGAAAGCGCGCCGATAAAGTAGCGTGAATCGTACGCCTGTGCATCTGCAGGCAGATCTTGTTCGCCGAAGGCAGTCCGGACCGGTCAGCACGCCGCGAGTCAAGGTAGTAACACCGCCCACACCCTGGGCATTAGCCCAGCACACAAAGGCTGGGCGCAGAAAGGACAAAGCTCGTATGGCTTCTGGAACCGTCAAGTGGTTCAACCCGGATAAGGGTTTCGGTTTCATCGCTCCGGATGACTCTTCGGATGACCTGTTCGCTCACTTCAGCGCAATCCAGACGACTGGTTTCCGCACTCTCGAAGAGGGCCAGCGCGTGGAATTCGTTGTAGCTGAAGGCCCTAAGGGCCTGCAGGCTACGGAGATCACCCCGCTCTAAGCGCAGGTTCACTCAACTCATTCTTAAGCCCCGATGCGGCGCAAGCGAACACTTCAGTGTTCAGCCTGCGTCGCATCGGGCGTTTAATGCACGGGCGAAGATCGAGCTGCGGGCACATCGGCGGCGATTTATCCGTGTGTGACCGTGCTATCTACCCGCTGGAAGGGATAGCCTGGGACTATCTCACCTCGCCAACAAGGGGATGACTGTGGCAAGCAAGAAGCTCAAGAAGCGTACGTGGGCAGCGATCGGTGCCGCCGCTGCCGTGGGCGGCGTAGCTGTTCGCGATCTCATCCAGAAGAAGAACGCCGTTCTGCGTAACTACCCCGTGCTGGGGCACGCGCGGTACCAGCTGGAGAAGATCCGCCCGATGATCCAGCAGTACTTCATCGAACGCGACTGGGATGGCCGTCCGTTCGATAAGACGACGCGTGACCTTGTCAACGCACGCGCCGACGGCAAGAAGGCCGAGGAGGCTTTCGGCACGTTGGCTGAGGTCAACGAGGTTGGTTTCGAGTGGATGGTTCACTCGATGAACCCGCTTGAACCGCCACAGACTCCGCCACGCGTTGAGATTGGTGGACCGGACTGCTCCAAGCCATACTCGATGTCGCTGTTGAACATCTCCGCGATGAGCTTCGGTTCCCTCTCGGGTAACGCGATCAAGGCCCTCAACAAGGGTGCGCGCATGGGTAACTTCGCGCACGACACCGGCGAAGGTGGCTTCACGCCGTACCACCAGCAGGGCGGCGATCTGATCCTTGAGATCGGTACAGGCTACTTCGGCGTCCGCGATCAGGACGGCAAGTTCGACCCGGGGCGTTTCCGCGATGTTTCGAGCAACGAGCAGATCAAGGCCGTCGAGATCAAGCTGTCCCAGGGCGCTAAGCCTGGCCTGGGTGGTGTTCTGCCTGGTCCTAAGGTGACCAAGGAGATCGCGGAGATTCGCGGCATTCCTGAGGGTGTGAAGTGTGTTTCTCCTCCTGGGCACTCGGCGTTCAAGACCCCGACCGAGCTCATCGAGTTCATCGCCAAGACGCGTGAGCTTTCCGGCGGCAAGCCGACCGGCTACAAGCTGTGCGTGACGTCGGTCGAGGACGTCTTGGCTATGTGCAAGGCGATGATCGAGGTTGGCACGGCGCCGGACTTCATTGTGGTCGATGGCGCTGAGGGCGGCACTGGTGCTGCTCCGGTTGAGTTCGAAACCCACATGGGTATGCCTCTGACCCAGGGCTTGATGATTGTGCACAACGCACTCGTGGGCGCTGGCTTGCGCGACAAGGTCAAGATCGGCGCTTCCGGCAAGATCGCTGAAGGTAACGCGATCGTCAAGCGCCTGATTCAGGGTGCTGACTTCACAAACTCGGCGCGCGGCATGATGCTCGCGCTGGGTTGCATCCAGTCGTTGCGTTGCGCTGAGGGCACGTGCCCGGTTGGTGTGGCTACGCAGAACCCTCGCCTTGAGCGCGGCTTGGATGTGGATGTGAAGGCTGAGCGCGTCTACAACTTCCACCAGGCGACTGTGGCTCAGGCGGTCAAGATCATGGCTTCGATGGGCGTGACTCGTGTTGAGGACCTCTCCCCTGCGATGCTGCGCCGCAACGTCTCGCCTGACAACAACGATTCGTTTGCACGCCTGTTCACGTGGCTTGAGCCGGGTGAACTGCTCAGCGATTCCCCACGCATGTGGAAGGAACACTGGGAGAACGCGAGCTCGAGCCGCTACGGATTGGGCAACGCCAAGACGGCCCGCGCATAAGCAGACCGCCCGCGCATCGGAATATTTCCACTGAGGCCGCCGTTGAACTAGCTACTATGGCTACTTCAACGGCGTCCTCTTCGTCTTCTGTTCCAACCAAAGCTCCGGCGTTGTCCTTGCTGGATCTTGTTCCGGCCCGCCGCAATGACAGCCACAACAACCGTTTATGAATGCGGTTGAGCTCGCGCAGGCGGCTGAGCGTAGCGGTTACGAAACCATGTACTACGCCGAGCACCACAACATGAGTGAGATCGCGTCGACGGCTACCGCGGTTTTGATGGGGCACGTGGCCGCACGCACTGAAACTTTGGGGGTAGGCGCGGCTGGCGTGATGCTCACGAACCACGCGCCGCTCGTTGTGGCCGAGCAGTTCAAGATGCTCGAGGCGCTCTACCCTGGCCGGATCCAGTTGGGTCTGGGCCGCGCTCCAGGCACGGATCAGGCTACGGTGCGCGCGCTGCGCCGCTCCCCCGACGCGGCAGAGCACTTCCCATCCGATGTCATGGAGTTGCTCGGTTATCTGGATGGGCCGTCGCGCATCCCTGGGGTTGAGGCTTATCCGGCGACACCGGATTCCACTATCCCGGTCACGATTCTGGGTTCCTCCCTCTATGGTGCTCAGCTGGCGGCAAAGTTGGGCCTCCCGTATTCGTTTGCGTCGCATTTTGCGCCGACGCACCTGCATGAAGCCATCAAGGTGTACCGCGAAGAGTTCAAGCCGTCCGAACGACTGGACAAGCCTCGCGTCACGGTCGCGGCTGGCGTTGTGGCGGCTCCGACGGCATCTGAGGCTAACGATCAGTTCCAGTTCGCGTTGCGTCGCCGCGTCCAATCGATGCTGGGACGGAACCGTTCGCAGCCATTCAACGAGGCTGAAATCGATCAGATTTTGCAGATGCCCGCCGGCAACCAGGTGCGCAACATGATGAGCTACTCCGCTGTAGGGACGCCGGAGCGAGTGGTTGAGCAGTTGCGGCAGATGGCCGAGGAGACTCAGGCTGATGAGTTAATCCTTTCGCACCATGCGATTAGCCACGAGGACCGCCTGGCATCCGTCATTTCCACGGGTGAGGCGTGGTCGAAATAGGCCTCCAATTGTCCGGTACACCGGATAGTTAAGCGCGGAATTACAGTATTTTTATTCAATTACAGAACGAATGGTCGGTAATTCGGCCTCCGGTGTCCACAATTCGCACATTGTGATGTTACTCACGGGTCATTCCGGGTTACTATGACCATAGATCAACCTTGGAACCGGAGAAGCTCATGTCGATACACAGCGAGCACGTAGATGTCAGCGTGCATCAAGGGTTGGGTCTGATCCGCCTGAATCGGCCTGACAAACTGAACGCCCTCATGCCCGATATGGTCGAGGCCGTTCACAGTTCCCTGCGCGCTTGGCGATACAACGGTGACGTCAAAGCGATCGCGCTCCTTGGCGAAGGCCCCCGCGGCTTCAGCGCAGGCGGCGACCTACAGAATTTCCGGCGCGCACTACTCGCCGGCGAGGCCGAACAGATGCTGGGCATCCTCGCCGCCGAGTTCGAGCTCGCCGCCGCCGTCCAGACCTACCCTAAGCCTGTTGTTTCTTTCATGACCGGCGTGACGATGGGCGCGGGCTTTGGTATCGCATCGGCGGCTTCGGTGCGGATCGTGACCCCGGATTCGCGGCTTGCGATGCCGGAGGTGCGGGTCGGCTATGTTCCCGACGTCGGTGGTTCGCTGTGGCTCGGCCGTGCGCCGGGTCGGATTGGCGAGCACCTTGCGTTGACGGGTGATTCCATCGGTGCGGGTGACGCCGTTGAGTTCGGTCTCGCGGATTTCTGCATCGCGCAGGATGCGGTTGAAGAGGTTTTGTCTTCGATTGCTGATTTGTGTGCGTTGCCAGGGCAGGACTTGGCGATGGGCTTGCAGATCATGCATGGGGTTCCGCAGCATTCCGAACTGAATGTTCAGCGTGCGTGGATTGATGAAGCGTACGCGGGCAGCGATGTCGCGGAGATTCTGGCGAAGCTGGATGCCTCACCATGGCCGGCTGCGGCGGAGGCCGCTGAGCGGATCCGAGCTAACTCCCCGATTGCGTGCGAGACTGCGCTGCAACTCGTGCGGGAGTCTCGCGCCGAGGATGAGCTGCGGGGCGCCCTTGAGCGCGAACATCGCGCCGCGTCTTACGTCATGGACACCCCTGATGTTGTTGAGGGCATCCGCGCGCTACTCGTTGATAAAGATAAGGCGCCACGGTGGTCGGTGCCGCGGGCTGACGACGTCGATACTGACCGGATCGCACGCATGCTTGAGCCGCAGGACGATGAGCTTGGCCTATGGGATGACGGCGAGGAAGGTGGCTGGTGATGAGCGACGTCAGCCAGGCAACACGCAACGAGCCCATACTTGAGCGGGCCGTCCGGATTCTGGATTGCTTCGATCATCGACATCCGACCCTCACGGTTGCCCAGATCTCTGAGCTCTCCGGGATCCCACGCACCACGACCTACCGGATTGTGAACCAGCTGGAAGAGCTGGGTTTACTGCTCCGGGACGAGCATGGCGAATATCTGCCAGGTTTACGCTTGTGGGAGATCGGAAACCGTGGGTCATGCATCAAGACGGTGGCTCAGGTAGCCCACCTACACATGCTTCATGTACACAGCATCGTGCGCACGGGCGTGCATTTCTCGATCCTTGAGGATAACGAGATGCTCATCGTCGAGTACGTGTGCGAGCAAGAGGGAGCCGATTACATTGGAGTCCACCGCGGCATGCGTCTCCCCGTGCACGACACGGCGACCGGGATGGCAACACTCGCTTACTCATCCATGTCGGTGGTTTCGGAGTACATGGAAGAACACGGCGAAGCGATGACCACAGCGCACCCGCGGCTGCGCCACGAGGTCGAGACGATCCGCAGCCAGGGATACGCCCGCTACCCCGGTTTTGTTCACGAGAACACCGAAGTCCTCGCCGTACCGGTGATAGGCCCTCACGGGCATGCGATCGGCGCTATAGACGTGATCCTCGCGGATCCAGCCGAGGAACCTGCCTCGCTGATTGAGAGCCTCCAGAAAGCCTCCAGTAGCATCACGCAGGAGATGCTTGAGCGTGTGGGCACGTTCCTCCCGCCGAAGGTACCTAAGCTGCCTGGACGCTGATAGTCCCGTATACATCGTTTGTGGCCCGCTCGAAGGTTTCGAGCGGGCCACAAACGTCTGGGCTAGGTCACATCACAAGCGAGTGACGTCGCCGAGCGCCTCGCGAGCGAGCTTGTTGACCGTTCCGTAGCGGTGCGCGGTCATCGTCACAGCCTGTTCGCGGACGAACGGCAACATTTCGATGCGGCCCGAGCGGGTCACCGGATGGTCGTTGACGGAGAGGTCAGGGGCCTGCGTCGTCGCTTCGAAGGTGGCCTGAGCCAGGGCTTCCATCTCTGGGGTGCCTTCCCGGCCGATCAGGCGCACGCGACTGCCATCTGGATTCTCAGATAGCTTCGCGCAGGTCTTGAGCCACGCCTCTTCGCTCTGGACGACAACCTCGGCACCCAGCTGACGGTAGGCGTCAGCGATGCCAACGGGCGCATCAGCTGGAAGCGAGACTTCCATGCGCTGCTTAGCGGCGGTGCCTACGCGGTCGGTGACTGCACGAAGTACGCGCCAGCCAGCCGCAACCACACGGGCGAGCCGCACAAGGTCTTCTTCCTCGACCGTGGCCACACGCATCCGGACCATGACAGGGCGGTAGCGCAAGCCGTTGACCTCAACGTCGAGGCCTGTGGCATCTTGGAGGCCTTCGAAGAAGCTGATGTCCGCGTCGTCCTGAACGAGCGCCGGTTCGAGCCAGGCGCGTGCTTCTTGCGCGAACGTGTGCACGAGCATCGAATAGTGCGGGGTAGAGACGATGACGCGGCGGTCCACTGGGCCGAGGCCGTTGCTGGAGTCCTTCCAGCGCAGCATAGATGGGACGTAGTTCGGGCCACCGGCCTTGGTTCCGGTTCCGACTGCGGACTTCTTCCAGCCGCCGAACGGCTGACGCTGGACGATCGCGCCGGTGATGCCGCGGTTGATATAGAGGTTGCCGGCCTGAATGTTTTGCTGCCAGTAACGGATTTCCTCGGCATCGAGCGAGTGGATACCACTCGTGAGTCCGTAGTCGATCTGGTTGACCCATTCGACGGCTTCTTCGAGGGTTTCAGCCTGCATCACGCCGGTCACAGGACCGAAGTATTCGGTGAGGTGGAACTCGGATCCGGGCTGGACGCCGGCGCGGATGCCTGGGGAGAACAGCTTGCCGGAGTCATCGAGCGGCTGTGGCTTGAGGACCCACGTCTGCCCTGGCTCCAGCTGGGTCAGTCCGCGGCGCAGCTTCTCGCCTGGCTTCTCGATGACCGGACCCATGATCGACTCCGGGTTCTCCGGGTAGCCCACCACGAGCGACTGTGCGGCGTCGACGATCTGGCGGTGCAAGCGATCGGAACGGCCTGCCTGGCCCACAAGGATCACGAGCGATGCCGCGGAGCACTTCTGACCGGCGTGACCGAACGCGGAGTCCACGATGTCCTTTGCCGCGAGGTCGTAGTCAGCGGATGGGGTCACGATGATCGCGTTCTTACCCGAGGTTTCCGCGAAGAGCGGCAGGCCTGGACGCATCTCGTGGAAGGCTTGCGCGGTTTCGTACGCGCCGGTCAGGATGACGCGGCCCACGCGTTCATCGGTGATCATCGCATCGCCCAGGTCGCGCGAGGAGGCGTCGATGATCTGCAGGATGTCGCGCGGCAGGCCGGCTTCGTCGAGGGCTTCCCAGATGCATTCGGTCAACACCGCGCCGCAGCGGATCGATGCGCGGGCCGGCTTGATCACGACCGCGCTGCCCGCGGCGAGCGCGGAGACGGTCGAGCCGGTTGGGATCGCGACTGGGAAGTTCCACGGCGGGGTCACGAGCGTGACCTTGTCCATCTCGGCTTCCGCGCCGGCATAGTTGCCGAGATTGCGCGCCTGTTCTGCGTAGTAGTTGCAGAAGTCGATGGCTTCGGAGACCTCAGGGTCACCCTGGGCCAGCGTCTTTCCAACTTCGGAGCCCATGACTTCGAGCAGGTCCGCGCGGCGGGCCTTCATCTTGTCACCGGCGCGGTGCAGCACGTCGGCACGCTGGTCTGCGCTGAGTCCCTGCCACACGTCGGCAGCCCTCTGGGCGGCGTCGTAGACCTCGTTGAGTCGGGCGGTGTCCTTGACCTTCGCGCCGGCTACCGTCTCGTTGCCGAGGGTACTGGTCGGGATCTTCTTGAGGATCTCTCCGCCCCATAGGCGGTTCCAGGCGAGGTCCGGGTCGGTGTCTGGCTCGTTTGTGAACGTGCGTCCCAGGTTGGCTTGCTGAAGTCCTCTTCGTTGCGGTCCTGGAAGCGGCGCGGAACTGGCGCCTCGGTCCATTCTGACAGGATGCTGACAGATTCACGGAAGCGGTCTTCTTCCTGCTTGAACGCGGCAGGGTCATCGTCGAGGTTGAAGACCTCGGACATGAAGTTATCCTCAGTCGCGCCCTCTTCGAGGCGACGCACCAGATAAGAGATCGCAACATCGAACTCATCCGGCTTGACCACCGGCGTGTAGAGCAGAAGCCGACCCACGTCCTGCCGCACGGCCTGGGCTTGCTGGCTTGCCATGCCCAGAAGCATCTCGAATTCGACGTCCTTGCCGCCCGGTTCGATGCCGCGAGCACGCATGAGGTGCAAATGCAGCGCGATGTCGAAGAGGTTGTGACCTGCGATACCGAGGCGAACGTTCTTGACATGGTCTTTGGTGAGCGCGTAGTCGAGGATCGCCTTGTAGTTCGCGTCCGTGAGCTGCTTGGTGGACCACACCGTCTGGGTCCAGCCGCGCATCTGCGCTTCAACCTGTTCCATCGGGAGGTTCGCACCCTTAACGAGGCGGACCTTGATCGGGGCGCCACCGTTAGCGACGCGTTCGGCCGCGAAGCGCTGAAGGCGCTTCATCGCGGCGTAGGAGTCCGGCAGGTATGCCTGCAACACGATGCCGGCCTCGGTGTTCTTGAACTCGTCTTCGGCCAGGAGTTCGGTGAAGACCGCGAGCGTGAGGTCGAGGTCTTTGTATTCCTCCATGTCAAGGTTGATGAAGGTGCGCGGGCTCGAGTTGTTGGCTGCACGGTAGAGCGGGCGCAGGTGCTCGACGATGTCGTTGACGGCTTCATCGAAAGCCCACGGGCTGTGCGGGGCTACGGTCGCGGAGACCTTGATCGACACATAGTCAACATCAGGGCGTTCGATGAGTTCCTTGGTTCCCTTAACGCGGTGTGCGGCCTGCTCTTGGCCGAGGATCGCTTCGCCCAGCAGGTTGATGTTGAGGTCGATGCCCTCGGTGCGCAGCGCCTTGATAGCTTTGGTGAGCTTGTCTGGGCGGGCGTCGACGATGAGGTGGGAGACCATGTTGCGCAGTGCCGCGCGTGCCGCCGGGATCACGACGCGCGGAGCTAGCTTGCCGAGGGTACCGCCGGCTTTCACAGCGCTCTGCAGATACCACGGGAGGAAGGCTGGAACTTTCGCGGCGATTTCGTTGAGTGCCTTGGCCGCGGCGGCAGCATCTTCGGTGCGGATCACGCGGTCGACGAAGCCCACGGTGAAGTCGAGGCCGTCAGGGTCGGAGAGCACGCCGGCGAGCTGTTGCGCCGCTTTATCTACGGGGTAGTCACGAGCAGCGGTGAGCCAGTCACGCACTTGCTGTACGGCCTCGTCTGTGAGGTCCCATGGGCGGACCATGCCTTGCATCTCTGACCCGTGCCAAGCGATGGGCCGGCGGGTGATCGATTCAGCCGTGTGACGTCCCGTCATGCGTACGCGCTCCTATCTTTTGAGCCGCTCGGAATCTGAGGCGCTCGAGCGTCTCGTGTCCGTCGCGTGGATGTTTCCGTCGTGTATTGCACCGCCATGATAGACAGAACGCCGACTTACTTACATCCGTCATTTATCATTCGGTAGAAATTACTATCCACTGAAAAATCTACCTAACAGTAGCGATGCTTACGGCGTAATTTCCGCTGTTTCCTCGCTATTTCTCAGATTTGCCGTAGGCTCGTAGATAGATGGCGCCCTCACCTTGGGGGTGTCCTATATATGAAAGGCGGTGTTGACCGTGGGTTTTCTAGGTTGGATTCTCGTAGGTCTAATTGCCGGTGCAATCGCTAAGGCCATCATGGGCGACCAGATGGGAATCATTGCAACCATCGTGGTTGGCATCTTGGGCGGCCTGCTCGGCGGCTGGCTTGGCTCCGTTATCTTTGGCACGGGTACGGGCACCTTCTTCGAGTTGCGTACGTGGATTTGCGCGATCGCAGGAACGTGCATCTTGCTGGGTATCTTGGGTATCTTCTCCCGAGGCTCGGCTCGTGCTAAGTAATCGATAGGTTTTCTGAGCTTCGAACACGAGGCTTTAAAAGGGGTGCCGCACCAGGTTGAACCTGGTGCGGCACCTTTTTGTTGCTAGCTAGGGCAACTATTCGTGGTGGGCGTTATGCCTTCTGTCGGCGCGCTACCAGCAAGAGCGAGGTAGCGAAGCCGATAGCTGCGAGCCCGGAGATCATCCACGGGGTAACCTCCGCACCTGTGCGTGCCAACGGCGGGTTCCCCGGCGCTGGAGGCTCCGACGGCACTGGTGGCTCGCTCGGTACCGGTGGCTCACTTGGAGTTGGTGGTTCCGTTGGAGGCACGTTCGGTACCGGGGTGTGAGCGTTCGCAGGGTCGTCGTTGGAGCGTACCGGGGTTTCCGGCTGCTCCTTCGGCGTTGGCTCGCCCGGGATTGGATCCTCTGGGGTCTGCTGTGGTGGCACACCTTCCGCGTATGCAACGTTCAAGTGCTTTTCACCGTCTCCGGTTGGGGCCTTGATCTTCGTTGCGCACATGGTCGATTCTCCTGGCTGCAGAACCGTGGATTCACAGGTGACTCCGTCAACGCGGATGTCGCCTGCTGGGTCCTTGATCGCATCGTGTACGCGGAGGTCCTTCAGCTCGACCTTGCCGGTGTTGGTCACCTTGTAGGTCACGTCCATCATCGAGCCTGGCTTGACGGCAACTGAGGTTTCCTCGGTGTTGGCGTCTTCGCCGTTGATGTACTTGATGATGTGCAGCGACGGTACGAGGCCATGCGCTTCGTCTTCGTCGGTGACTGGCTCGCCTGGTTTACCTGGCTCGCCTGGCTCACCTGGGATCTCAGGAACGCCCTCGACAGTACCGACGTTCACGTGGTGACCGCCAGCCTTAGGTGCCTTGATGGTTGCAGTGAAGACTGCGTATTCACCTGGCTCGAGGGTTCCGTTGAACGCTCCGGCTTCTTCGCCGTTTGCGTTGTACTTCACCTTCGGAGCCTTGATGTCCTTCGTGGCTACCTTGTCGTCGGTTACCTTCACATCGTTGAGAGTGACGTCACCAGTGTTGCGGGCGATGAACGTGATGTCCATGTCCTCGCCTGCGCGGACAAACGCTGCCTCATCGATGGTGTTGGCGTCGTGGCCGTTGATCTTCTTGATCAAGCTGATCGCTGGCTTGCCTTCCTTGATGACTGGAACGCAGGCGTCGTTGTTCTCAGGCCCATCGGAATCATCTTCCATGGCGACCTTGTTGAACAAGCCCTTGGCAGGGTTGCCCTCGCCAACGGTTTCACACTCGCCAACAGCAACCCAGTTGACACCGGAAGCTGCGACATCACCAGTCAGGGTCACTGTGAAGGTCTTAGCCTGACCAACTGCGAGCTTCACGCCCT
>NZ_QFWG01000013.1 GCF_003143995.1 Pseudoglutamicibacter cumminsii | reverse complement strand
TAACCCGGTTTCGAAGGATCCAAAGTTCTCGGTGAAGAAGGACTCTGCCGAGGCTGGCGCTAAGGCTGAGAACGGTGAGTGGAGCTCTGCTTACACCGTGACTGTCACTAATGATGGTGAGGTTGCGGGTACGTCGAAGGCCGTGACCGATACTCCTTCGGTACCAGAAGGCTTCAAGGTCACCGGCGCCAAGGTTGACGGTGAGACCGTCGAGCTGGTTGATGGTTCCTTCACGATTACGGATGGTGTGAAGCTCGCCGCTGGTAAGGACAAGGTGTTTGAGGTTGTTCTCTCTGGTACCTACGACGCAGCTTCTGTTGACTGGGTAGCGGTCGGCGAATGCGACATCACCGGTGAAGGCAACCCTGCGAAGGGTCTGTTCAACAAGGTGGCCATGGAAGATGATTACGATGGCCTTGAGAACAATGATGCTTGCAACCCGGTGTCGAAGGATCCAAAGTTCTCGGTGAAGAAGGACTCGGCTCAGGCTGGCGCTAAGGCTGAGAACGGTGAGTGGACCTCTGCTTACACCGTGACCGTCACTAACGATGGTGAGATCGCTGGTACGTCGAAGGCTGTCACCGATATTCCATCGGTTCCGGAAGGCTTCACGCTTGAGGGCGCGACCGTGGACGGCGAAGCTGTTGAGATCACTGACGGCACCTTTACGGTGACGGATGGTGTGAAGCTGGCTGCCGGTAAGGACAAGGTGTTTGAGGTTGTTCTCTCTGGTACCTACGACGCAGCTTCTGTTGACTGGGTCGCTGTTGGTGAGTGTGAGCTCGAGGGTGAAGGCAACCCTGCGAAGGGTCTGTTCAACAAGGTGGCCATGGAAGATGATTCCGATGGTCCTGAGAGCAACGACGCTTGCAACCCGGTGTCGAAGGATCCTGTCTTCAAGGTGAAGAAAGACTCCGCCGAAGCTGGTGCCACCGCAACCGAAGGTGAGTGGACCTCTGCTTACACCGTGACCGTCACCAATGACGGTGAGATCGCTGGTACGTCGAAGGCTGTGACCGATATTCCATCGGTTCCTGAGGGCTTCAAGCTTGAGGGCGCGACCGTGGACGGCGAAGCTGTTGAGATCACTGACGGCACCTTTACGGTGACGGATGGTGTGAAGCTGGCTGCCGGTAAGGACAAGGTGTTTGAGGTTGTTCTCTCTGGTACCTACGACGCAGCTTCTGTTGACTGGGTCGCTGTTGGTGAGTGTGAGCTCGAGGGTGAAGGCAACCCTGCGAAGGGTCTGTTCAACAAGGTGGCCATGGAAGATGATTCCGATGGCCTTGAGAACAATGATGCTTGCAACCCGGTGTCGAAGGATCCAAAGTTCTCGGTGAAGAAGGATTCTGCCGAGGCTGGCGCTAAGGCAGCTGATGGTGAGTGGACTTCCGCTTACACCGTCACCGTCACTAATGATGGCGAGGTCGCTGGTACGTCGAAGGCCGTGACTGACACCCCTTCGGTACCTGAGGGCTTCACTGTCACCGGTGCGACCGTTGATGGCGAAGCTGTTGAGATCACTGACGGCACCTTCACGGTGACTGATGGTGTGAAGCTGGCTGCCGGTAAGGACAAGGTCTTTGAGGTTGTTCTGTCGGGTACCTATGAGGCTGGTAAGGCTGACTGGGTCGCTGTCGGTGAATGTGATGTCACCGGTGAGGGCAACCCGGATAAGGGTCTGTTCAACAAGGTGACCATGGAAGACGATTCTGATGGTCCTGAGAACAACGACGCCTGCAACCCGGCCGGTAAGGACCCATCCTTTGCTGTAAAGAAGGATGCAGACACCACGTCTGTCGTGACTTCTGAAGGCAAGACCTGGAAGGCCACCTACACGGTGACCGTTTCGAACACCGGCGATATCGCTGGCACGTCGCAGGCTGTCACTGACACCCCATCCGTTCCGGAAGGCTTCACTGTCACCGGCGCCGAGGTCGACGGCAAGGCAGTTGAACTGGTCGATGGATCGTTCACCGTGACCGAGGGCGTGAAGCTCGCTGCTGGTAAGGCTAAGACCTTCACCGTGACCCTGACTGGCGATGTCGCCAAGTCCGGTGTTGACTGGGCCGCCGCAGCTGATTGTGAACTCGAGGGCGAAGGTAACCCTGCCAAGGGCCTGTTCAACAAGGTCTCCATGGAAGGTGACTCCGATGGCCCTGAGAACAACGACGCCTGTGTTCCAGCTGTCAAGGAAGGCGAGCCGATCTTCAAGGTCAAGAAGAACGCAGACACTAAGTCTGTCACCACGGCCGAAGGCAAGACGTGGCAGGCGGTGTACTCCGTGACGGTCTCCAACGCGGGCGACGCGGCCGGTACGTCGAAGGCTGTCATCGACACCCCGAGTGTTCCGGAAGGCTTCACCGTCACCGGCGCCAAGGTCGACGGCAAGGCAGTTGAACTGGTCGATGGAACGTTCACCGTGACCGACGGCGTCAAGCTCAAGGCTGGCAAGGCTAAGACCTACACCGTGACCCTGATCGGTGACGTCGCCAAGTCCGGTGTTGACTGGGCCGCCGCAGCTGAATGTGAACTCGAGGGCGAAGGTAACCCTGCCAAGGGCCTGTTCAACAACGTCACCATGGAGAACGACTCCGACGGCCCGGGCAACAACGACGCCTGTGTTCCAGTCGTTCCGCCTGCTCCACCAGAAGGTTCAGAAGAGCCAGAAGGACCAGGTGACCTGTCCAAGACCGGCGCTGACGTGCTCGGCATCATCGGTGCAGGGGCAGGGCTGCTGATGCTCGCAGGAGCCATGCTGGTGTGGCGCCGCCGCGCAACAGAGCACTAAGGCATGGCTGACGGAGTAAGTAAGCGGCTAAGCCGCTAACCCTCCCAAGGCGCGGGGTCAAAGATCAAAAAGATCTTTGACCCCGCACCCGTTTAAGCGCCACAGACACAGCGGAAGTGGCGCCTCCCAGTAGCCCAGCCACGTGGCAGCAGGTGAGCGAATGTGGTAGAAATAGAATGCTATTGCAAATGAGTCTCAATAGCGTTAGACGTATTCTCCTCATTAGAAAGCGCACAGTCATGCCGCCATTAGGGAACAAGGCGCTGGCGTCCAACGCCATGCCAGTTACCACCGCCGAGCCAGCCTTCAGCGCCAAGAAGCACGTGACCAAGGGCGTCAACGCCCGCCTCGCCGCCACCTCGGGTGTACTTGCCCTGCTGCTTGCGGGAGTCACGCCAGTGGCGGCCGCACACGCTGCAGATGCTCCAGACAACGCATCGGCGATCACCGCCACCACGGATAACGCAGTGGCAAATGACACTGCGGCAGCCCCAGCCGCCGACCACATGATCCTTGAAAAGGGTCACGTAGACGCGTTCAACGTCACCGCATCCAACGGCGCCCTCAAACTCAACCTGAAGGAAGACGTCACCGGATCTCATGTTCCGCGTGACCCTTCCAAGGTCGAACTGCACGTCAAAGACGCCGCCAAGCAGACCATCCCGGACGGCTGGCCAGGCGCCGGCCAGAGCTACTTCCTGCCTCAAACGCAAGACCACAACCTCCTCTGGCCAGGATGGGACACCCTCGGAACCCAGGGAGGCGGGGTCGAAAAGCACATCGACCTCGTGTTCACCGCAGTCAGCGGCCCTGGCAAGGTCTACCTCTTCGGCACTAACGGCTTCGGCCAGATGGAGCCACTATTGAAGAACGGCGCGACCGAGCTCAAAGCCGGAGCGGTGCGCGAACAAACCTACCCAGCTCACACCCACGCGAACTGGGCATTCACCAAGCCAGGTCTGTACAAGATCACCGTCAAAGCACGCGGCACCGCGAGCAAGTCCGGCGCCACTGTTGAGTCGGAAGAGCAGACCTACTACTTCACCGTGGGGTCGGCACACAAGGGAACGGCCTTCAAGAAGGCCGAACCGAAGCCACAGCCTGCACCAGAGAAGCCAGCGCCTCAGCCGGAAAAACCGGCTCCTGAGAAACCAAAGCCGGCGCCTCAGCCAGAGAAGCCCGCCCCGGAAAAGCCAGCTCCTGCGCCGGAGAAGCCAAAGCCTGCTCCGGAAAAGAAGAAGCCAGCACCGAAGAAGCCGGCACCCGCGCCAGCTCCGGAAAAGCAGAAGCCAGAGTCACAGAAGCCAGCTGCTCAGAAGCCGGCAGAAAAGCCAGCTGCCGAAAAGCCTGAAGCAGTAGCACCATCGAAGCCAGTCGCTCAAGGTGCCACAGGTCCAGCAGTAACCGCGCCTCAGGCGCCGGCTACCCCAGGCGCCGCTCAGTGCATGCCAGTCGAGGAAGTCCGCGAGGCGACCCAGCAGGAAATCGACGCAGCAAACTCGGGCGGGCAGCAGGGCAAGACTTCCGCAACCACCGGAAGCGCGACCAAGGGCGGAACCTCGGCGCTCGGCGCATCGGGCCTCTTGCCGATGTCGCAAGTCAACGGAAGCGCGACGGTTCCCGCTAACTCCCACGTGCACCCGAACTGGGTGTTCTCCAAGCCGGGCACCTACACGGTTCAGATCCGCCAGAGCGCAACACTCAAGAGCGGCGGCACCACTTCAGCTCGCGCAACCCTGCGCTTCAACGTAGGACCAGGCGCCACGGGTGCAACCAACGGCCACTTCGACCTCGGTTCGCAGCTCAACGGCAAGACCCTGAAGGCATCGCTCAAGGATGACCGTAAGCAGCCAGCGGCGTGGGTTGAGCCAAGCTCGATCACATTCGCACTCGGTGATGCGGCACGCGTCGCAGCACCAGCCGGCATCGAATTCGTTGCACCGAAAGGCTCCAACGTGTGGATGGTCCCATCCACCCAGATCCCAGGTGTCCCATGGATCGGCGCAAACACGATGCACCCGTCCCTCAAGGACACCACGGGCCCTGTGACGTGGACGCTCGAATCCGTGAGCGGCCCAGGTAACGTTGCGGTCTTCACCTCCGGCAACTTCGGTCAGATCGTTGGCCAGCGCTGGTTCAACTCGACCGCGAGTGCGGCAACGCCGGGCAAGCAGCCAGGCACACAGCCAGGTAACGGGTCGTCTACCCCTGGTTCCGCATCGGGCACTGAAGGCTCCAAGCCGACCGTGACCGTATCCGGCATCGCGAAAGACCAGAAGTCTGCTAAGAAAGGCCAGCTGTTCAAGAAGGGCGGCAAGGTCATGGTTGTGGACACCGTCGGCCGCACCGCTGACGGCAAGCCATGCGCCCTGCCTCAGGCTGGCGGCGGCTCGCTCGCACGCACCGGCGCGGACGTCGCACACGCCGGCGTAGTTGGCGGACTCCTCGCGGCAGTCGGTGCGGGAGCGTTCATGCTTCGCCGTCGCGCACGCAACGCGGAGTAATGCGTGAACCAACACCAAACGGATAACAGCCAGCAGGCCGCACCCGAGCCTGCACCTAAGCGGGGGCTCTCGCGGCGATCGTTCATCACGCTCGCCGTGGGAGCCGCCGCTGCGGCTGTTTTCCTCCCCGGAACAACAAGCCGCGGCCTCGAAAACGGGGGCCTGCGGATCGTAGCGACCACCGGGATCCTCGCAGACCTCGCCCGCAACGTCGTCGGGGAACACGCCCACGTCAGCGCGCTCGTCCCGGACGGCGCTGACCCGCACTCGTTCGAGCCGACCCCGCGAGCGATGCGCGACATCGCACTCGCGGACCTCGCGTTCTCGAACTACCTCATGCTGGAAGAGCAATCCATCATCCGCGCGATCGACGCGAACAAAGGCGCGGACGCAACCCACATCGCGCTCGCCGAGGAAGCCTCGGGGTACGGCGCGGAGATCATCCCGCTGGTGGAGTCCCGTTCGCTGGATGCCGTGTGGCTCGGACTGCGGGTCGCAACTACAAGCGCGGATGCCGGCACCAAGCTCGCTCCCGGAACCAAACGCGGAGACGCGACGCGGCTCGGGCTCGTTTCAGCCGACGGGCCGGGCACGGTATTCGCTTTCGTGACGGGAACGTTCGGCCGGCCGGAGAAGGTCTTCGACTCGTCGCTGCCGGAAAACTCGCGCGACAACATCACAAACCTCCCGCCGGGCGCACACACTCACATGTCGTGGGCGTTCACGGAACCGGGCGTCTACACGCTGCGGTTCCGTGCAACCCCTGCCGCCAGCGGAACGCTGGGTAACAAAAAGAGCGGGACGCTCGGCAACAAACAGGGCAGCAACCAAGCCGCCGACGCGTCGGGTGCGGTGACCTCGACGTTGCGGATCGCTGTTGGTGTGAGCCCCGACAAAGCTACCGCTGACATGCCGGCGGGGACCGCGGGGGCTAAGCCCCGCATCGTAAGCAAGGGGCATGCGGACATTACGGCGGACATCGTGAACCGTCGGCTCGTGATGCGCGTGGATGAGCCGAAGCCCGAGGACATTCCGCTGGAGAACACGGTGGTCCACGTGCCGCCGAAAGCGTTGCAGCCGATCCCGGCTGATCCGGCGTTCAGGTTCATCGGCCGCCCGGGAACTGACGTGTATCAGCTGCCGCAAGCGGTGCTCGGCAAGCATGTGCACGGCGAGATCGACCCTCACCTGTGGCATGACGTGACCAACGCGCAGGCCTACGTTGAGGTGATCCGCGACCAAGTGATCAAGAAAGACCCACGCAACGCATCCCGCTACCGCAGCAACGCGTCGGCATACATCAGCCGGCTCGACGAGGTGGACGATTACGTTGCCCGCTCGATCAAGTCCATCCCGCAGCGCAACCGGAACCTCGTGACGACGCACGAGGCGTACGGGTACCTCGCCAATCGGTACGGGCTGGATGTTGCGGGTTCGGTTTCGCCTTCGCCGGGGCAGGAGCCCTCGCTCGCGGAACGCCGGAGGCTCGCCGCGACCTTGCGCGATCTCAACGTCCCGTCAGTGTTCATCGAACAAACCGCGGGCACCACGGCGCAATCGTTGCGGGACGCCGCGAAGCTGGCTGGGGTGGGTGTCGCGCCGATCTGGGGTGACGCGTTCAGCCCTGGCGTCAACACGTACGAACTTTTGATGCGCGCCAACGCGGATTCGCTCGCGCGCTCGCTCGGCGGGAAGCCGCTGGGTGATCACGATGCGCCCGGCCGGTAGCCGCGGCGCCTCACCTACCGTTGGCCGGCGGTAACCGCTGGCGGCCGGCCCTACACACTGCTGAAATCTGGAACTGATAAGGACACTCACGATGCTGAAGTTACATACGCTCAAGCCTGCGGGCAGGTTGTCGGCTCTTTTGTTGACCGGCGCGCTCGCTTTCGTTCTCGCTGTTGCGGGGGCTTTCGTGGGCGTGTTCGGGCAGGCTTCGGTGGCGCACGCTGAACCGTCGGATGATCCGGCGCTCGAGCAGACGGTCGAATCGGATGAACGCACCGTCACGGGCGAGCCAGCTGTTATGGACGTGGGGCACGCTGACTTGGGGATGCGTCGCGTGGATGGCGAATGGGTTTTGCAGGTTCGTGATGACCGCACCTCGCCTGCGGTGTGGCGCAACCTTGAGGACGTTGTGATTCAGGTGCACGACGCCGGCAAGCAGCAGATCCCGGACAGCGGCTACGAATTCACCGGCGCTAAAGGCGGCGAGGAAGCCTGGGTTGTTCCGCAGGTTGAGGTCTCCGGTGTGGTGTGGCTGGGCTGGAACACCCAGGACCCTGAGCTCATCAAACACGCCGAGCGTGGTGTGACCATGAAGTTCAGCAAGGCCGAAGGCCCTGGTCAGCTCACTCTGTTCCTGCAGCCGGGCAACTTCGGTGACCCGCAGGTGCTGGTTGACAGCTCGAACCTCGCCGAACACAACAGCGTCTTTATCGAGAAGAACACGCACACTCACGCGAACTGGGTTTTCACGAAGGAAGGCCAGTACACGGCTGACCTTACGATGACCGCCGAGGATAGCGAAGGCAAGAAGGTATCGGCCTCTGCATCACTGGTGTTCGCGGTAGGTGACGCTACGGATACCGATGCGGCGCACGAGGCCGCGAAGAAAGCCAACAGCGGCGGTAAGGACGCGTCCGGTGATGAGGCTAGCAAGGGCGCGTCCGGCGATGAGGCCGGCGATGATGCTGCAGTGACTCCGGGCGGGAACGACAAGGCCGGCGATGACGACGCCGCATCGACTGAAGCGGGCGAGAACAAGCCGGCGGGCGCATCGTTGGCGTGGTGGCTGGCCGGCGGTGCGGCTGTGGTGATCGCGGTGGGCGTGGTTGTCGGCGTGGTGCTGCAGCGCAAGCGCCGCGAAACCGAAGAGGAAGTGTGGGGCAGCGGTGCTAACGAGTGAGAAGAAAGCGCTGAGTGCCCGCAAAACGCTGACGGATGAGCAGGCGTTGCGGGAACATCACGCGTTGCATCACGGCAACACGGTGCTCGAGGGTTGCGATGTGTGCGTCAACCTGGGGCAGCGGCCTGTTCTGGAGGGCGCCTCGATCAGCGCCGCCGCGGGGGAGATCCACGTTTTGTTGGGCCCGAATGGTGCCGGTAAGACGACGCTGATGCGTGCGTTGCAGGGGCTCGTCCCGTTGGCGGGCGGTTCCGTGAACCTCGATGGCCGTTTGGGTTACGTTCCGCAGCGGCACGATATCGACTGGACGTTCCCCGTGACGGCGGCCGATGTGGTGCGGCTTGGCTGGTGCGTTCGGTTTCGCGGTGGCGGCGGCTGGGTGTTTCGCACATGAAGCGGGTTGCTCACGCGTTGGAGCGGGTTTCGATGACGCACTTGCGTGACCGCCCGATCTCCGAGATGTCTGGTGGTCAGCGGCAGCGGGTCATGATCGCTCGCGCGCTGGTTTTGGAGCCGAGCGTACTGTTGCTGGACGAACCGTTCACAGGGCTGGACATGCCGACCCAAGAGGAGCTGTCCGCACTGTTCGTTGAGCTCGCGCGGCAAGGGGCGGCGATCGTGATGTCTACCCACGACCTCAGCCACGCCCTCACCATCGCGGACCGCGTGACGCTGCTGAACCGTACCGTGATCGCGGAAGGGCCGCCGCGTAGCCTCAACGATCCGAAGCTGTGGCAACGCACCTTCCAGGTCAGCGAAACCTCGCCGCTGCTAACGCAAGTTGGCGCGTTCACCGGCGCCGCCGCGTCGGACGGGACAGCGCGAGAGGTCACTGCGCGGGAGGGCAGCACACCGGTGCCGATGACCAAGTACAACGCAACAACCGCATCGGAGGGGGTGACGCATTCATGCTGACGCCGCTGGATTTTCTGCAGGATCTGTTCAACCCGCAGCTCGCGTTTCTGCCGAAGGCGCTGGTTGTTGCGACATTCTCCGCACTCGTGTGCGCGGTGGTGGGCACGCACGTGGTGTTGCGGGGGATGACGTTCATGGGGGACGCGATTTCGCACGCCGTTTTCCCTGGGCTCGCTGTGGCGTTCGTGTTGCAGGGTTCGCTGTTGTGGGGCGGGCTGATCGCCGGCGTGGTGACCGCTGTTTTGATCGCGGTGCTGAGCCAGAATGAGCGGCTGCGCTCGGATACGGTGATCGGTATTTTGATGGTCACGATGTTCGCGATCGGTATCGTGGTGATGTCGCGCGCGCCGGGCTATTCGGGCAGCCTCAGCACGTTCCTGTTCGGTTCGCTCACGGGTATCCCGGACTCCGCGCTGGTGACGACGGTGGTCGGGTCGGTTCTGATCCTTGGCGTGCTGGCTGTGTTCCACCGCGACCTGATGATGGTGGGACTGGACCGCGGTTACGCCGCGGCGATCGGCATGCGGGTCATGCTGCTGGACATCGTGTTGGCGGTTGTGGTGACGCTCGCGGTGGTGATGAGCGTTCAGACGATCGGTAACATCCTGGTGATCGCGCTGCTCGTGACGCCGGCGGCCGCGGCGCGGATGGTGTGCGACCGCATGGTTCCAATGATGCTCACGGCGGCCGGATTCGGTGTGCTGGGTGCGTTCGTGGGGATCTATGTTTCGTGGTCGCTGGATGTGCCGACGGGCGGCGCCGTGGTTCTCGTGTGTGCCCTGATCTTTGTATTGGCTTGGCTGTTCGGGCCGCGGCATGGTGTGTTTGCACGGCGTCAGGTGTTGGCGCGGCGGGCACCTCGATTGATTGCCGAGCGTTATCAATCCCAGCCAAATTGATATTTCAGCTCCTATTGATTGCTCCCTATTCTTAAAGAAGAGCAATCAAAGGAGGTGGCCGTGGACATTAAATCGTTGAGGTACTTCACGGCGGTCGCGGAAACCCTCCATTTCGGCGAGGCCGCAACGCGGCTCCACATCGCTCAGCCGGTGCTTTCGCAGACAATCTCCCGGCTTGAAAAAGAGCTCGGCACCACCCTGCTGAACCGCACCACGCGCAAGGTCGAACTCACCGAGGCGGGCGCGTACCTCAATCAGGAGGCCCGTCGCGTGCTCGCGGATGTCGATGCGATGGTCGATGGGGTGCGCAACATCGCTAACGGATCGGCCGGGATTATCCGCATCGGCTTCACCGGAACCACCGGTTTCGCTCAGCTCGCCCGCATCAAGCAGGCCGTGACCGAGGCCCTGCCGAACATCACGCTCGAAGTGCATACAGACCTGCTGACTCCGGCGCAGCTTGAACAGATCCACAACGGCCACCTCGACATGGGTATCCTGCGCGGCAACACAACGGACCCGGCGCTGGAAACGTATCCGCTCGGAACGGAACGCCTCGTGGCCGCGATGCCGGAAGGGCATCCGCTCGCCGCCCCGGACATCGACCCTGAGCTCAAAGACTTCGCGGGCGAAAACTTCATCGCTTTCGGCGATCCGCGTTCCAACGTCAACGCCCGCGGCGTGGCAAGCTGCCATGCCGCAGGCTTCACGCCGCACATCGCGCACACCGCACCGGGCACGGCGGGGCTGCTCGCGCTCGTCGCTGCGGGAGCCGGGATCGCGTTCATCCCCGAATCCGTGCAGGCGCTCCAGCCGCAAGGCGTGGTGTTCAAGACCGTGCCGGGAACCCTGCCAACCGACCTCGCGCTAGTAACCCGCGCCGGAACATCCAGCCCCGTGATCAAGCACGTCATTCAAGCGTTAGTCAGCACCGACGTCGTAAGCGACCGTGAAGCAGACGGTGTGGCGGCGGGCGACGCGGTGGGCGGCGACACTGCAGACGCAGACGCAACCAAGGTTTTGAACTCTTAACCAAACTTACGTAGGACTCACTGAAGGGAGATCGATGTGGCACAGACACGGTTCCATGAATCCGCGCTCGCCGCAGTAGAAGGCATCAAGGACGGTTCGACTGTTCTGATTGGCGGTTTCGGTATGGCGGGTATGCCCGTCACGCTGATTGACGCGCTGATTGGGCAGGGTGCGAGCGACCTCACGGTTGTATCGAACAACGCGGGTAACGGTTACACGGGGCTCGCGGCGCTGCTGCAGGCGGGGCGCGTGCGCAAGATGGTGTGCTCGTTCCCACGCCAGTCCGATTCCTACGTTTTCGATGAGCTGTACCGCGCGGGCAAGATCGAGCTTGAGGTGGTGCCGCAGGGCAACCTCGCCGAACGTATGCGTGCCGCTGGTGCGGGCATCGGCGCTTTCTTCTGCCCAACCAGCTACGGGACCCCGCTCGCGGAGGGCAAGGAAACCCGCGAGATTGACGGCCGTAACTATGTGCTGGAGTACCCGATCAAGGGCGATGTGGCGCTGATTCACGCGGAAACTGCGGACAAGATGGGCAACCTCGTGTACCGGAAGACGGCGCGGAACTTCGCGCCAGTCATGGCGACGGCAGCAGCCCGCACGATTGTTGAGGTCAACAACGTGGTTGAGGTGGGCGAGCTGGACCCAGAGAACATTGTGACCCCGAAGATTTACACCGACGACGTCCTCGACTTGTCGGCCCTGCCAAAGGAGGAGACCGCAGCATGAGCCAGGACAACGTGAAGAATGAAGCCGTAGGCGCTGGCGGTGTGGCCGGCGCTGGTGGCGCCGGAACGGTTGAGCACACCGACCGCGGCCCGCTCGAGAAGACCGAGATGGCGCAGATGGTGGCGCGGGACATCCCGGATCACTCGTTCGTGAACCTCGGCATTGGGCAGCCGACGCTGGTTGCCGACTACCTTGATGCTGATTCCGGCGTGACCCTGCATACGGAGAACGGGATGCTCGGCATGGGCCCGGCGGCTAAGGACGATGAGGTTGATGAGGAGCTCATCAACGCCGGCAAGATCCCGGTGACGGAGCTGCCGGGGGCGAGCTTCTTCCATCACGCGGATTCGTTCGCGATGATGCGCGGCGGCCACCTGGATGTGTGTGTTCTGGGGGCGTTCCAGGTTTCCGGTGGCGGCGACTTGGCGAACTGGTCCACGGGGGCCCCTGACGCGATCCCTGCGGTGGGTGGCGCTATGGACTTGGCGATCGGCGCGAAGGATGTGCTGGTCATGATGACGCTGTTCACCAAGGACGGCAAGCCGAAGCTGGTTCCGGAATGCACGTACCCGTTGACTGGTACGGGCTGTGTTTCCCGCGTGTACACGGACCGTGCGATCTTCGACCTGACCGACGACGGCGTGGTTGTTCTGGAGACGTTCGGGATGAGTTTCGACGAACTTCAGGAAGCCCTCGACATCGAACTCAAGCGAGCATAGTTAGCGCTCGATGGGCTAGCGATTGATTACTTAGCCCGAGAGGCGGCGGCGGGGCCGCTTGGTTGCGTACCAAGCCGGCCCCGTTGTTGTTGTTCGTATAGGATTCAGGATGTTGTGTTGTGAGTCACATGGGGGCTGCGCTGTTGACTGGGTCCCATTGCCAGAAATGAGTTGTCATGGGTGCGGTTAATCGCCGGTTGCGGTTGGCGAAAGCCTCGAACGCTACTGACGCGTTTTTCGTGCAGGCGTTCGGGCCGTGGATTGAGATTGTGGCGGTTGCCCTCCTCGCCGCGAGCGCGTGGCAGATGGGCCTACTGAATGCGCTGAGCATGGTGGCATTCATGATTCTGGGCATCCCCATCGGCGTTTTTGTTGACCGTTTCGAAGCGGTCCGCGTCTTGAAGCTCGCCCTCGTGGCGAAGGTTGCGCTCGCCGCAGTGCTTGTTGCGGTGGCGGCGAGCGGGCATCTAACCATCCCGTTCCTGCTGGCGTTCGCGACCGTCATGGGTATCGTGACGGTCGCGACGGAGACCGCGCAGGTGTCCACGGTTCCGGCCCTTACGGATCATGAGAGGCAGATCAGCCGGACGGTCGCGAATATCGCTACGTGGGACCGGATCGCTTCACTTGTTGCACCGGTCGCTGTCGCATACGGCGTCACGATGTTGGGCGCTAACTGGACGCTGCTCGCCGCTGTAGGTTTCGCGGTGCTCGCGATGGTCCTCGCGTTGTTCATCGCGCGGCCGCGCGCGACGCAGGCAGGGGTGGAGTCGGGTGATGGCGGCGCGGAAGCCGACGCGGATGCCGAGGCCGAGGCCGAGCCGACCGCCGGGCAGGTACCCGCGAAGCAGTCGTTTTGGGAGCAGGTCAAGGATGGCTGGGCGGTTTTGGTCGCTGACCGTCAGTTGGCGGGTATGACGTGGCTTTCGGCGTTCACTAACGCTGGCTTGTCGATGGGTGCCGCGGTTGAATCGATTCTGGTCATTCAAACTTTGGATTTGGGTGTCGAGTTTTACGGCATTCTTGGTTCCTTGGCGGCTGTTTCGGGGGTTGCGGCATCGTTCGTCTCGGGCCGTATTGCTGATGCAGTTCCGGTCAGGAAACTGTACGTGTGGGGCGGTATGGGGCAGTGTGTTGCCGCGTCCTTGCCGCTGTTCGCGTTCGCGGCGCCGCAAGCGGCCGTGGTGTTGCTGATTATTCACACGATGGCGTGGGGCCTCATCTTGACCATCACGAACGTGGCCTCGCAGATCTATGCCGCGACCACCGTCGAACAGCGCTTGCTTGGCCGTATTTCTGCGTTCCGCCGCACACTCACGAGGGGTTTGGTTCCGATCGGCAGCATTGTCGGGGGTGTCCTGGGTACGGTTGCCGGGCTGTGGTTGCCGCTGCTTTTGTGGCCGGTTTTCACGCTGTTCGGTGTGCTGATCTACATGGCGTTGGATCGACGCCGCGGCCCGGACACGACCTAGAACCCCTTATAACCAACGACGCCGGGGCCGGCTTGGTACGTAACCAAGCCGGCCCCGGCGTCGATATGTCGGTAGCGCCGTTCTAGCGCCCGCGATGCAGCGGCAGCCGCCGCGCCGATTTCTACAATTTTGATGCCGAAGGTTAAACCCGGCGGTTATTTCTACAATTTCTGTGCCGAAAGTTAACTGAGTTATTTGTGGACGGGGCGGATCGCCAGGTTTTCGATCATCGCCTCCGGCGTCGCATCCACCGCGAGCCGCACCGTCGCCGCAACCGACTCCGGACGGATATACAGGGAGCCGTCGTAGTCGTGGTTACCGTAGGACGCCTGCAACTCCATCTGCATGTCCGTATCCACGCGGCCCGGGTGGATCGAGGTGACCCGCACACCGCCGCGTTCCTCCTCCCGCAACGCATCCGAGAACGCACGCAGCGCGAACTTCGAACCCGAATACACCGCAGACCCCACGCCGGAGAAATATCCGGAACCGGAGTTAATCGTCACAACCTGACCACCCGCAGCACGCAACGCCGGCAGCAACAGGCGCGTCAGCTCCGCGACCGCGAAAACATTCACGGAGAACACCCGCTCATACACATCCCACGGGGTCTCCGCGACGGTCTCGCCGTCAGCTACACCCGCCGAATGCACCAGGACATCCAACCGCGCATTGGAGCTGGACTCGCCACTCAACCCGGCATCCGCAACCGCGCGAGCAATCGCGTCTTTATCAGTCAGTTCAGCGATGAACGGACGGGCGCCCGGGAACTCGGCCAGCACATCGGCCAGCGAAGTCTCGCTCGAGGCACCCAAAATCAGCTCGTGCGTCGAGGAGAGCTCGCGAGCAATCGCCAACCCGATGCCACGCGAAGCACCCGTGATCAACGCAACCGGCTTGTCGGAATCATGTGAAGTAGTCATGCAACCAACGTAGCAACGCCACCGCTATGGTGTGAACCGGTAACCCATCCCCAGTTCCGTCAAGAAATATTGCGGTTGCGACGGGTCAGTCTCGAGCTTGTGCCGTATCTGCGACATATACACCCGCAGATACGACGAAGACCTTTCATAGCCCGGCCCCCATACAGCACCGAGCAGTTCTTTATGGGTCACAAGTTGGTCCCGATGGCGCGCCAAGTGGGCGATGATCTTCCATTCCTGCGGGGTGAGTTTGATGCGCTCGCCGTTGACGCTCACGATGGACTTGGCGAGGTCGATGTCGATGCGGCCGTCGCTGGTCTGGATGTTCGGTGTGTCGGCGGAGTCGTGGTGCGTGCGGCGCAGCGCTGCTCGAATCCGAGCGAGGACCTCGCCGAGCGCAAAAGGTTTGGTGACGTAGTCGTCGGCGCCGCGGTCTAGCGCTTCGATTTTCGATTCGATTTCGTGGCGGGCCGTGATCACGATGATGGGGACTTCCGACCATCCTCGGATCCCGTCGATGACTGTCAGGCCGTCGATATCGGGCAGCCCAAGATCTAGCAGGACGCAGTCGATGTCGCCGCGGGATGCCGCTTCGAGCGCGCCCGCGCCGGTGGATTGGTGGAACGCTGTATAGCCGCGAGCCGTCAGGTTAATCATGAGGGCACGGCCGATTGACGGGTCATCTTCGACGACCAGTATGGTGCTCATTTCTCCTCCTGCTTGGGCTCGCTATGTTGAGGTTGGTTTTCTTGCTGCTGGCTGGCGGGGTTTAGTGGCAGCGTCAACACCATGGTGAGGCCACCTCCAAGTGTGTCTTCGGGGTGGAGCCGAGCGCCGAGCGCATCAGCGAGGCCTTTCGCGACGGCTGCTCCGAGCCCTACACCTCCAGGACCTGAGTCTGCCATGTGTGAGAACGGCGTGAACATGGCGGCTTTCGCTTCGTCGCTCAGGCCGCGTCCCTTGTCAGCGACGCGCACTTCAACGCTGTCATCAGCGGGTATCCATGCCGCGTCAAGCTGCACGGGGGCCTTCGAGTGTTTCTGTGCGTTGTGGAGCAGGTTCGCGAGGACCCTCTCTACGAGGCCGGGGTCTGTCGTAACGGGAGGTATGTCGCCGGGGATGGTGATCTGCAGGTCGGCTGGGATGGTGTCTGGCTCCATGTTGGTGAGGGTGCTGTCCACGATGGCCGCGACGTCGATGCTACGCATGCTGACGGTGAGCGTTCCGGTGTGGATGCGGCTCATCTGGAGCAGGTCGGTCACGATGTGGTCTAGCCTGTCCGCTGAGTCTTCGATGTTTTTCAGTAGCTCTTGTTGGAGGTCGCGGGGGAGCTCGACGTCGGTCATCCGCATGCCTGATACTGCGGTTTTGATGCTGGCTAGCGGTGTGCGTAGGTCGTGGGATACGGCCGTGAGCAGGGTTGTGCGCACTGAGTTCGCGGCTTGGAGGCGTTGCGCTTCGATGCGGGCTTGCCTGAGTTGGCGTTGACGGGCAAGGGTCAGGACGCGGCCCGCGTACGCGTCGAGTAACTGGTGTTCTGATGCGGAGAATGGGCGGGCAGCGATGGTGAGGCGACTTTCGTCGTCAATTTGGAACACTTCGGTTTCTGCGCCGGGATCTATATCGCCGGCCATGTACTGATCAGCCCACGTGCCGTCCGCCTCGCGCTCCTGCAGCGTCGCGAAAGGGATCTGGTAGGTTTCCACGATCGTGTTGAGGAGCGCGGCTATGTTGGTGCCTTCCCGCACAACGGATCCGGCGAGTTCGGACATTAAAAGTGCGTGCGAGTTCGCGGCCCGCGCTTCTGCTGTGTTGCGTGCCGCTGCATCCACGACTCGGGCAACACCGGCCGCTACCAACACGAATATGGTGAGCGAGGCGATGTTTTCTGGGGCCGCGATTGTGAGGGTTCCTATGGGCTGAATGAAGGAAAAGTTGAGGAGGAGCGAGCCGAACAGCGCGGTGAAGAGGGCGGGCCACCATCCGCCGATCAGCGCGACAGCGACTTCCGCTGCGAGGAAGCTCAAGATGTTGACTGACAGGAAGCGGTCCTGGTCTTCGAGTGCGTTGAACAGCGCGGTCAAACCCAGCGGTAGGGTGACGGCGAGAACCCAGCCGATGATGGTGCGTGAGCCGGCCAGCGCTGACTGTGTGCTCCTGTGGAAAGGGAACCGTGAGGTTTGTGCTTGGTTCCCGACGATGTGGATGTCGATGTCGCTGGCGCCTGCGATGATGCGTCCGGCAACACCTGGGCCGAGGACCCGCAAGTACCACGGGGAGCGTGATGCACCGAGGACGAGCTGCGCCGCGTTGGAGCTGCGGGCGAAGTTCAGCAGGGTTTCGGCGGGGTTATCGCCGGTGAGCGTGTGCCAGGTCCCGCCGAACGATTCGGTGAGGGTTTTCAGCTCGGCAAGCGTGTGAGTGGCGGATTCTGAGGCGGTGCGGCCGTCTTGGCTGATGACGTGAACCACCATGAGTTCGCGGCCAGCGGCCCTGCCGACAATCCGAGTTCCGCGGCGGATGAGTGCCGCTGATTCTGGCCCGCCTGTCACAGCAACCATGACGCGTTCACGAGTTGGCCAGGCTTCCGTGATGTTTTCTTGCTGTCGGTATGCCTCAAGGCCGGCATCGACCTGGTCCGCCATCCACAGCAACGCGAGTTCACGCAGTGCGGTGAGGTTACCGAGCCGGAAGTACTTCGCCAACGCGGTATCGACCTTGTCGGGCTGGTAGATCTGGCCGCGATGCAACCGAACCCGCAGCGCGGCGGGGGAGAGGTCGACGAGCTCGATCTCATCGGCTTGGCGCAACACGTGGTCCGGGATGGTTTCACGCTGCCGCACCCCTGTGATCTCATACACAACGTCAGAGAGCGACTCGAGGTGCTGAATATTCACAGTGGAGATCACATCGATCCCGGCTTGTTGCAGCCGGTGCACGTCTTCCCACCGTTTCCGAACAGGCCCAGCTTCAGTCACAACGGAATGAGCGAGCTCATCGACGAGCACCACATCGGGGTCTTCGCTGATGATCCCGTCTACATCGATCTCTTGGTACGTGTGCCCGCGGTAGGTCACGTGACGGGGCGTCGCCTTAGGGATGTCTTGACTGATCCGCACGGTGTCAGCGCGGCCGTGAGTTTCGATCGCGGCCGCCAGCACATGCACGTTTTGGGCGAGCATCCCGTGGGCTTCTTCGAGCATCGCATAGGTTTTACCCACGCCGGGGGCAGCACCTAGGTAGACCTTGAGGGTACCTTTCGCGGTTTTCCGGTCCGCGAGTTCATGCTCCCGGTTCGAAGGTTGGTCGCTCATGGGACCTCCACGTTGCTAATTCTCGCCTGAGGCGGCCGATGGGGCACTGCTCTGCTGAGATGCGCTCAACTGCGGTGTGCTCTATTGCTGGTTGATGCCGGCGGCTTCAACCACTGCTGTATTGAGCGTAACTGTGTTGACGACCGGTTCCTGGAGAAAACCCAGGTGTGGCTGGGTCGTGTTGTCGGCTACGAGCTGCCGCACTTTTTCTTCAGTCAAACCGGTTTTGGAGGCTACGCGCTTGATCTGAAGGGCCGCGTACTCGGGGCTGATGTGCGGGTCCAAGCCGGAACCGCTTGCGGTGAGCGCGTCTGCGGGAATCGTTGCGGGGTCTATGTTGTCGCGGGCGGCGATCGCGGCGCGGCGGGTGGCTATCTGTTCCTTGAGCGTTTTCGAGGTCGACGCGAGGTTGGAGGCGCCGGAACTCATCGCGTCGTAGCCGTCGTCGCCGATGTTGGCGCTGTTTTCAGCGCCCGCTGCGGATGGCCGTGGGAAGAAGAGCCGCTCGTCTGTGACGGCTTGACCGATCAGTGAGGAACCGACGATCTCGCCTTGAGCGTTGCGTACCCAGGAGCCGTCGGCGTTGTTGGGCACGGCCCGGCCGATCGTCCACACGGCGGCAGGGTAGAGCACACCGAGTATGAGCGCGAGTACAACGATTGCCCGGAGTGAGGTCCATAGTGAGGTTGCGGCGCGTATAACTGTGTTGCGCATGATGATCCTTTCAATCCCGCCTGGCCTAGCTGCGTTATGTGGTGCGGGCAGGCCATGACTGAACCTTGGTGGGTTTAGAACCCTGGGATGAGGGAGACGATGAGGTCGATGAGTTTGATCCCGATGAACGGAACGATAAGCCCGCCGAGCCCGTAGATCAGCAGGTTGCGGCGCAACAGCTGATGTGAGGAAACGGGTTTGTAGTTCACGCCGCGCAGTGCGAGCGGGATGAGCGCGACGATGATGATCGCGTTGAAGATCACTGCGGAGAGGATCGCGGATTCCGGTGAGTTCAGCCCCATGATGTTGAGGGCTGAGAGGCCGGGGAACACGGTCATGAACATCGCGGGGATGATCGCGAAGTATTTCGCGGCATCGTTAGCGATCGAGAACGTGGTGAGCGCGCCTCGGGTCATGAGCAGCTGTTTACCGATTTCCACAATTTCGATGAGTTTGGTCGGGTCGGAATCGAGGTCCACCATGTTCGCGGCTTCTTTGGCGGCTTGCGTTCCGGTGTTCATGGCTACGCCGACGTCGGCTTGCGCGAGCGCTGGCGCGTCGTTGGTTCCGTCGCCGGACATCGCGACCATCGCGCCTTTTTCTTGTTCGCGGCGGATGAGGGCGAGTTTGTCTTCCGGTTTAGCTTCCGCGAGGTAGTCGTCTACGCCGGCTTCTTTAGCGATGGCGGCTGCGGTGAGCTTGTTGTCGCCGGTGATCATGACGGTGCGGATGCCCATGCTGCGTAGCGTGTCGAACCGTTCCTTCATGCCGGGCTTGAGGACGTCTTTGAGGTGGATGACGCCGAGGATGTTCGCGGCACCGGTGGTCTTGTTGTGTTCGGCGACTACGAGAGCGGTTCCGCCGTCGTTGGAGATGCGCTCGACGACGCTGGTTGTGTTAGCAGGGATGGTGCCGCCGAGGTTGGTAACCCATGTGATGACTTCGCTTGCCGCGCCTTTCATGATGAGGCGGTCTTCGATGCGTAGGCCGGACATGCGGGTTTCTGCGGTGAATGGGATGAACTCTGCGTTGATGTGTTCGCGTGCATCGATGGGTCCAAGACCCATCGTGTTTTCAACGTATTCGACGATCGAGCGGCCTTCTGGGGTTTCGTCGGCGAGGGATGACAACTGTGCTGCCCTCGCAGCAACCTGCGAGTCTGTGTTTCCGAGGCCCACCACATCGGCGGCTTGGCGGTTACCTACCGTGATGGTGCCGGTTTTATCTAGCAACAGGGTTGTGACGTCGCCGGCGGCTTCGACGGCGCGGCCGGACATCGCGAGGACGTTGCGGCCCACGAGGCGGTTCATGCCGGCGATGCCGATCGCAGAGAGCAACGCACCGATGGTGGTGGGGATGAGGCACACGAGGAGCGCGATCAAAACGAGCGGCGACTGCGGTGCTTCAGAGTAGTTCGCGATAGGCGCGAGCGAGAGCACCACGAGGAGGAAGATCACGGTGAGCACGGCAAGGAACATGTCGAGCGCGATTTCGCCGGGGGTTTTCTTCCGTTCGGCACCTTCAACGAGGTTGATGAGTTTGTCCATGAAGGTCTTGCCGGGTTCCGAGGTGATGACCACCTGGATGGTGTTGGAGAGGACCTTGGTGCCGCCGGTGACGGCGCTGCGGTCGCCGCCGGATTCTCGGATGACGGGCGCGGATTCGCCGGTGATCGCGGATTCGTCGACGGATGCTGCGCCTTTGATGACGTCGCCGTCGCCGGGGATGAGTTCACCAGCGGAGACGACGACGATGTCGCCGCGGCTGAGCTGGGAGGCCGGGATGGTTTCTTGCTCGCCGTCGCTGGTGAGGCGGCGGGCGGTCATGACGGTCTGGTTCTTTTTCAGCTGCTCGGCTTGGGCCTTGCCTCGGCCTTCAGCGAGGGCTTCGGCGAAGGTCGCGAACAGGATGGTGAAGAAGAGCCAGGCGGCTACGGAGAACGCGAAGATGCTCGGGTTGATGATCGCGAGGATCAGGGTTATGACGCAGCCGATTTCGACGATGAACATGACGGGGGTCTTGATCATCGTGAGGGGGTTGAGTTTGCGCAGGGCTACGGGGATGGCTGCGCGTAGTTGAGTGGGGTTCATGAGAGACCTTCCGCGAGTGGTCCCAGCGCGAGGACTGGGAGGAATGTCAGGCCGGTGACGATGTAGCTGGTGCCCACCATGACGCCTACGAAGAGTGGTTTGTGGGTTGGCAGGGTTCCTGCGGTTTCTGGTGTTGGTTTTTGGGCGGCCAGTGTGCCGGCGAGTGCCAGGACCAGGGCGATGGGGACGAACCGTCCGATGAGCATCGCGATGGCGATGGCGTAGTTGAGGTAAGGGGTGTCAGCGCTGAGGCCTGCGAAGGCGGAGCCGTTGTTGTTGGCGCCGGATGTGAAGGCGTACAGGACTTCGGTGAGGCCATGCGGGCCAGCGTTGAGGATTGATTCGCGTACCCCTGGCAACACCATGGAGATGCCGACGCCGGTGAGGACGGTGACGGGGACGACGAGGGTGTAGCCGGCGATGAGTTTGATTTCTTTGACGCCGATCTTTTTGCCGAGGTATTCGGGGCTGCGGCCCACCATGAGGCCGGAGATGAACACTGCGAGCATCGCGATAATGAGCATCCCGTAGAGGCCTGATCCGACGCCGCCGGGAGCGATTTCGCCGAGCAACATGTTGAGAGTCAGGATGCCACCGCCGAACGCTGAGTAGCTTGAGTGGAATGAGTCCACGGCGCCGGTTGAGGTGAGGGTTGTGGCGGTTGCGAAGAACGCGGACGGGATGATTCCGAGCCGGGTTTCGCGGCCTTCCATCGCGGCGCCTGCGGTGGTGATGGCTGAGTCTTTGTTGGCGAGTTCAGACCAGATGAGCAGGCAGAGGGAGATCGTGAAGATCGTGGTCATTGCGGCGAGTACAGCCCAGCCGTGTTTCTTGGATCCGACCATGATGCCGTAGGTGCGGGTGAGGCATGTAGGGATGAGCAGGATCAGGAAGATTTCGAGCAGGTTGGTCCACCCGGTGGGGTTTTCGAAGGGGTGGGCGGAGTTGGCGTTGAAGTAGCCGCCGCCGTTGGTGCCGAGCTCTTTGATGGCTTCTTGGCTTGCGAGGGCGCCACCGGGGATGGTTTGAGTTCCGCCGGTGAGCGTTGTGATGGTGGTGGGGCCGTTGAGGTTTTGGATGGCTCCGCCGATGAGGAGCAGGGTTGCACCGATGAGGGCGATCGGTAGGAGGATGCGCAGGCAGCCGCGGACGAGGTCAACCCAGAAGTTGCCGAGTTCTGGGTGGCCGTTGCGGTGCGCGATGCCCCGGACGAGGGCGACGGCTACTGCCATGCCGACGGCGGCAGAGACGAAGTTTTGGAGGTTCTGGCCTAGCAGCTGGGTTAGCTGGCTCATGGCGGTTTCGCCTGAGTATGACTGCCAGTTGGTGTTGGTGGTGAAGGAGACTGCGGTGTTCCATGCTTGGTCTGTGTGGACGGGCCCTACTCCGTGTCCGAGGGGGAGGAGGTGTTGGGTGCGTTGCAGCAGGTAGAGCATGAAGATGGAGATCGCGGAGAATGCGAGCACGTTGCGGAGGTAGACCCGCCATGGGTGCTGTGATTCTGGGTTGATTCCGAATGCTTTGTATATGCCTTTTTCTACCGCGACGTGGCGGGGTGATGTGTAGGCGTGCGCCATGTATGCCCCGAATGGGCGATAACACAGCGCGAGTGCGGCGAGCACTATGGCGATCTGTAGATAGCCGATCACGGCTGCTCCCTTGAGTAGTGATGAATTGCGTTGGTGATGAATGGGTGGTGACGAATTGCTTCTGGTGTCCACTCAACGCCTGGTTGGGGAGGGGAGCATGGTGCCTTGACGGATTTTTAACGGTGCACGTCAAGAATTAGCGGAATCGTAACGCGGGGCAGTTTCGGGGTACGGGCGGTCATAGGGGAAGGCAGGAGTTCATGAATCCGGTCCGTCCGCCTAGGACGAGGTGCACATCACTTTGCTGATGGCACTTAAAGCACCGTGGAGGTTGGGTATGGCTAAGCCGAAGATGCAGGAGCATTTGGAAACCTGCGTCCGGATCCGTCGAAGGGCCGTGACGTTAAACACCGTGACGTTAAACAGAAGTCGCCGGGTGAGTTGGATCCGGCGGTTGAGAAGCAGACAGTTCAGGTGCGTTGGGGTGGGCTCGCGCTCGGTGTGGTGTTGAGTTTGCTGACGTATTTCATCCTTCCGGTGGCGACTCCTCCGAACGCCAATATTGGTTGCGGGACCGCTTTTGATGTTGTGGTTGCGGTCACGGTAGTGTGAAGGGTTCGTTCATCGAAAAGAAAGACCAGAACATGGTTGCCGAGACCTCCGGCGAAGCAACATACGGTACATCGCTCACCAAAGCGGAGCCGTACGGTACAGAACAGATCCCCGATGTAGAGAGGCACGGCAGCCCGCGAAGCCAGTTCACACTCTGGTTTGCCGCGAATATGGTGCTCGCGGTCATGGTGTCCGGTTTCTTCTCGGCGCACTTCGGCTTGTCGGTGGTGCAGGGCCTCACCGCGGTCGCCGCCGGAACGTTGTGCGGTGTTCTTGTGATGGGGTTGCTGGCCGGTATTGGTAGCAAGCTGGGTGTTCCGCAACAGGTGCAGGGCCGCGGTCCGATGGGTTTCTACGGGAACTACCTGCCGATCACCCTGCTCACTATCGTTTCCGCGATCGGGTGGACGGCCGTGAACACGGTGTTCGCGGTGATCGCGCTGCAAGTTTTGGTGGACATCAACTTTGCGCTCGCCGCGGCACTCATGTTCGCGGTGCAGGCGGTGTTCGCGGTGTGGGGCCACAACGTGGTGCACGTCGTGAATAAGGTGGCCACCGTTGTGCTGACGGTGTTGTTCTTGGTGATCTCTGTGCTTTCGATGCGGGAGGCTGACGTCACGCTTGCTTCCAACCCCGATGCGGGCAGCTACATGGGCCCGGTTGCGGGCTGGTTTACGTTCGCTGGTTTCTTTTTCGCGTACGTGATGACCTGGACTCCGTTTGCATCGGATTTCTCCCGGTATCTGCCTCGCCGCACCCCTCATTCGAAGGTTGTGCTCTACACCGCTGGCGGCAGCTTCCTCGCGTTGACCTGGCTGGGTAGCATCGGCGTGCTGGTTTCCAGTTTCGCGGGTGAGCTGGATGCGATCCCTGCGCTGGCGCAGTTGACGGGTTCGTGGGCACCGGTCGCGATGATCACGGTGGTGCTTTCCACGATCCCGGTGAGCGCGATGAACCTGTACGGCGGCGCATTGTCGCTCCTGACGTTGAAGGTTCCGGTGAGCCGTATTGTTGCGGTGGTCATCGTGGCCGTGGTGAGCCTCGGGATGACGCTGCTGATGCAGAAGGACCCGTACGGCGGTTTCTACAACTTCCTTTCGGTGCTCGCTTACTTAGTGGTCCCGTTCAGCACGGTGTTGCTGTTGGACTATTACTTGCGGATGCGTAAACCCGCCGTGGACAGCTCGGTGGAGTTGTATAACACTGGCCGCCGGTTCGAGTGGGGTTTCTTCGCGTGGATCGGCGGATGCCTGATATCGATGCTGTTTTGGGACACCGAGCTGCTGGTGGGGCCGTTCGCGGACCTGTCCCGTTCGGTGGGTGACCTTGGTTTCGTGGCTGGGATCCTCGGTGCCGGGGTCCTTTATATGCTGATGTATAAGTTGCCTGTGCCGACGGGCTTGTTGCGTACACGGAAGGCGGCGCGCCAGCAGGCAGAAGCTGAAGCGGCCGCTGAGGCTGACTCCGCAGCTGAAACTAAACCCGCCGTTGAAACCACACCCGCGGATGAAACTAAACCCGCCACTGAACTGGAAGGTTGAGGATTGATGACTACCGCATCGGATGCTTCTGTTCCGGCAACCCAGCCGCGCGCACCGCGGAAGGGGGCGCTGGTTTTTATTGATATGCAGAACATTTTCGCTGACCAGGATGGGCAGTGGGGTGTTTCGAATTATGCCGAGGTTGAGCAGGCGATGGCGCGGCTGCGTGAGCGGGATGGTTCGCCGGTGATTTGGACTCGCTTTGTGCGGGACCCGGAAGAGCATGGCGCGTGGGCTGACTATTACGACCGCTGGGACGAATGCCGCGCTGAGCCTGAATCCGCGGTGTGGGACCTGACCTCCCCGGTGTGCGAGGGCGACCAGGTGTTGTCGATGCCGACGTTCTCCAAGTGGGGCGAACAGCTCGCTGAAATGACCAAGGACTATGACCGCCTGGTGTTGGCGGGCGTGGCGACGGACTGCTGCGTGATCGGGACCGCGCTGGGTGCCGTGGACGCCGGCAAGTGGGTTACGGTGCTGACGGACGCGTGCGGCGGCGGAACCAAAGAAGTGCACGACCAGGCGATGGCGATCATGGACTGCTTCAACCCGATGCTCACGCTCATGACCGTGGACGAATACCTAAACTCGTAGGCGGACTGGAAACCGTAGCTGGAGAGGACGTGGCCATTGTGGCGGATGCACCGCGCTGGAAAACTGTGCTGTTCGATTTGGATGGGACGCTGATCAACACGATCCCGTTGATTGTGGCGACGTTCCACCGCACGTTTGAGCATTTCGGGGTGCAGGCCCCGGATGATGAGGTCATGAAGTCGTGGATCGGGTTGACTCTGGAGGACACGTTCCGCCCTGTCGCCGGTGAGGATGCCGCCGATGAGTGGGTTGCTGTGTACCGGAAGTTCAACCAAGAGATGCATGACGATGCGGTGGCCCCGTTCCCTGGCGTGGACCGGGTGTTGGCTGATCTTGAAGCGGCTGGTTGCACCGTGGGTGTTGTCACGGCGAAGCTGCCGGAGATGGCGCGGCGCGGCCTGCGGGTGTGTGGTTTGCCGGAGCTGAGCCCGCTGGTGGGTAACGGTGATGTTGAACGGCATAAACCGGCACCCGATCCGGTGTTGAAGGCGCTCGAGTTGGTGGGTGCAGAGCCGGTCGGCGGTGCGGGTGGCGCTGTTTATGTGGGGGATGCGCCTACCGATATTCAGGCGGGCAACGCCGCCGGCGTGGACACCGTGGGTGTGACGTGGGGCGCGGCAACGCGTGAACAGATCGATGCCGCGCACCCAGGTCAGGTCGCTACGAGCATGGCGGAGCTACACAAGATCCTCCTGCCGGGTGGTTGACGCACGCCGGCTGAGGCGGGTGCAGGTAGAAGCGTGGAACGGGTGCGTCCGAAGCCGCACCCGTTCCCTTTTTAAGCGCCGTGTTTAGGCGCTGTGTTTAGGCGCTGTAGAGCGGTGGGACTGCGCGGTCTGTGCGTTCCAGAATGAACCAGTAGTTGCCGCTTTCGGCCGCCCGCTGTTGTTGCGCATCGAGCGGTTGGAACTCGTCTTCGTCGACAACGCTGTGCACCGTCCACAGCCCCTCGGCGGTGAAGAGATCGTGCCAGCCCGAGATCGACAAGGAGAGCTGAAGCAGGAGTTCATCGACGATGAGTTCGTCACCGTTCCAGACTCGTACTCGTTCAGTTTCGAGGTCGTAGCCGTCGCGGGGTTCCCGTTTCGCCAACTCCCAACGTACCGTGATGTTTTGGTATTCAGGGTTCTCGGCTGGGTCTCCGAAGCCTTCCCAATCGCCGTATTCACCGGGCTGGGGACGTTCGGTCAGGTCCGTGCCGAAGGAATCGAGGTGGATGAGGTACTTGCCGCCGGTGGTCACGCTCATCGCGGCGCGCCGCAGGTGGGCGGCGACCAGTTCCGGGGTGGGCAGGCACCGTACGGTGTTGAGCGCGGAGAAAGCCCCCGGGTATGTGGGCAGGAGCGCGACCTCGGTGAGGTCGCCGAGGATCAGGCGCGGCGTGTGTTTCGTTTTCCGTTCGGCCGCTGCCTCGCTGAGGTGGATGAGGGCGTCGCTTGAGGAGTCGATGCCGTCCACTTCGTAGCCGCGCTCCAGCAACGGAAGCAACACGCGGCCCGAACCGCAGCCGAATTCTACGAGCCGGTCAGCGTTGGTGGTGGAGGTGATGAAGTCGAGTTCTTCGCTCGCGTCCCAGCCGAAGATGTTGTCGTAGAGCACCGGGTTATCGAACAGCCGGCCGCCGGGCGCCTCATAGTTTTCGGCGTCACTTGGCGGTTCAGTGGAGTGAGCCACCATCTTGGCGACCTTCTCGTGTGGGCACGCCGACTGTGCGCGTGACTGGGCGCCGGCGGCGTCGTGGTCCAAAGTGACCTTGGGTGTCCAGGTGCCCTGAGGGGTTTCAATGATCATGGAATCTCCTCGGGTGATGTGCTGAATCCTTGCACTAGAGAATAAGCTCTTCGACCCACTAGAAGCTAGGCCAGATCAGGCCGTGCCAGAGCAGGCCAGGCCAGAGCAGGCCAGGCCGGGGCTGGCCAGGAGGTCGGGTGCATCGACTAGGCGGTGTTTGGTTGGCTGCCGGGAAGTGAAACCTAAGGCTCGGAGGTAAAAACCGGATCAATGAAGTGGGCAACGAGCGTGACTTGGTCGTCGAGTTCGGCTTCGCATGCGTGCTCGAGGTGCTCCTTTCGACGCCAGGCAGCCCACTTGGACTGGCTGACAGCGCCGTAGCCTTTCAGATGTGGACCGACGGGTTCAAGGGAGACGCCGCGGTACTGAGCGACGGCTTCGGCCGATCGCCGTAGTTCTTGTGGGTCGAACCCTTGCCTGCAGAGTTGGACGATGTCGACGTAGTCGCGCCACCGCGTACTAGTGATGCCTCTTTCCAATATAGTGACTGCTTTCTCAGCGATTGTTGTCTCGGCGGCGTAACCCAGCAGCTGTAGCGGTTCACCGAGTAACCGATCGATTGTCACGAGCTGCGGTGGGGGAATGATGGGATCCCCAGTTGAAACATCCCATGCCGAGGTGCCTTTCCATGGCCCGATGGATGCTTTCACACGTACTCGATAGCCGGGATAGGTGGGATGTTCTCGGATCTCCTGAACTGTGATGCTCGCGATGTCGAATATAACCCCGTCATCAGCGGACTGCTGGGCGAGGTCGGCGACAACGAGGCCGAGGTGCTGTGGAGTCACGTCTGCGTTGATGGCGTTAGCGTCCGCATCCTTTGTGGGACGGCGGACGCCATACGCTGCGAGCAGGATTCCTCCCTTGAGTACGAAGTCGTCTCCGTGTCCGCTACGCCCCAATCGGTCAAGGAATGACTCATGGAGGTGGCGAATCATATATTCCTGAGTGGGAGTCGGCGCTCCTGTTTTGCTCGCTGTCGAACGAGCTTTGGCTTGGAGGGTGTGGAAGACATCGTCGCCATGTGTCATGTCAGCAGCTCCAGGGCTTGGAGGAGTGGGGTCTTGGCCCGGGGGAGTTGCAGGGCGATCTGCATCAGGGTGTTGGGTTTGCCGCCGCGACGCAACCATTCTTTGAGGGCGTCTCGCGCGGTCTCGTAGCCGAGCTGGCCGCGCAGTCGGAAAGCGTCAGTGATGCACCGTTCAGGGGAATAGAGTCCGATCCGCAGGTCTGTACCTTCGATAGGTATTTCTTCGCGGCCGAGGTCGAAGGTTTCGGCGTCGAACTGGTGCCATGTGATCGCCTGCTCGGTTGTGGGGGAGCGGGTGCCGCGGGGGATCGCGATGTTGAGCGTGTCAGGGATCGCGTCAGTTAAGTCATGGTAGGCGAGTGCAGAAGTGAGACAGATCGTCGACTCGGGGCGTCGGGTTGCAGCTTCGATCATGCCCCAGTCGGCGACTGGCGCGTCCTCGGGAAGGTAGATCCCGCGTGCGACCCACGTCATGGCGCCAGATTCTGCGGCCCGGTAGAGCCCGGCGCGGGACAGGCCCGCGCGGGCGGCGGTAGATGGGGTGATCGGACGCATGCGTTCACCTCCAGTACGTGAAACAAAGCGCTTACAGATAATTATATCTGTTGACGTTTAGTTCCGCTACGAGCTGTAGGTTGTGGCGTAGGTTAGATGGTGTCACCGCGGGTTGGCTGCGGTGTATTTCAAGAGCCTGAAGGATATGGCCACACCGAGGTCGATTGAGCTGTTCCTCGCCGAGGGGACCCCGGGCGGGCTGATCACCGCGGAGATTTCCGGGTGGACCGGCAAAATTATCGCCGCCCCGCGGCAGTCCTTGACTGCTTGCAGTGTGGCTACTGTGTAGGTGTCTCGGGGTTATCGATCGCGCCCGATGGCGCGGGTGACTTCCGCTGCCGGGCGCGGCTGAATCAGGTGTACATTGGCGCCGGACCAGTGTGGTGCCATCCCTGGGGTGCCGCTTTTCGCGGCCGCGGCAGACAGCACTTTATTCGCCGAGTAGGCGACGGGGAAGACCGGCGGAGTTGGCGCATCGGGCGCTTGAGCGAAGTCCATGAACGCGGTAGAGAGTCCGCGGGCTGGCCGCCCCGAGAACACGCGCGTCAAGTGAGTCTCAGCGCCGCCACCAGCGCGCTGAGCGGTCTGCGCGGCCTGCACCAGAGCATCGCGGTAGGAGTCTTTGGCCATGGATTCAGGGGTCGTGATGAGTGCGGTGCCGGCCTGCACGGCGGCTGCCCCGAGGCTGAACATGTGTTCGGCGTGCTCGCGGGTCATGATGCCGCCCGCTGCGACCACCGGCAGCTGTGTTGTTGAGGCGATCTGCTCAACGAGGGCCGCGGTAGGGGTCTGTTCATCGGAACCGTTCTCGTTGAAGATGCCCCGGTGACCGCCGGCTTCGATCCCCTGGGCGATGACCGCATCCAGGCCCGCTTCCTCGATCACGCGCTCCTCTTCAGGGTTAGTGGCTGAGGCCATCAACAGGATTCCGGCGTCGTGCAGGGCGTTGATGGTGGCGGCGTCTGGGACACCGAAGTGGAAGCTAACAACGGCGGGCTTTTCCTCCAGGAGTAGCTGGAGCATCGCGGTATCGCCGAGGAACGAGTCATAGGACGGGCTGAGTTCTGCTGGTGGCTGGGTGTCGAGTGAGTCGAAGAGCGGGGTCAGATAGTCGATCCATGCGGATTCGACGGCGGGGTCCCGGTGGGGTTCGGCGTGGCAGAAGAAGTTCAGATTGAACGGCCGGGTGGTGAGGGTTTTGAGTTCGCGGACGGCCTCGCGAACCTGGTCAACACTCTTACCCGCCAAACCAAGAGAACCGAGCCCTCCGGCATTGCTGACGGCCGCGGCGAGCTGCGGGGTAGAGGTGCCGGCCATCGGCGCGCCGACGAACGGCAGATCGATTCCGGTGAGGTCGGTGAAGGCGCTCGGGTTTCGCATCGGGGGCTCCTCGGTGTATCGCTGGGTGTTGGATGTTTCCACTGTGCCACGTGGGGAGGATCATCGGTGGGCGGTGGGCCGTGGATGGGCAAAACTTCGCAATATTGTCAGGTACTGCGGGTGCCGCTGCGGGTGACGTAAGTTAGATCTAATTGTTCTTTAGAACCAGGGACCTTATAGGGTCGTTCGCCGCGGGCTGGCCGCGCTTCGTGTTTCAGGAGTCTGAACGTTTTGGCGACACCGATGAGTGATGAGTTTGTAGACCCTCTCTTGGTAGGTCTGCGCGAAGACCTGGTGACCAGGGACCTGCGGCGTGCCCTGGATGCGACCGCCCTTGAAACGCAGATTGGCAAGGTTGACAGGGCCGACTTCCCGCACGTCGCGGCCCGCTTCGTTGCGGAACGCCTCGAACAAGAGCTCCAGCAGATCAGCGGCGAAGAAGAACGCATCGATTTCGTGAACAGGCTTCTGGCCACCATGAGTTCCGTGAGCCTCGGCGAGCACATCGAGGGGCCTAAACCCCAGCAACTGTTGAGCACCGCGAAACCACCTCACAAGGCGCCGCAGTCGCCGTCGATCCCGATCTCCGAAGTCGCGCTACTGACCAACGCGCAAGGCGACCCCCGCCTTGGCCCGGAGCTTAAAACTGAAATGCTCAGCGCTGACGCCGTCGATGTGGTGATGTCTTTCGTTCGCTGGTCCGGCATCCGCCTGATCGCTCAGGAACTTCAAGAGCTCAACCGGCGCGGAGTCCCGGTCCGTCTCCTCACCACCACCTATATGGGTGCAACCGAGAAACGCGCCCTGGACTATCTGGTGAATGAGTGCGGCGCCGAAGTCCGCATCAGCTACGACACCCAAACCACCCGCCTGCACGCCAAAGCGTGGGTCTTCCGCCGCAACACCGGCTTCCACACCGGCTACATCGGAAGCTCCAACCTCAGCAAAGCGGCGATGGTGGACGGGCTCGAATGGAACGTGCGGGTTTCCAACATCCAGACCCCAGCGCTGGTCGAAAAGTTCGAGGCCACGTTTGAAAGCTATTGGCAGTCGCCGATCTTCGAACCCTACATCCCTGAAAAGGATGGGGAACGGCTCCAGCAAGCACTCAACAACGGCGCCGCGGACAAGGTTCCGGACTCGCTGTTGGCCACGAACCTGGATGTTCGCCCGTACCCGCACCAGGCGATCATCCTGGACGACCTCCAACACGAACGCGAAGTCCTCAACCGGCACCGCAACCTCGTGGTTGCGGCCACCGGTACCGGCAAAACCGTGATCGCTGCACTGGACTACCGCCGCCTGTGCGAAAACACCAAGGGCCCACGACCCCGGCTGCTGTTCGTTGCGCATCGTCGTGAAATCCTGGAGCAATCCCTGCGGACCTTCCGTGACGTTCTCGGCGACGGCTCTTTCGGCGAGCTGTTGGGCGGGAACTACCGGCCTACCAAGTGGGACCACGTGTTCGCATCCATCCAGACCCTGTCGCAGGAAGCGGTCTTTACCAAGCTGGACCGCGATCACTTCGATGTGGTGATCATCGACGAATTCCACCACAGTGCCGGCGCCACGTACGAACGCGTCATCCAGCATTTCGATGGGTGCAAAGAGTTCCTGGGGTTGACCGCGACTCCTGAGCGGATGGACGGCCAGAACATCGTGGGCCAATACTTTGACGGCCGGATCGCGAGCGAACTCCGACTCTGGACGGCGTTGGACAACGACCTTCTGGTTCCTTTCCACTACTTCGGCATCGCCGATGGCGTGGACCTATCCGGCGCCCAGTTCACTGCCGGCGGCTACAGGGTTGCGGACCTGGACCGTCTCTATACCGGCAACGATCAGCGAGCCAAGAAAATCATTCAAGCCACCCGCGAGATCGTGACCGACACCAGCAACATGAAAGCCCTCGGCTTCTGCGTCTCTGTTGACCACGCCAACTACATGGCCGAGGTTTTCAACCAGGCCGGCATCCCATCGGGCGTTGTCACGGGCAAGACCTCGCGCGAGGACCGCGACCAAGCGATCAAACAGCTCGCCACAGGCGAGTTGAGCTGCCTCATGGCGGTCGATGTTTTCAACGAGGGCTTCGACCTGCCAGCTATTGACACGGTCCTGATGATGCGGCCCACCCAGTCTGCGACCATCTTCATCCAGCAGCTGGGCCGCGGCCTGCGCCGAGCGAAAGACAAGAGCGTCCTGACGGTCCTGGATTTTGTGGGTCACCAGCACAAGAACTTCCGCTTCGATATCAAGCTGCACGCACTCACCGGTCAGGACCGGAAACAGTTGCAACGTTCTGCGGAGCATAATTTCCCGATGCTGCCGGCGGGGTGTCAGATTGTGCTCGATGAGGTCACGCAGAAGGAGGTTGTCGCTAACCTTCGGAGCCAGGTGACGATGAGCACCAAGGACTTCCTGGCGGATGTGCGCCAGATGAGCACGGCGGCTGAGGTGAAAGCCGGCCTGCACCTCAAGGACTATTTGGAGCGGTCCGATCGCGACCTGCCGTCGGTATATAATCCGGGAGCGACCCGCATATACCTCGGCGATAAAGGACCGAACGCGTGGGTTCAATATGAAGCATGGGCGAATGGGCGGAGCTCGTTCCGTCCGACCGAAGCCGAAAGCAAGCTGCTGCAGCGGGCTAACAAGTTTGTGCATGTGGACGACCCGGTCCGTTTTGAGGGATATCTGCGCGTATTGAACAGCGGCAAGGTCACGCCTGAGTTGCTGCAGGATCCTGTTGCGTTGATGCTGTACTACTCGTTCTGGCCGACGGGTCATGAGAATGGGGTTGCAGCTGGGCTGACGGAGCTTCTGAACGCCCGGTTCGTGAGGGACGAGCTGGCGCAGATCATGCAGTTCCGCGAAGTGGTTTCGAGGGCTGTTCCTCGGCCGTTGTCGGGCGGGCTTGAGACCCAGCCGATCAGAAGTCACGCGACCTATTCGCGTGAGGAGCTGCTTGCGGGTCTGGGTGTGGGGTCGCTGAACTCGGAGAAACCCGGCAGTATCCGCGAGGGCGTGAAATGGGTTCCGGAATTGCAGACGGATATTTTGCTGGTGACGTTGAAGAAATCGGAGGCCGATTATTCGCCGACTACGATGTATCACGACTACGCGCTGACGGACACGCTGTTCCACTGGGAATCGCAAAGCGTCACGCGGGAAGGTTCGCCTACCGGGCAGCGGTACATCAACCACGAATCGGAAGGCTCGAACGTGGTGCTGTTCGTGCGTAAGGCGAAGAACGGTGAGATCGGAACGGAACCGTACACGTGCCTCGGTAACGCCCGCTATGTGAAGCATTCAGGGGAGAAACCGATGCAGATCACTTGGGAACTTGAACGCCCGATGCCGGCGAGCTTGTTCGATATCGCTCGCGCGGCTCGGTAGGTAGTAGCGGCGGGCCGCTACATCTTCATGGCCCGCCGCTATCCCTCCAGGTAGATTCAGAGCATGGACCTGCATGAGTTTGCTGCACCGTTCGCCGAACACCTTGGCGCGTGGAGCGGCTCCGGCCGCGGCTACTATCCCACCATCGACGGCTTCGAATACAACGAAACCCTGACCTTCACCGGCGTACCCGGCAAGCCGTTCGTCAAGGTCGAACAGAAAACCACATCGCCCGGCGGGGCGCCCATGCACGTGGAAACCGGATACCTCCGCTTCAGCGCCACCGACCACGTCGAACTGATCCTCGCGCAACCCACCGGACAAACCGAACTGCTCGAAGGCACCTACAACCCCACGAACGGGACGCTCGAGCTCACCGAATCCCGCATCGTGAACTCCAGCACCGCGAAAACCGTCAACCAAACCAAGCGGTTCTACACGTTCAACGGCAGCCAGCTCACCACCGCGTTCCACATGGCCGCGGTCGGCGAAGCCATGACGCAACACCTCGAAAGCACGCTGCACCGTACTGAAGCGGACCGCGGCGCAGCACACGCATAAGATAGCCCCGTGCCCATCACCCGCTCCATCCACGAAACCGCCGCCGCGCACCCCACGTGGCCCGCGATCACGAGCGAAAACTGTGCGCTCACCTACCGCGAGCTAGTGGACGAAAGCCCTCGCATCATCGCGGCCGCTAACTGGCTGCACCGCAAAGTCCGGTTGGAAACACCGCCGACGACAGGGTCGGCTGGGTCTGTAGGTCCGGCTGCGGTAGCGCGGCCGGTGACCGCGGTGTGCACCACATCGGCGTTTGAGGCGGCACGGATTATGGCGGCGCTCGCTGGCTCCGAACATGTTTTCGCGGCGATTGACCCGCGGTGGCCGGTCGAGCATCAGCGCAACATCGTGCGGGCGGCGGGGATCGGCGTGGTGATCGTCGATGGCGGGCAAGCCGCCGCAACCCTCCGTGAAGCCCTGGATGAAGAGTGCGGCGAGGACTGGGGCGGGATCGTCTGCACGATCACAGAGTTCCGGAACCTCGAGCACGCGGTTGATGCTGAATCGGATGCCGCCTGGGACGGCGCCGCGGGGGAAGTGCCGGGCGACCGCCCCGACGCTTCCCGTCCCGATGACGAACCTTTCCTCATGCTGTTCTCCTCCGGAACCACAGCCGCGCCGAAAGCGTTCCTGAAAACCCGCGGGCAATACCGGGCGAACCTCGAGGTCTCGAAACGGCACCTCGGAGTGGGGCCTGAAGACGGATACGTACCGAAGGGCGAGCTCGGGTCGCGCCTCCGGGTGGGGCCGCGCGTGGTCACGTTCGCGCCGGGACCGTTCGCTTACTCACTCACCCTCTACGCCGCCGTGGAAGCGTTTGCGACCGGCGGCACCATCCACCTTTCCAACAGCCACACCGACGGATTGGCGCTCGCCGACCTGGGGGAGCGGGTAGCGCGCGAAAGGATCACCCGAATCGTCACCGTTCCAGCGATGCTACGCGGCATCATCACCCAAGCCACCCGCACCCCGAAACTGTTTGCGCGGCTGGAGCTGATCGTTGTGGGCGGCGCCGACCTCCCCGAAAACCTCCGCCACGAACTCACCGCCGTGCTCCCGAACACCGAACTCATCAGCTATTACGGCGCCGCGGAAATCGGGTTCATCGGGCAAGGAATACCTAGCCACCCCGGATGGCACGAGGTCTATGACGGGGTCGACGTGCAGATCCGCGACGAGAACGGCGCGCCCGTGCGTGACGCTGAACGGGGCGGGAACAGTGAGCTGGGTTCTTCTGATCTAGGCACGATCTGGGTGCGTGCCGCATCGGCCTCGGACGGATACGTAATCGGCGGCGCCCACCTGCTGGATGAGCGCGGCTGGGCGAGCGTCGGCGACCAAGGCCGCGTGCGCATCGTGAACGGCCGGCGACAGGTCCAGGTGGTGGGCCGTGCGGGCGACATCATCAACACCGGCGGACACAAAGTCGCGCTCCCGGAAGTCACCCGCGCCTACGCCGACCTGACCGTGGACGGCCAAGCGTTCGATGCGGTTGCGGTCGGGTTGCCGGATGCGACGCTGGGTACGGTGCTCGCGCTCGCCGTCGAAGACTTCGGGGTGGGACTGAACGGCAGTGCGTTGGGCGGCACCCGCGTCAACCCCCTCCTGACCAAGGCCGCGTTGCGTGAGTGGGGCCGGGAGCGGCTGGCGCCGCAGTTCGTTCCGGCGCAGTACTACGTGGTGTCGCGGCTGCCGCGAACGGTGGGCGGCAAAATCAAGACCACCGAACTCGCCGAACTGCTTCGCTCCAGCACGACCGCCCGAACGAACGGTGAAGGGGTACAACGCTTGTGACGCACGAGAAAGTTACGATCACCGGCCTCGGCGCGATCACCCCGAGCGGGCTGACCGTCCCTGAGGTGCGGGACTCCGTCGTCAACGGCCGTAGCGGCATCCGCGTTCTGGAGGGCGAGGAGTTCGAAACCCCGCACGCCCGTGAACTCGGGGTGCGCATCGGCGGGCAGGTCCGCGGCTTCAACCGCGAAGACTACGTGGACCGGCAGCTCGCGCGCCGGCTCGACGACATGCACGTGTGGGCCATCGCCGCCGCTGACCAGGCGCTCACCCAGGCCGGGATTCACTTGCCCGGCTCCGGCGAACCAAACGTCGCCTTGCCGTGGGATCCATCGCGGGTCATGGTCGTGGTGGCGACCGGCTCAGGGCCGTTGCGGCCGCATCATCAGGCGGCGCTCGCGTTCGAACAACGCGGGCAACGCGGCGTCCCGTTGAGCCTCACGATGCACGGCGCCCCCGATGCTCCTGCCGCACTCATCAGCCAGCGGTACGGGGTCACGGGGCCGGCTCGTGCGGTTTCGGCGACGTGTGCTTCCGGTGCCGTCGCGCTGGGGGAGGCGATGCGCGCGCTACGTCACGGGTATGCGGACGCCGCGATCGTGGTCGGTGTGGAGGACTGCGTGAACCCGATCAACGTGTCCTCCAACGCGAACGTTCGGGCGCTCGCCGCGGGCTACGAAGATCACCCTGAGCTGGCCTCGCGCCCGTTTGACCGCCGCCGAACGGGGTTTGTGGTCTCCGCCGGTGCTGCCGCGGTGGTTCTGGAACGTGAAACCGTTGCCCGCGACCGCGGGGCACACGCGCTCGCGGAGCTCGCGGGCTACGGTGCCTCTTCTGACGCCCACCACGCGACGGCGCCCCTGCCCGATGGTCGCGGTGCCGCCTCCGCGATGCGCGCGGCCCTCACTGACGCCGGGATTACACCGGAACAGTTCGCCACGGGCGCTCCCGATGGTGGCGCTATAGGTCACGTAAACGCGCACGGAACCGGGACGGTGGCAGGGGACGCGGCGGAGGCCGCTGCCCTCAACGCAGTGTTCGGCGGCGCAGGGCACCCAACCCACCTCCCGATCACCGCGACCAAGTCCTCGACCGGCCACCTGCTGGGTGCCGCGGGAGTCCTCGAGGCAGTGATCAGTGTGTGTTCGCTGCGGGAGGGGGTCATCCCACCGACCATCAACCTCGACGATCCAGCGTTCCCGGAGCTCGCCATCGTGCGCGAAGCGCGCCGCATGACCCCGGAAAGTAACACGGCGGTTTTGTCGAACTCGTTCGGCTTTGGTGGGCATAACGCGGCGATCCTCATCACCGCGGGCGAGTAGCCAACCCCCGCGGCGGCCCGCACCCCAGAACACCTGCAGCGCACGTCGTCGGCGCGCGTAACCTGCCGCGGCAACCCATTGAGGCGCACCCCGGCCAGGCGTAGAGTGCAACGACGCCGGGTTGGCTACCACCGGCGAGCAGCCGGTGGCCGGCGTGGACGGGAATGAGCCCGAACGCTTGCAGGAGAGTGAACCTCATGTCCGAATCCCGCATCGATTTTCTGTACCTGAATGAACCCGACATTATCGCCGCGGGGGTGACCGACATGGCGCGGTGCGTGGACGTGATGGAAGAGACACTCGTGCTACTGCGGCGCGGGGACTTCCGGATGGCGGGCGCGAACGCGATGTCGCACGGCGCGATGATCAGCTTCCCCAAAGAACCCGAGTTTGAGGACATGCCGGCCGACGGCCCCGACCGACGTTTCATGGCGATGCCCGCCTACCTGGGCGGCCGGTTGAGGACGTTGCGTGGGCGACTGAGGTGTACCGGAACGCTGTAGAGAAGGGGATCGGGACCAAGCTCAACCTGTGGGATGCGCCGAACTTGACGTGATCAAACCTGTGAATCAGCTTGTCCTATTCTTGTAATACCCCATGTGGTGTCACTATTATTAGTCCCGTGTTGAAGAGGATCGCATTGCAGGAAACCTTCCTACGGCAGATTTTTCAGCACGAGTCTTGGTAGGTAACTGAAGGATGGGGCTCAATGGTGCGGCCAATCTTCGCAAACCGTTCAACACGTGGAACCGTGTTCGCGGTTCTCGCCGCGTTTATCGCGGTCATCATGGTTTTCGCTTCGCAAACGGTTTATGCCTTTGGTAGCGCCGATAAAAGCGGTGGCACCAAAGCGTATGAGCTAGAAGGTGTGTGGAAGGACCAGCCAGAGGTCGTTACCTCGGGTCTCGATGTTCTTTCTATGGTGTGGCACCTGGACATCAACGATTCGGCACCGGCGCCAGGCAATGATCCAACCACTGGCAACCTCCTGACTGTCACGGTGAAGAACGCGCACTTTGGCGAGATCCCCGCTGAATGCCTCAGTGGCGATCAGGGTGCTTCAAAGATTTCAGAAGATAAGCGCACCCTGACGTGCGACATCGGTGAGCGCGATGAGGGTACCGCTCAGATGGTGTTGTCGGGCGTCAAGGTTGATGGCCCGGCTGAGTCGAAGGTCTCTGCGAAGGCAACCTTCCGGGGTCTTGAAGCTGAGCTACCGGAGATCCCGATCGTCGCACCGTTCATCATGGACGCTAAGTTCGACGCTGGTGCACCGAGCTCATTGACTGGTCAGCCAGACACTTACCAGGTCATGTCTTTCCCGTTCTCGTTGGTGCATTCAACGGGCTCGGCGGCAGGCCCGGAAAGCGTGAGTTATGACATCACGATCAATGGTGTCCGCGGTGAAAGAATCACTACGCAGGATGTAGCGTGCGCGCCTATTGATCGCGTGCATTCTGGTTATCCGTACTCAGCGCCGGGTAAGCCGCAAGAGCAGACCGCTAACTTCCCTACATGCGAGTTCACTCTGGTTGACCCTGAGACGAACACCTTCCGATTGACGTTGTCTGATCTGGACTATGTTTCGAAGCGCCCGGAGCTTGACTCGAATGGTGTTCGTTTGCCGCAGGTTCAGCCGAAGCATCCGCGCGAGGTTATCGCCGCTGGAGAGCTGCGTGTCAAGGTTCCGTATAAGGCCTCCGGATCTGATTCGAACCGAAACACCAACGTGACGCTGAAGGCATCGACGCCGACGTACACCGCCGTCGACGGTTCAACGAGTGAGGACGACCCGTCGAACAACCAGAACCGCGCCCCGATGATCCGCGGCAACTGGACGGGGGCATGGGTTGTTGGGTCGCAGTACCCGAAGGCATACCCAGGTATCGGATGGTCTGATACGTCTCGCGCACCCGTGGGCGCTACTGTGATGTCGGTGTCCGGAATCGCCCCTCCGCGCGTTGAGGGCTTCTCTGACAACTGGATTTGTAACACCCTCGATACCGAGCGCGTCGATTTCGTCAACGCCCGTGTTGTTGCTGACCCCTACGCGAAGCCGAACGTCTACTATGGCGAAAACGTGGACGACCTCAAGATCCTCTACTACACGGGTGAGGTTGAGGACCCTAACCTTTTCAAATGCGGAACCGAAGAAACCCCGTTTGATGAAGGGAAAGATGAAAAAGACGGCTGGAGCTACACCAAGCCGGCAGACCTCTCCACGGTGAAGGCGGTCAAGCTGCGTGTGCCTCGCGATAAGGGCCACTTGTCGAAGCTCGCACAGTCATACTTCTACCTGGTTATCGAACAGAAGATTCACGATGACGTAGAGATTGGCGCAGACGTGTGGGCGTGGACTTCTGTTCTCAACGAGACACGAACCGACTGGACGATGGGTCTTGACGCGAAGATTGCTTATGACCGCGTCACTAACGAACGGGAGATCACTCCGGGGTTCGCATCCCCTGGCGTTATCACTGACGGGGTCCGCTATCCATATGCAGGCCCGGGGCGTGACCTTCTGCGCGTGGTTCCCTCGTTGCCTGTTGTAGTCAAGGACGTGGCCCAGCCGGAGTATGGTCCGGGTGAGGAAGCTGACTATACGATTCGTTATGGCCTCGAATCCGAGGTTGCGAACATGCCTAAGGATCAGGTGGTTATTGAAGACACCCTGCCGGCGGGCATGGAGTATGTTCCGGGTAGCGCTGACGTTGAGCCTGACGTGAAGACCAACGCTAACGGCCAGCAGGTTTTGACGTGGACGAAGGACGACGTTGAACCTAATATCCGCGTCTTTGAGGACGGCAACGCTTACGTCATTAACTACAAGGCGAAGTTGCCTAAGGACGCAAAGCCTGGAGCGGTTTACACCAACGAGGTCGCGGCATCGAGCCAGGGCCAGACCCGCAAGGCGACAGCTAAGGTGACGGTGCCGCGGGCCGGCTACACGTCGCTGAAGAAAAACGTTGAAACGCCTGTTGTTGAGACGACTCGGAACGGTGTTGCGGCTAACGAATGGACGCTTAACCTGACCTCGAATGACCCGACACGTTCGAACCTCACTGACGTGATCGATGTGCTTCCGTCAAACGATGATTCCCAGGGTTCGAAGTTTGATGGCACGCTCAAGGTGACCGGAGTTGAAGGTGCTGAAGGCGCTAAGGTCTACAGCACCACTGTGGATCCAGCTGAGATTGATGAAGACCCGAATGCCAAGGTCAATGGCGGCACCGGAACGCCGTCTGACATCTGGGAAGAGGGTGTGAAGGAGGACGCGACCGCGCTCCGTATTATCACCGAAGCCCCGCTGGCATTTGGGGATACGCAGACGATCATCGTGAAGACTGAGCTGCATCAAGCCCAGCATGGCGATGTTGTTGTCAACAAGGCCGTGGGTCGCGCTGAGAACACGAAACTGCGGATGCGTACGTCTGCGCAGTTCACGGTGCGTACGCCTGTCGACGTCAGCGTTGAGAAGGTGTGGAAGGACGAGAACGGCGAGACTCTTACGGAGACTCCGGACTCGGTGCAGGTGCAGTTGATGCGCCAGCAGGGAGATAAAAGCACCCCGGTGGGCGAGAAGGTTGTGCTTTCAGCCGCAAATGACTGGAAGCACACGTTTGAATCGCTTCCAGCCGTGGTCGATGACGAGCCGGTCAGCTACACAGTGAAGGAAGACTCGGTTGAGGGCTACACCTCGCAGGTCGAGGTTGCGGACGCCGGCGGCGTCTTCGAGGTAACGGTCACGAATACACGTGAACCGGAGCCAACACCTGAGCCAACACCTGAGCCAACCCCGGAACCAAGCGAGGAACCGACTCCGGAGCCAAGCGAGGACCCGACGCCGGAGCCAAGCGAGGAACCGACTCCGGAGCCAACGCCTGAGCCAACGCCGGAGCCAACGCCGGAGCCAACGCCGGAGCCAAGCGAGGAGCCGACGCCTGAACCGTCCCCAGAGCCAGGTGACGAACCAACACCTGCTCCTACCCCGGAGAAACCGGGGGTTCCTGAAAAGGGACTGGCTCGAACTGGTGTGGAGGTTGCAGGCTTCCTCGCGATTGCGGCCACGTTGCTTACGGGTGGGTTGTTCCTATTGAGGCGACCACGTAAGCAGTGAAACTCACGCTAGCAGTAGCTAGCTGACAACGAAGCGGTGGCCCCTCTTTGGAGGGGCCACCGCTGTTGTGCTGTGTTGTCATGTGCTGTGTTGTCTTGTACAACCATGCAAGCCCAAGACCGACGGTCGGTCGGCTGAGGCTGCGTGGTTCGGTTTAGCCGATTGGTTCTGGCATCGGCTTGACGGTGTAGGCGATTTCGATGCTGTCGCCAGTGTCTGGGTTAGTCATCGCTACGCGCCATGCGTTCGCGAACTGGTCGACCTCGCCGTCCATAGGGATGGTGCCGGAGATCAAGATGGTTCCTTCTTCGGCGTCGCCGCGTTCGGTGAGCTTCTCAATCCAATACTTTGGTGGCAAGAGTTCAGCTAGGGTTCCGTTCTGGATCTGCTTTTCGTTGCCGTCGGCGTCCGTGACAAAAGCCTCCAGTCGGATGGCGTCGAGGTTTTCTTCAACGTCCTTCAGACGCCATGCCTTCTTGCCCAGCACGTCTGGAGACGCGTTCTTGCTCCAGGCGACGCCGTGCTCTTCCAACGCACGGTCGGTGTGGTCGCATGCCACCGTGAGCAAGACGTCGTTGGCCGTGAAGATGATGGCCCACTCGGCTTCGCCGGATGTCTTGTTGTGCTGGACATCGACAACCTCGGTCTGTTGCGCGAGGTAAGGGGACACAGGGTATAGCGATGGGATGGTGGTTGGGGCAGGAACGCGAGCTCGGCAAGTTCATCGATATGGGCCTGGACGTCCTCCTGATTGCGGCCCGCGTAGCCGGCGTTGAGGAGCTTCTTGACGTTGATTGTTTCGGTTGATCCGTCAGGTAGTTCGAAGCTAAGCGTGGTCATTTTCATGCGTCCTTTCGGGCTTTTTCGTGTGCGCCGTCGGGTTTAGAATCTCAGAGTTCATTCTTGTATACAACTTGTATATAATCAACGATACCTGTGATCTGCTTCACTAACGAAAGGTTGTTCGAAGTGAGCTCGACGCCTAGTCCGGCTAACGCAAAGCCGGAAGTTTCAAAGAAAGATTTGTACAAGGCCTTCGTGGCGAGTCTGAGCGGAACCACGCTGGAGTGGTACGACTTCGCGATCTACTCCGCCGCCGCGGCCATCGTCTTCCCGCAACTGTTTTTCCCTACCGATGACCCGATGACCGGCGTCTTGCTGGCGTTCTCCACGTACGCGGTGGGTTACATTTCGCGCCCGGTTGGCGGCATCGTTTTCGGTCGCCTCGGTGACCGGGTGGGCCGTAAGAACATCCTGGTGTGGACACTGATTCTGATTGGTATCGCGACCGTCCTGATTGGTGTTCTGCCAACCTATGCTCAGATTGGTGTTGCCGCTCCGATCATCCTGGTGCTGTTGCGCTTCGCGCAGGGCGTTGGCGTTGGTGGCGAGTGGGGCGGCGCCGTCTTGCTCTCCGGTGAGTACGGAGAGCCTGAACGCCGCGGCTTCTGGTCTTCCGCTGCACAGGTTGGCCCTCCTGCAGGTAACCTGCTCGCTAACGGTGCTTTCGCGCTGCTTTCCCTCGTCCTCACGAACGATCAGTTCATGTCATGGGGTTGGCGTGTAGCGTTCCTGGTTTCTGCGCTGCTGGTCGCTTTCGGTTTGTGGATTCGCCTCAAGCTGGAGGACACCCCGGTGTTCCGCGCCGTGGAGGAATCCGGCGACAAGCCAGAGAAGCCGATCACCGAGCTACTCAAGTCTGAGCCTAAGCAGCTGGTTTCCGCGATCCTTTCCCGCATCGGCCCGGACGTGACGTACGCGCTGTTCACCGTGTTCACGCTGGCTTACGGCACGCTGGTTTTGGATCTTGAACGCACGATGGTGTTGTCGGCTGTCATGATCGGTTCCGTTTTCCAGCTGGTTTGTATCCCGCTGGCTGGGCACATCTCGGACAAGATCAATCGCCGCTGGGTCTACGGTGTTTCCGCTGTGGCGGCGGCAACGTGGGGCTTCATTTTCTTCCTCCTGCTACACACCAACCCAACCCTGTGGATGTACGTGGGTATCCCGATTGGTCTGTTCTTCCACTCGTTCATGTACGGCCCACAAGCGGCATTCGTGATCGAGCAGTTCCACCCACGTCTGCGTTACACGGGCGCATCCCTGGCGTACACCATCGCCGGTGTTCTGGGTGGTGCTATCGCTCCGGCAATGTTTACGCTGCTGCTCGATAAGACCGGAACCTGGGTCTTCGTCGCTCTCTACTTGGCGGTCGCCTGCAGCGTGACCATCATCGGTTTGGTCATGGGTCGCGACAACAACGTGGAAGAGGACTACGAATACCTCGAGTCCATCCACAAGTCCCGCCCGGTCATCGCGGAGAACTAAAGATCAGCTGCGGTTCCGCGGTCCGTGACCGCCGCTGTTACCAGGGGAAGCTCTTCCCACGGTCAAGCTGGCCGAGGAGGATATCCCGGGTGATGGTGATGTGGTCACGGATCGCGGCGACTGCGGCGTCTGCATCGCCGGCGTCAAGGGCGTCGAAGATGGCGTGGTGTTCACGCAGGACCTCTTGAAAACGGCCCTCATTCATGGCCGCGCTGATACCGAAACGCATGTGGGTGACGCGCAGCTTGTGGTACATCTGCGACATGACGGCGTTGTCTGCGGCGTTGACGAGGGCGGCGTGGAAGGCCTGGTCGATCGAGATGAACTCTTTACGGTTCGCGGTTGCGATGTCGAGGGCTTCTTGTTCGGCTAGGAGGGTTCGCATCGCGGCGCGGGGCACGGTGTCGGCGGCGATGGTCGCGCGGGCACAGTGCTCTTCGATGAGGGACCGCATCGCGAAAGTGTCGCGGACGTTCTTGGCTGTTGTCGGCGGAACGTACGCACCGCGGTGGGGGATCAACTCAACGAATTCATCGGCGGCGAGCATGATGAGGGCTTCGCGGATTGGGGTTCGCGAAAGCCCCAGCCGTTCCACCAAGGTGGCTTCGGTGAGGAAGGTTCCCTGTACTTCAGGGTCAGTGAGCACGAGCTCCCGCAATCGTTCGTATGCGGCGATGCGGGCAGCCGGACCAACAAGTTTAGCCATAGTTTCAACCCTAGCCTTTCGCTATTTAGATGTTCATAGCAGGTCAACGTTTGTGTCGACAAGAACCGGCGCAGTAGCTGGGGTGAGGAAGGAAGTTCAGTGAAGGTAGCAATCGCTCAGATCAATTCGAGCTCGGATAAGCAGAAGAACCTGGACCTGATTCAGCGCAACGTTGCGGACGCTACTGAGCAGGGGGCGCGGCTGGTGGTGTTCCCGGAGGCGACGATGGTCCCGTTCGGTAGCAACCTGGCCGATGCCGCGGAGGAGTTGGATGGTCCGTTTGCTCAGCGTGTGCGTGAGCTGGCGGCTGAAGCTGGCGTGGTGGTGGCTGTGGGCATGTTCCGCCCGGGTGGCGGCGGCCGCGTCATCAATACGTTGTTCGTGACGGGCGTCGATGCTGCCGGCGAAAAGGTCGAGGCGCATTACGACAAGATTCACCTCTTCGATGCGTTCGGACACAAGGAGTCCGATGCGGTGGTTCCGGGGGATGATCTTGTTGCGGTGAACATTGACGGTGTCACCGTAGGTTTGACGATCTGTTATGACGTGCGGTTCCCGGCCTTGTACACCTCGTTGGCACGCGCAGGTGCTGATGTGATTGTGTGCTCGATTTCGTGGGGCTCGGGCGAAGGCAAGGTTGAGCAGCTTCAACTGTTGGGCCGTGCGCGCGCCTTGGATGCGACGGCATTTGTGGTCGGGTGCGACCAGGCGGATACGGCGGTGACCGGGGCGGAGTCGACTCCTGGTTCCCCGAACGGTGTGGGGCATTCCTTTGTGGCGGGTCCGGACGGCAACATGATCGCATCGGCGGGAAGCGACGTTGAACTGCTGGTAGTCGATCTTGATCTTGATGCGGTGGCGCCTGCACGCGAGAAGTTGCCTGTGCTGCAGAACTCGCGCTTGGAGGGTGAGAATCACGTCCGCGTGATGTGACTGACGCCTGCACACTATCGAAGCGGCGGCCCCGGATAAGTTTCTATCCGCGGCCGCCGCTCGCGCATGTGTCCGCAAATCTTGTGTCTGTGGTTCGTGCTGGCGCGTTCCCAAGTTTCACCACCAAGCACATCGCGGAGCAGAGCGATGCTGTCCATCACACGAGGGTTGCCGTAGTGGCAGGAGTATCAGTAGAATCGAACGCAACATGACCGGTACCGCTACCCGCTTTCGCGGGAGCCCAGGGCCGGTCTTTTCTTTTCTCGAGAGTCTTTTCTAGAAGAGGACTAACGGTTGCGATGAAGCATTTCAAGACTGTCTCCGAATTGGTTAACGTGCTCCAAGCTCGGGGGATGCACATAGCTGATACGAACATGGCGGAACAGCATCTATCTCGGATCAGCTATTACCGGCTGTCTGGTTATTGGTATCCAATGCGCCGTCGTACACCGGATAAGAGAATGCCGCTGGATGATTTTATTGATGAGGCTTCGTTTGATCTGGTGCTTGACTTGTATAGGTTCGACGAAAGATTGCGGCGGGCAGTCTTTACCGAACTGGATAGGCTCGAGCTGGCAGTGAGGGCCATGCTTGGGCATGAACTGGGTGCCATTGACCCTTTGATCTACTTGAAACCAGAAAAACTGGGTGCACGGGCGGCTCAACGCGACAAGCAGGGCAGGGTCGTATACAGCGTGTGGATTTCACGTTTCGAGCGGGAGCTTGCGAAGTCAAAAGAGGATTTCGTTCATCACCATCGGGCAAAGTATGGAGGACAGCTTCCGGTATGGGCGGCTGTCGAAATCATGGACTGGGGCATGGCCTCGCATCTTTTCGGTATGGCTCCCAACAGGGCACGTGCCGCGATCGCCGCTGGGTGCGGCTTGAACGCTGCTCAACTGGAATCTTGGCTCAAATCACTCAACATTCTTCGTAACCTTGCTGCTCACCACGCTCGCATGTATAACCGTACTTTCGACATCAAACCCAAGCTGAACAATCACCCCACGATGCAAGCTGTGCGGAGTGTGGTGAATAGACTGTTCGGCCAGCTCACTATGGTTCAGTATTTGAACCGTGAGTTGGGGCTGTCGGAAGGTAGCCGTTTGCCTCGACTTCTGAACACCTATCCACACAATGATGTGGTTCCACTTTCGCGAACGGGTGCTCCTGCGAATTGGGAAACTCTAGAGCTTTGGAATGTCAATTAGGAGTGTGCGACGCGATTCCGTGTCTAAGGGAAGTATGGTGCTCATTCGCGTGGCTGTGGTGAAATAAAAATCGTGGGTCCGCACCCCGCCGCTTTTGAGTTCGAAAGGCTCCGCATGCGTCGCACCACCGCCGCCCTCTCCGCCGTCCTCCTCAGTGTTGGCTTGGCCAGCTGTTCCCAAAGCAATAACGATGCGCCACAGCAGGAGCAGGGCCAAAGTCAGCAGATGATGCCTCAACAGCAGCAGGGTCAGCCGCAGCAACAAGGTCAGCAGGGGCAGCCGCAGCAGACTCCGACGCAACAGCATTAGAACCAGCAGCATCAGAGTCAAACGACGCCGGCACCGAGCTATTCGGCGCCGCGTAATCACCCGAGTAACGGCGGGCTGAAACCTGACCTTTCAAAGCTGACCCAGCCGTCGGGCCCCTATGAGAAAGCTACGCTGAGTCATCCTGCGCGGAACGTGCCTATCCCGCGGCTGAGTCCGAATGTGAAAAACGACCGAGCCGGCGTCAAGGAGACCGTGCGGTACTTCATGGCTTCCCAAGAATATGTTCGGCAGACCGGTAAGGCGCGGCCGCTAGCTGATGTGGCGTCGGCAAGCTGTGAAACCTGCTGGCTATACGCCACAAGTGTGAATCATCTGACGTATTCCAAGGGCAACTGGTACGTGGGTGACGGGCTCACCTATGACGAACGCACGCTACAAATCCAGGAGCATCCTGACCGGCCGGGGGTAGTTGTCGCATCCTTCGATTTCTTTGAGAACGAGGTGACCCTCGTTGAGAACGGCCGCCCGCAGGTGGTGGCGCGGCCGAACACGTTCCGCTCCACGATGACCATGGAGTACACCCCATCCGTGGGGAGGTGGATCATCCTCCACCTCGACAACCAGCCACGGTGACGCTGGCGCATGAATCCCATTCTTACCCGGAAATACAACGACCCCGAGCGTGAAGCTCGGGGTCGTGGGGTAAGGTGCACCGATCTACATCGGCGCTCGATGCCTTTACGCTAGCATCCTCGTCCCGTCACTTCCTGCGCGTCAGGGCCAGCAGTGTCAGCCCGATGCCTGCCACGGTCCAGGCCGCCAGTACCAGCAGAGCCTGCCCACCGACGGAGTAGGTGTCAGAGACCAGTCCGGCGCGGATCACGTCCCCGGCGGGCATGACCGGCAGTAGCTTGTGCACTCGGGCGTACCAGTCGGGTAGCCGTTCCACCGGGAAGGTCACGGGGGAGAACATGAGCACGAAGAACACCATCACCTGGCTGACGACCTGCGCCAGCATCGCCGGTAGGGTCACAGCGATCGCGTAGCCCACAGCGGTGGCCATCACGGTCACCAGGAGCACTCCGGTAATCAGCAGCGGCCAGTCTAAAGAGAACTCCACATCGAACCGCCACCACGCTGCCAGTCCGGCAACCACCACGCTGGGCAGGGCCGAGGCGCTCAGCGCCAAGACGCGCGAGGCCCTGCGTGAGGCGATGGGTCATCGGCTGCGTCGGGTGATGCCGAAGCCGACCGCTGACTAGCTGGATGCCAGCAATTCGATGAGGTCTTTGGAAACGAAGCCGCGTTTCCCCTTTCCCACATTGAGTGGCTCAAGCACCCCGGTTTTCAAGAGATGGTCAAGAGCGTTCTTCGCTGACGTGGTGGTTGTTCCGGTTAGTTGGGCTGCCAGGCCGACGGTGAGCATCGGGAGCTTGGGTAGAACATCAAGGATCTTCCACACGGTTGAGTCTTCGCGCGGTTTTCGTTTGCCGGTCTGCTCGGCATAGGTGGCGACCATGTCCCGGGCATCGCGTTCAAACTCGTCGAGCTCATCCCTGAGCGCAGACGCAAGATCCACAGCGGCATCAGCGGCCGCGATGAATGTCCGGAGCCATGCGTTGATGCCTTCGCTGACGTTGAGCTCACGGACCGGTTCAGCGTCCGATGCGAGCTCAGCACCGTGCGGGATGCCGCGGAATGCCATGAGCCCGGAAATGTATTCATCTGAGCGTGTGAGTAGAACCTGGCTGATGGGCAGTACGGAGCTTTCTGTGAGGCCGCCCCGGACAAGTACGGTGTGGATGAGTGCGCGGCCGATGCGCCCGTTGCCGTCAGCGAAAGGGTGCAGGGTTTCGAACTGCGCATGCACCAGGCCGGCCTGGATAAGGCACCCTACGGCGGCGCCGCTCATGAATTCCACGAGGTCCTCAACCGCGGGAACTAGAGCGTCTTCCGTGGGAGGAATGAACTCGGCTTCCCCTGGGTGGATCTCGCTCCCGCCCACCCAGTTCTGCCTGTCACGAATACCTGAGGCGCTCAGATGGGGTAACAGTTCGGTCTGTAGCTTTTCGATGTCAGCCCACGTGATGTTTTCGGCTACGCCGAGGCGTTCAACAGCGCTCGTGAGGGCCGCGATGTTGGCGGCGACTTCTGCCGCTACCGACGGATTCCGAGCATCAAGGGTGCTGTTCGTGGGTTGTTCGAGTCGTTTGAGCTCTTCGACCACGATGTTTCGTGCGTTAGACCGTAGCCCTTCCATGTAGGAGCTTGAGACTGCTTCGCTACGCAGAAGGTGGCGGGAGACGGCTTCGAGTTTGCCTGCGGCGTCGTGAAACTTCAGGTTTCGGATGCGCCGTTCCACGCGCCCGGCTTCGGCCGCTACTGCCGGGTCGATGCGCCATTCAGGTGTGGTGAGTGAGAACGGTTGGTACGCCCAGTAGGTTCCGTGCCAGCGGTCGCGCGGGCGCCGTGCATTGTCAGAGGGGGTCCACTCCCTAGCTGTCCACGACATAGGCACTAGCCTTCCAACAATCGATGCATTCTCTCAAGGATAAAAGTTATCCTTGAGAAAAAGCATGCTGTATCCAAGGATAACGCTTATCCTTGACTCTTGTCCCTGTCTAGCCAAGGGTAAGTGGGAGCCTTACTGGCGTTCTCAGTGCTCAAAACCAAAACGACGGTGCCGAGCGCCGTCACCTAGGTGATCAGTCGCTCGGCACCGTCGCTATGAACAGGAACTAGCTCAGTAGGAAGTAGCTCAGAGGCTCGCTACTGGGTCTTGACCATCCTTGAACGCAATGAACCGGTCCTCTGGAAGCTGATCTGCATCAACCAGGTGTGCCAGCACCTGTGCAACCAGTTCCCGGCTGGTGTCCGTGTTCTCCGGTACTCCGTTGTTGGGGTTGAAGCGTTGCATACCCGTCGGTGCGTCTTCATCGGTGAGCAGGCCCGGGCCAGCGATGGCGTAGTCCAGGTTGGTGCCCTGCAGGTGTTCGTCAGTGGCGCGCTTGGCTAGTACATAGTGGTGGAAAGGATCTTCCTCGTCGATGGGGTGCACGAAGGAGGTCGCGAAGCTCACCATGAGGTAGCGGGGCTTGCTAGCGGCGCGGGTGGCGGCGTCGATCGATGCGATGGCAGCGTCGCGGTCGATGGCATAGGTCTGGTCGACGCCGTTGCGGCCACCGTTGCCCGCGGCCCAGATGACGACGTCCTTGTCGCGTAGCAGCTCGTCCCACGCGGCGTCGTCGAAGTAGAGCATCTCGGCAATGCGAGGCCGCGCACCGAGCGCTACGATGTCCGCCTCGTACTCGGACTTGCGGATGAGGGCTTCCACGTTGTAGCCGGCTTTGGTCAGCAAGGGTAGCGTGCGCAGGGCAACCCGTCCGTGGCCGCCAATGACAAGGACATTTTTAGGTGTGCTCATGCCAACAACCCTACGCGCGGAGTCTGGCGCGAAGATGTGGTCGCAACCCCGGCGTCATCGTGCACCGCGCCCAATCGCGCGGCGCATTGTTCTCGGTGTTGAGGGCTGGCGTATCCTGACAGAAATGCTTTTTTCGGGCTGTTTTCGCCTGCCTTGATGGATGCTGAGGGTTTTGTGGGTTCTTTGTCGCGTGAGGTTCAGCGGGATCGTTTGCACAGGACTATTTGGGAGGTCGCGAACGAGCTCCGCGGCGCGGTGGACGGTTGGGATTTTAAGAGCTACGTGCTCGGAATGCTGTTCTATCGCTTCATTTCGGAGAACCTCGCTACCTTCATCGAAAAGAACGAGGGCGAAGGCTTCAGTTACGCGGACCTCACTGATGAGCAGGCTGAACCGATCCGCCAAATGATGGTGGATGAAAAGGGTTTCTTCATCCTCCCCTCGCAGCTGTTCGTGAATGTGCGCAAGCGGGCGGCGCAGGATGAGAACCTGAACGAGACCCTGGAGAAGGTTTTCCAGAGCATTGAGGGTTCGTCGGTGGGGCATGCGAGCGAGGATGACCTCAAGGGCCTGTTCGATGATCTTGATGTGAACTCGACTCGCTTGGGCAACACGGTGGAGCGCCGTAATGAGAAGCTGCGGAAGCTGCTTAACGCGATCGGTGAGCTGGATATGGGCGAGCAGCACGATGAGGGCATCGACATGTTCGGTGACGCTTACGAGTACCTGATGCAGATGTATGCCTCGCAGGCCGGTAAGTCGGGTGGCGAGTACTATACCCCGCAGGAAGTCAGTGAACTGTTGGCGCGCTTGACGGTGATCGGTAAGGACAGTGTGCAGCGCGTGTATGACCCGGCTGTCGGTTCGGGTTCGCTACTTCTTAAGTTCGCGAAGGTCCTGGGCCCTAATGGTGTGCGGCAGGGGTATTACGGTCAGGAGATCAACCTGACTACGTATAACTTGGCGCGTATCAACATGTTTTTGCATGACGTGAACTATGACAAGTTCAATATTGCGCATGGGGATACGTTGATTGATCCGCAGCATTGGGATGATCAGCCGTTCGATGCGATTGTGTCTAACCCGCCGTATTCCACACGGTGGGAGGGCAAGAATAATCCGTTGCTGATTAACGATGTGCGGTTCGCTCCGGCTGGTGTGTTGGCGCCGGTGACGAAGGCAGATCTTGCGTTCACGATGCATGTGCTTTCGTGGCTTGCGGTCGATGGTACGGCTGCGTTGGTGCAGTTCCCTGGGGTTTTGTATCGCGGGGGTACAGAGCAGAAGATCCGTAAATATTTGGTGGATAACAACTATGTCGATGCGGTGATTCAGTTGCCGGAGGACATGTTCTTTGGCACCACGATTGCTGTTTGCGTGCTCGTGTTGAAGAAGTCCAAGACGGACAACGACGTCTTGTTTATTGACGCGTCGAAAGACTTCGTCCGGCAGGGTAAACATAATGTGATGGCGCCGTCGCACCGTGACAAGATCGTGGAGATGGTCGCGGAACGTAGCGAGGAACAGTACGTCTCGAAGCGGGCGAGCGCTGAGGATATCGCGGCGAACGACTACAACCTGTCTGTGAGCTCGTATGTGGAGATGGAAGACACCCGGGAAAAGATCGACATTGAGGCGTTGAACGCCGAAATCGCGGAAATCGTGAAGCGTCAGGCTGAGCTGCGCACGAGCATCGACGCGATCGTCGCCGAACTCGAAGCAGGTGCAACCAAATGAACCGCATCGAAAAACTGATCCAAGAACTCTGCCCCAACGGGGTTGAGCATAAAGCGCTTGGTGATGTTGGAACATTTGTGAGGGGCGGTACGTTTCAACGCAAAGATCTGTTTGATTCAGGAAAACCGGGGATCCATTACGGTCAAATTCATACCGTTTACAACATCTCTGCGTCTAAAACTATCTCTTTCCTCAACGATTTAACATATGAGAAAGCGCGTAAGGCTCAGCCAGGTGCGTTGGTCATAGCGACGACGAGCGAGGACGATGAAGCGGTCGGTAAAGCAGTTGCCTGGCTAGGGGATAGCCCTGTCGCAGTGAGTGCGGATGCGGTTATTTTTGAGCATCAGCAAGACCCAAAGTTCGTGTCTTACTGGTTCAATACGCAAGAGTTCCATCAGCAGAAGCTTCGGTACCTGACGGGGACGAAAGTCCGGAGAATATCGACAGCGAACCTTGCAAAACTGGTACTCCCGGTTCCGCCGATTGAGGTCCAGCGGGAGATCGTTAAGATTCTTGATCTTTTTACTGAGCTCGAGGCTGAGCTCGAGGCTGAGCTCGAGGCTGAGCTCGAGGCTCGCCGGAAGCAGTACGAGCACTACCGCGACCAGCTCCTGACCTTCCCTGAAAATGGGGGGGCGACCTGGACACCGATGGGTGACGTTGTCCGGTTGCGGAATGGCAAAGACTATAAACACCTCGGTGCGGGAACTGTTCCGGTGTATGGTTCCGGTGGCGTTCTGGCGTATGTGGACGAGCTGCTTACGTTGGAAAAACCGTGCTCGTACCCCGAAAAGGTTCGATATCTTCGGTTTACTATGTCGACGGTCCCGTATGGACAGTGGACACGTGCTTCTATTCAGAAATCGACGAAACGCGACTGCACCCTCGATTCCTCTACCACTACTTAGTTCGGGAGGATTTAGGTCGCTTGAATACTGCTGGAGGCGTTCCATCGCTGACTCAGAAAGTATTGAACCGGCTCATGCTGGCGTTACCGTCCCTGGCGGAACAAACACGCATTGCGGATGTCCTCGATAAGTTTGATGCGTTGGTGAACGACTTGTCGTCCGGTTTGCCTGCCGAGATTGAGGCTCGGCGGAAACAGTATGAGTACTATCGAGACAAACTATTGACGTTCAAAGAACTGCAACCAGAAGCGGCATAAACTCGCTTCCAATTGAGGTTTAGCAGAGCAGGGTAGGGGAATGGCAAGAATGGAGAAATCCGCAGTCGAGGAACTGAACCGCGGGAAGATCGCTCCCATCGCGGTCAGTGACGAAGCGACCGTCGTCGCCACCTACGAAGCCGACACCACCGCATCGGACACCTACCAGTCTGAAGCGCAACTCGAAGACGCCCTCATTGCACAACTCCAGGCGCAAGCCTACGAATACGCTGACATCCGTGACGAGGCCGCCCTCGTCGCGAACCTGCGCGCCCAACTCGAAACACTGAACAACATCCAATTCACCGACGTCGAATGGAAAACGTTCTTCGAAACCTCCATCGCCAGCGCCAACGAAGGACCCAAAGAAAAAACCTGGCGCCTCCACAACGCCAACACCCAACTGCTACAACGCGAAGACGGAACCACCAAAAACATTCGGCTGCTCGACAAAACCCACATCCACAACAACAAACTCCAAGTCATCAACCAATACACCGTCGACGCCGGAACCACCCCAGGCTCCGCGACCCACTCCAACCGGTACGACGTCACCATCCTCGTCAACGGGCTGCCACTCATCCACATCGAACTCAAACGCCGCGGAGTCAACCTCCGCGAAGCGTTCAACCAAATAGCCCGCTACCAAAACCATTCCCTCTGGGCAGGCCACGGACTCTTCGACTACGTGCAAGTGTTCGTCATCTCCAACGGCACACTCACCAAGTACTACTCCAACACCACCCGGCCCAAACCAACCGACAACACCAAACGCACCCCCAACACGTGGGCTTTCACCTGCTGGTGGGCAGACAGCCACAACAAAGTCATCCCAGACCTGAACGGCTTCACCCGCACCTTCTTCGCCAAACACACCATCCTCAACATCCTCACCAAATACTGCGTACTCCGCGAAGACGGCAACCTCCTCGTCATGCGGCCCTACCAAATCGCCGCGACCGAACGCATCCTCCAACGCATCGACGTAGCCGCCAACAACAAAATGCTCGGCACCACCCAAGCCGGCGGCTACATCTGGCACACCACAGGCTCCGGCAAAACACTCGCCAGCTTCAAAACCGCGCAACTAGCCACCGCACTCCCCAGCAACCCTAAAGTCCTGTTCGTCGTAGACCGCAAAGACCTCGACTACCAAACCATGCGGGAATACGACAGCTTCAAAAAAGGTGCCGCGAGCTCCAACACCTCCACCAAAATCCTCACCCAACAAATGGGGGACCCCAACGCGCGCATCATCATCACCACCATCCAAAAACTCTCCAACTTTGTTTCAGCGAACGCGAAACACCCGATCTACAACGAACACACGGTGATCATCTTTGACGAATGCCACCGATCCCAATTCGGTGAAATGCACAACGCGATCACCAAAAAATTCAAAAAATACAACATCTTCGGATTCACCGGAACCCCGATTTTCCTAGACAATGCCGGCAAATCCTACGGCGCACGCGACGGCCGCGTAGTACTGCGCACCACCGAAGAAACCTTCGGTGAACAACTCCACACCTACACAATCGTTGACGCGATCGAAGACAAAAACGTCCTCCCATTCAAACTCGCCTACAACAACGTGCTGGCGCGCGCCGGCCAGGGTGAGACTGCTGGAGCAAGCCGCACGCAAGAAGAAGCGGCACTCATGGCGCCCGAACGCATCAGCGCCGTCACCAGCTACATCCTGAAACACTTCAACCAACACACCCGCCGCCTAACCGAAACCGGCGAAACGAACACCACATACATCCACACCGTCACAACCAACACCGCAGACGTCGCTCGCACACCGGGTAGAGGCGGTGAAGCGATCACAGTCAAGCGGCGGGTCAACGGCTTCAACGCGATGATGGCCGTGCAATCCGTGGAAGCCGCCAAGCTCTACTACAACGAGTTCAAAGCCCAACAGGCCGAGCTGCCGGAACATCAGCGGCTCAAAGTCGCCACGATCTTCAGCTACGGAGCCAACGAAGACCCCGAAGCCGGAATTCTCGCAGAAGAAGGGTTCGACACCCGCGGGCTCAGCGGTGAGAACCGCGAATTCCTTGACACCGCCATCGCCGACTACAACCAGGTTTTCGGCACCAGCTACGACGCCAACGGCGACAACTTCCAGAACTACTACCGCGACCTCTCCATGCGGGTCAAAGACCGCGGAGTAGACCTGCTGCTGGTCGTGAACATGTTCCTCACCGGCTTCGACGCGCCAACGCTGAACACGCTCTACGTAGACAAGAACCTGAAATACCACGGGCTGATCCAGGCGTTCTCACGCACCAACCGCATCCTCAACCAGGTCAAGCGGTACGGGAACATCGTGTGCTTCCGCGACCTCCAAGAGAACACCGAAGACGCGCTCGCCCTGTTCGGGAACGCTGACGCGCAAGGCATCGCGCTACTGGAGCCGTACGAGCACTACCTCGATCAGTACCGGCTCAAAGTCGCGGAAATGTTGGCCTTCCACGCGCCCGGCGCCGGCGTTCCTACGAGCGAAAGCGAACAGCGGCACTTCGCTGAAATTTTCGGCGAGATCCTACGGCTGAGGAACCTGCTGGCCGGGTTCGATGAGTTCCCCGACGATGACGACCTCACCCCGCGTGACCTGCAAGACCTGCAGAGCGTCTACCTCGCAGTGCGAGACGAGATGCGTGCCGACAACGACGCGAACGAGCCGCAACCGGAACAGCTTGAACTCGTGTTCGAGATCGAGCTGATGCGGCAAGTGGAAGTCAACGTCGACTACATCCTCATGCTGGTTGAGAAGTTCCGCGAACCGATGCTGAAATCCCAAGTTCCGGACTACCAGTACAAGGAACAAGTGCTGCAAGCAGTTGAATCCAGCCCCACCTTGCGCGATAAACGAGACCTGTTCATGGACTTCATCGAACTCGTCAACACGGACGCGAGCGTTGCCGAACAGTGGGTCACGTTCATCAGCCAACGCCGCGAACAAGAACTTGGAACCCTCATTGAAGAGGAACGCCTCCGCGAGCCTGCCGCGAGGGACTTTATGGAGAGCGCCTTCGACGCCGGGGAAGTCCCCCGCATCGGAACCGACATCGGCAAGGTGCTACCGCGCATGAGCTTCTTCGGTAACACCACCGGTGGCGAGAGCCGCGCCGAAGTCAAGGAACGCGTGCTCAACAAGATGAGCGAATTCCTGGAACGCTACGAACCGCTTGGGTGAGCAGCGCTGAGGGGATCAAGCAACGCTTCGCTAAGAGGCAAGCGTTCATGCAGTACCCGAACTTCCTCGGCTACGACAAAGACCCCGACGACGCCCAACGAAATGCCTATCTTCAGGGCATCGTCCAGAAGGGTGTAGGAGCGATCTCCTTCAGCGGGAACTACCGTTCAAAGAGAAGCGAGGGTCTCCCGTTCAAACTCGAGTGAGTTGAAGGCATCTTCGAGTTCAGCTGGAATGTCCCCGTTGTTATCGGCATGGATCTCGACCTTGTACGTCACGCCATTCGCATCAGCGTGCCAGTACTGGAATGGTGCTGTTTTTCCGACTCGGGCGAGCACCCCCTCGTAGCCGTAGAACGTCGAGTCTCCGATGCGGCGGGGCTCGATTCCGGTTACGTCAGAATATGCGCGCTTGTTCTCAGCATCTTCTTCCATGGCCGCGGCCGAATAACGCTCGGCCCCGTTCTTGGCTTTAGCGCCGAAGTCCATCACGGTCAGGTACGCGAATTCTGGCCAGCCGTTTCTCAGCTCAAGCTCATCCTGATCAGCATCGGCTGGCACAACCATGAGGATATAGATGTCGAGTCCAGGGATATTCTCTGTCAGTGCCATCCAACCATCTGGAACCTGCATACGCAGGTGATGCTGGATTTCCAATGTTTCGCCTTGAACCGGTTTCTGCGTCTGTTCTGCGGTTAGCGACTGTGAGCTTGTTGGAGTTTCAGTTTTTTCGGGAGCTTCGTTTCCGGCGCAGGCGGTGAGAGCCAACAGTGCGAGGCCGGATACCGCCACTGCCTTACTCAAAACGGAAAAGCGTGCCATCCCTTAAATCCAATCTCACATGAATAACGTTTTTCCAAATCCTACCGGCGAGACTCAAAGGCGTGCCAGGTGAAAATTCATGAAGCGGGAAGTGCCGAATGCAAAGGATCCGGCCACTAGGTTTTGGTGATGTCAGACTAAAGGTCCGGTAACTTCAGCTTCGAACTTTTGGGTGAATGGGGGAGACCTTGACGTCCTCTCCGTTGATCTCCCGTCCCTCAAGCGTCTTCACATCTACACCCTGTTGTTGAAGATCGAAGGACAGATTATCCGAATGGGTCTGCGCAGTTCGCGACGAAGAGATTCCCTTTTGGACGATCAGCCGGCTACCCGCCCCATCGCCCTCACAGAGCTCTTGACTGAGGATAATCCCAACATAATCCGTTGAGCCGCGCGGAAGCGGCTCCCAACCTTCTATCGTGATTTGCGCTGAGGTTTCGGGACTGGACGGTACCGCATTCTCTTTAGACCCACCGCAGGCTACAACAGCGAAAACAATCCCTAACGAAGCTAGGGCCGCAACCGCTTTTAGGATAGAGCTTTG
>NZ_QFWG01000012.1 GCF_003143995.1 Pseudoglutamicibacter cumminsii | reverse complement strand
CCCCTTAAGCCCTTAAGCCCCATAGGCGCTCCGGAGTTTAAACAGAACAGCTCCAGATCAGTGAATCCCTGATCTGGGGCTGTTATCTCGTTGCGGGGAGAGGATTTGAACCTCTGACCTCCGGGGTATTCGACCGTATAAGTCGTTACCCCTGACAACATCCGTCTTTTTCCCTGATTATAAGCGGAAATAGCGCCGTCTAGTGTACTGGAGTTGCGCTTACTGACGCGATGTATCCCGGAATAAATGGCCCCGTAAATGGCCCCTTGATTCTCATCTGCTGAGCGCTTCGACGAGGCCGGATGTGTCTCGTACGTCGGTGTACGCCGTACGGTTAACCTCGGCGTCGTGGCCGAAATACGCTGCTCGGGTCTCGGCAGGTACGCCCGCGTTCATCGCACGGGTGTTGAGCGTCGCCCTCCAGACGTGGGAGGAGACCTCGGTTAGCACCGGGATCGAGCACTCGCTCGCTACCTCACCGAGAAGCTTCTTGACGGCTTTCTGAGCGTTCGCTTGATCCCACGCACTGTCGGGCACTGCTGGGGCCGGGAAGACCAGCACACCCTCTTGACGGCGCTCCACGCGTTCCCTGAGCCTCTGAGCCACGCGAGCGTCAAGCACGGGCACCGTACGCCCCCGGTGGGTCTTGGAACGCTCAGCAGGTACCGTGACAGTGATCTGCTGCCCATCATCTTCGACTTCATCGAGGCGGAGACTAAGGGCTTCACCGATTCTGAAACCGGTTGTTGCCTGGAGGAGGGTCAACTCGACCGTCGTTCGGCGGTGTTCCACTCGGTCTGCCGTGGTGAAGCGCCCCCGCTTCGGGGCGGGTACGTCCTCAACGTCCAGCGAGAGGAGGTAGTCCAGCGCCCGCTCGTACTCGTCGGAGGTAAGGGCCTTGCCGCCCTGGGCCTTACCGGTCTTTTTAGCCGCACCGAGGTCGATCGACATGCCTGCGAGTGGGTTGGCGACGATCACCTCATCCCGGATGAGCTGTTGCAAGACCCACTTGCTCAACACGTTCCGCGCATTTCGTCCAGACTCCGCTCCCCGCTCCCGCGCGATGTCCTTGAGCACCGTTTCCAGTCGGCGGAACCTCGTCGCGTCGTGGATTGAGTATCCCCTGAACTCCTCTCTGAGGATGTTTAGCAGATGCTCATACTTGGCTTTCGAACGATCCCTGAGCGCGCTTGCCTGCACAGCGGGCATGCTGACCTGCTCGATGTACTGACTCATCTGTGAGGTGGGTTTCCAGGTTCCAGCTGAGCCTGCGGCCCTGAGCGCTTCTTCTGCTGCGGCTATAGCTTTTGTCCTCCACTCACCCACGGTCGGGGCGGTGACTTTGAGCCTGATGGTCTTCCCGTCCATGAGACGCAGTGAGAAGCGTCCGTGGTAACTGCCGTTCGACTGTCGTTCCGGCTTGATCTGCCCTGCCGTATGCTCGCCCGGTTTGAGCGCTACCCGTCCCATAAATGGCCCTTTCCGTCATAGGTTCAAGTCAAGGTTAGCAGAGCATATCAACCCCGGAGTTGCGTCGAGTTGACAGACGCGATAGGATTGGCGCACAAACTTATACAACAAGCGCCAAGGCTGAAGCGGGCCTCAGTTAAAGAATTCCAAGGCTGAGAAACTGCCGGTACAGAGAGCAAGCGACCGGACTCTGAGGATTTCGCCAAGCAGAAGCAGACGAACCAATATGGCGGGCGGGGGCCGTTAGACCGACATGGCGAGGTTCACCCAAGGGGTGAACTATGCCTACTCAGAAGGCGCTCGAAAACACAACTACTCTCTCTGTCGCAGCCAACGAAGCTGCAGTGATGCTGGGCGTGAGCCCGCGAACCCTCGCTAACTGGAGAACTCAAGGGATTGGCCCCGCTTTTGTTCGGGTTGGCCAGGTCCACAGCCGAACTCTCTACCGGCTCGATGACCTCCACGCGTGGCTCGACGCGAACCGCGTTGAAACCGCCGATTCAAAGGCGGTGGCGCGATGAAAACCCGGTTTTTCCCCGCTCAAGAGTTTTGTGCGATTTTCGCTCTAAATGACAACTTAACGCGTGCGCCGCAGGGGCTTGTCAACTGCGGCGCACTTCAAAAAACCGCGAGAACTCGCGGCATTCTGGGCCGTCAGGCCCCCCTCAGCCAGGTCATGAAACCGCGTGATTTCGGTGCGTCATTTAGTGCGTCATTTGTGTATCAGTTAGACGGTTTTCGTCTAAATGATCCCCTTCACGGGGGTGATCTGCGATGACGGCTCGCGTTAACAATCCCCTGCTGATTGCTTACACTCAGCAACTCAAGGCTGACTATTGGAGCTGGGCAACCGATCCGGGTTCGGCCGCGCTCCTCGATAGCAACGCTCAAGAGCTAGGCGCTCACCTAGTGCAGCGCCTAGAGGATATCGGGTGCAAAATCGAATCATCCTACGCGATCATCCACGACCAAGATATGAGAGAGGTCTGGGATGGGGCGTCGCGCGATTATGTACTGGAGCTCAAGCCAAGGCATGTTCATGGACTGGTGAAATTCGTTGACCGTAAGGGCTCAGCCAGCCTGGAGCAAATCGCAATGGCGCTCGGGGTGGAACCGCAGTACGTGGAAAAGGGGAAGTCTGGTCGATATGCCTTCGACAACATGTTGGCCTATCTCATCCACGCGAAATACCCTGCCAAGCATCAATACCAAGCCGAAGAAGTTGCCACGCTCTGCGGCCGCGATTATGTAGAGATCTTCGCAGAAAAGCAGGTCGCATGGCGTAAAGGCGCGGCGCAGGTAAAGAAGCTGGTAGCCAAGATGGAAGTGGAGTACCTCCGCGATCAGATTCTGACTGGCGAAATCTCTCACGAACAAGTAGTGCTCACCGACGAACTTTTCGAAGTGTACTCACGACATAAACGCTTGCTCGATGACGCTTTTGCCGCTTACGGTCAGCGGCGCGCATATAGAGCCGCTGCGAAGCTACGGAACGGAGATTTTCAAACCACCATTCTCTTTATTTATGGCCATGCGGGCACGGGCAAAACTGCCGTGGCGAATAAATTCATCGCTCAGGCGATTACGATGGCTCGCCACGGTGGGGAACGCTGGAGCGTATACCGCGCGGCGACAGCCAACCCGCTCGATAACTGGCAGGGTCAGGAGGTCATTCTCCTTGATGATTTGCGCGGCTCAGCGATGGAAGCCAACGATTGGCTTCTTTTGCTCGACCCGGTGAATGTATCGCCTGCGCGCGCTCGCTATGCCAACAAGGAGGAAGTGGCACCACGACTGATTATCCTGACCGCCACCATCCCACCCGAAGAGTACTTTTACTACACGCGGGCCAAAGGCTCGGTGGACGAAGCGCTCGATCAATTCATCCGCAGGCTATCCGCTCAGGTGCAGGTCCACCATGTCGATGGCGAGCGCCAGTACGAAGTTTCGACTATGGGTCGTCTCGATGACGCCCGCTCGATCACGTTGGGCACGGGTGAGTACCGGAAGACTCTCGATCTTTCTTTTGGTCAGCTCGAGACGGTGACGCATAGCGCAGAGGGCGCAGTTGGCGCGCTCATGGGCCACCTCGCAGATGCCTCAAAAGATGTAAATTTTTCCGACTCCCCTGACTGGGCATCGATGTGCTCGCTCACAGAGACAGAGCGCGATCAGCATCTCGCGTTAGAGGCAGAAAAGCAGAAAGAGCAGGCTGCTCTCCCTGCGCCACCAAGTGCAGAAGAGCTCGAGGCTGAAAGAGCGCGCCGTCAGGAGCGGGAGCAGGCTCGCGCGGCGGAGGCAGAGCGCCAGCGACTGGCAGAAGAGCAACGTCAGCAGGAAGAGGAAAAGGCTCGCGCTGATCGAGAAGCCGCACGTTTTATGCGTAGTGCAGAGCTAGCTCGCGAAGGCCAACTAGACCGGATCTCGATGTTAGAGGTCGTCAGTGTTTCCCCATCAGATGAAATCGTCGATGGGGGTACGGGTCGCGTCGTTACGGTTCCCCGCGCCGGGGGTTTCGTGGCGGTGCTACCGAATGAAGAAAAGAAGAAGTCCACGGTGAAATCACCGTGGAGCTTGTAACAAGAATGAAGGTGAAGACAATGACTAAAACCGCAGCCGAACTTCGGCAAGAACTGGACCGCAAGAACTCCGAAGCTCGTGACCTCCGGCGCAAGCTTAGGAAGGCGGAGAAGCAAGAAATGTTGTCCGCAAAAATCGCCCTCGGGGAGGCACTTTCTGCTCTTGTTTTTGCGGACACGACGGAGGCGCTGCAGGCTCTCGTTCAGACTCTGAACGAACCTGCAATCGCTGATGAAATGCGTCGAATTCTCGGTGTGAATAACACCGAGAGCGACGCCTCGGAGGAGTCGGATGCTGAGGCCCAGTGGGCCTCAGCTGAAGGCTACGACGGACCGGGCAGTAATAACGATGTACATCCATCGTTCTGACCGGTTGTGGGGCTGTGGAAAGAACCGAGCAAGCGCAGGTTCGACCTCAGCCCCCGGCCCTCCGCAGGAGCCCCGTGACACTGGAGCGAAGCGGAAGTGTCTTTACGGGGTTAAAGACACTATGTCTTGCCGGGTAGCGAAGCGAGGGAACCGGGAAGACAGAGGGTCGTTCGCCGGGGCGATGGGGTGGGCAGCGAAGCAGGGTCCCAGCTCATTGTCCCGGCGATGCAGTGGGGCTGCGAGAAGGGGCAGCGAACGCAGTGAGCAGGGGCCCCGGTTGCATCCCTACTGCGCCAACGAACGAGAGAACAAAGTGGACGAGTGAGGAGGAGATGATGAGCAGCCAAGTGGGACGAACAGGGTTCCATGTAACGCACACAAAGGCGGTCGGAGAGCGCGGCGCGATCCTCGATGAAATGATGCGCGAGCTGAGCGAAGAATCTATCGCTCGATGGGCCGCGCGTAACCCAAATATTGTCGTGGAAGATGAGCACCTAAACATCGCCCTAGTGAATGACGGTCAGGGTGATTTAGTTCCGTGTGAAGACCCGAAAGAGGTCATCGCCTACGGAGAGCAACGGCTCGAAAAACTATCCACGCCAGTAAAGGAACCGAAACATGATCCAGCGACAGGAAAGGAGGTCGGTGGTACCTGGACGAGCTCTATGTTTGCTCTCCACCTGCCGAAGAATTTGTGTCGTGAAGTCAAAGATTTTTACCCTGTTCTCGATGACGAGGGCAATGAAGTTGGGCGACGCTCGCGCTGGGTTGCACGCGACCACGATGAGGCGATGCGTTATTTCGAGGACGCAGTGGAGTACCTGGCGAAGGCGGTGATTCCTGGCGGGTGGGATGCGATCCTCGGAGCCGATGTTCAGTTCTCAGAATCTACTCCGCACATCCAGCTACTCGCTGATCCGTTTGCACCTGATCCGAAGCGCCCGGGACAGCTACGTACTGAGTTCTCCCGAGCCTATGGTTCGCATCGTGATGTACGTGATGACAAGGGTCGACAGATGAGCGGCCAGGCCAAGTTCCGCAGGTATCACGACGGTCTCAAAGAGTGGATGATCGAGCGCGGCTGGGAAATTGAGCGTGAGGTCGATCCACTCAGACACGAGACCGGGCACTCGAAGTCTGTGTATGCCGAGATGCAGGACGCGAAACGCGCGCTTCAGCAGCGTCACCGTGACTTCGACAATGACATCTCAAAGCATCGAGGTGAGCTAGCCGAGATGCGCGAAGAAATCGCTGCTGAGCGTGAGAGTCTCGACGATGACATGGTGCGCGTCAATCTCGCTCGCAAGCAGGTCAAAAGAGAACGGGAAACAGCACGGGAGGAAGGTCGCCGTGAGGGCTACGCTGAGGGGCTTCAGGAGGGTCGCGCTCAGGGCATCGCTGAGGCTGAACGCCTCCAGAGGGTGGCGCGAGAACAGCTGGTTCTCGCAGAGGAGCTCTACAACAAGGCCTTGACTGCACCCTCGATCTCCGACGAGCAAGCGAGAGGCTTCGCAACGTTGGGCGCGGGGTATCTTGCGAAGCATCTCGGCCCACACGTGGACGACGCAACTCAGAAAAAGGTCGAGCGCGTGAAGGCTGGTGTCGAGCGGATGTTTGCGCGCTCCTCTGAGATGCTGGCCGAGCAAGTTCGCGAAGTCGAGCGTGTTCACGGGAACCGGCTCGTGAGAGACCGCGCGCGTGTCATGGAGGCGAGCGAGGCTCTGCAGCGTGAGGACGATGGGATGAGCCTGTAAGAAGAATAACTGGCCCTTTTTCTGGCCCCTGGGGCCATTTTGGGCAAAACAAAACCCGGTATCTCAGCGATTTTTCGTTGAGATACCGGGTTTTTCTCGTTGCGGGGATAGGATTTGAACCTATGACCTCCGGGTTATGAGCCCGGCGAGCTACCGAACTGCTCCACCCCGCGGCGTGCTTTCCACTATAGGACAGCCCAACAACAGGAAGCAAATCGAAGGTGAACAATTCAAGCGTGCGTTTCGTCACTCTGCCGATACCAAAACATGCCCGCTAGCAAACTAAGCAAACCGCGTTAACTGGCTGTGGGTGGGAACTCAACCCGAGTTCCCACCCACACGCATCAGATCAACGATGCTGCCGCATCGGACGCTGAACCGCCGGCTTACTCATCAGCTGGCTGCTGATCTGCCTGCTCGTCATCGGCGGCGCCATCAGCTGCATCGTTCGCAGTGCCGTTCAACTCCTCATCAGCCGCAGTCGCGTCCTCCAACGCCTTCTGCAACTCCTGCTGAGCCTTACCGTACGCCGCGAAGTCCTGCTTACCGAGCGCTTCCTCGCCATCCTTGATGGCCTGGTTCGCACGGTTCAAAGCATCCGTAAGTCGCGCGTTCGCGTCCAGCGGAGCGGAATCGCCGCCCTTGCCGTCCTTCGAGCCGCCACCCTTGATAGGACCAGACTCACCGGTCTGAGCGCCAGAGTCGCCGCCGAAGACCTGATCAAGAGCCTCCGACAACGAATCCGCGTAGCCCACCGAGTTTCCATACGAAACCAGGACCTTACGCAGCGACGGATACGACGTCTCACCCGTCGACTGAACATACACAGGCTGGACGTAGAGAATACCGCCACCCACAGGCAGGGAGAGCAAGTTACCCTTGATGACCTTCGTGGAACCGCCCGCGCCCGAAAGCAAGTTCAGATCCTTCGAAATCAACGGGTTCGAGTTGAAGTTCTGCTGAGCCTGACCAGGGCCAGGAACAGTCGTCTGCGTAGGCAACTTCAACAACGTGATCTTGCCGTAATCCTCACTGATCTTGCCCGGCTCGGAGCCGGCATCACCGTTCGCCGCGATGAAGCCATACATCACGTTACGTTGGTTCCGCGAACCCGCCGACTGCTCCGGAATGAAGCTCGACGTCAACGAGAACGACTCCTTATCCTCACCCGGCAGACGAAGCGACATGTAGTACGGCGGCTGCTTAGGCGGGTTCTCCGCGCCAGCGGTCGGATCGTTCGGGACCTGCCAGGCGTCGTTACCCTCGTAGAAGTCATCAGCCTTCTCGACGTGGTACTTACCGAGCAGCTCACGCTGAACCTTGAACATGTCCTCCGGATAACGCACGTGCTCCATGAGCTTCGGCGACATCTCGCTCATCGGCTTGATCGCGTTCGGGAACACACCAGACCACGCCTTCAACAGAGGCTCGTCCGGCTCCCATGCATACAAATCAACCGAACCGTCATACGCATCGACAGTCGCCTTGACCGAGTTACGGATGTAGTTCACGTTGTCAGCAAACTGATCCGCGCCAGCACCTTGGGCGCGAGTGAGCGTGTCACGAACCGCATCGCCCAGCTGCTGCGAGGTCGAGTACGGGTAGTTATTCGTGGTCGTGTACGCATCCACAATCCACTTCACGCGGCCATCAATGATCGCCGGGTACGCCGCCGTATCAACCGTGAGGAACGGAGCAACCTTCTTCACGCGATCCTGCGGGTGACGGTCATACAGAATCTGCGATTCCGCGTTCACATCGCCCGAAAGCAGAATGTCCATCGAACCGAACTTGATCGCATACGACAACTTGTTCAAGAACGAACCAACGTTCGGACCACCATCACCCGAGAACGTATTACGGCGCTCGCCCTTGCCGTCCGAACCTGCCGGACGGTCCAGCTCACGCGGCTCCCATCCCTCAGGGCCGCCCACAATCGAATACTGGGGCGAAGACTTGCCGAAGTAAATACGCGGCTCGTACGTGGAATCGTCACCCAAGACACCCTGCGACGGGATGTTCTCCAACATGAACTGCGGGTCACCCGTCTGGGAAACCTTGTTACCGTACGCCGCAACAACGCCATAACCATGCGTATACGTGATGTGCTGGTTGACCCACGAGTTCGTCACCGTCTGCGAATTCACAGCCAACTCGCGCGCCGCGATCACAGTGTCCTGAGACTTACCGTCCAACGTGTAACGGTCCACCGCCAACGTGTCCGGGAACGTGTAGTAGCCACGCTGCTGCTGCAGCTGCGCAAACGTCGGCGAAACAATAGTCGGATCCAATAAACGAATGTTCGTGGTCGTCGCCGCATCACGCGTCAACGCGTTCTTCTCAGGCTGAGTCTTCGCGTCGTAATTCTGAAGCTTCACATCTTCCAAGCCATAGGCCGCACGCGTCGCATCAATGTTGCGCTGAATGTAAGGACGCTCCATCGACTTCTGCGAAGGCTTGACCTTGAACTGCTCCAGCGCGGCAGGGAAAGCGAAACCAGCCACAAGCGCCACGACAGCCAACATCGCGGTAGCGATCAACGGCAGACGCCACTTGCCACGCACACCCGCGACCACAAACAACACAGCAGCGATCAACGCGGCACCAGCAAGGATGAACTTGGTAGGAATCACCGCATGAACATCCGAATACAAAGCACCCGGGACACGGCCCAACTGGTTCAAAACCGTGCTGTAAGACTCAAGCCAAAAACGCAGACCAAACGCCAACAGAACCAGCGCGCCAGAAATACCCAGCTGCAAGCCCGCCGAACGGGTCACCGAAACCTTGCCCGAATCAGAGAACGCAACCCCACCCGTGAGATAGTGCGCCACCACACCAGCGATACCGCTCACCAGCGTCACCGAAATCAGGAACGCAACCACCATCTCAAAGAACGGCAACGACATCACAAAGAACGAGATGTCCAAACCGAACTCTGGATCCTTCGTACCGAAAGGCTTCCTATGCAACCACAACTGCACAACCTGCCAGCCCGAAGTCAGCGTGACACCCGAGAAAATACCCAACAGGACAGGCACCACAATCAGACCCAGGCGACGGAACATCGGAGTCTCCTCCAACATCCGCATCGTCTGCCCGGCAGCCGAGCTTGGACGCTTAGGACGCTTACGCCACGCATTATTCAGCTGAAGCCAAACAGCCCCGCCCATAACCACCGCACCGATCGCGAACAAAGCGACCTGCGTCAGAGTCTTCGTCCAGAAAACGCTACCGAAACCGAGCTGATCAAACCACAGCACGTCGGTGTAAAAATGCGCGAAAAGAATAAACAACCCTACGAGCGCCGCAACAATAATCAGCGCGGGTAGCAACGCAGGGATCTTAGGGCTCTCACTCCGATTCTGTGAACCGGAACTATTCTTGTCACCCCCGCCAGAATCGCGGGACGGGAAAGGGAACGCGGGGCCTGAGGTCACGACAATCCTTCAATCGAATACGAACAGCACATCAGATGCCCAAGCCATGCTCGGGATCAGACACATATGTTCCTATTCTGCCAAACGGCTCACACCATACACACACCGGACGTTGAGGCTGTGCCCACACGACGTGGCCCGGCTCTACCGAGGAGACATACGAGCTAGGCTCCACGCCGCGACATCTAGATGCCGCGCTGTTCGTTTAAATACCGCACAGTGGTGCGTCAGGTTCCTTGTCTTGCTCGAGCGCTTCGAGGATCTTCACCGCATCATCCAGGGTCTTCATCGAATACGCCTTGATTCCATCCGGAACCCGACCCTTGAGTTGCGCGCAGTTCTGCTCCGGAGTCAGGAACACCTCAGCGCCAGCCTTCCGCGCGCCAACGATCTTCTGGGCAACACCAGCGATCGGGCCGACCTTGCCGTCCACATCGATCGTGCCCGTGCCAGCCACCTGCGTATCCCCCGCCAACGAACCCGGGGTGAGCTTATCGATCAAACCCAACGCCATCATCGTGCCCGCAGACGCGCCACCGATGTTCTCAATCGCATACGAAACCTTGAACGGGAACCGCGGATGCTCAGCGATATAAACACCCAAAGACGGCTTACCCGAAGCAGGCGAAACCCTCGTGGCGGCCGTGACTTTCATCTGCTTGCCATCGCGTACGATGCCCAGCTCAACCGAGCCGCCGTCATCTCCCGCCTTGGAGGCCTGGACCGCTTTCTGGACCTCAGTCACGCTCGAAACGCGCTGACCATCCACGGTGACCACCGCATCGTTGGCTTGCAGCACTCCATTGTTAAAGGACTCCGCGAAATCAACGATGCGCGTCTCCATCGAAAAATCGATCCCTAGGTGCTTGACCGCGGCCACTTCAGCGGTCACCTGGGAACTCGTCATCTGAAGATTGCTCTCACGGCTACGTTGCTCAACCGTGACACCCAGCGGGTAATAAAACTCCTGCGGCTGCATGTCCGCAACCGGATCCACCCAGGCGAGCAGCGCCTCAAGGCCCGTAGGCTGACGGCCCGGCCCACCAATAACTGACACGGTCGTCAACGCGAGCGAAGAATCCGTCTCATACGTCTTGCGGCCCTCGACCGAAATGATGTCCTTGCCATCGAGCGCGCCCACCGTGTCTACTGCCGGCCCCGGCTTCTCAATCATGTACGCGGTAGGCAACGAAAACGGAAGCACCAACAAAACCATCGCCGCCATACCCGACAACCACTGGACGCCCGCGCCATACCGTTGCCGGCCGTCGCGGCGCTGCCGCCGCTGCCGACGTTGCCGACGCGTCGTGGCTTGCGGTTCCCCTTGGTCGCCGCTCAACGACCGTCCCTCCGGGCCCTCCGCGTGCGGGACTTCAGACATGCCAGTGCTCATACAGAAAAGACTACACAGCCCGCCTTCATGCCTGCCGTTCGCCGGAACCAAACGGGCTCTGTGCCAGAAGCGAAACGACCCCACGCTCCCCCGCCCGGCCAGGTACCGTAAGAGTATGGCTGACGATCCACGCTCACACGACGACGACCGCGACAACCACGACAACGCCGAGAACAACGGCGCTGACAATGGTGCAGGAAACGGCGCCGGCAACGGTGGCGCTGACAACGGTAACGGCCCGAGCGACCCGCTAAGTCAGATGTTCAACCAGCTTTTCGGTGGCGCTGGCCCGCAGGGTTTCTCAATGCATATGGGCCCAGGCATGGGTGCTGGCATGGGTTCCGGCGACGACGATGACGATCACCGTCAGCAACCGGACTTCAACGCGATCTTTGGCCAGCTGCAGCACTTGTTTGGGGCGCTGGCTCAGGGCGGCTCTGGGGGCCCCGTGAACTGGAGCATCGCGACCGAGTCGGCTCAGCAGGTTCTGGGCAGCGATGACCCGAAGGTCACCGGAGAGGAACGCCACGACGTCGAAGAAGCCGCACACTTGGCTGACCTGTGGCTCAACGAAGTCACCTCATTCGAGTCGCCTGCCGAGCAGCCGCAGGTTCTGAGCCGTGGCGAATGGATCAAGAAGACGCTCCCGGGCTGGCAGCGCCTCACCGAACCTGTGGCTCACCGTGCTTCTGAAGCCGTGAGCCAGTCACTCAACGACCAGATGCCGGAGGAAGCTCGCGCACTGCTGGGGCAGGCGGGTTCATTCCTGACGTCGATGGGTTCCACGATGTTCGGTGCGCAGCTCGGCCAAGCTGTAGGCACGATGGCGTCGGAGGCTATCGGTGGAACCGACGTTGGCCTTCCGATGGCGGGCCGCGGTTTCACTTTGGTTCCCGCGAACGCGAAGGCTTTCGGCGAGGGCCTGGCGCAGCCATATCTTGAAGTCCTGCTGTATCTTGCGTTGCGTGAAGCGGCGACCGTGCGCCTGTTCAACTCGGTTGAGTGGCTCGAAGACCACGTGGTGGGGCTCGTGAAGGACTTCGCTGAGGGCATCAGCATGAACACTTCGGCGATCCACGAGCAGCTGGACGGGATCGATCCGTTCGATCCGTCCTCGTTCCAGGAGGTTTTGAGCTCCGGGATGTTGGAGCCAACCAAGACTCCTCAGCAAGAAGCGGCGCTCGCGCGGCTCGAGACCACGCTCGCTCTGATTGAAGGCTGGGTTGATGCTGTGGTGACGAAGGCTGCTCAGCGTTTGCCGTCAGCGCCGGCATTGCGTGAAATGATCCGCCGACGCCGCGCAACCGGTGGCCCTAAGGAACTCGCTTTCGCGGGGCTGGTTGGTTTGGAGTTGCGCCCGCGTCGCGCCCGTGATGCATCCGCTGTGTGGGAGTTCATCACGCAGGAGCGCGGCGACCAGGCTCGCGACGAAGCGTGGGCTGACCTCGCGAACCTCCCGACAGCCGAAGATCTCGATGACCCAACCGGCTACTTCGAGCGCCGCGCGCTACTCGACGCGTCCGACGAAGACTTCGAAGCCGCGATGAACGCGTGGCTTGACGGCGGCGGGTCTAGCAGCGGCGGCAGCGATACCGACGGCGACGGACCGAGCGGCGACGAGCCAAACAGCAACGGACCGAGCGGCGACGCATCCGATAAGTAGGGCTTAAACCTGTTCCCCGCCGGGTTCATCTCCGGCGGGTTCATCCCCGTTGGGATCCACCCCGCCGGCTTCGTCCCCGCCAAGCCGGCGGGCCCACACAACACCGTCAAGAAACGCTTTAGCCTCCGCTGCACGCGGAATCTTGCTCTCGAGCGCCTTGAACCGTTTGCCGTGCCCATCTTTGGGCACAATCAGGTGCGCCATTTCGTGCCCAATGACGTAATCGATGACCCACTGCGGCATCTGCTCAAGCAGATGTGAAATTCGCACCGCGCCGGTAGACAACGTCGCCGATCCCCACCGCATCCGTTGATTCGTAACCCAGCGAATCGAGCTCGGGACGCCCCGGCCATCGAACACCTCGTGAGAGATCTCTTCAGCGCGCCGCATCAGCGCCTCATCCGAGCGAGCCGCCGAAGGCTTGCTTCCAAGCCGCTTGCGCATCTTGCGCGCCCACGATTCAACTTGCTTATCACTCAGCGTTGCCGGAACCGCAAGGCACATAACGCCGCCTTCCCACCGCGCACTCACGGTTTTCCAGCGCCGCGACGAGCGGCGCACCAGAACAGGCTGGTCGTCTACGGTGATGCGTTGCTCGCTTTTCACAATGCAACTCCAATGGTCGACGGGGGTTCTCATCCCATTGTTGTCGATGCGCCGCACACGTGCGCTGTGGACATCCGAAATTGTGGATAACAAAGCAGTGACCGCGCTGAAAATGCCACGATAACCACACGACACCTCACTGCAAGAACCCCACATAAGCGGAGGACACATGACCGCGCTACCAGTCGCTGAAACACACGAAGAACAACACGTACTCGCCCCCGGAGCCCGAGTATTCGCATACCCCGACGGCCGCGTCACTTTTGGCGACGGCTGCCACGCAACCCACATCACCGGTGTGCGGCCCGAAGACCTCGCATGGCTCAAACAGCTCCTCACAACGCTCCCCGAGCGTCCCTATGCGCAACTATCTTCGCCAGATGCAGCGACAGCGCAACGGCGCCGCGGAATCCTCACCGACATCGAACACCTCATCCAAACCGATACGAGTGAGCTACCTGTACCAGGGCTGCTCGGTGAACGGATCGCCAACGACGCCCGCTACCACCGCGCCCCGCACCTACCTGACGCGGAGCGGACAGAAAAACCCGGCGCCTATTCGCGTCACCACCGCAGCGTATGGATCGACGGGCTGGACCGGTGCGGAATGAACATCGCGTTCGGGCTCGCCGCCGCTGGGATCGGCCGGATCCTCAGTGGAGACACCCAACGCGTACAGCCCTGGGACCTAGGAACCACACCCCTACGGATCACCGAACTAGGGCTCAACCGCACCACCGCGTTGCAACGGCACATCGAACGCATCCACCCCCACACCGCCGTGATCGGAGCGCTCGAACTCAGTCATGTGACACACTGCCTCGACGCCGTGATTTACGTACGCAACGACGGCCTCAGCCCGGACGAGCTCAGCCAGTTATCGGCCTTCGATGTACCGGTGCTCCCCGTCATCCTCGCCCACGACCACGCACGCATCGGTCCATTCATCCAAAGCCCCGGCATCGACGAACGCTCGCCGCTGACCTGCGGCGAATGCGTCACCACCACGTGGCCACTGCGAGAAGATCGCACCGAACTCAGCAGTCCGCACCTCAGCGCACCAGAAACCGCTCAAGCGTGCGTTGCGGCGGCCATCGCCGTCCAACACGCGCTCCACATCATCGACCGGCGTACACCGCCACCCAGCGCCGACCACAGCATCAGTATCGACACCGAAACCTCAGCCGTGACCTACCAGCCAGCGACGTGCCATTGCGAGGATCAACGGAGCAGTCAGCGGAACTGAGACAAAACCGACAGAATGTCCTCACCGTGACGGCGCATCTTCGCAGCCCCAATACCCGGCACCTTCAACAAATCCTCCGGCCCCGCAGGCATCGACTCGGCGAGCGCAAGCAACGTCGCATCCGTCAACACCACGAACGCCGGCATGCCGATCTCCCGCGCCGTCTCCGTGCGCCACTCACGCAGGGACTCATACAGGCTCTGATCGATCTCTGGGGCGCAGTCATCACACCGACGGAGCTTGCGTTCCGTCGCGGTGGTCAGCAAACCATCGCACTCCCGGCACCGCATGACGCTCACCGGCCTGCGCGGAGCCTGCCGCGACACCGCTTCGGAAGCCGCGGCACCGTGCGAGGACGGAGCGATCCCATCCAAAAATCGTGTACGCCGGCGGCGCCCGCGCCCACCAGCCGTACGGGATAGCGCCCACGAAACAATCAGCCGACGCTGAGCGCGCGTAACGCCCACATACATCAAGCGGCGTTCCTCATCCACGCCGGCCTGGTCCTCGGCGAACGAAATCGGCATGAGCCCTTCAGTCATCCCCGCAAGGAACACCGTGTCCCATTCAAGACCCTTCGAAGAGTGCAAAGAAGCGAGGGTAACGCCCTCAAGCTGCGGAACATGCGCGGTCTGAGCGCGCTCCATCAACTCATCCGCGAACTGCTTCATAGTGATCCGCTCGCCCTCGCCCAACGCGGCGTCCATACCGTCCGCCAACGAAACCAGAGCCGACAACGACTCCCACCGGTCACGCACCGCACCCGTAGCCTGCGGGGCTTTCGCCGTCCATCCCAGCGAGCTCAGAACATCCCGCACCAGCCCCGGCGCCGGATCCTTCGGGGACTGACGCGCCGCCGTACGGATCTGTGCCATCGCCTGCAAGACCTCAGAACGCTTGAAGAAACGCTCCGCACCCCGCAACTGGAAACTAATCCCGCGGGCATTCAGCGCACGTTCGAACGCTTCAGACTGCCCGTTCGTGCGGAACAAAACCGCGATGTCCTTCAGAGCGACCCCATCGGCCTCATGCAACTGGCTGATGCGCTCCGCAATGAACTCAGCTTCCGCATCGTCATCCGCGGCCTCATGGAACTCAGGCTTAGGGCCGGCATCCCGCTGAGCAATCAACTCCAACGGCTCCGGCCACACCGCCCCACGCTGCCCCAAGCCACGCTCAACCCTCCGGTTCGCAAGCAAACGGTTCGCAACCGAAACCACCTGCGGAGTCGAACGATAATCCCGCACCAAACGGACCTCGCGAGCCTCCGGGTACTTCTGCCGGAACTCCAACAAAAACCGCGGCGTAGCGCCCGTAAAAGAATAAATAGTCTGCGAAGGGTCCCCAACAACACACACATCAGCGCGGGAACCCAACCACGCATCCAAAAGCCGCTGCTGAAGCGGCGAAACATCCTGATACTCATCCACCGTGAAATGGCGGTACTGGCTCCGGACCTGCGCCGCGATCCGCTCGTCATCTTCAAGAATGCCCACCGTCAACAGCAGAACATCCTCGAAGTCGATCATCCCGCGGTCAGTCTTGCCCTCCTCATACAGCGCATACAAGCGAGCCAAAGCCTGATGATCGAGGCTCGCAACCGGCGGGCGATTCAAGGCCGGCGACGCATACGCTTCCGGCGTCAACATCGAAACCTTCGCCCACTCAATTTCACCCGCGATGTCCCGCACGGCGGCGCGATCCGCCGAAATCCGCAGACGCCGAGCCGCCTCCATCACCAGCGGAGCCTTATGATCCACCAACGCCGGAGGCTGCCCACCCACAGCCTGCGGCCAGAAATACTGCAACTGCCGCAACGCAGCCGCGTGGAACGTATGCGCCTGCACCCCGTGGGCACCCAAAGCACGCAAACGCGCACGCATCTCCGCCGCAGCACGCGCCGTGAACGTCACCGCCATGACCTGATTCGGAACATACGCACCCGACGCCACCCCATACGCAATCCGGTGCGTAATAGCGCGAGTCTTACCCGTCCCCGCGCCAGCGATCACCGCCATCGGCCCATGGACATTCGAAGCAACCTCGTGTTGCTCCGCATCCAGGCCAGCCAAAATCTCCTCAGGGCTCGGATTACGCACGCCCAACAGCCTCCCTCACAGGCAACGCTCCACCAAACCAATCAGCCAGCAACGCATACGAAATCGAGGACGGACCCGGCAAACGCACCGAGCCATCAGCCACCGCGGCACGCAACTCATCTCGGCTCAACCAGCGCGCCTCATCAATCTCATCGGGCTGAGTCACCACGGCAGTCGAAGCGGCTTTCGCCGTGAAACCCACCATCAGCGAACGAGGAAACGGCCACGGCTGGGAACCCATATACGTGATGTCCGTGAGATCCAGGCCGACCTCTTCACGCATCTCACGCCGCACGGCGCCCTCAAACGACTCCCCCGGTTCAACGAAACCCGCGAAAATCGAGTAACGGCCAGGCTCCCACGCCGCGTTATGCCCCACCAGAACGCGGTCTGCCTCATCCGTGATCCGCACAATTACGGCAGGATCAAGCCTCAGGAACTCCTCATGGCCTTCGTTGCACACTCGCACCCAACCAGCATCGATCGGACGCATCCACTGCCCGCACCGCGCACAAAAAACATTCGCAGCGTTCCAAGCCGTGATCGCCACAGAGGTAGCCGCCAACGCAGCATCTTGCGCCGACATACCCGCCGCAACCTGACGGACATCAGCCCACGCCACACCGTCACGCAGCGCGGCTTCGACGCCGGCCGAAGCCGGCACCGCAACCCACGTTTCGCCATCGACACGACCAAGCCACACGGCATCCGGCCACGCAACAACCGCATCGTCAGCAGGGAGATCACCCACCGTCAGCGGTGCGAGTTCATGCCCTTCGACCAGCACCGAACTGCGGTCAACCACCACAACCCGGGTTGCAGAGTCACTCAAAGCAGATTCAAGCCACGCTTGATCGCGACGGTCCATACCACCGCGATCCCACCCGAAGCCCGAGAACGGAACCGACGCAAAAGACATACAACTACCGTAACCGGTGCACGCCGCGCATCCAGCAAAAACCAGTTGCACCCTCAGGGTGTCTTCAGACAAGCAAACCGAGCCATAACCACGTAACGTTATGAGGGTGAAACGCAGTACCTTCGACCTCGCCGCTATCGCAACAGCCGCCGTCCCCGGGCTTTCCGCCGTGCAGGCCGGGCGCCTCCCGGAAGACTCGGCTGACTTCGACTCCGCGCTCATCGTGGACTCCAAAGGCAAACGGTGGCGCGTCACCAGCCCCCGCCACGTCGACGCGAGCATGAAACTCGAGACCGAACAGAGCGCACTCAACACGCTCACCGCGGCGGCACGCGCAACGTTGCCGTTCTCCGTGCCCACGATCGCGGGAACTGTGGTTCAAGGGCAGCTACGCACTTTCGTGTACCACCACTTGGTTGGGCACGTGCTCGATTTGCAGGAACTCGAAACTGAGCAGGGGCGGGAGCTCGCACGGGAGATCGGGCGGGCGATCGCCGCGATTCACGCGCTCAAGCATGACCTGGTTGAGGCTTCTGGGCTTCCTGTTTTTGAGGCGGAGGATGTTCGCCGCGGCATGTTGTCGCAGCTCGACCACGTCGCGGAGTCGGGTAAGGTCCCGCCGGAGCTTTTGCGCCGGTGGGAAGAGATGATGGAGAACGTTGCGTGGTGGAAGTTCAACACCACTGTGGTTCACGGCGATCTGCACGAGGAACGTTTGTTCATCAATGATGGCCGGCTGCAGGGTGTCACTGGTTGGTCGGCATTGCGGGTTGGTGACCCTGCGGCTGATTTGGCGTGGGTTTTGGGTATTGAGAACCCTGACACTGTGGACGCGATTTTCGATGCGTACGCTGAGGCCCGCGGCCAGCTCGGTGACGATGATTTGCGTAACCGCGCGATGTTGGCTGCTGAGTTTGCGTTGGCGTCGTGGCTTTCTGGTGCGTTGACTCACGCTGATCAGGCTCAGATTGATCAGGCGGAGGCTTCGTTGCAGCAGCTGAACGAGAACATTTTGGCTGTTCAGAGTTACGAGGAGGAGCAGCGGCGTGCCGCTGAGGAAGCCGAGCGTCTGCGTCTTGAGGAGGAGCAACGGCAACGCGAAGAAGAGCAACGGCAGCGCGAAGAGGAAGCCGCACGCGAAGCTGAGGAAGCGGCTGATTCCGAAGACACCGCTGAGTCTGAAGTCGCTGAGTCTGACACCACTGAACCGGATGCCGTCGCTGGTTCAGAGGCCGCGATTGAGGATCTCGATACGACTGCTATCCCCGTCGTTGACTCAGATGAGGACGCAACGGACCCCAAGGAATCTAAAGACACCAAGGATTCCAAGGAACAGTCGTAGTTCCTCCTCCGAGTTCATAGTTCCGGGTTCATAGTTCCGAGTTCACTCCCCCTGGTTCACTACCCCCCTGGTTGACGACATCGTTCAGAGCGGTTTCGAGTTCGGTTTCGGTTGCGAGCTGGTCTTCGTCGGGCCAGATCGTGGTTCCGTGGCCTACGTAGTAGAACGCGGTTTTGATTTTCTCGATTGGTGTTCCGGTGAGGCGTGACCATGCGAGCCTGTAGACAGCGAGCTGTCGGGCTTTCGCGGGTAGTTCTTTACTCGAAGGGACGCGGCCTGTCTTCCAGTCGACGAGTAGCCAGCCGTCTCCGTCTTTGTAGACGGCGTCGATGAATCCGCGGACGCTGACTCCGGCGATCGCTGTTTCGATCGGAGCTTCCACCTGGTATGGGGTGCGGTCTGCCCATTCGGAAGCGAGGAACCCTTCTTTGAGGGCGTCCAGGGTCGCGGAGTCGTCGGCGTCTTCGTAGACGTCGTGGTCAGCTATGAGTTGGTCGTCTAGGCCGAATCCGGATGCCTTGTTGAAGTGTTCTTCGACCCATTCGTGGAACTCGGTCCCCTGTTGGGCCGCGATCCCTGGACGGTGTGGGACGGGCCGGATCAAGTTGCGGACCGCGTCTACTTGGTCTTGTCCCGCTTCAACGAGTAGCGATGCCCGGACGTGGCTTGGTTTCCACGTTTCTTGTTGGTTGGCGGCGGCACGTTCGAGAAGCAACAGGTGCGCTTCGTGAGCCCATTCGCGGCCAGCATCTGTGTGCATATGTTCAGCGAGGGTCTCGCCAATCACACCTTCGGCTTCGAGTCTCGCTGCGGCGGCACGCACTTGGTCGGCAGCCGCTTCAACCGCGGCACGACGCCCGGCCGCCGGCGCGGGGACCACACGCTGAACCTGGCTGGATGCTTCGTGTGGTTCCTCAAGATTCCGCAGATCCTGTTCTGCGGATCCCTGTTCCCCATCGGGCAGGCTGCCGGCGGGAGGTTCGGGTTGGATGTAGCGGATCGTGGGGCCTTCGAGCGGGTCGTAGGGCCACGCGGCTTCGACTACCGTGCTGGATTCTGGGTTCGCTTCAGCGTTTTCCTCTTCTTGGGTGAGGGTTCTAGAAACCACGATGTTGGAGACCGTTGGTTCGCCGACCGCCATCTCGGTGAGTTCTGTCAGGAACTGCGATGGTTCGACGGGCTTCTTATTGGTGCTTTTGAACCGGCTGGTGCTGCACAGAACCAGATCCCGGGCGCGCGTCACACCAACGTAGGCGAGGCGACGTTCTTCGTTGACCGTGTGGTCAATGAGGGCGGCCTTATATTCCGGGAAGCCTTCTTTTTTCTTCCGTCTGGTGGAGGCGATCTCGTTAAGGTCGGTGAGGTCTTGTTGGTTATCCACCCACTGCGATGGGTCTTCTAGCGCAGTGAATTGCGGTAGACCTTCACGGTCGCCTCGCAGTGGCCACGGGAATTCTCCGGCATTTTTCACCCAGTTGGTGAGGCGACCTGTCGGGAAGTCGCCTTCACGCATCCCGGGTAGGGCGACGATGTCCCATTCGAGGCCCTTAGATCCGTGGACGGTCAGGATTTGCACGGTTCCATCGGTTGCGGGTTCGGGTGCTTGCTCGAAGCCGCCTCCGTGTTCGATTGCGATGTTGAGCCATTCGAGGAATGCGGTGAGGTCTGGTGTTTCTTGGGCCTCGTCGAATGTCACGACGATGTCCATGAACGCGTCGACGTGCCGGCGTGCGCTCGCTTCCTGAGCGTACGGACGGGCGAGCAGTTCGATGTCGAGGCCTAGAGCTCGTTCAATTTCGGTCACCAGCGTAGGAAGGTCCTCGTTAGCCATGGACCGCAGATAGGTCAGTTCATCTTTGAGACGGGTGAGGCGCTGGTGGGAGGCTTCGCTGAGTGAGCGGCCAGATTTGGATACCCACCCGGGTTTCGGGAGGTTGTGGAGCGCTTCGATGAGGCTTGCACTTTCAACGATCTCGCCGGTATCGGATGCGTATCCGCGGTCGCTGTCGAGCGTCCCGTCTTCGGATTCGAAGTCGGCTGGGACCTGATTCTGGATCGCGTAGGCACGTCGTTTCGCGCGGTACTCGGCGTAGTCGTTGAGTGCCATGAGGTCGGCGGGGCCGATCCTCCAGCGCGCACCGGCTAGTAGCCGCATGAGGGCGTCTGACCGGCCGGGGTCGTTGATCGCGGTGAGGGTTGCGATGATGTCTTGGATTTCGGGGGTTTCTGTTAGCCCTTTGAGCCCAACGACTTCGACGGGAATCCCGAGTTCGCGCAACGCTTCTGCGTAGGTTTCTTGGTTGGAGCGGACGCGTGTGAGCACTGCGACGCTCGGCCATTCGCCCTTATTCGCGTAATAGTTGTTGCGTTCTTGCTGGATGGTGTGGGCGAGCGCTTCTGCTTCGTCACGTTCCAGGAGGTAGGAAGCGAGGCGAACTTCTGCTTGTTCTGCGTGTTCGTGCGCACGCAGCGGTGAGACGTCGAGGGTCCCCTGCTGCGGCAGGGTGATCTCGTTTGCGGGTTGCCGGGCGCTGGAATGTTTCCCGCGCAGAGGGCTCGAGATGTGGTTCGCGGCGTCGAGGATGCTGTGTCCGTTGCGCCACGCGATGGTGAGCTCCATCTGCGGTGCAGGTATGCGGGATCCGTCATCATCGATTTTGCTGAACCGGTGTTTGAAGGATTCGAGCTGTCCTGCTGAGGCTCCGCGGAATGAGTAAATAGCTTGGTTGGGGTCGCCGACCGCGGTGATGCAGTGGTTGCCGTTGCCGAAGAGTCGGTGGAACAGCCCCATTTGTGCGTGGGAGGTGTCCTGGAATTCGTCGAGGAGCACCACGGGGAAACGTTCTTTGTACGCTGCCGCGATGTCCGGAAAACCTGCCAGCGTTACGGCGTGTTTGATGAGGTCACCGAAGTCGAGCAGCGACTGTTCACGCTTGAGGGTTTGGTAGCGCCCAGCGAGGTCGGCGATGACTGCTTTGACGCGCAGGAGGTCGATGAGTGGGCTCGGCCGTTTTGTTTTCCCTGTGGGGCCGAAGGGTAGTTCCTCGATGCGGTCGGCGTGTTCCATTAGCCAGTCGATGGTTTCGGCTGGTTCGACGAGGTGTTCGGCAGCCTGACTTGAATATTCCAGAGCAGCTTGAACGAGGGTTGCCTTGGCTCCGGTTACTTGGCTCAGGTCGCCGTCGTAGCTGTTAGCGACGCGGTTCATGAGCATCCACTGCTGTGCCTCGTCAATGAGTTTCGCGTCCGGTTCGATCCCGATACGCATCCCGTGATCGCGCACGAGTGATTGCGCGAACGAGTGATAGGTCGAGATTTCTGGGCTCAGTCCGCTTTGGAGGCTTTCGATCTCTTCGCCAGTGGAGCGGCGGAGGTCTTCGAGGCGGCCTCGTACGCGTTCGGCCAGCTCACCGGCGGCTTTGCGAGTGAAAGTGAGCCCTAGGATCCCTTCGGGCTGGACTTTCTGGTTCGCGACAAGCCACAGGACGCGGTCGGTCATGGTTGCTGTTTTGCCTGACCCCGCGCCCGCTACTACGAGCAGTGGCGACATGTCCGCGGCGATGACCTCGGCTTGTTCGCTGGTTGGTTCGAAGGCTCCGAGGATTTCGGCAAGTTGGCTTGGCGTGTATTTTTCGGCGCTCATGGGTGTGTGACCTGCCTTCCAGAGGAGCAGAGTGGGCATGTTCCTGGGTTTGCGCAAGGGAAACCACCGGGCAGGTGCCGGGCAAGGAAGTCTGCGGCGGACATGATGGCTGCGGCTTCGCGGACCCTCTGTTCCGCGTCCTGCACGTGGTTGGTTTCTACGATGCTTTCTTGGCGCCGTAGCGAGTACTTGTCGCCGCTTCCCAGTCCAACGATGAGTCCCGCGGCTGGGGAGTTTCGGTGCTCCTCAGGGATCTGTTCGATGTCGTTGAGCGCTCCGTGGATGACTGCGAGCTGGTAGGTGCGTAGCTGGTCGTTGGTTTTGACAGCTTCGTGGGTTGGCGGATATTTCCCGGTTTTGAGGTCGGTTATGACAGGCCGTCCGTCTTCGGTCATGTCGATGCGGTCGATGGAGCCGCTGATCGAGATTGGATTCCGCTCGCCTTCAGCAGGCGGCAGAGGGACCTTGAATCCGTGTTCTTCTTTCGCGGATGGCCGTGGTTGGTCGGCGACGTACGAGCTGAATTTATGAAGCATCTGCTCTGCTCGTTCGTGTTCACGTTGGCTTTCCCACTCTGATTCGAAGGAGAGCTTTTCCCACTCACTGCTGAGTGCGTGCTTCATGGAGTCGAAGTCGGCTTCTGGGAAGCGTTCTGCGATGGCGTGGATGAGCGTACCGAGTGAGCGCGCGAAATCGGTGGGCTTGACTCCCCCGGAGGCACGCATGAACCAGGTTTGTGGGCGTTCGATGGCGTCTTCCACTTTGGATCCGGAGACTTTGATCTCGTACCCGGGGGCGGTGACGGGGTTTTCCGAGCTGAGTGGTGCTAGCCCCCACCATTCTTCTGGTGCCGCGCCGCGGACGGGTTCTTCGCTGGTGCTGAGGAAACCCAGCACAGTTGCGGCGTCGTCGATGAGCTGTGCGTTGTCCCCTGCTTCTGCGGTGCGGCGCAGCATAGCGACGAGGGAGGCCAGGGTTGCTGGTCGTGGAACCTCGATAGGTTTAAGGCGGTCCGCGTGTGGGCCCCGCATCGCATCGATGAAGGTAGAAGGTGTGATGTCTTGGTCCATGACGGCCGTGACGTAGAGCTGTTCGCGGGCACGAGAGACAGCCGATGCGAGCTGGCGTAGCTCGTCGGCACGTACTGCTTTGAGCTTGTCGGCCACGGTGTTGCTGTGGAGTGTTGCCGGCCCGTATTCCAGCACGGCCGCGAGGTCCTGTGACCGCAACAGTTGTCCGCGAAGCCCAGTGGAAGGCCAAACGCCTTCTTGGAGGCCGGCGATGATGACCGTGTTGTATTCGGTTCCAGCAGCAGCGGCGGGGGTGAGTACTTTGACTCGTCCGCTGGATGCGCCTCGCTGGGCCAGGGAGTCCATGGGGATGTCGTGGTCTTCGAGGCTTTCGATGAACCGTATTACGGAACCTTTCGGGTTCTGTTCCGCGAATCTTTCGGCGGCTTGGAAGAGCGCCATGACGGCGTCGAGGTCTCGGTGTGCCCGGCTTGAACGCAGGCTCGTGCCGGAGAGCGCGGTGTCGCGCCAGGCTTCGGCCATGCGGGCGTTCTCCCATAGCGACCACAGTACGGTTGCTGGCGTTGTTGGGCCCTCAAGGTGTTCCCGGGTTGCGGTGATCATCCCTTTGAGTCGCAACGCTGCATAACCTGCGGAGCCCCAGCGCTGATACTCCTCTTCGGTGTAGTCGGCATCCAACAGGTTTCCGAGTAGCTCGTCGCTCGTCGGCGGTTTGAGGCCAGTGCCGTCTTCCTTGTTGTACAGGTGGGCGTTCACGAGCCGGTCATGGCCGAGCAGGTCTTGGCGGATCCGGCGGATGTCGATGCTCGTCACGGCACCGTAGCGACCCAGCAGGAGCCGTTCCACGGTCGCTGCGCGCGCCGCGTTGACCTTGTTTGCTTCACGGCTTGCATTCCGAGGCCCAACTTCAGCTCGGAGTAATGCCATGCGAACCATTTCAAGGAGCGGCGCTACCGCGGGTTCTTCTTTGAGCGGCCGTGACGCTGGTGGCAGTTCGGTCGCGATGCCGTTGAGTTCGAGCGCACGCGCTAGCCGGGAAACGTGTTCCTGGTTGCGGGCGATGACCGCGATCTCTTCGTGTGGAACGGCTCTGAGCAGGTGGGCGTCGATCACGTGGCGCGCGACCAAACGGTGTTCGTCGGCAACGCTCGAGACTAGTGAAATATCGGCCGTTGCGTCGAAGCTTGCTTCGTGCGATTGCCGTAGGGCGTCGGCGCCGATCGCGGGTAGCCGGTTCACGATGGCACGGTAGACGCTGTGGATGCCGCGGCTCATCCTCGTAGGGGTTTCAAGCACCGTCACGGCATGATCGCCAGTGTGTTGCTTTGCAGCCGCCATGAGTTCGTCGACGAGGTCTGCCCGGGCACCGCGAAAACCTTGAACGACGGTATCGGGGCATGCCAGTGCGATCACGTCTCGCGCACCGGCGTTCGATGGTGTTTGCATCAACAAGTTGATGAGGCGGTGTTGTGATGGGGTCGCTTCTTGGGCATCATCCACAATCACAAGCTCGAGGCCAGCTAAGAACTTCTCGGCGAACTCGGTGTCTGATTCCAGGACTGCGATCGCCTGCATCGTGAGCTCAGCTGGTGCGAACGCTTCTGCGTGCTGCAGGCTCGCGACGTCACGGAACTCTTGGAGGAATTGCGCCGCGGCCTCCCATTCTGGGATATCCAGTTCACGTCCAGCGCCAAGGATTTCTTCCGTGCTTGCACTGAATTCGTCTGCGCGGTCCATGAACTCGCGCAGTTCGCCACGGAAGCCTCGAGTTCGAGGAGCATCCCCTAACGATTCCGGCCAGGCGGGCCCTCCACCATTTTTCTGGTGGCCATCCAGCAGTTCTTCGATGAGTGTGTCTTGCTCGGCGCCGCTCAAGAGTCTCGGTGCCGTTGCTACACCCGGAAGAGCCCCTGCTTCCCAGGCTCGTGAAAGCAGGTCATACGCGAACCCGGAGAAGGTTCGGATCACGGGTGCGGAGAACGTGATGTTGCTCCGTAGCGCTAGCTGATCGCGCAACCTGTTAGCTGCGGCGCGGTTAGGGACCAGGATGATGCCGGCGGTCGCATCCATGCCTTCACGGAGCCTGTGAACCATGAGGCTCAAAGCGAGCTCGGTCTTCCCTGTTCCCGGCTCCCCTAGGACTACGCGGGGCCCACAGCCCGGTTTCTTTACATGCTCCGGGATCTCTACCCATTCCGGAACGTCACGTGGGTCTTGTTCTAGCATCCCGGTTCCTCCGCCACATCACTTGCAACCAAAGCTTCAATCTGAGCGGTCTGAGCCCGCAGTTCGCTCCATTCGCGATCATCCGGAACCCAAAACGCAGCTTTGTTCACCCCGCGTGCACCGTATGGGGTGCCCTCAGTATCCCAGTGTTTCTGAGCCCGCTCTAGTAGTTCAGGGATCAGGCCACCGTCAGTCCGCACGTGTCGCCACCACGGGATGCCTTCGGGCGCGTTGCGCATCGCTGCCGCCGCGCGCCGGGCGTTCGAAAGCCCGAGCCATGCCGCTACTGTTCCATACGCGACCACCTTGCCAGCAGGGCACGCTTCCAGGACCCGGAACACTGCCTCATCCACTACCTCCGGATCGCGACGGCCGGCGGCAGACAACAGAACGCGATAGTCATTCGCGCCGCGCTCATACGAACTGCCTTCATGCGCCTCGCTCATCGCGACCTCCTATCCGCGCTCCGCCTGTATTTACACTGCATCATAGGGGTCTGACAGTTTGAAAATCACCCCTGAAAATCACCCTGGAACTAAGCCCTGAGCCCCTCCCCTGACCCCCGACCAAGACAGCACTCCAGGTAGGTTAGATACATGACCTCACACACCGGCGAGAACGCACCGTACCCATGGCATGAACTTCCGCGGGCGGCATTCGACCTTGAAACGACGTCCGCGAATCCCCGCGAGGCCCGCATCGTGTCCGCGAACATCAGCATTATCAACGGCAAGGCTGAGCTTATGCAGTCGCATAACTGGCTTGTGAACCCGGGCGTGTCTATCCCGCCGGAGACCACGGAGATCCACGGCATCAGCGACGCCGATGTCCAGGCCAACGGCCGCGACCCTCAAGAAGCCACACGTGAGATCTCGGAACTGTTGTCGCAGCTGTTCCAGACCATGCCGGTGATCGCGTTCAACGCTCCCTATGACTTCACGGTTCTCCACGCGGAGGCCCAGCGCCACGGGGTCGAAACCATCAACGCGAGCCCGGTCATCGACCCGCTGGTCCTGGACCGCAAACTGGACCGCTTCCGCCGCGGCAAGCGAACCCTGACCGTCATGAGCGAGTTCTATAACGTCCCGTTGCATAACGCTCACTCGGCCGATGCGGATGCACTCGCCGCCGTGGGTGTGGCCGATGAGATTGCCCGCCGCTACCCTGCCGAAGTTCAGATCGATCCGTTGCTTTTGCATTCGCAGCAGGTTCAATGGCACCAGGAGTGGGCCGCGAACTTCCAGGATTTCTTGCGGCGCAAGAACCCGACGGCCCGCGTTGACGGGAGCTGGCCGCTCACGTTCACGTCGCGGGATTAGTCGGGGCTAGAGGCTGGGTTAGAGGCCGGCCGCTCCTGCGTCCAGTAGCGCTTGCGCGGCACGCCGGCCCAGTTCTTCCGCCTGGGTCAGGGTTCCCACGCCCTGGATTTCGATGCGGCCCGCGGCTCGTTGCCGGAGCGTGCGTGCTCCGTTGGTTACGAGGGCGTTGACGGCCACGCGGACTGCGGTACCTGCACCTGCGGTACCTGCCCCTGTGGCACCGCCAGCCGGCACTTCAGTTCCGGTTGCGAGGCACCCGACGGGTGCCTTCACGTTCCCGTCCAAGCACTCAGCGACGGCGGCTTCGCACGCAAGCAGCACATCGTCGGTTGTGAGTTGGTTGTCATGTTCTCGCTCTCGCGCGCTTTCAATACTCCAACCGGCCGGAGCGGCCTGGAGCGGCGCAGGCATGAGCACGCCAACATCAATAGCCTCAGCGACCAAGCCACCCAGGCCAGCCTCGACAGCATCGTGCAGGCTCATGACAGCCCACTGCACACCTTGCTCACCGCCCGCACGCTTCAAGGCATCCAGCTCGCTTTCGCCTGCATCGGGCACACACAATGCAACCCGCGCATCGGGCCGCGCAATCTGTAGTTGCGCCTGCCGCAAACGCGTGGCGGTGAGGATGCGAACCCCGGTTTCAAGGCCGTCGATGGTCGTAGCGGCTGAGCGCGTGAACTCACCATCAGCTCCCGCACCACCGCCGGTTCCGAGCGAAATGAGCGCGTCTCGGGCGTCGCCGTGACGCTGACGCTCGGTGTCCAGATCCTCGTTTTTCTTCATGGGCTCATGATCCCACGCCGCGAGCACACAAGCCTTGCTGGGCGCTTTCTAATGCAGTTAATACATTCCTCCGGTACATTGGTTGCGACTCATGCAGTACCTGCCCCGGGGCGGAAGGATGTTTCTATGGTGTCTCAGCCTGCGCGCCGAATGCCTCGAGACGAACGCCGTGCACAGTTGATGAGCGTTGCACAACGTACATTCTCTAAGCACGGCTATTTTGCGGCTTCGATGGATCTGATCGCGGAGAACGCGGGGGTTTCCAAACCGGTTTTGTATCAGCACTTCCCGAGCAAGCTGGATCTGTACAGTGCGTTGCTTGAGAATGAGCTCGCTAGCCTCGTGGTCACGGTGCGTGAGGCGTTGAACTCGTCTGATGACCCGTTCACGATGGTTCGCTCAACCGTTGAGGCGTACTTCAATTTCGTGGCGCGCGAGGGTTCTGCGCATGAGCTCGTGTTTGAGTCTGATTTGTCTCATGACACCACGATTTCGCGGCGTTTGAGGAAGTTCCGCGACACGATCGGCCATGAGATTGGTGAGAAGCTCGCGATTTACACGTCGTTGGATTCGTTTGAGGCAACCTATGTGGGCCTCACTGTGACGGCGGCGGCGGAACGTGCCGCAGGTTTGTGGCAGCTCAAGCCTGAGGAGATGACGCGCGAGCGTGCGTGCGAGTTGGTGTGGCGCTTAGCTTGGCGCGGAATTGATGGCTATTTGGAGGACTCCGCGGGCACCGATGCCGTAACGTAGTCAGCAAGTACGCAACCCACTTCAGATGGGGTGGGTTTTACGGCGCTCACGGCCACTTTGGTGTGGCTGTGGGTTTGAGGCGAAAGGTTCTTCTGATGGAAATCCGTATTGGTGTGAAGCATGTGGCTCGCGAGGTTGGCCTGGAAACTGATGCCAGCTATGACGATGTGGTTGCTCAGGTTGAAGAGGCCGTCAAGAACGGTTCGCTGTTGCAGCTGACCGGCGTTAAGGGCCGCAAGATCGCTGTTCCGGGCGACTCGATTGCATATGTTGATTTCGATGGTCGCCGCCCAGGCCCTGTTGGTTTCGCTCACCAGGCCAAGTAGGCGCTAGCAGTTTTAGCTCAGTAGTTTTCGTTTCAGTGGGGTGGAAGGCCGTTGCGGCCTTCCACCCCACTGGCGTTCCCGGCGGCAGCATGTTCCGCATCGTGGCAGCGGCAACCGTTTCGCCGTCGTCATCCCTGTTGTCCCCGCGCTATGCCATAGACTGGAGGGGTACCTGGGACGCCCGGTCGCGTTTGTGTTGTTCAGTACGTTGCTGCGTTGTCAGTATTTTTCTCCACGTTTTCGTGCGATCGGCTATCCCCCGGCCCGCCTCGACCTGCTGTTGAGTGTGGATTGTTTCGCGGGTTCTGCGTGTGGAGCGGAATCGCGTTGGTTCACCGGCAGCCATTGTGTGCGGCCGCTACTGAGGTTGTAGCGCCGCGGTGTGGTTGTAGCTCCGCGATGTTGAGGCTTACGAGAGAGAATTGAATGACTGAAACCACTCAGCAGACTTTTGCTGATTTTGATGTGGATGCTCGCATTGTTGAGGCTCTGGCTTCCAAGGGTATTGAGCATCCGTTCCCTATTCAGGCGATGACGTTGCCTGTTGCTTTGGCTGGCCATGACATTATTGGCCAGGCGCAGACCGGTACGGGTAAGACCCTCGGTTTTGGTATTCCTGCCCTGCAGCGTGTTGTTGCTCCGGGTGAGGATGGTTATGAGGATTTGCCGCATCCGGGTGCCCCGCAGGCTTTGATTGTTGCGCCTACGCGTGAGCTGGCGGTTCAGGTTGCGGATGATCTGACGTTGGCTGCGTCGAAGCGTTCGGTGCGTATCGCCACGATTTATGGTGGCCGCGCGTATGAGCCGCAGATTGAGCAGTTGGCTAAGGGTGTCGACGTGGTGGTTGGCACCCCCGGCCGTTTGATTGACTTGAATCGTCAGCGTCACTTGAATTTGTCTGCGGTGCGGATTGTTGTTTTGGATGAGGCTGACGAGATGCTGGATCTGGGGTTCCTCCCGGATGTTGAGCGTCTGATTGCGGCTGTTCCTGAGGTCCGCCAGACCATGTTGTTCTCTGCGACGATGCCTGGCCCTGTTATTTCGATGGCGCGCCGCTACATGTCGAAGCCGACGCATATCCGCGCGTCGAGCCCGGATGATTCTGAGAACATCACGAAGAAGGACATCCGCCAGTTGGTGTACCGTGCGCACCAGTTGGATAAGGACGAGGTTGTTGCTCGCGTGCTGCAGGCTGAGGGCCGTGGCCGCACGATTATTTTCACGCGGACTAAGCGTCAAGCTGCTCGGATGGCTGAGGAGCTCATGGACCGCGGGTTTGCGGCGGGCGCTCTGCACGGTGATTTGGGGCAGGGTGCTCGTGAGCAGGCGCTGCGTGCGTTCCGTAATAACAAGGTCGATGTGCTGGTTGCGACGGACGTTGCTGCTCGCGGTATCGATGTTGAGGACGTCACGCACGTGATCAACCTGCACTGCCCGGATGATGAGAAGACGTATCTGCACCGCGTGGGCCGTACGGGCCGCGCTGGCCAGAAGGGTACGGCGATCACGTTCGTGGACTGGGAGGATGTTCCTCGCTGGGGTCTCATCAATAAGGCTTTGGGCCTCGATTATGAGGAGCCTCGCGAAACCTATTCGTCCTCGCCTCACTTGTTCGAGGACTTGAACATTCCGAAGGGCACGAAGGGCCGTTTGCCTCGCGATAAGCGCGTTTTGGCTGGCCTGGATGCCGAACGCGTTGAGGACCTCGGTGGCCCTGATTCGCGTAAGTCTCGCGGCGGCCGTTCCGGTGGCCGTGGTGGACGTGGCGGACGTGGCCGTGGTGAGCGAGGCGGCGAGCGCGGTGGCCGTGGCGAGCGTTCCGGTTCTGGACGCGGTGGCCGTCAGCGTCGTCGTACGCGTTCTGGTGACGGCTCGGATGCTTCGCGGCAGGGCTCACAGCAGGGCAAGGGCGCGCAGGCTGATAAGGGTCAGCGTGGTTCAGCGTCCGATGCGGGCTCAGCTGAGTCTGGATCGCAACGTTCGCGTGGCGAGGGCCGTTCGCGCCGCCGTTCGGGTGGCCGCCAGCGTCGCCGGACTCGTTCGGGCGAGGGCGCTGAGTAAGGTTAGGTAGCTCCCCTAGCCGCGCCTACTAACTCAGCGGCTCCTGCTAACTCAGCGTAGCCATTCTGCCGGTAGCCCGGCCGTGTAGGCGCTGCGGTTGTGGGATGCGGCTTGCGCGAGGATTTTTTGTAGCTGTTCCGGCTCGGTGAGGTTTTCACCGAGCCGGTTCGGTTTTCCGGTGCCGTGATAGTCAGAGGAGCCGGTGATGATGAGGTCGCGTTCGCGGGCCACGTCGTGGAGCCATGCGCGGCCAGTTTCGTTGTTGTCGCGGTGATAGATTTCAACGCCAGCAAGCCCGGCGTCGACGCAGTCTTCGAGATCGGCGTGGCGGATCACGCGGCCGCGTGCGGGTGCGGCGGGGTGTGCCATGACCGGTGCTCCCCCGGCGGCGCGGATCATCTCGACCGCAGCAACGGGGCTTGGCGCGGGCTGGTCAACGTAGTAGCGGCTCTTGCTCGAGAGCATGTCAGCGAATGCGGCGCTACGGTCCGGGACGATGTTGGCGGCCACGAGCGCATCGGCGATGTGCGGGCGGCCGATCGTCGCGCCGTCGGATGTTTGCGCGAGGACGTCTTCCCATGTGATCGGGAAGTCTACTCCGAGCCGTTCAACGATCATCTGGGCTCGCACCACGCGGGAATCACGCTGATCAGCCATCGCGGCCACAAGTGCGGCATCCTCAGGGTCCGGCATGTAAGCGAGCATGTGCACCGTGACTCCGGTATCCGGGACTCGGCAGCTGATCTCGATGCCGCCAACCCAGCCCATACCCAGCTCGAGCGCGGCTGAGCGGGCCGCGTCCCAGCCGTCAACCGCATCGTGATCCGTGAGAGCCACGATGTCCAGGCCAGCCTGGTGGGCCTGTTTGATGACGTATTGTGGGGATTCGGTGCCGTCGGAAACCCACGAATGAGTGTGAAGATCGATGCGCATGAACCACAGCTTACGACAGGACACGCACATTTCAGGATGAAACTGTCAGACCCTAATGACACGATAGAGGGGTGACTAACCAGACATCTGATTCGCAGTTCCCTGCCCAGCCTTCCGCCGCAGCCTCTGCGGGCGCGGGTTCTGAGCAGCCTATTGAGGAAAGGGTTAACAACCGTTCCATGCGTCCTAATTCTGAAGCTTTCCGCGAGTTCATGGCGTCGAGCTGGGCAGAGGCGGATCACTCGGTGACCCGCGCGGCCTCGGCTGATTACGCCGCTAAGCGCCGTGCCGCGTTGTCCGCATTGTTCCCGGGTGAGCGCCTGGTTCTTCCGGCGGGCCCACTCAAGGTACGTTCGAATGACACCGATTACCGTTTTCGCCCGCACTCGGGTTTCGCCCACATGACCGGGCTGGGCACGGACCAGGAACCGGATGCGGTCTTGGTCATGGAGCCTGTTGAAGAAGGCAAGGGCGACGACGGCTCGCAACACGTCTCGACCCTGTACTTCCGCCCTATGGCCGGCCGCGATTCCAAGGAGTTCTACTCCAACGCCCGCACGGGTGAGTTCTGGATCGGTGCCCGCCACACGCTCGAAACCATGGCGACCCAGACGGGTCTGCCGACCGAACACATGGATCTCAAGCTCGAGGACGCGATCACTGAGAACGCTGGTCTCCCGGCGCTCGGCGGTGTGAGCGTGCGCGTGGTCCGTAACGTGGACCAGGTTGTGGATGCGCTCATCGACACGTCCCGGATCAACACGGGCTTCACCGACCTCGACGCCGAGGATAAGAAGGACGCCAAGCTCACCGAAGCGCTGTCTGAGCTGCGCCTCATCAAGGATGAGTGGGAAGTCGAACAGATGCGTGAGGCGGTTGCGGCGACCGCGTCTGGCTTTGAGAACATCATCGCGAACCTCTCCCGCGCGGTAGATCACAAGCGCGGCGAGCGCGTCGTTGAGACCTCGTTCTTTGCGCGTGCACGCGAAGAAGGCAACGACCTCGGCTATGACACGATCGCGGCTTCCGGCAACAACGCGACCATCCTGCACTGGATCCGTAACGACGGCCAGGTGAACTCTGGTGAGCTTTTGCTGGTCGACGCGGGTGTTGAGGTTGATTCGCTCTACACGGCTGATGTGACCCGCACTGTGCCGGTGGATGGCACGTTCACGCCGATCCAGCGGAAAATCTATGAAGCGGTTCTGGATGCCGCTGATCAGGCGTTCGCGATCGTCAAGCCGGGCATCACTTTCCGCATGATCCACGACAAGGCTGCCGCTGTTTTGGCTGAGCACCTCGATGAGTGGGGCTTGTTGCCGGTCAGCGCTGAGGAGGCGGTCAAGCCGTCGGGTCAGCAGCATCGCCGCTGGATGCCGCACGGTGTGAGCCACCACCTCGGCTTGGATGTTCACGACTGCGCGCAGGCACGCCAGGAGCTCTACCAGGATGGCATCGTTCAGGAAGGCATGATCTTTACGATCGAACCGGGACTGTACTTCAAGGCTGAAGACCTCGCGGTCCCTGAGGAGTACCGCGGCATCGGTGTGCGTATCGAGGACGACATCCTCGTCACCGCAGACGGCGCCGAGTCCCTCACCAAGGACATCCCACGCACCGTCGACGAAGTTGAGGCCTGGCTCAAGCGCGGCTAGGCAGCGCGGCCTGCGGCGACAGCCGCGAAGCACTGCTGAGCCACAAGAAAGCCGGGCGCAGACCAAGAAATACAGGTCTGCGCCCGGCTTTCTGTTTACCGGCTACTTGGCTTCCGGCTTATCCGTTCCCGAATTGTCGGCCTCGGGTTCTTCGGCTTCGGGTTGCTCCGGTTCCTGTGTAGTTTGCTCGCGCTTGTGAGCCTCAAGGTCCTCACGACGGACACCAAAGCGCGGGCGACCATCCTCAAGATCCGCATAGAACGGATCACGCGAAGCCGTCGGCCCCGCCTCGGACGGCTTCTCCGCCTCGGACGATGCCCCGGCGCTTACGCCACCGTACTGGCCAGCATTCCCGGTAGGCTCCCGTCAGCGTTAGCTCGACCAAAGTCACCCTGGCCGTAACCACCACCCTGATAGCCACCACCCTGGCCGTAACCACCACCCTGGTAACCGCCACCTTGATAACCACCGCCGTGGTAACCGCCGCCCTGGCTGTAGTTTCCAGCTTCGTTGACTGGCAACGAAACCGGACGATCCTGCAACTTACGTAGCAACGCCTGGGCCTGGCCAGCGACCTGCGGGTTCACGATCACGTCCCAGCTCGCCGGCAAAACCTGGCGGGTGGACGCGAAGTCTCGTTTGCCGCGGCGCAACGCGTACTGGATGATTCCGAAAATCATCCACATTACGGCACCGATCAGCAGAGCCGCCAGCACGACCGTCGCGATGTTGACCCCTTGCGGCGAGAACAGCATCATGATGAGTCCGAAGAACAAACCCATCATCGCGCCCTGCATCGCCCCCTGAAGAGCGACCTTAGGGTAGGTCAGCTTGCCGGACACCCGCTCAACCAGTTTGAGGTCGTTTCCGATAATGGAGACGTTTTTGACTGGGAAGTCGTTATCCGCGAGGAAATCGACCACCTTCTGGGCGTCCTGGTAGTCGCTGTAGCGCCCCAAGACCGGCCCCCGAGGAATGGTCATGAACATGTTGCCTAGGCCGTCCGGTGTAGCTGTCATACCCCCAATTTACTCCGCTAGCCCGTGCTTGGCTTTAGTTATCCTGGGAAGTATGCCAACAGCTGAGTTTTCTGACCGTTCGCGCCTTTCCGAGCGTGTGCACCGCGCGCTCTCGTCCGTCCAGGACCCAGAGTTGCGCCGCCCGCTCGCGGACCTCGGGATGCTCAGCGATGTCACCGTAACCGATGACGGCCGCGTGAGCGTCACGGTCAAGCTCACCGTTGAAGGTTGCCCTATGAAGTCGCGCATCGCTGGCGACGTGGAGGCCGCTGCCCGCACGGTTGATGGGGTGTCCGATGTGGATGTCACTTTGGACGTCATGTCGCCTCAGGAGCGGGCCGAACTGGTGGGCTCACTCAAGCGCACGGGCTCGCCTCTCACGAAGCCGGACACGCTCACCCGCATCATCGCGGTTGCGTCCGGCAAGGGCGGGGTCGGGAAGTCGGCCGTCACGGTGAATCTGGCGACGGCGTTGGCTGCTGAGGGCTACAAGGTCGGCGTGATTGACGCGGATGTTTTGGGCTTCTCCGTCCCGGGGCTCATGGGTGTCACAGACAAGCCGACCCGTGTCGACGACCTCATCTTGCCGCCGGTCGCACACGGTGTGAAGGTCATGTCGATCGGCATGTTCTTAGACAGCAATCAGCCTGTCATGTGGCGCGGCCCGATGCTACACCGGGCGCTCGAGCAGTTCGTGAACGAGGTTCATTTCGGCGACCTCGATTTCCTGCTCCTCGATCTGCCTCCAGGCACGGGCGACGTCGCGATCTCTGTGGGTCAATTGCTGCCCCACGCTGGTGTACTCGTGGTCACGACCCCTCAGGCTGCCGCTGCGGAGGTTGCCGAGCGTGCCGGCGCGATGGCGCATCAGGTTGGTCAGAAGGTGCTCGGCGTGGTCGAAAACATGTCTTTCATGCGGATGCCGGACGGCAGCGTGTCCCACATTTTCGGTTCCGGTGGCGGCGAGCTGGTCGCCCAGCATCTAAGCGAGCAGGTGGGCTATCCGGTTGAGGTTCGCGCGCAGATCCCGCTCGAGGAGAAGCTGCGGATCGGCTCGGATGAAGGCACCCCGGTCGTGTTGAGCTCGGAGCCTTCAGAAGCGGCCGATGCGCTGCGGGCCCTGGCACGCGAACTCGCGTCAGCTCCGCGTGGGCTTGCAGGCAAGCCGCTCGGCGTCACGCCGAGGTAAACCACACTGAGGTAACCACCCTGCGGTAAACACCGGCGGTCGGCCCCCGCGTCAACAGGGCTACTCAGGTCGCTTCGTCATCGAACGGCGCCGGTTCATCGGCCGGTAGCAGGTCTTGCGCCGCTACGTTCGGGAGGGCTTGCGGTTTCCACTGCGAAGCCGCAGGCTGTGCGGGAGCTGCTGGCGCGTCGTCGTCTTCAAAGAGAGCATCGCGGATGATCTTGCGGGGATCGTATTGCCGCGGATCAAGTTTGCGCCAGTCGACGTCCTTGACTTCATCGCCCATTTCCTCTTGGAAACGTTCCTTAGCGGTGCTCGCATAATTGCGGACACCCTTGATGAAGTCGGCGAGTTTTCGGGTGTACTCGGGCAGCTTATCCGGCCCGAGGATCACAACGGCAAGAATCCCCAAAATCAGGAACTCTGCACCATTAATTCCAAAAAACTCCACGCCCGAAGTTTACCTGTTCACGCGATGCTTACGAATCTGACACGAATCCGTTGGCCACTCAACGGGGCTCCATGAGGCGAGCGAATCCGCGGCTCAGCCGTTCAAGACCACCAGCGCGCGAGGCGTCGAGGTCGCGGATCTTGTCAGTCGCTTGCGCCCGGACTTGATGCACGAGCAGCTTCTCGTGAATGTATGGCAGATCCGCCGCAATCACGAAACGTGCGCTGTCGGTGCTCAGCTCTGATTTCCACCGTGGCCCCATGCCGTCCCTCAGCTCAAGGATCGCGGGGTTACTCGCGTCTGCGTCTTCCGATTCGATGCGGCTCTGCGTGGATCCGCTACTCGCTTCACGGGATTCAACGATCACGACTGTTCCCGCAGGCGACTGGTACGTCTGCCGCAGTTCATATGTGGTTCCGATGTGCCGGCCCGATGCGCTTTGCCACGTGAATCCGATGGTGCGCAGGTCGGTACACAGCCAGCCCGCGCGTCGAAGGTTCGAGACTTCATCCGAACTGAGCGGCTCGCCGTCTTCAGTGAAGTGGGACGCGGATGTCGAAACCGGTTGAGGTTCCCGGACTCCCCCGGCAATCCACGCCGCTACGACCATGCCCACCATGACGGAGAACGTCACCAAGGCACCAATGAGCGGAACCCAGCGAGTTGCACGTGGGCGTACCGCGCCATCCTGAAAACTGGAGCTGTGTGGAGGGGCTTCCTGGGAGGTATCGCGTTCATTTTCGCTCATATACCTCTATGCCACCTCCTTGTTTGGAACCGGATTTAAGACTGGCGCGCCTACAACTGGCCTCAGAAAATGCGGCCGTGCAGGAGCAGGATTCGCTCCCCATTTTGCCGTGTTCACCTGAGGGAAACCTGATAACAGACTCAAGGGAAACTGCCTAATGATGGCGGTGGGCTTCACGTGCTGGCACGCGTTGAAGTCCAGCCCGAGCTACGGCATAAGATGTCTTAGAAACCCTTGCCGCTAGACCCTTGCCGCTAGACGGCGCTCCCGATTCGATCCCGAAGGAACATCAGTGTCAGTTTCAAAGCACAGCAGCTGGTCTTACACAGAGGCCCTCCCCCGCGAGGATGCTGTGCTGACTGCCGCGCGTAGCCGTGGACAAGAGCTCGGCGTCGAGCCGGTGACTCCGGCCGTTGCGCAACTGATCACCGTGCTCACCGCGAACGCGCGCGTCGAAGCCGCGGTCGAGGTCGGCACGGGTGTGGGTGTGAGCTCGCTGTCGATTCTGCGCGGCATGGCACCGGACGGGGTCCTGACCACGATCGAAAAGGATTACGACCACTTGGACGCCGCCCGCTACGCGTTCAAAGACGAGAAACTCCCGAGCCGCCGCGTCCGGACCATCAACGGCCGTAGCCAGGAAGTCCTTCCTCGCCTCGCGGACGCCTCCTATAACTTGGTTTTGCTCGATGGCGACCCGAACCGGGTAGCGAAAGAATCAGTTGAAGCGCTCCGCCTTCTGGTTCCTGGCGGCCTCTTGGTCGTCAACGACGCGCTCGATTCAGACCGCGTCCCTGCTCCCGCTGTACGCAAGCCGTCGACGATCGCGGCACGTAAAGCTCAACGTTGGCTTCGTGACCACGAGGACGTGTTCTCCGTAACGATCCCATCCGGAACCGGGGTCATGTTGGCAGTCAAGAAACGCTAGCCGCCACGACCTACCGATGCCTCGATCTACCGATGCAAGGTACCGAAGCAACGACTTACCGAAGCGAGAATTAACGAGTGAGAGCGCCCACCACCACGGCGGTGGGCGCGCTCACTCGTTACAGAAAAGATTTGCTCTGTTCGAAAGATTTACTGTTCGAAAATTTTACTCGGTTACGCCGACGAGAGCATCACGCATGGCAACGGCTTCGTCGTCATTGATTTCCAGGACCAGGCGTCCGCCGCCTTCAATCGGAACCCGCATAATGAGGCTCCGGCCCTCTTTAACAACTTCCAGCGGACCGTCGCCGGTACGTGGTTTCATCGCAGCCATACTCGTGCGCTCCTCATGTTCCAATGGGGTACCGCTGACCCCAGTAAGTACGAGCCCCTTCAGGGTTAACAGTATTATCCCAGATAACCTGCGTCACAACCAATCGGAGGATGCTCTGACCTGCCCGTTTCTAGCTTTTGATGCCGGTCGCATCCGCTAGGGATTACTTGCTCGATGCGGCTCTCGAGGCCCCGGAACGCAACTGCTCGTTCTCGGCTTCCAGGGCTTCGATCCGCAAGGCCAACGCGTCGAGCACTTCATCCGTGACATCGCACCGATACCCGCGGAAAGCAACAGGCAAACGCAACGCATCAACGTCGCCGCCACGCGGATTCTCCGGCAACACAACAGGCGGTAGCACCGGATCAGGTTCCGGCAACCCCAGCATCGGAGGCGTGTCATCCAGCGGAGTAGCGTGCCCGGATGACCGCGGGTACACGGCCACAGCGATCGCGGCTGCGGCAATCACCGCAATAAACACCACTAACAAAGGCATCGGATAACCCTCACCTGCAGCTCAAGCTGCCTCGACATCAGGCCTGGCTGCGTACTCGGGCTCAAAGCGCCGAGCTAGCTTTCGCCAGGTTAGTTTTCTCTAGGATATGTCGTTCAGGCTTGCGCGTCTTCACGCGCGCCACCCGGGCGGCGCGCGTGAACCGCCGCGAACTCAACGGCCTCAGCGATGTCGTCAGTGACTAGCGGACGCTGAACATCCGATTCGCCGATGGTTCCGCGCTCAAGCAGAACCTGTTCCATCCATTCAAGGAGCGGGCCCCAAAAATCCTTGCCGATCAGCGCGATCGGATAGCTACGGATCTTCTGCGTCTGGCACAGTGTCATGATCTCGAAAAGCTCGTCGAGCGTACCCACGCCACCAGGCATCACGACGCAGCCGTCGGTGTACTTCACGAACGTCACCTTGCGGCTAAAGAAGTAATGGAAAGGGACGGGGGTGTCTACCCACGCGTTGAAGCCGGTCTCGAACGGCAAGTTGATGCCCAGCCCTACGGAACGTCCGCCGGCTTCCGCGGCACCACGGTTCGCGCCTTCCATGGTTCCTGGCCCGCCGCCCGTCACCACGGCGTATCCAGCCTCAGCGAGTCTGCGGCCGACTTCACGAGCGGCCTCATATTCTTGCGTGCCTTCACCAAGGCGCGCTGAACCGAACACGGCAATCGCCCCGCCGAGTTCATTCAACGTGTCATAAGCCGTGACGAATTCGGACTGCATGCGCAGAACGCGCCACGCCTCACGGCCACGGTCAATCGGAGCAGACCGCTTGAGCATGTCGCGGTCAAAATGATCCGCCTGCCGACGGCCCGGGAGAGGAACCTCGGAGTGCGAAGGATCAAACGGTAGACGGTTAGAGCTGGTCATAGTCCAACCCTAACCAGGCCGAAGACCTCCAGGGCACTCAAACGACATCCCAGCGAGCGAGAAGTTGATGAACTGTGGGTAAATAAGCGTCCGTGCGGTGCCCCCCGGATCCGCCGCATCTCGACGAACGTCCACCGCTCACAGGAAAATCCATACACAATCACTTAAAATCCACACCAAGTTGATACAAGTCACACAAAAACTGCTATTTTGATTTCATGACATCAACAGTTGAGACGGACACCACACCCGTTGTTTCCCTCAAAGGGGTCAACAAACACTACGGCCCACTTCACGTCCTGCGCGACATCAATCTAGATGTCCACCGCGGTGAAGTGGTTGTCGTCCTCGGCCCTTCGGGCTCCGGTAAGTCCACGATGTGCCGGACTATCAACCGCCTCGAAACCATCGACAACGGTGAGATCCTCATCAACGGCAAGAAGCTTCCTCAGGAAGGCAAAGCACTCGCTAAACTGCGTGCCGACGTCGGGATGGTGTTCCAGTCCTTCAACCTCTTCGCCAACAAAACCATTCAGGACAACGTGACCCTTGGCCCCATCAAGGTTCGCGGCGTCAAACCTGCGGATGCGAAGAAGGAAGCCCTCGAACTGCTCAACCGAGTAGGTGTGGGCAACCAGGCCAGCAAGATGCCATCGCAGCTATCCGGCGGCCAGCAGCAGCGCGTCGCAATCGCCCGCGCACTGGCTATGAAACCTGAAGTCATGCTCTTCGACGAACCCACCTCGGCACTCGACCCCGAGATGATCACCGAAGTGCTCGACATCATGGTCCAGCTCGCCAAGTCCGGCATGACGATGATCGTCGTGACCCACGAAATGGGTTTCGCCCGCAAAGCCGCCGACCGCATCGTGTTCATGGCAGACGGCGAAATCGTCGAAGAAGCAACCCCAGAAGAGTTCTTCACCAACCCGCAGACCGACCGGGCAAAAGACTTCCTCTCCAAGCTCATCACTCACTAATTCCCCACCCCGGGGCCTAGAAAGGAAACACCCATGGCTTTCTCACTCACCCGCCGCGGTAAGCGCGCAAGCGCTGTATTCGCGACGCTCGCAGCAGCATCCCTCGCCCTCACCGCATGTGGCGGCGGCGAAGGCGAAGCAGAGCATGTAGAACTCGACACCAAGAAGGACGTCAAGATCGAAGGCTCGAAGACCTTCGACAAGATCTCCAAGGACGGCAAGGTCACCATCGGCGTCAAGGAAGACCAGCCAGGCCTCGGTTACCTCGACGCCGCAAGCGGCGAACGCTCGGGCTTCGACATCGAAATTGCCCGCTGGATGGCCGCTGAGCTCGGCATCGAATCCGACAAGATCGAATACAAGGTCGTTGACTCCGCGAACCGCGAGCAGGCGCTCTCCAACGGTGACGTCGATCTCTACGTCGGCACCTACTCGATCACTGACAAGCGCAAGCAGCAGGTCGGCTTCGTCGGCCCATACTTCGTGACCGGCCAGGGCCTGCTCGTCAAGAAGGACGACGACAGCATCGCATCCGAGAAGGACCTCGCAGGCAAGACCGTGTGCTCGGCAACCGGCTCCACCCCGTTGCAGAACATCGAAGAGAACTTCAAGGACACCAAGGCTGTAGGTATGGACAAGTACTCCGCATGTGTCTCGGCCCTCATGGACGGCACCGTTGACGCCGTAACCACCGACCAGGCGATCCTGCTCGGTTACGCATCCAACGACCCAGACAACCTCAAGGTTGTGGGCGAGCCATTCACCGAGGAACTCTACGGCGTTGGCATCCCTAAGGGTGAAACCTCCCTGTGCACCGCACTCAGCGACGCCATGACGAGCGAGGACGGCAAGAAGACGTGGACCAAGATCTACGACGCGACCCTCGGCAAGTCCGGCACCAAGGTTGACCAGCCTGAGCCAGCTAAGTGCGACTAGTCCTAAGAGACTAATCAAGTGCGACTAGTCTTGTGCGGCTAATCCCACAGGACACGCACACAACGTGACATAGAGAAAGGCGGCTCGGGCGCTGAGAACTCGAGCCGCCTTTCCTATGACAACAGCCTTCCCCTCAACGCAGATCCCACTGGCAGACAAGGAGCGCACATGGACGCGCTAGCCGAGTTCTGGCGAGTACTCACCGACAACAGCGACATATACATCCGCGGCTTCAAGATGACCCTCTTGCTCTTCGCGGTCTCGGGCATCGGATCCCTCATCCTCGGCACGATCGTCGGCGCGATGCGGGTCTCTCCCGTCCCCGTGATGCGGGCGGTCGGTACGTTCTACGTCAACGCGGTCCGTAACACCCCGCTGACGCTGATCCTCATGTTCTTCGCTCTCGGGTATCCGAAGCTCGCTTCAAGCAGCAGCTCGGTCCTACCCAAGCTGGACTTCGTTCAGCTCGCGATGGTCGGCCTGACCCTCTACACCGCGACCTACGTCGCGGAAGCTCTGCGTTCGGGCATCAACACCGTACCGCTGGGGCAAGCGGAAGCAGCGCGCGCCGTCGGGCTCACGTTCGGTCAGTCGATGACGCAGATCATCCTGCCGCAGGCTTTCCGCGCAACCGTGCCACCTATGTTCTCGGTGTTCATCGCGCTGCTCAAGAACACGACGGTCGCCGCAGCATTCGGTGTGGTTGAGGCTGGAACGATCCGCCAGTACCTCTCGGAACGCTCAGAACCTCAGCTACAGGGCCTCATCTGGGTTGCCGTCATCTTCGTGGCACTCGTGATGCTCCTTTCGATGATGCAGCGGTACTTCGAACGTAAGTGGAAGGTGGCATAACCATGGCGGCTTCAGTTCTCTACGACCAGCCTGGCCCGCGCGCCAAAGTCCGCAACCGTATCCTCGCGGTCATCACCATCGTTGTTGTTGCGGCGATCGTGTGGTTCATCATCAGCCAGTTCGCGGCCGCCGGCCAGTTCGCTCCACAGAAGTGGGCGTTCCTGCAGTCCCCTCGCATCATGCAGGGATTCATGCAGGGTGCCATCAACACGCTCACCGCGTTCGGGCTCGCGGCCGTGCTTTCGCTTGCCCTCGGGTTTATCCTCGCGGTCGGGCGGCTTTCGGACCACGCGTGGGTTCGTGCGATCTTCTCGTTCCTCGTTGAGACGTTCCGTGCAATCCCGCTGCTGATCCTGATGATGTTGCTGTACTACGGACTCCCTACGATCGACATCAAGCTGACGCCGTTCACGGCTGTCGTGATCGCTCTGACCGCCTACAACGGTTCGGTTCTGGCGGAAGCGATCCGAGCCGGTGTTGTCTCGTTGCCGAAGGGCCAAGCGGAAGCCGCGTACGCCGTCGGTATGCGTAAGTACCAGGTCATGACCCTGATCTTGCTACCGCAGGCCGTGAAGTCGATGCTGCCGGTCATCATCTCCCAGCTCGTTGTGGCGCTCAAGGACACCGCGCTTGGTTTCGTTATTACGTACCAGGAGCTGCTGTACCAGGTGAAGCTCGTCGGCAACCAGATCTCGTACGGTTACCCGTTGATCCCGGCCGCGATCGTCGGCGCTGTCATGTACATCGGCTTGTGCCTCATCCTTTCCGGTGTTGCACGCTACGCCGAATACCGCATCAACAAGCAGCCAGGTACTAAGAAGGCTCGTGCGAAGATGGAAAGCGTCCAAGTCACATAACTGCGCTGACTCATGCCTATGCGCCACCTAGCTTGGTCATAACAGACCAGCTGGGTGGCGCATCGGCTGTTTAAAGCCGGTTAGTTCGTGTGTGCTCTGTGACATACTTTGTCCGTGGCTACTGATAATCAAGCATTTTCTCCGGTCCAGCGGTATCTGTTGACGGTGACGCTGATTCCGATGTTTATGACGCTTCTGAGCGTCTCGATTGTCAACGTCATCCTCCCGTCGATCAAGACGACCCTGGGCGCCGACGATTCGCAGCTTCAGTGGGTTGTGTCCGGCTATGCGTTGGCTTTCGGTGTCCTGCTGGTTGCGGCGGGTCGCGCAGGCGATGTGTATGGCCGCGGCCGGTTGTTCGTGGCCGGCTTGGCGGTGTTCGGTCTCGGCTCGCTTCTGGCGGGTCTCGCGCCAAACACCGCGGTCCTCAATATTGCCCGCGTGCTCACGGGTTTAGGTTCGGGCGCTTTGGGCCCGCAGATTATCGGCCTGATCCAGCAGTTCTTTAGCGGACCTAAGCGTGGCCGTGCGTTCGGTCTATTCGGTGCCGTGGTGGGTGTCTCGGTTGCGATCGGCCCGGTCCTGGGTGGCCTGCTCATCCAGGTCTTCGGCGCTGACTGGGGTTGGCGCGCCTCGATCCTCATCAACGTTCCGATCGCGGCTTTCGCGATCCTCATGTCTAAGAAATGGTTCCCTGCGGGTGCGTGGGAGCCGGTGCCGGCATCGGATCAGCCTGCAGGTGTTCAGCCGGATGGTGTTGAGGTCTCGCGGGGCCGCGCCAAGGCCGACGTCGACCCCGTCGGCATCATCCTGTTCGGATTGTCCGTGCTGCTTGTGATGTTGCCGTTTATGGAAGCGCGCGCGTCGGCTTGGTTCTGGGCGGCGCTTCCGCTTGGGCTCATCGTGTTGGTCGTGTGGGTCTTTTGGGAGCGCTCTTACGAACGTCGCGGCCGCTCCCCGATGGTTGATATGAACCTGTTCAAGACCCGCTCCTTCGCGAACGGAACCGCGCTGATCTCTGTGCATTTCACGGGTATGCCCGCTATCTGGTTGATCGTGGCTGTCTATATGCAGAACGGGCAAGGCAAGTCCGCTCTAGCAGCGGGCGCGATCGGGTTGCCTGCCGCGATCCTGTCCGCGGCGACGTCCGCGATCGCTGGCCGCCACATCGTGCGTTTGGGGCGCATCCTGGTGGTCACTGCTCAGTTTGTGGTGCTTGCGGGGCTCCTGGGGAGCATCCTGGTGATCTGGATGATCGAGGCCTGGGATATCTCCGTGTGGTGGCTCATGATCCCGCTCGCGTTCGCTGGCGGTGCTCAGGGTGCTGTAATTAGCCCTAACCAGACGCTGACCCTGGCCGATGTGCCGGTTCAGTACGCGGGGTCCGCAGGCGGCGTCATGCAGACGGGGCAGCGTGTCGGTACCGCGATTGGTCTTGCGTTGGTCACGGGCATCGTGTTTGCGAGCGCCGCTGCGACCGGCAACTGGGATCACGCAACGATGATCGGTTTCGCTGCCGTGTTCGCGATTGTTGCGCTCGCTACCGCGCTCGGTGTGTTGGATCTGTTCCAGTCACGCAGGGAACGCCGGGACCGCTACGGCGCATAACTGTAGGGGAGCCAAGGCGCACAACTAGCTCTGCAGATAACGAAAGGGGCGCTACCACGTGAACCGTGGTGGCGCCCCTCTCGTTGAGGCTTTAGCTTACGCGTTTGGGTAGTCGCGCTGCGTGTAGCCGGTGTAGATCTGGCGTGGACGGCCGATCTTACGCTCTGGGTCCTGCATCATTTCACGCCACTGGGCAATCCAGCCTGGGAGGCGGCCGATTGCGAACAGGACGGTGAACATCTTCTCTGGGAAGCCCATCGCCTTGTAGATCAGGCCCGTGTAGAAGTCCACGTTCGGGTAGAGCTTGCGTTCGATGAAGTAGTCGTCGCTGAGCGCCTTCTCTTCCAGGGTCATCGCGATGTCGAGCAGCTCGTTGGAGCCGTGCTTCTCGAGGATGCGGTGCGCGGTTTCCTTGACGATCTTCGCGCGTGGGTCGTAGGACTTGTAGACGCGGTGGCCAAAGCCCATGAGGCGGATGCCGGCTTCCTTGTTCTTGACCTTCTCCATGAAGTCAGCTGGCTCGAGGCCTTCAGCCTGGATCTGCTTGAGCATGTGCAGAACAGCCTCGTTCGCGCCGCCGTGAGCTGGGCCGAACAGGGCGTTGATGCCAGCGGAGACGGAAGCGAACAGGTTCGCGTCAGCGGAGCCGACCATGCGGACGGTGGAGGTCGAGCAGTTCTGTTCGTGGTCTGCGTGCAGGATCAGCAGCTGATCGAGTGCGCGCACCATCTCTGGGTCCAGCTCGTATGGCTCTGCCGGGTTGGCGAAGCACAAGCGGATGAAGTTCTCAACGAGGTTGAGCGAGTTGTCCGGGTAGAGCAGCGCGCGGCCCATCGACTTCTTCAATGCGTATGCGGCGATGACCGGGACCTTACCCATGAGGCGGGTCGTGGACAGTTCGATCTGTTCGTCATCGAACGGATCCAGGGAGTCCTGGTACCAGGTCGAGAGCGCGGACACTGCCGAGGACAGCAGCGGCATCGGGTGTGCGTCGCGTGGGAAGCCGTCAAAGAAGTTGCGCATCTCCTCGTGCAGGAGGGTGCGGCGGCGGATGCTCTGATCCCATTCCTCGAACTGCTCGGCGGTTGGGAGTTCGCCGTTGATGAGCAGGTAGGAGGTCTCCAGGAAGTTCGACTTCTCAGCAAGCTGCTCGATCGGGTAGCCGCGGTAGCGCAGGATTCCCTCTTCACCGTCGATGTAGGTGATGGCCGACTTGGTCGAGGCCGTGTTCATGTACCCCGGGTCGTACGTTACTGCGCCGGTTTCTTTACGCAGCGGAGCGATTGCCAGGCCTTCGTTGCCTTCTGCCGCTTCCACAACGCCGAGGTCGAGCTGCTTCTCGGCATAGCTCAACTGTGCATTCGCATCAGTCATGTGGAGTGCCTCCTGAGTGAGTTAGTTGACGTGCCTCGCGGTGCGCCGGTGACGTCCGGGCACACGGGTGGCTCTCTTATACCGTATCTTGTCCGGGCTTCAGCTGCGACCTGAGTGCAGTATTTTTGCCACGGGCTGAGTGCTTTATGGCGCTGTGTGACGCGCGTTACTTCAAGCGTTCTACCGCTGTTTGGATGCGTTCGTCCGATGCGGTGAGGGCTATGCGCACGTGTTCGGTTCCGTGCGGGCCGTAGAACGCGCCGGGACCAGCAATGATGCCGCGGTCCGCGAGCCACCCGATGGTGTCCCAGCAGTCTTCGCCGCGGGTTGCCCACAGGTAGAGGCCGGCTTCGGAATGGTCGATGGTGAAGCCGGCGGCCTCGAGCGCGGACTTCAGCTGTTCGCGGCGGGCGCGGTAGAGGTTTTTCTGCTGCGCCACGTGTTCGTCGTCTGTGAGGCCGACCGTCATCGCGTGCTGGACTGGGCCGGGGATCATCATGCCCGCGTGTTTGCGGGTGTTGATGAGGTCCGGCATGAGCTCCGGGGCGCCGGTTACGAACGCGGCGCGGTAGCCTGCGAGGTTCGACTGTTTGGACATCGAGTAGATCCCCAGTAGCCCGGTGAGGTCTCCCCCGTTGACTTCCGTGTCCAGGATCGAGGGGACGGATTCTTCCCATTCGCCCCAACCGAGTTCCGCGTAGCACTCATCCGAGGCGATGACCGCGCCGATCTCACGCGCGTCACGCACCCAACGTGCGAGGTCCTCGCGGCTCAGCACGGAGCCGGTCGGGTTGCCGGGCGAGTTCAGGTAGATGAGTTTGACGCGGGAGCGCGTCTGGTCATCCAGCTCGTCCAAAGAGTCAGCTGATACAGCCTCGGCGCCGGCCAGCGTCGCACCTACCGCGTACGTCGGGTACGCGACCCGCGGGCAGACCACCACATCAGTGTTTCCGCCGCCGGCGCCACCCTGGCCACCGTTCCCACCGAGCCCCAAGATGAGCGGCAACCATGCGATGAACTCCTTGGAACCCACTACCGGCATGACCATGTCCGCGGTCACGTCGGCGGCGTTGCGGCGTCGTCGCCACCACTGGGCGATCGCTTCCCGCAGCTCAGCGGTGCCTTGCGTGGTTGGGTAGCCCGGCGAATCCGTGGCCTCAGCCAACGCATCCTGAAGGATCTTCGGGGTCGGATCCACGGGCGTACCGATCGAAACATCAACCGCACCGTCAGGGTGGGCTTGCGCACGCTCGCGGTACGGCGCCAAAAGCTCCCACGGGTAGTCAGGAAGATGCAACCCAAACGCCGCGGCAGGCTGGGTTGAGGATCGGTCAGTTGTGCTCATGGAGTCCTTGTCCTGGGCGGTTTAGTCCTGGTTCTGTGGTGGCAGGGCGTCGATAAATGGGTGGTCGAAGTCGAATGCACCCGAGCGTGCGGCGCCGCCTGGCGAACCGATCTCGTCGAAGAAGTCCACGTTAGCTTTGTAGTATTCGGCCCACTCTTCTGGGACGTCGTCTTCGTAGTAGATCGCTTCCACAGGGCAGACCGGTTCGCATGCGCCGCAATCAACGCACTCATCCGGATGGATGTAGAGCATGCGGTTGCCCTCATAGATGCAGTCGACTGGGCATTCGTCAATGCACGCCTTGTCCTTCAAGTCCACACAGGGCTGCGCAATGATGTAGGTCACGCTGGTCGCCTTACCTTTCCACGGTGCGATAGTGGTTGAAACTGTTGAGCCTCAGTTTAGTAGCCTGCGCGGTCGTTGCCTAAGCAGGCGCGGTACACATGCCGGTCAACGTGACGAGCTACATGAAAGGGCCGAGGCTAGAGGAAAGGATCTGAGCTACAGGAAAGGATCAACGCGACGTAGTGCTTCGAAGCTTTGCCCGTGGGTGCCGACGAGCGCGGCTGGCTTCCCGTTGACCGCGAGGGTTACGCGGTGGTCGAACGGGGTTTTGTGGCGTTGGTCTACCCACGGCAGAACGCCATACGGTTCGGATGAGATCCACGTGATGTTGGGGAACTCGGCGAGCGCTGCGCGGAAGGCTTCGCGGTGTTCTGGGCTGAGGTAGTACAGAACCCAGGTGTGGAAGACCACGATGCGGGCCTCAGGTGGCGCTTGCCGGATGAGTTCCGGGACGGCTTCAACGAGGTCGCCGGCGACGATGCGGGCAGGTTCCTCCAGCGCGATGCGGGCGGCGGCGTGGAGCCGGGCCCTCCGCTCTTGGTGCTCGGGCCAGATGAGGGTTTCGAGCCATGCGAGTTCGTCGGCGTCTGCGAGGTTGAGCGGGTTGAGGTCTGCTCCTGTACGGTAGGCGACTTCTGGGATGTGGTCTGGGACCCAGTCCGCGTCGATCGCGGCCGGGAGGGTCACGGTGGACGGCCCGTCTTTGGGGTGTAGTTCTACAGTTTCCCCTGCGGTTGTCGTGTACGCGTAGGAATAGCGGTCCGGGTAGAGGCACAGGCCAGCGCTCGCGCCGGCTTCAATCAGTGCGAGCGGTGCCCGCTCCCCCGCCGACTGGCCACCCGCGTCGGCGGTTGCCGTACCAAGCCGATCGAGTCGCGAAAGAATCGGCAGCATGACGGCGCATCGGTTCGCTTCATTGGTCTGCGTCGCGCGCTGCAAAACCTCGGGTTTGACCTCGCCCCAGTGTGTCAAGAGCCAGGCGCGGAACTGCTCGTAGTCGCCTACTGGTGCGCCCTTGAGTCGTGCCGCCGCGAATACGAGGTTCGGCTGGATTTTGAGCCCCGGTAGCTCGGAAAGTAAAGCGAGAACTGCGGGGTCTTGGGACACTCCCCGGGCCCATTGGTCGTAGGTTGCAGAGATGCCCCGGGCTTCGGCCTCAGCAAAGTGGCGGTAGGTTGCCGCGATATTGGCATACATGCCCACAAGGCTATGTCCCAGGCCGATGGTCAACCCATCCGAACGCAATATTTGTTCTTCTTGAGACATGCATCTCACCGCCGCCGTGTGAGGGGTCTGTGAAATGATCGCTGTATGGCTGACCTGTTTGATGCGCTCGGTGTTGGCGCGCGTGTTGTGGCGCGGTACCGCTTGCCGGATGAGACGCTCACGGACGCTTTGGGCGACATCGTCTACATCGGTTCAGCTGAGGACTATGTGCCCGATGCGGACAGTCTTCACGCGGAGTCTGAGGCTTCCGCTCCGGTGGGGGCGGGCAGGGTTGTTGTGGTGCGGACGCGACGTGGTGACGTGTTTGTTCCGACGGCGCGGGTCACTCACGCTAAGCCTGTTCCGCCTCCGCCGCAGAGGCGTGCGCCGCGCCGCTCAGCTGAGTAGCGCGGGCCTCGCGTTGACGCCGGCTGAGGATTTTCATGACGGTGAGTGAGGCGAGCACGGTCGCGATGATGACGCCGGCAAAGAGGGTCAACGCCGCGATGTAGGCACCCGGTGCGTTGTTGCGCGTGAACTCGTTGATGGGGGCGATCACGATGTTCGTTGTGGACAGCGAGAGCGCCCCGATGGTTGCGAACGCTATCGCGCCGATGGCGCCCGGGACCCAGAGACGTCCGGTGAAGCTACCCCACCACAGGCCCGCCGCGAGGACGGCGAGCGCCGAGAGCACGGCACCCCATGGGAGCACGATGAGTGTTTCGTTCATCGTGCCCGCCCAGTAGTGGGTGTGCCAGAGCACCCCGGAGATCCCGGACATCAGCCCCAGAAGGATTGTCAGCACGATGCTCAGCGTGGCTGATGGGCCGGCTGGCTCAGCTGGTACTGGGGCCGATGCTCCGAGAGGTGACTCTCCGGGGGTTGATGCTCCGGCGGTTGGGTTAGTTCTTTGCACGCCTGCGAGCCTCGCGCATACGGTCGGCGGAGTTGAGGATGACCTTGCGGATGCGGATCGCTTCCGGGGTCACTTCAACACATTCGTCTTCGGCAGCGAATTCGAGGGACTCTTCGAGCGTGAGTACGCGTGGTGGCGTGAGTCCTTCGAAGGAGTCAGCGGAAGCAGCGCGCATGTTGGTCTGCTTCTTTTCTTTGGTGACGTTGACTTCCATGTCTTCGTTGCGGGCGTTTTCACCCACGACCATGCCTTCGTAGACTTCCTGCGTTGGCTGGACGAAGAACGTCATGCGTTCCTGCAGGTTGATCATCGCGTACGGGGTGGCCACACCTGCGCGGTCGGAGATGATCGAGCCGGTGTTGCGGTATTCGATCGCGCCCGCCCATGGCTCATAGCCGGCGGAGATCGTATTCGCGATGCCTGCGCCGTGGGTCAGGGTCAGGAACGTGCTGCGGAAGCCGATGAGGCCGCGGGCTGGCACGGTGAAGACCATGCGGACCCAGCCGGAGCCGTGGTTGGTCATTTCCTGCATGCGTCCCTTGCGTGCCGCGAGCAGCTGGGTCACGGCGCCGAGGTAGTCCTCTGGGGTGTCGATGGTGATTTCTTCCATCGGTTCGTGGACCTTGCCGTCGATCTCGCGGGTCACAACCTGCGGCTTGCCGACGGTGAGTTCGAAGCCTTCGCGGCGCATCTGCTCCACGAGGATGGACAGCGCGAGCTCGCCGCGGCCCTGGACTTCCCACGCGTCTGGGCGTTCGGTTGGGAGGACCTTGAGCGAAACGTTACCGATGAGCTCACGGTCGAGACGGTCCTTGACCTGGCGGGCGGTGACTTTAGCGCCCTTGACGCGGCCGGCCATCGGCGAGGTGTTGATACCGATGGTCATCGAGATCGCTGGATCATCGATGTGGATGGCAGGTAGCGGGCGCGGGTCGTTGAGGTCGGTGATGGTGTCACCGATCATGATGTTTTCGATGCCGGCGACAGCGACGATCTCGCCCGGGCCGGCTTCTTGCGCTGGGACGCGCTCGAGCCCGCGGGTTTCGAGTAGCTCGGTGATCTTCACGGAGCGCTGGTCGCCGTGGTGGATCCACGCGACGTTCTGCCCCTTCTTAAGGGTTCCGCCGTGGATGCGCAGGAGTGCGAGGCGACCCAGGAATGGGGATGCGTCGAGGTTGGTCACGTGCGCCTGCAGAACGCCGTCGTCTTCGTAGGACGGCGCTGGGACGTGCTTCATGATCGTCTCAAACAGCGGTTCGAGGTCTTCGTTGTTTGGCAGCTCGCCGTCGGCTGGCTGTTCGAGCGATGCGCGGCCGGCCTTACCGGATGCGTACACGACTGGCAGCTCGAGAATCGAGTCGATGTCGAGGTCCGGGACCTCTTCCGCGATATCGGAAGCGAGGCCGAGCAGCAGGTCCATGGTTTCGGAGACCACGCCGTCGATGCGGGCGTCAGGGCGGTCTGTCTTGTTGACGACCAGGATCACTGGCTTGCGAGCCTCGAGCGTCTTGCGGAGCACAAAGCGGGTCTGCGGAAGCGGACCTTCGGAGGAGTCCACGAGCAGGACCACGCCGTCGACCATCGAGAGGCCGCGTTCCACTTCCCCACCGAAGTCGGCGTGGCCTGGGGTGTCGATCACGTTGATCGTGACGTCTTTACCGTCAGAAGCTGGGCCGTTGTAGAACACCGTGGTGTTCTTGGCGAGGATGGTGATCCCCTTTTCGCGTTCGAGTTCGCCGGAGTCCATCACGCGGTCTTCTTGTTCGCCGTGTGCGGCGAATGCTCCAGTGGTGCGGAGCATGGCGTCCACCAGGGTGGTTTTGCCGTGATCAACGTGTGCAACGATCGCAACGTTACGGAGGTCCTCGCGTGAGGCACGTGCCATAAGGGGTTCCTTCAGCTTGTTCGTGGGGCCGCCGTGTTGCGGCCAGCGTGTATTAACAGCGTGATTGCAAGTCTACTCTGCTGTTGGCCGCGCCGTTGCGCGAGGTGCTGTGAAGCGTGCCGTTGCGCGGGGTGATGTTGGCCGCGCCGTTGCGCGGGCTGTCGCGCGCGGTTTTCACGTCGTGCCCGGAGCGCATGGCACGATTATTCCTATGATCGTTTCTCCGTTGACGTTGACCCGTAACTTGTCTGGCTGGATTCTGGGCGTGGTTGTTCTTGGTTTTGGCGCTTTCGCGGCCGTGGATGCGTTTGCGCGTGGTTTTTTCTATGCGGGTGTCGCGACGTCGTTCGGCACGTTGGCGTTGGTGATGCTGGTTGCTTGGACGCTGATTTTGCCGCGGCTCGTGGTGGAGCCGGAGGCGGTCGTTGTGCATAACGCGACGACTGTGGTGCGGATTCCGTGGGCTAGGTTGCGTGAGGCGCAGGATGTTTATTTTGTTGAGTTGACTGATACCGATGGCGTGGTGACTCGCGTGTGGTCGGCGCCTGTTCAGGGCATGGGTCAGCGGCGTAAGGCTTTGCGTGCGAAGGCGGCTGACGCTGATTTGTTGCGTCATGGTGTTGATCCGAGCCAGGTTGAGGATCGCGCCGCTAAGTTGCGTGAGGGGCAGGGTATTTCCGCTCAGGTGATGCGGTATAAGGATGCCCAGTTGAAGGCTGTTGAGGCTGGTGAGCTGGATGCCGATGCTGTGAACGCTGAGGTCACGAAAACGTGGCTTTCGCTTCAGTGGATCATGTTCGGTGTGGTTACAGTGGCCACGGTCGTGCTGTTGGTGATCGCTTAGTTAGTTAACGCTTAACTCGTGAGTTTAAATGTTGCGGGGTGTTGACCGGTGACCGGTCAACACCCCGCAACATTTAAGAGCTAGCTGCCGAATACGAAGTCTCCGCCTGGGATCGCTTCGAGCAGGTCGCGTGTGTACTGTTCCTTCGGGTTGTCGAAGACCTCGTCGGTGGAGGCTTGCTCAACCACTTGGCCGTTCTTCATCACGGTGACTTGGTCGGCGACCATGCGCACGACTGCGAGGTCGTGAGTGATGAACAGGTAGGTCAATCCGAGCTCGGTCTGCAGGTCGGCTAGCAGGTTGAGGACCTGGCCTTGGACCAGCACGTCGAGTGCGGACACGGCTTCGTCGAGAACCAGCACCTCGGGCTTGAGCGAGAGCGCACGTGCGATTGCGATGCGCTGACGCTGACCACCCGAAAGCTCACCTGGGTAGCGGTTTGCTGTCGCTTTCGGAAGCGATACCTGGTTCAGGAGCTCTTCGACCGTCTTGCGGCGGCTGCGGCGGTCGCCGATCTTGTGCGTTTCGAGCGGTTCCGCGATCGAGGCGCCGATCGAACGCATCGGGTCCAGGGTTCCGTACGGGTCCTGGAACACCGGCTGAACGCGGCGACGGAACGCGAGCAGATCCTTGTGCGGCCAGTTCGCAACGTCCTTGCCGTCGAAGGTCATGGTTCCTTCGGTGATGTCCTCGAGTTTGAGGAACATCTTCGCGAGCGTTGACTTACCGGAACCCGATTCGCCGACCACGCCCATCGTGGTTCCCCGTGGGATCTGCAGCGAGACCTTGTCCACGGCCTTGAAGTCGGTGGTTTTGAGGCCCTTTTCGCGGATCTTGTACACCTTGGTGACGTCGGTGAATTCGATGAGCGGGTTCTCATCGACTCGCTTGACGTCCGGGGTTTCCTCGTGGCGGCGCAGCAGCTTCTCGTCTGCGCCCATCGCGACGTCGTCGCCTTCCTGCACGCTTTGGATGCGGCGGGAAGCCAGCGATGGCGCGGCACCGACGAGGCGCTTGGTGTACGGGTGCATCGGGTTGGCGAGGATCTCCTTGGAGTCCCCGTATTCGACGACCTGCCCCTTGTACATCACCACGAGTTTCTCGGCGCGTTCAGCTGCGAGGCCGAGGTCGTGGGTGATGAAGATGACGGAGGTGCCGTGTTCGCGTGTCAGTTCACCGAGGTGGTCGAGGATGCGACGCTGCACGGTGACGTCGAGCGCGGAGGTCGGTTCGTCGGCGACCAGCAGGCGCGGGTTCGCAGACATGCCGATGCCGATCAGTACGCGCTGGCGCATACCGCCGGAGAACTGGTGCGGGTACTGCTTGAGGCGGCCTTCAGGCTTCGGAAGGCCGGCTTCCTTGAGAACCTCGATGACGCGTTCGCGTGCAGCTTTCCCACGCAGCGACGTGTTCGCTTCGATGGTCTCTTGGACCTGGAAGCCGATGTTCCACACCGGGTTGAGGTTGGACATCGGGTCCTGCGGGACGTAGCCGATTTCGCGGCCGCGGATTTCTTCGAGCTTCTTGCGTGGCGCCTTGGTGAGGTCGATGCCGTTGAAGGTCGCCTTACCGCCGGTGATGCTTCCGTTGGAAGCGAGAAGTCCGAGGATCGCGGTCACGGACGTGGATTTACCGGAACCGGATTCACCAACGATCGCGAGGTTTTCGCCCTGGAAGAGCTCGAAGCTCACGCCGCGCACGGCGTGCACTGGGCCCGCTTGCGTTGAGAAGGTGACTTCGAGGTCTTTGACGTCCAGCAGCGGCGTGCGGCCGTCTGCGGCGTCGGTGACTGGCTGGGTGTTCTCGTTCATGTTCTGATCTTTCATCGGCGTGCCCTCGCCTTCGGGTCAAGCGCGTCTCGGACCACGTCGCCTAGCAGCAGGAAGGAAAGAACTGTGATGGCGAGTGCGCCTGCCGGGTAGAACAGCAGGTTCGGCGCGGTGCGGATGACGTTCTGTGCCGTGGAGATGTCGAAGCCCCACGAGATGACCTCTGGCGGCAGACCCACGCCCAGGAAGGACAGGGTTGCTTCCGCGACGATGTAGGTACCCATGGACACGGTCGCGATCACGATGACGGGTGCCAGGGAGTTCGGGATCACGTGGCGGATGAGGTTCTTGCCGCGGGATACGCCGAGTGCGATGCCTGCGGTCACGAAGTCTTGCTGCTTAGCTGTAAGCACGGCGCCGCGCATAATGCGGGCGACTTGCGGCCAGCCGAAGACAGCGAGCGTGAGCGAGAGCATCACCACACCGCGGCCGAATGGCGCGATCTGCATCATGACGATTGCACCGAGCACGGATGGGATCGCGAAGAAGATGTCACCGAGACGGGAGATCACGGCGTCGAGCCAGCCGCCGAAGTAGCCAGCGATCGCGCCGATGGTCGCACCGATGAGGGTTGCGAGCGCAGTGGACAGCAGGCCAACAGTCAGCGATGCGCGGGTTCCGTAGATCACGCGCGTGTAGACGTCGCAGCCTTGCTTGTCGAAGCCGAACGGATGCCCCGGGCTTGGTGCCGCGAGCGAGTTCCGGAGTTCGCACGCTGCACCCGATGGGTCACCTGAGGTGAACAGCTGCGGGAACAGGGCGACGAAAATGATGAGCGCAACGAGCACGAGGCAGATCCACGTGATGACTCGCTTGCGCATGTCGCGCCAGGCGTCTGACCAGACGCTGGTTGGTTTCGCGGAGACGTCGACCTCATCGACGCTCTGCAGCGGGGTCTCTTCAATGGGGGCTACATAACGCTTCATGGAGCATCACTTCCCGTAACGAATGCGCGGGTCAAGCACCGCATAGAGGATATCGACCAGCAGGTTGGCGAGCATGAAGATGATCACCATGACCGCAACGAAGGAGACCACGGTTGGGCCTTCTCCTCGGATGACCGCCTGGTAGACGGTGCCACCAACGCCTGGGATGTTGAAGATACCTTCGGTGACGATCGCGCCAACCATGAGGGAGCCGAGGTCGATACCGAGGTAGGTCACCACGGGGATGAGCGAGTTACGCAGTACGTGGACGCGGATCACTCGGCCGCGTGAGAGGCCCTTGGCGGTTGCGGTGCGAACGAAGTCGGCACCGACGTTTTCGGCGACGGATGCGCGTGTGAGTCGCAGGACGTTCGCGATGGATACGGACGCGAGAACCGCCGCGGGCGCGATCATTTGCGTCCATGGTCCGTTACCGGAGATGGATGGCGGGATGATGTCCCACTTCACGCCGAGGAAGTACTGGACTAGGAAACCCACGACGAAGGTCGGTACCGAGATCAGCAGCAGCGAAAGGACCAGCGCGACGCTGTCGGTGATACCGCCCTTGCGCAGGCCTGCGACGAGGCCGAAGGTGATGCCGATGATCGCCTCGAAGATGAGGGCGAGTACAGCGAGGGTCGCGGTGAGCGGGAACGCTTCCGCCATGACGTCGGAGACTGCGCGGCCTGTATAGGTTGTGCCTAGGTCGCCGGTGAAGACGCCGCCGATCCAGATGAGGTACTGGATCAGGACTGGCTTGTCGAGGTTGTATTGTTCACGAATTTCTTGGATGACAGCCGGGGATGGCGCTTTGCCATCGAACAGGGCCGCGATCGGGTCGCCTGGCAACGCGAAGACCATCAGGTAGATGAGAAGCGTTGCACCAAAGAAGACCGGGATCAGCTGTAGCAGTCGTCGGCCGATGTACCAGAGCATGGGTGCCTCGGTTTCGGGGTTTGGTGTTCGGTTTCGGTTCGGTGTGGCTTAGACACGCTGACACCGCTGCGTGCGTTCCTTGCCCGCTCGCAGCGGTGTCAGACGTGTGTGAAGCCTCGTCACATGGGAGCTAGTTTTACTCGCTCTTGGTGACTTCGGTGTAGATCGGCACGGAGTTCCAGCCGAATTCAACGTTGTCTACCTTGTTGCTCCAGACACCGTTGACGTTGTTGTACCAGAGTGGGATTGCTGGCAGGTCGGTGAGCAGGGTCGACTGTGCCTTTGCGTAGAGCTCGTCTGCCTGCTCTGGGCTGTCAGCGGATCCAGCCTGCTCAAGGTAGCCGTCGAATTCCTTCGAGGTGTAGCGGCCGTAGTTCGAGCCAGCGCCGGTCTTGTAGAGCGGCGAGAGGAAGTTGATCTGCGATGGGTAGTCTGCCTGCCAACCCGAGCGCATTGCGCCGGTCATCTTGTCGTTGTCCTGGTCATCCAGCAGGCCCTTGAAGGCTGGGTAGGACTTACCCTGAGCCTTGATGCCGAGGTTGCGCGAGAGCTGGTTGGAGAGGGCGTCGACCCATTCCTGGTGGCCGCCGTCAGCGTTGTAGGCGATGGTGAAGGTGCCTTCGTACTTGCTGATCTTGTCGGCTTCAGCCCAGCGCTTCTTAGCTTCTTCTGGGTTGAACTTCAGGACGTCGTTACCTTCGGCGTTCTTACCCCAGTTGTCCCAGCCTTCAAGCACTGGGGAGGTGAAGTCGGATGCCGGGGTACGGGTACCGTCGAAGAGGGTCTTGGTGATCTCTTCACGGTCGATGGCCATGGAGATGGCCTGGCGGCGCAGCTTGCCTTCTTCGTCGTTCTTGAAGTGATCGAGGTACTGCGGGATCGTGAAGGACTGGAAGATTGCTGCTGGCTGGTTGACGTTACGGCCGTCGAAGTCTGCCTTGTAGGTCGCGAAGTTCGATGGGTCGATCTGGTCGAGGATGTCGAGGCGATCGGCCTGGGTGTCAGCGTATGCAGTCTTAGGGGACTCGTAGAAGGTGATTTCCACGCCGCCGTTCTTTGGCTCGCGTGGGCCCTGGTAGGAGTCGGACTTGACGAGCTTGACGCCCTGGTTGTGCTTCCATGCGCCTTCGGATTCGAACTTGTATGGGCCGTTACCGATAGGGTTTTCACCGAACTTCTTCATGTCCTTGAACGCGGACTCTGGCAGTGGCACGAATGCGGAGTAGCCGATGCGCTTGAGGAAGTCAGCTTCTGGGTTGATGAGTTCTACGGTGAACTCGGTGTCGGAGACCTTCTTGAGGCCGGTGAGTTCAGCGCCCTTCTTGTCTGCCGAGTAGCCCTTGATGTTATCGAAGAAGTACTGGCCACCCTGGGCGTTAGCGACGTCGGCGCCGTAGTTCCATGCCTTGATGAAGGAATCGGAGGTGACCGGGGTGCCGTCGGAGAACTTGAGGCCTTCCTTGAGCTTGACGGTCCAGACGGTGTTGTCATCGTTTGGTTCGATGGACTCTGCCTGGTCCATGCGTGGGGTGCCGTCAGCTTCGAAGGAGACGAGACCCGCGAAGATGAGGTCGATGATCTTACCGCCGCCAACCTCGGTGGTGTTGGTTGGGATCAGCGGGTTCTGTGGCTCAGTGCCGTTGGTGGTGATGATGGCGTCTGGGTTGGCTTCTCCCCCACCGTTGCCCTTTTCGCCGCCGCCTCCGCCGCCGCACGCTGCGAGTCCGAGTGCGGAAATTGCGAGAACAGAAAGAGCGGAAATCTTCCGGTTGTTCTG
>NZ_QFWG01000011.1 GCF_003143995.1 Pseudoglutamicibacter cumminsii | reverse complement strand
CAACATCCGCGCCTGGACACTCAAAGCAGTCAACGTCTCCGGGCCCTGCCAGCCAGGCAACCCCACCAACGACCCCACCTGCGAAAAACAAGACCTCACCATCTTCAAACCCCGCCAAACACGGTAAGCGCGTTCAGGCAGACAGTCCCAGCTACACCTCAGCCCCAGCAGCCCGCAGGGCCTCGACGTAGGAATCCAAAGGTCTGCTCGCGGTGCGATCAGCCTCGATCTTCGAAACCAGCCGCCCTGAAGCATCCCACACGAAAGCCGTGCGCGTAGCGTGACCCCGCCCCGCATCGAACGCATCCAACGCCTGCGCAAGAGCCCCATGCGGCCAAAAATCACTCAGCACATCGAAAGACAAACCCAGCTGATCCGAAACCGTTCGCAACGTATAACGCGAATCCACCGAGCACGCCGCAACATACACGCCAGCCTCAGCCCACGCATCAGCAACCTGTGCAAGCCCGCCCAACTCCGAATGACACACCGGAGTGAAACTCAACGGGAAAAAACTCAAAACCGTCACCTGACCAACACGGTCAGCGAGCACAACCCGCTCACCATGCTGATTCACCAACGGAGCCGAAAGCGACGCCAACCCAGGCGCCGCATCGGAAGGATTTAACAACATTCAGTGACGCTTCCGCTGCTGCAGGCACACAGCGGACCACAGCTCGGAAACATCAACGGTGCTCGTCGTGTGCAAGCCAGCCGTCGGTGCAGCTTCCTGAATCTCAACAGGAGACACATGGCCGTCCTCACCCAACTTAGGGGTCAAAAGCCACACAACGCCACCATCATCAAGATCCGTGAGGGAATCAACCATCGCATCAACAAGGTCACCATCGCCGTCACGCCACCACAGCAACACGGCGTCAACAACCTCGTGCTCGTCTTCGTCCAGAATCGGCTCGCCAGTGACCTCCTCGATCACGTCACGAAGCTCAAAATCGACATCCTCGTCATAACCGAGCTCTTGAACAAGATGATCTCCAGAGATCCCCATCCGCTGAGCAGCACCCTCATACGGCGCCGTCCGAACGCTCACGTCACAAATCCTTTTCCATAGAACAACGAAAACTCACCCCGTGATCAGGGCTACACGTCTAACAAAACACGTTTTCAGCGCTCAAAACAACTGAACGCGCCAAAACTCCCCGCCGTCCCCTACTACGATGGGAACAAGACAGTTCGCTCAACCGTTGAAAACGGGAGAGAATCAAGAACAAGATTTGTCAGCACTAGAAAGGGAACGGCCGTGGCCCAACAGGACCATCACATCACCGATATCCGTAGCGGATTGGTGAAACATCTGTCTGACACCGACCCCGAAGAAACCAAAGAATGGCTTGAATCCTTCGACGGGCTCGTTGAGACACAGGGAACCGAACGCGCCGAATACATCGTGCGTTCGCTGCTGCAGCGCGCAGGCGCCAAGTCCGTAGCCGTCCCGATGGTTACCACCACCGACTACGTCAACACGATCCCGGTGGACCAAGAACCTGACTTCCCGGGTACCGAGGAACTTGAGCGTGCATACCGCCGCTGGATCCGCTGGAACGCAGCCGTCATGGTCCACCGCGCACAGGCCCCAGGCCTGTCCGTTGGCGGCCACATCTCCACCTACGCCGGCGCAGCAACCCTCTACGAAGTCGGTTTCAACCACTTCTTCCGCGGCCCAGGCCACGACGGTGGCGGCGACCAGGTCTTCTTCCAGGGCCACGCCTCCCCCGGCATGTACGCGCGCGCGTTCCTGGAAGGACGCCTGACCGACGAACAGCTCGACTCCTTCCGTCAGGAAAAGTCGAAGGCGCCAAACGGCCTGCCTTCATACCCGCACCCACGCATGATGCCTGAGTTCTGGCAGTTCCCAACCGTCTCGATGGGCCTTGGCCCAGCGAACGCGATCTACCAGGCACAGTTCAACCGCTACCTGCACAACCGCGGCATCAAGGACACCTCCCAGCAGCACGTCTGGGCATTCCTCGGCGATGGTGAAATGGATGAGCCAGAATCGCGCGGCTTCCTGCAACACGCAGCCAACGAAGGCCTCGATAACCTGACCTTTGTCATCAACTGCAACCTGCAGCGCCTTGACGGCCCGGTACGCGGTAACGGCAAGATCATGCAGGAACTCGAAGCGTACTTCCGCGGAGCAGGCTGGAACGTCATCAAGGTCGTGTGGGGCCGTGAATGGGATGCCCTGCTCGAGAAGGACCACGACGGTTCGCTCGTCAACATCATGAACGAAACCCCGGACGGTGACTACCAGACCTACAAGGCTGAGTCCGGCGCGTTCGTCCGTGAGCACTTCTTCGGCAAGTCCCCACAGACCAAGGCGATGGTCGAGGACATGACCGACCAGGAAATCTGGCAGCTCAAGCGCGGCGGCCACGACTACAACAAGGTCTACGCCGCATACAAGGCAGCTGTTGAGCACAAGGGCCAGCCGACTGTGATCCTCGCTCAGACTGTCAAGGGCTACGGTCTCGGAACCCACTTCGAGGGCCGCAACGCGACCCACCAGATGAAGAAGCTCACCCTGCAGGACCTCAAGGACTTCCGCGACCACCTGCGCATCCCAATCTCGGACGAAGAGCTCGAGAAGGACCCAGCACGCCCGCCGTACTACCACCCAGGCATGGACGACGAAGCGATCCGCTACATGATCACGCGTCGCCAGGCACTCGGCGGCTTCGTGCCGGAACGCCGCGAACGCACCTCCCCGATCGCGCTTCCAGACAAGACCGCATACCGCGGCACCAAGCGTGGTTCAGGCCGCCAGGAAGCCGCAACCACGATGGCGTTCGTGCGTCTTCTGCGCGACCTCATGCGTGACAAGGACTTCGGCCACCGCATCGTGCCGATCATCCCGGACGAGGCACGCACTTTCGGTATGGACTCGTTCTTCCCTACCGCGAAGATCTACAACCCGCAGGGCCAGAACTACGTCTCCGTGGACCGCGACCTGATGCTCGCCTACAAGGAGTCCCCACAGGGCAAGATCCTGCACACCGGCATCAACGAAGCCGGATCCGTGGCTGCACTCACCGCGGCAGGTTCGTCGTACTCGACTCACCTCGAGCCGATGATCCCGGTCTACATCTTCTACTCGATGTTCGGCTTCCAGCGCACCGGCGACAGCATCTGGGCTGCAGCCGACCAGTTGGCGCGTGGCTTCATGATCGGCGCAACCGCCGGTCTCACGACGCTGACCGGTGAAGGCACCCAGCACATGGATGGCCACTCGCTCGTTCTGGCCGCAACCAACCCTGGCGTCGTCTCCTACGACCCTGCCTACGGTTACGAAATCGGCCACATCGTCCGTGACGGTCTTGAACGCATGTACGGCGGCGAGCACCCGGATCCAAACGTGATCTACTACCTCACCGTCTACAACGAGCCAATCAAGCAGCCGGCAGAGCCAGAAGACGTCGACGTCGAAGGCATCTTGAAGGGTATCCACCAATTGTCCAAGGGCGAAGCCGACGGCCCAACGGTTCAGCTGCTCGCCTCCGGCGTTGCTGTTCCATGGATCTTCAAGGCCCAGGAGCTGCTCGCTGAGGACTGGGGCGTCAACGCTGACCTGTGGTCGGTGACGTCGTGGTCCGAGCTACGCCGAGACGGCCTGCGTGCAGAAAAGCAGCGCTTCCTGCACCCTGAGTCCGAGGCTCCGGTCCCTTACGTGACCGAGAAGCTCAAGGATGCAGAAGGCCCATTCCTTGCCGTAACCGACTACCAGCACCATGTGCCGGACATGATCCGTCGCTTCATCCCAGGCGACTACACGACCCTGGGCGGCGACAACTTCGGTTTCGCTGACACCCGTCCAGCAGCCCGCCGCTACTTCCACATCGACGCCGAGTCGATCGCTGTACGCGCGCTCCAGCAGCTTGCTGACCGCGGTGAAATCGACAAGGACATCCCAGCCAAGGCCGTCAAGAAGTACGACCTGCTGAACGTCAACGCTGGCACTACCGGTGGCGGTGGCGGCGACGCCTAACCCCCCAACGGTAATAAAGCCACCCTGCTCGTGAGGCGGCTTGCGCACCCCGTGCGTAGGCCGCCTCACGGGCATATGAAGCCCATCAACCCCTATAAGAGCCGCCAGGAACAGAAGCGTCAGGAGGGCCCGCGTGCTGAACATGCCACCAGAAGACGGTGCACTCGCCGAAGCAACCAAGGCCGAGGCCTTCCACCAAGCACCGCAGCAAGCAGGAACCTCCGTCCCGTCGCAACGTTCTTTGCGTCTTGCAGAAGCCGTCTCGCAGGCTCCTGTTGCGATGGAGCGGCTCAAAACCCACGTCGGACAGCTATCAACCCTGGCGCTTAATGCGCTCGATCAACAGCTTCCGTGGTACCGGTCTTTGCTACCGGACCAGCGTTCGGCGCTGGGTTTGATCGCTCAGCGCGGCATCTCGCATTTTGTTCAGTGGTGTCAAGACCCTGACACGCCCGCCTGGGTTCTGGCGGATGTGTTTGGTTCGGCCCCGAGCGAACTTTCTCGCGCGATCTCACTGCAGCGCGCTCTCCAACTGATCCGCACCGTCGTGGGGGTAGTTGAAGATGAGGTACCGGCACTCGCGGATGCCTCCGAACAAGCCGCCTTACGGGAAGCCGTGTTGCTCTATTCGCGAGAGATCGCGTTCGCCGCTGCCGATGTGTACGCGCGTGCTGCTGAACGTCGCGGCGCATGGGACTCGCGTTTGGAAGCACTCGTGGTCGATGCGGTGCTACGCGGCGAGGGCGCTGACGCGTTGCGTTCACGGTTGTCTGCGGTTGGCTGGCGTTCGCTGGACTCATTCTGCGTCGTTGTGGGCCACACTGCTGATGAATCCACGGCGAACAATGTTGCCGATATCCGCCGCGCCGCGATGCGAGCCGGCAAGGATGCGGTAATCGGGATCCAGGGAAACCGTTTGCTGGTCTTGCTGGGCGGAGTTAATGAAGCCTCCGAGGCGTTCGAACCGCTCGCGAGTCAGTTTGGCGGCGAGCACGTTGTGATCGGACCTGTGGTCGATGCGATCGAGGATTTCCATAACTCAGCGCGACAGGCTCTGGCCGGCTTGGCTGCAGCGTCCGCTTGGCCGGATGCGCCGCGAGTCATCCGAGCTGAGGATTTGTGGCCAGAACGTGCTCTTGCAGGAGACGAGCTGGCCATCGCCGAGCTGATTGAACGGGTCTATGAACCCATCGCGCACTCCGACGCGGTGCTTGCGCAGACCTTATCGACTTACGTTGCTGGTGGGCGTTCCCTCGAAGGCACAGCTCGTGAGCTTTATGTCCACGCCAATACGGTGCGCTACCGCTTGCGCCGGGTCACGGAGCTGACCGGCTGGGATCCTTTGCTACCGCGCGACGCACTTGTTTTGCACGTTGCTCTGATTGTTGGCCGGATTCACGGCGCAAATGCGTCTGCCTAAGCTCGATAAGCACCTCATCTTGCTCTTGACGCTGCGCGGCCCTTCACAAGATGCGTTGTGCTATTCAACCAATGAAGTCGACACCTCGGCGCCGAGTTTTCACCGAACCGCACGCACCGCTTTGTAGGATGTCTACAAAAGTCATCCGTGACCTTGGTCTCTCGCATGCCAGCCAGAGTCCGTGAAATTTTGGAAGAGTGGAACACGTGTTAGCAATAGTTTGCCCTGGACAGGGTTCGCAGACTCCCGGTTTCTTGACAAGCTGGCTCGAAGAGCCTGCTCTCGCCTCGCGTTTGGCTGAGCTGTCTGACGCAGCGGGCAAGGATCTCGCTTGGCTCGGCACCGAAGCCGACGAGGAAACCATCAAGGATACGGCGCATGCACAGCGCCTCATCGTTGCCGCTGGACTGCTGGCTGCCGATGCGCTGTTCGGCGACGACGGCGCCCCAGCTGATGCGGTTTACGCGGGCCACTCTGTCGGTGAGATCACCGCATCCGCCATTACCGGCGTCATGAGCTACGAGGATGCACTCCGCTTTGTCGCTTTGCGCGCGGATGAGATGGCGAAGGCATCGAACGCACAGCCAACCGGCATGGCGGCCGTCTTGGGCGGTGACCACGCGGAGGTCATCGCAGCCATCGAGGCCGCAGGCGCTGCCCCAGCGAACATGAACGGCGGCGGGCAGATCGTTGCCGCAGGTAGCCTCGAAAGCCTCGAGAAGCTCGGAGAAAACCCTCCAGCCAAAGCCCGGGTCATCCCACTGAAGGTTGCTGGGGCATTCCACACCGAATACATGGCCCCAGCTGTAGACCCTCTGCGCGAACTGGCGGCATCTATCACCGCTAGGGATCCACGCGGGCCGCTACTGACAAACGCTGGCGGTTCCGAAGTAGACACGGGAACCCACATGCTCCGGCTTCTTGTCGACCAGGTGACACGCCCTGTGGACTGGGAGTCCTGCCAGGAAACCATGAAAGACCTGGGCGTCACCGGCCTCATCGAGCTCACGCCAGCCGGCACGCTAACCGGCCTGGCCCGTCGTGGGCTCAAAGGCGTCAAAACATTCGCTCTCAAGACACCGGATCAGCTCGAAGAAGCACGCGCTTTCATCAACGAGCATTCCGGTAACTAACCACAGCTTTCACGGGGCCACCATCTTCACAGAAGTAGCCCCGTAATACTGAACTCTGTCCCACAACCACATAGGCTTAGTTCAGACCGTCAATCCAGTTTTGGCGGAGAACACCACAACCTGGCCACCCACGGGCAGGTACAAACAATGAAGGAGCCACACATGGCAGCAAGCAAGGAAGAGATTCTCGCCGGCCTGGCAGAGATCGTCAACGAAGAGACCGACATCGACGTTGAAGAGATCCAGCTCGAGAAGTCCTTCACCGAGGACCTCGACATCGACTCGATCTCGATGATGACCATCGTTGTTGAAGCTGAGTCCAAGTTCGACGTCAAGATCCCAGATGAGGAAGTAAAGAACCTCAAGACTGTTGGCGACGCCGTTGACTACATCGAGAAGGCTCAGGCCTAGTCTTAGCTAGCCTGTACAGGCTTGAGCGGTGTGCGGCCGATTTCCAGGAAGCTTGTGCGGCCGGTGTTCGGCCGCACACCGTATTTCCACCCTTTCAGGGTAAGTGTCGCGCCCATCCAGCGTTGTCTACGGTTTCCGTAGCATCAACGTGGTTGTGCGCTCCCCTATCAGATCTTGACTATACGAAGCCCTCAGCGGCCCGTGACTAAAGGATGTTCTATGGCTCAGAAAGTTGTCGTGACTGGCCTTGGCGCCACGACGCCGATCGGTGGTGACGTCCCTACGACGTGGGAGGCGGCTCTGGCTGGCACCTCGGGTGTCGGGCACCTCAATGAGGACTGGGTCGAGCAGTACAGCTTGCCGGTGAACATCGCCGCACGGGTAGCTGTTCCGGCATCTGAAGTGCTGTCCCGCGCCGAAATTAAACGCAATGACCCGTCAACCCAGCTTGCCCTGGTTTCAGCGCGGGAAGCGTGGGCGGATGCACAGCTGGAAGACGCTGGGATTGACCACGAACGCTTGGGCGTCGCGTACGCAACCGGCATCGGTGGCGTCAACACTCTTCTTGACGCGTGGGACACCCTGCGCGACAAGGGCCCACGCCGCGTTCTTCCGATGACGGTGCCGATGTTGATGCCGAACGCCGCTTCTGGCGCGCTCTCGCTTGCTTTCGGCGCTAAGGCCGCGGCCCGCACGCCGGTCTCTGCATGCGCATCGGGCACCGAAGCTCTCGCCGTAGCACAGCAGATGATCCGCGATGGCCACGCTGACGTTGTGATCACGGGTGGCTGCGAAGCAGCTATTCACCCGATTACGATCGCCGCGTTCTCCTCTATGCAGGCGCTATCTCGCCGCAACGATGACCCACAGGCCGCTTCCCGCCCGTACGACGTTGACCGCGATGGTTTCGTCATGGGTGAAGGCGCTGGCGCGTTGATCCTCGAATCTGAAGAGCACGCTAAGGCACGTGGCGCGAAGATCTACGCTGAGCTCGCAGGCACCGGAATCACCGCTGACGCATTCCACATCACCGCGCCAGACGAGTCCGGCAATGGCGCAATGCGCGCTCTCAAGGCAGCGATGGCCGACGGCGAGTTCAGCCCTGAGGACGTGGTACACGTCAACGCTCACGCAACCTCTACCCCGGTGGGTGACATCCCTGAATACACCGCGATGCGTGCCGCGTTCGGTGACGCGCTCGACAACGTCGCTGTTTCTGCGACGAAGTCGATGACGGGTCACCTGTTGGGCGGCGCTGGTGCTGTAGAAGCCGTCTTGACTGTCCTGGCTCTGCACCACGGCAAGGCCCCAGTGACGATCAACCTGAATCAGCAGGATCCGCAGATCCCGCTTGATGTTGTTACCGGTACGCCGCGTGATCTGAAGCCAGGCGTCGCGGTTTCAAACTCGTTTGGTTTCGGCGGCCACAACGCCGTCGCTGCATTCCGTAGCTACTGATAACGCTCAAAAGCGTTAAAGGTTTGTGCCCCACACAGCGTGTGGGGCACAAACCTTTAAGCAGTGAAGTTTGATCTAAATAAGCGGAGCTTTAGCCGACGTGGTGGAGCCAGCGGATCGGTGCGCCGTCGGACGCCGCACGGAATGGCTCGAGTTCCTCGTCCCAGGCTTCGCCGAGAGCGATCGAGAGTTCATGGTAGACCGCAGCTGGGTTTCCACGGCCTTGTTCGTAGGCGTAACGGATGCGATCTTCGGACACGAGGATATTTCCAGCAACGTCCGTGGTTGCATGGAAGATGCCAAGTTCAGGGGTGTGCGACCAGCGGCCTGCATCAACGCCACGTGAGGCTTCTTCCGTAATTTCGTAGCGCAAGTGCGCCCACCCGCGCAGGGTGGACGTCAAAACTGCGCCCGTGCCTTGTGGACCGGCCCAGGCCATTTCGGCCCGGAGCATTCCGGGCGAGGCTGGCTGCGGAACCCACTCAAGTGTTGTGTGGCGCTCAACCACCGAGCCGATAGCCCACTCGATATGAGGGCACAGCGCTGCAGGGGCCGAGTGGATATACAAGGCGCCCCTTGTCATTGGTTGTGACATGCCGCTCCTTCTTCACTGCTTCGGTACGTCTTCCCCTACGACCGATGCTGAATTAGAACGGTGGGTCTATTCTGTCAAGTACTAGGCCGGTTCACAAGCGGCCTATCACTTGAGTCACACTGGTCACAGCTGCTTCATATGTTGCGTTTTCAAGGCCCTATCGACGGTGTTTATGCCCGTGGGTGCCCTTGTTGATATGCCGTCCTGAGCCGTTCGACTGAGACGTGTGTATAGAGCTGGGTTGTAGCTAGGGATGAGTGTCCGAGTAGCTCTTGGACGCTGCGTAAGTCTGCACCGCCGTCGAGCAGGTGGGTTGCTGCTGAATGTCGTAGGGCGTGTGGGCCACGAGCGGATGTGTCGCCGAGCTTTTCAAGTTCAGTGTTGACTGCTTCGCGGATCTGGCGGCTTCCCCACCGTCCGCCTCTCACACCAAGGAACAACGCTTCCTCCAGGGCATTGCCTTGATTGTTGTTCTTCTCCGTAGCGCTCTTCGCCTGCGCAGACGCCTTGAGCAAATGAGGTCGGCCGTCGTTGAGCCATTCTCGGATCGCAGCTTCGGCAGGAACACCGAACGGGACAACACGTTCCTTGTTTCCTTTGCCGAGGACTTTCGCGGTCCGCTGGTCGAGGTCGATGTCTTCCAGGTTGAGTCCTTCGAGTTCGGATACGCGGATGCCACTCGCGTAGAGAAGCTCGAGGGCCGCCAGGTTTCGCAGGCGTACTGCGCGTTGCTGCGGCGCTTCCGGTGCGGAATCGACGGGTTGGGCTGAATGGCTCAGCAAACGTTCCGCTTGCTGGTTCCTCAGAACCTGCGGGAGATGCTTATTCCGTTTTGGGGCTTTGAGTCGGTTTGATGGGTCCGATTCGATGAGCCCTTCGCGTAGCGCCCAAGCGAGGAATGTACGGGCTGATGCGGCTTGTCGGGCAAGAGTGGCTGGAGCTCTACCGTCATGGGCCGCTTGGGCGAGCCATGCTCGTAGTTCAGCAATCGTGATGCGGCGCAGCGCATCGGCCTTGTCTGCCTCGAACTCGAGCCCTGCGTGCTCGCACAGTGCAGTGACGTCGGAGGTATAGGCACGGATCGTGTGTTCGGATCGGCCCCGTTCGTACCGGAGGTGGCGGGCAAACGAATCAATGACGTCGCTCAGTGATTCGCCCATAGTCCCTCCTTGACTCAGTGCCAGCTTACACATGCCCCGCGTTGGTTCCATCAGGCTGGCGCTTTGCCGCGTTTCCATGCGTGTCCCCTCTGAACAGCCAGACCACGACGGTGTAGTTGGCTTAGCACAGGCATTGCTTCAGGCACTGACAGACCAGCTATCGCGAAGACCTCATCGAGATTGCGGTAGGTGCGTGGCGACAGTGCTTCTACGATTCGTTGTTCGATGGGGTTAAGACCGTCAGTCAAACGTTGCGGGCCGGCCGTTGCGTCTGGAATGAGCATTGGCTGGGTTTGGTTGTTGAACCCTAGCGAGTTGCACAGTTCGGCTCCAGAACTAACGAGCTCCACAGGGTAGTCACGGATGAGCCGGTGCGGACCGGCTGAGGTTGCCGATGTCACGGGCCCTGGTACCGCTCCAACCCAGCGGCCTATCTCCAGACCATGTACTGCTGTTGAAATCGCACCTGAGCGGTGGCGACCTTCGGTCACGAGGATTCCACGACTCAACGCCGCGATGATGCGGTTGCGAGCCAAGAATCTCCATCGCATGGGCGATGCCCCCGGAGCCGCTTCGGAAATGATGACCTGTTCTTTCCCGATTCGTTCCAGCAGCGCTCGATTCGCTGCCGGGTAGAGGCGATCTACTCCCCCGGCTAAAACCACGGCTGTTGCGAGCGGAGCGGTTGAATGTTCAAGTGCCGTGTGGTGTGCCAAGGCGTCTACTCCGAGCGCGCCTCCCGACACGATCGTTGCGCCACGCTCTGCCATCTCGGCCGTGTATTCGCGGGTTACATGTTCTCCGTATGGTGTGGGATCACGCGTACCGACGACCGCAACGCATTCATTCGTGTTGGTAGGAATGCTCTGAGCGCCGCGCCACCAGAGTCCGTATGGGGTTGATTCGCCGAGATCGTTCAGGGCTTCCGGCCATCCGGGATCTCCCGGGATGACGAAGCCTCCACCTTGTGAAGTGATGTATGCGAGGTCGCGTTCAGGGGCGCTCTGTTCTCGGCGGCTTTTCCAACGGTCTAGAGCGTGTTCCAGCGTTACGTGGCGCTGGCGTTGACGTGTTCCTCCGTAGGCTTCGCGAACAGAGGCACTGAACCGTTCTCGTTCCTCTGACGATGGGACGGAACCTGAGATGAGTTCCCACAACCGTACGGCGCCGAAAACACAGACTCCAAGCCGCGCCGGGTAGTCGTCGGCTTCAGTAACACGCGAGAGACCTGCGCGCGCCTGACGTTCGGGTTCGAAAGTAGCTTTGGTGGTCACCATGATCAGTTGAATGCCTCCGGTGTGCCTCGCAGGTGTACGGCCGCTGCAATATCGTCTGGGCTGGGTAGGCCCCTTCCTGCGAGGTCGGCAAGCGTCCACGAAATCCTGAGCACGCGGTCCAGCCCGCGGCCAGTCAGCCCACTGTGCATGCTGATTGCTAAGAGCTCTTTTGACGCTGCACCCGAAGGCCGGAACTTGTGAGACCTCAATACCGAGGCAGGCACAGACGCGTTGGTTAGAGATCCGGTACCGTGCGATGCTGGGTGATCCGCCTTATCCATCACGCTCCGCCATCTTTCACGTGCAGAGGCTCTGGCTCTTTCGACTCGTTGCCGAATACACGCTGAGCTTTCCTCTGCATCGCTCGCTAGAAGTGATGCTAAGCGCGCGGCAGGAACGTTGACGCGAATATCCACTCGGTCTAGCAGCGGCCCCGACATGCGGGCCCAGTACCGTCGCTTCGTGAGCGCCGGGCATTCACAAGCAGAACCTTCCTTCCCGCATGGGCAAGGATTAGCCGCCATGATGAGCTGGAAACGCGCCGGATACGTCGCTACCCCGGCCGAACGATGCAAGGTAATGACTCCAGACTCGAGGGGTTCACGCAGAGCATCGAGTGTGCGGGCCTGAAACTCAGGAGCTTCATCCAAGAACAAGACTCCACCGTGTGCCCGGGACGCCGCCCCTGGACGAGGTATACCTGACCCTCCGCCCACCAGCGCGGCCGCACTCGAAGTGTGGTGCGGGGCCTGGAAGGGCGCAACCCTCATCAAGCCTGAAACGGTTTCTCCGGACAGCGAATGCACGCTCGTGGTGAGCATGGCTTCCTCATCGTTCAACGGCGGAAGAATACCGGGCAGCCTCTCCGCAAGCATCGTTTTACCAGCGCCCGGAGGCCCCGTCAGCAAGAGATGGTGCCCGCCTGCAGCGGCAACTTCAAGCGCCCATCGCCCAGTCGCTTGACCACGGACATCAGCCATATCCGGAACCTCAGAAACGCTACCGCTTCGCTCGGCGGTCTGTTGTTGGACCTGCTCGTTAGGCTCTGACACGCTTTCCACTTGTTTGCCTGGCCTCACGATGTGCCGCACGTCAGCACCCAAGTCCGCCAGCAGAGCACTGACGTGGTTGTAGCTGCGGACTTCTATGCCCGGGACCAGACGCGCTTCTTCTGCGTTGGCGGCAGGGACGACGATGCGTTTGATCCCGAGTTCACGAGCCTGAAGCACCGCAGGCAACGTTCCGATGAATGGCCTGAGCGAGCCGTCAAGCCCCAGTTCACCGATGTATGCGGTATCTGCAGGCGATGAGATACGTCCGTCTGCAGCCATCGCTGCGACCAGGATCGAGACATCGAAACCCGGGCCTTTCTTGGGTAATCCAGCTGGGATCAGATTGATCACGATGCGGCGTGCGCTCAGCGGAATGCCAACGTTGCGCGCAGCTGACCGGACTCGGTCGCGGGCCTCGTTGAGGCTCGCGTCGGGAAGCCCGAGAAGGGTCATCCCCGGCAGACCGTTACCGATATCGGCTTGGACCTCAACCTTGTGCCCTTTCAACCCAACCAATGCGATACTCAAGGATGACCCCAAGCCCCGCTCGTGAACGGGGGCGGATTTCGCCCTCGCTGCTCGCGGTGTGCTTTGAGGTGCCGTTACCGCGTTCATGCTCCAGTCACCTCTCGGTAGTAGTCGACTGAAGCAGGGGCTGACGCTTTTCGTGGCCAGACGATACCCAAAACATCAACCCGAGTTCCGCCCTGTGCCGTGCCGATAGCCTCGGCGTATTCCCTACCTTGGGCATACTCCCAAATAAGCCTTTGCAGACGTTCAAACTTAGGTAACGTCACGGCTTCAGCGGGTAGGCCATACCCAGTTCCCGACCGGGTCTTGACCTCAAGCGCGACCAACTGTTGCGCAGCAGGGTCATAACCCACGATGTCCAGTTCGCCGTGACTCCCACGCCAGTTACGATCGAGCACGATGATCCCGTTTTCGTGACACCAGCCCGCCGCGAACTCTTCACCGCGCCGCCCCAACTCAGTGCGAAGCTGGGCTAGTTCCAGTTGCGCTGTGTCCCGTTGCACTGAGTCCAGTTGGGCGCTGTCTTGGGCGATGTGATTGTCAGCCTGCGTCGATGCCATGTTTCCTCCACTGGATGAGCTTGTAGCTTCATCTCAGCGTGGAAATCCCTCACGCATACCAAGATCGAAAAGAATGTGGATAGAACGCAGGCATCTATGGCCTGTGAATACGGAAAGCGCCTGCTCACTCGCCCGTGTTGGAGCTATTAAGACTCGCCCTGCGTCCCAGGAAGCTCTTCACCTTTGAAAAGATCCGGTTTAGATAGCTCTTCGACGTTCACGTCCTTGAACGTGATGACTTTGACCGATTTCACGAACCTTTGCGGCCGGTACACGTCCCACACCCACGCGTCGGTCAGCGTTATCGCGAAATAGATTTCACCGTTGGAAGTCAGGGTCTCGAGCTCGACGTGGTTCGCTAGATAGAACCTACGTTCCGTCTCTACGACATAGGAAAACAGGCCCACAACGTCGCGGTATTCGCGGTAGAGGTTCAGCTCCGCTTGGGTCTCAAACTTTTCGATCTCTTCATCGCTCACGGGATCTGTTCCCCCTTCCTGCTCGTAATGACTTCCTGCTCACAACAGTTTCCGTGTCACAACAGCTTCCATGTGCGCCGATGGTTGTCGGTCGCCCCATGTTCCAGGATTGCGGCTCGGTGTTTCGCTGAGCCATATCCCTTGTTTGTATCCCATCCATACTGAGGATGAGCCTTCGATAGTTCTACCATGACACTATCGCGATGCGTCTTTGCGAGGATGCTCGCTGCAGACACCGATGCGCAGTCGCGGTCCGCTTTAGTCCGCGTGATCACGGGCGGCAGGTCCAAGCCGTCCAGCGCATCAGCCTCAGGCGCCGAGTCGGACTCCGCGTCCGTTACAAGATCGCTGAACAGGTCGGGTTCTGGTGTGCTGAGCCAGTCATGCACCCCGTCGAGCAAAATAACGATGGGGGCCTCACCCGCCGCTGGATCGTCAGCGAGCTGTTGCAGTGCCTCAATGTAGGCTCGCTGTCCAGCGAGCCTCAGTGCCGCCACGATCCCGAAACGGTCAATCTCTTCTGGGCTTGCACTGCCGACGCCCCACGCCGCGACCCAATCCCGGATCAACGGTACGAGTGCCTCACGCCGAGCGGGAGTAACGTCTTTCGAGTCCCCGAGCCCTTCGGGATGCGGGCCACATTCGTGTGGCGCTACGAACGTGAGCCCCACAGTAACCGGGCCTGCAAGCGCGCCCCTGCCCACCTCGTCGACTGCCACAATCAACTGGCAAGGCGCCACCAAGCCTTTTTCTACCTCGAGGTCAGGCACAGCCCTACTCTTTCGGCTCGCGGTCAGGAACCGCGTCGAAGGCGCCTTCCGGGTTCGCTACCCCGCCCCAACGGTCCAACGGCCACGCAATAAAATCTGCGCGCCCCACCACGGAGTCCATCGAAACCATGCCGTTGTTTTTATCGGTGTGATAGCGCGAATCCCCGGAATCGGAGCGGTGATCGCCCAAGACCCACAGATGATCCTTCGGAACCGTGACCTTGAACGGCACCTCGGAAGGCTTGTCCCCCGGATACAAGTACGGCTCGGTAATCTCGACCCCATTCACGGAAATCTTTCCGCTAGCCGTACAACACTCGACTGTGTCGCCCGGAAGCCCGATGATGCGCTTAATGAGGTGCTGCGTACCGTCATCCGGCCGCAGGCCCACGAAGGTCAACGCCTTCTCGAAAGCGTTCGGTTGCGCAGCTTGTGGGAGCTCCGGCAACCACTTCTCATCATCCTTGAAAACAATGACGTTGCCGCGTTCAAGCTTGAACGGCTGAGGGAACAGCTGATTCACGAACACGCGGTCGTTAACCAGTAACGTGTTCTGCATCGAAGTTGATGGGATCACAAAAGCCCTGAATAGGAACGTTTTAATCACAATCGAGACCGCGAGCGCGATCACGACGGTCAGGAGGATCTCCCGGACAGAACCCCAGACGCCACGCTTCTTATGATCGCGTACCTCACCCTCGTCCTCGTCGAGGTCGACCCGGGGTTCTTTGTCACTGAATCTCTTCACGAACGTTCCTCAAAGCTTCTCGTATGACATGAAGCAGGCGCCACCCCATTCGAAGTGTCGGGGTGGCGCCTGCCATGTGCTCACAAGGGAGCACGGAAGTCAGTAAGCCGCGCTTACTTTGCGCCCTCGCGCTTCTCGCGGATACGAGCTGCCTTACCGTGGCGGTCGCGCATGTAGTACAGCTTGGCGCGGCGAACGTCACCACGGGACACGACCTCGATCTTGTCGATGACCGGGGAGTGAACCGGGAAGGTACGCTCAACACCTACGCCGAAGGAAACCTTGCGAACCTTGAAGGTTTCGCGAACGCCGCCACCCTGGCGAGCCAGGACGAAGCCCTGGAAAACCTGAACACGGGAGTTCTTACCTTCGATGATGTTTACGTGAACCTTGACGGTGTCACCCGGCGCGAAGTCCGGGATGTCGTTACGAAGGCTCTTGGCATCGAGAGAATCAAGAAGATTCATTCTTTTCTCCACATGGAACCGGCCGCAGGTCCGTGAGCCATGATGTATACGGGCGTTGCACTCTCATGGAGTTCGCCGATATTCCCGGCCCGCTCAAGCGAGCCGGACCCGACCGTTTTCACACATGACCCCTGCGGCAGTCATGCATGCGGTGGGTAACAACTTAGATATTCTAACGCAGTTCCATCGCGATGTCAGTTTCCTGAGCGAGCCGGGTGGTTTCCTTCAAGATTCCACCCCAACGACGTGAGGGTTGCCTTGTCTTGTTTGTCGAGGGCATCGGTGGTGAGCTTCTCGATGAGGTCTGGTCGGCGCTCGCTTGTACGTTCGAGCTGCCAGTCGCGACGAGCCCTCGCGACTTTGGCGTGATCCCCGCTCAGCAATACTGCTGGGGCTTCGCGCCCCTCCCACACCGCCGGCTTGGTGTAGACCGGGTATTCAAGCAGCGCATCGCCTGCGACCGAGTGGCTTTCTTCAATGAGCGATTCAGGGTTGCCCACCATCCCGGGAACTAGACGCACGACGGCTTCGATCACCGCCATCGACGCTACTTCCCCGCCGTTGAGTACGTAGTCACCCAACGAGAACGGAACCACACGGAAGCGTTCGCGCGCCCATTCGATGACGCGCTCATCGATCCCTTCGTAGCGCCCGCACGCGAAGACGATGTGGGGTTCTTCAGCCCAGGCGTGTGCAGTTGGCTGGCCGAAGACTTGCCCGGCCGGCGAAGGCACGAGCAACAAGGGCGGATTGTCTGCTTCAACGCCTGCATCATTGAGGACGTGAGTCAGCGCTTCTCCCCACGGTTCAGGCTTCATAACCATGCCCGCGCCGCCGCCATACGGGGTGTCATCGACTGTCCTGTGTCGGTCGTATGTGTATGCGCGCAGGTCGTGAATATGGACGTCAATGAGACCGCGCTGCTTGGCTTTGCCAATCAGTGAGATGTCGAGAGCTTCGAAGAACTCGGGGAAGATCGTGATGATGTCGATGCGCATGAAAACCTAAGTCCTGTCTCGTTACTGGTCGCCGCGGTCGAGCTCAAGCAGGCCAGGAGGCGGGGTCGCGATAACCGTTGCCGCGTCGAGATCGATGTCCGGGATGATGTCCTCAACGAGCGGGAGCAGGGCCTCAGAGCCGTCGTTGAGTGTGACTTCAAGCAGATCCTGCGCAGGCCCGGTGTGCAATGCAGACACCTTGCCGATGGCCTCGCCCTCGATGACAACTTCAAGACCAACGAGGTCGTGTTCGAACCACGCGTCGTCGCTGGATTCTTCCGCTTCGACGTAAAGCATGGTTCCGCGAAGCTCTTCGGCACGGTTGCGGTCGGAAACTTCTTCAAACCCGAGCAACAGGATGTGTTTGTTCCACCGCGCTGACTTCACAGTGAGAGGGCCGTTCGCTTCCGGGTCCGTCAGCAAGCGAGCTCCCCGCGCAAAACGGGTTTCCGGGTCGTCTGTGAGAACTTGAACCGTAACCTCACCGCGAATACCGTGCGGCTTGCCGATGCGCGCAACTTTTACGTCCATGCGTGGCCTCTTTTGCTCAAAACTGGAATCCAGCTACTTCAACGGGATACGAAAGCGGCCCTAGCCGACTCAGGTTGGCTAGGGCCGCTTTCGTCACAACGTGATCGACGCCGATCAGACTTGGTTAGTACAGGCGCGGTTAGCGTTGTCGGTCGGTGTCTACGACGTCGACTCGGACCTCGTCTCCACCAGGCAGAGCACCGATAACAGCGCGCAACGCTTTCGCGGTGCGGCCCTGCCGGCCGATCACACGGCCAAGGTCCTCTGGGTTGACACGAACCTGCAACACGTCGTGTCGGCGGCCTGAGCGGCGGCGGACATCGACGTCGTCCGGGTTGTCTACAATCCCGGACACCAAGTGATCGAGTGCGTCTTCAAGCATCAAACTGAGCCTCAGGCTTCTTCAGTCTCAGCTGGCTCTTCAGCAGCCTCTGCTGCTTCCTCAGCTGGAGCTTCTTCAGCGTCTGCCTTCGACTTCTTAGGGGTGGTTGCCTCTGGGAGGATGACCGAACCCTTGTCTGGTGCAACGAACTCAGGCTTAGGCTCTGGGTACTTAACCGAGCCTTCCTGACCTTCGATGCCCTTGAACTTCTGCCAGTCACCGGTCAGCTTGAGGATCGAGAGAACACGATCCGATGGCTGTGCGCCAACACCGAGCCAGTACTGAGCACGCTCGGACTCAACCTTGATGGTCGATGGGTTGGTCATTGGGTTGTACGTACCGATTTCCTCGATCGGACGGCCGTCGCGCTTTGCGCGACCATCGATGACGACGATGCGGTAGTGAGGCTGGCGGATTTTGCCCATCCGCTTCAGGCGAATCTTAACGGCCACGTTAGTGGTCACTCCTGTTTCTGTTGAACGGGACGAGTCCGCCAGGCTCTGGGGTAAAGCAGCGATAAACGTCCCAAATGTCCGACGAACGCAGAGAGAGGGGGCCACGCACGCCGAGTACTCGGTCCATTATGCCATGCGTTACGGTTCAACGCACACTCACGATGCGTGTGTCACCACACACGCAAGGCGCCGTCGGTAGCGCAGCGGCTACTTTCGTTGGCGCGGCCACATCGACGCGGCCAGAAGCATGCATGCACCGCCGACAAGCGCTACGATGCCGCCAATGACGGCCAACGTCGAACGTGCTTGGAACGCGACCTCGGGGAAGGAAATGACGTCCGTCCCGCGCAGAACCAAGAAGGCCCCAACAATGAGTCCCACAATGCCAACGACCAACCACACGATATGAGCCACACGGCGAGGAGCAGTCCCTAACTCGGTCTCTGTAGCAACCGAGGTCTGCCCCGCCGGCGTTGGTTGCGGATAGTCCGAGCCTGGCTGGACAGCTTTGGGATCGTTCGTGTTTGACTGCAACCCGAGGATCTCGCTGAAGCTCGGCTCCGATTTAGAGCTTGTTGCGTCTGCAAGCTGCGACTCGAAGCCGCCTTGCGACGCTTCGGTCTCCCCTGGCTCATCATGGTCAGGTTGAGCGTCTGCCGACGCTGCCCCCGCCTCAGAAACAGGTACGAGTCCGGCATCAGCGACCGGTACATCAGATGCGTAGTCGACACCGGTTTCCTGTTCAGCGACTTCCTGTTCTGCCGATTCGGTATCGTTCGGATCCGCTTCGAACTGGTCATGCCCAGGAACACCGACTGGACGTACCGAACCGCCAACTGGTGACCTGCCTTCGAACAGGCCGACCCATTCAGTGTCCTCCCCTAGCGCTTCAAGCATCGCGCGAGTAGCGGAATAAGCCTGTTCCTGCTCCTGGTCAGAGGTGTCTTCAACCTCTTCACCTGGCATCAGTCCGTCTTCGAGCACAGCCAACGCGCCCGCTTCTGGATCAACACCGCGCACAGGGGCATCGTTGATCGCCGAAACCAACGCGTCAACGCGCTTAGGCGGAAGCATCGAGGCAAGAGTCTTAATGTCGTTCTCAGAAAGCGGAGCGAAATCATCCTCGAGCCGCAGCAGTAGCGAGGCAACTTGCGAGCCTGCCGGGCGGTACATTTCCGGGAGAACAATTGGTCGGCAACGGGCGCCAGCATGCGTATTGATGAGTGGAGTGAACTGAGCCGCACGACGACGACGAGTAGCCGGTTGCTGCCGGGACTCAGATGGGCCCCACAGCGCAACGTCAACGCGACCGGCGCGCTCCCGAATCGAGCACGAAACCTTATCCGACCCAGGCATGATGAGCATCGTCGGGTCAGATGGGACCGAGTTCAACGCAACGACCGTGCGCTCGCCTTCAGCCATCCACCCCGAAACCTCGCTGCGATCCAAGGCGTCTTCGACCGCACTTGGACGAACAGTATCGAGCAGAAGAACCGACGTGATCCGTTCCTCCAGCACGCCGGCGATCTGGCGGTCCCCGAATTGTTCCGGGGCCGCCAAGACAGCGAAGTCCCCCGATGCGGGGTCACCATTGACGATGACCGCGCCCGTGCTCGCATGCAACTCGCGTGCGAACTCCTCACCATCGAGTCCCGGCTCAACATCGCCTTCGAACGTAGCGCTCAGAACCCGCGTTTCACGCATTGGAAGTACGAGTTCAACCGCGACACCTCGGCGGGTCGGACGCCCAGGCCCCATGAGGCCCACGATCTTACGGTGCGTCAGAATCTGCATGAGACCATCAACGCGTTCCTGCTGGCCTACCGGATCAGTTTCCGGCCAAGCGACAGTAACGCGCCACACGGTTTGTCGTTCAGAGTTCTGGGCATTGATCGTGGCGATCATTTCACATGACCTTTCCCTAGAGGGCCATCAGACCCTTGCCGAGCGCGCGCTTTCTTGGCTTTCAGACCCGCGAACGCCGCGATCAAACCGACCACCGCGTCGAGCCCCAGCGCGAAGGCGACAACATAATTGAGCCACACAAGCGTCAACGGTCTAAACATCAACACGACGACGGCCAACGCGATCCACAAGACGGACAACAGGATCGCCGGAATCGGGTGGCGGCTACGCCATGTCTCGGCACCTGGAGCTGCAACCGAAGCTCCGCGCGACGCTTCAGCCACGCTTTCACGTGCCTCGTTCAACGCTTCGCGGCTCGCTCGTTGGTGAGCGTTCTCTTTGGCGGCTTCCACAACACGAACACCGTGTGGAGCGGAAAGCCCGAGCGCGAGCGCAACCCACTTAGGGTCCTGGCCCAGCAACGTCAGGGCTTCCTCGAGAGGTGCTCGCACAAGCTCTGCCGCGCGGCCGCTCGGTGCATCAGCCGCCGCCGAAGCTAACTCCGCAACCTCGCTGAGATACTGCTCTGCTTGGGCTACAGCTTCCGCACCCACGGATCCAGCAAGTCCGGCATCGGCCTTCAGGCGCGCGTTCGATGCGCTATCCCACTCAACGGTTGGTTTCGATTCACCCGCTGCGTCCTGAGATCCAGCCGCCCACAAGCGCAAAGAAACTACGATGCCAGTTTCAGATTCTCGAGTTTCAGCAGGATAAGCCGAAAGCAGCATCATTGCCCGCGAGCCCGAGAAGACCGAGCGTGAACCCGCCGACGGCGAGTCGAGCAAAACCGCATCTTCAAGCCAACGGGTACCGGGGCCGCCTAGTTCAGGCGCATCCACGCCCGTCAGAACCGCAGGACCCAGCAATGACACGCCGTACTGCGACGCACCCGCTTCACGGCCCGAGGGCTCCCCCGCGGGACCGTCAGCAGAATCCGAGAATGTACGCTCGCTCACAGACTCACCGCAAGAACTTCTCGAAGCCCTTAGGGAGCTTCAAATCCTCAGGCTTGAGCTCCTGATTCCTAGCGAACGAAGCCCCAGACTGCTTGTGGCCTTGCACCTTCTCGCCACGCGCAGCAGCGGCCGCGCGTGCCGGGTTGCCGTACTTCTTACCGCGCTTCTTGTTCGCCGCGCCCTTGCGGCGAGCAGCACGACCCCCGGGAATACCCGGCATCGCGCCCTGAGCGGCCATACGCTTCATCATCTTCTGAGCCTGAGTGAAGCGCTCAAGCAACTGGTTCACCTCGGACACCGAAACACCCGAACCACGGGCGATACGTGCACGACGCGAACCGTTGATGATCTTAGGAGCAGCGCGCTCATGCGGAGTCATCGAACGAACAATCGCCTCGACGCGATCCGCCTGCGAATCATCGAACTGCTCAAGCTGACGCTTATCGATGCCCATGTTCGGCATCAACGCCAGCATCTTCTTCATCGAGCCCATCTTCTTGATCTGCTGCATCTGAGCCAAGAAGTCATCGAGCGTGAAGTCCTCCTGATCGGCGAACTTCTTAGCCATGCGCTCGGCCTCAGCCTTGTCCCACGTGCGCTCGGCCTGCTCGATCAGGGTCATGACGTCGCCCATGTCCAGGATGCGCGAAGCCATACGGTCAGGGTGGAAAACCTCGAAGTCGCCGACGTTTTCACCCGTCGAGGCGAACATGATCGGCTTACCCGTAACCGAAGCAACAGACAGCGCGGCACCACCACGCGCATCGCCATCAAGCTTCGACAAAACGACACCCGTGAAGTCAACGCCCTCGTTGAACGCCTGCGCAGTAGCCACAGCGTCCTGACCGATCATCGCATCGATCACAAACAGGACTTCGTTCGGCGAAATCGCATCACGAATGTTGCGGGCCTGCTGCATCAACTCGGCGTCAACACCAAGGCGACCAGCGGTATCAACGATCACCACATCGTGCTGCTTCTGACGAGCCTCAGAAACACCGTTACGCGCAACCACAACCGGGTCGCCCGTAACCTCTTCGAACTCCGACTGCACACCAGGGTGCGGGGCGTAAACAGGAACACCCGCACGCTGACCAACAACCTGAAGCTGCGTCACTGCGTTCGGGCGCTGCAAGTCAGCGGCCACAAGCAACGGAGTGTGCCCCTCAGACGCAAGCCACTTGGCCAACTTACCGGCCAACGTCGTCTTACCGGCACCCTGCAAACCAGCCAGCATGATGATGGTCGGGCCGGTCTTCGCGAACTCAAGACGGCGAGTCTGGCCACCCAAAACCTCAACGAGTTGCTCGTTGACGATCTTCACGACCTGCTGGGCAGGGTTCAGCGCCTCAGAAACCTCAGCCGAAAGCGCGCGCTCCTTAACGTTGGCCGCGAATTCGCGGGCAACCGAAACGGCGACGTCCGCGTCCAGCAGTGCACGCCGGATCTCACGGACGGTACCGTCAACATCGGCTTCCGAAAGACGGCCCTTACCCCGCAGATTCCGGAACGTCGAGGTGAGGCGCTCTGTTAGAGAATTGAACACGTTGTCCTGCTCGCTTATCTGGTTGAACTTCTGTAGGTGAAGGCCTACACGTTTACATGTCGACCTACCATTTTATCCCGTTCGGGGCACAGCTTCTGCCTGAGCCCGCGACGGCGTGGTTATGTCAGTCGAGAATCGCTTCCACAAACGCTTCCGGTTCGAACGGAGCTAGGTCATCCGGGCCCTCGCCGAGGCCCACCAACTTGACCGGAACTCCCAACTGACGCTGGATGGCAACAACGATGCCGCCCTTTGCCGTGCCGTCAAGCTTGGTCAGAACGATGCCGGTGACGTCTACGACCTCAGAGAAAACCTTGGCCTGGCTCAGACCGTTCTGGCCCGTCGTCGCATCCAGAACCAGCAGTACCTCGCGCACCTCAGCACGCTTGTTGATGACGCGCTTGATCTTGCCGAGCTCATCCATGAGGTTCGAGCGGTTCTGGAGGCGTCCCGCGGTGTCCACCAAGACGGTGTCAACCTCAGCCTCGATGCCCTTATCCACCGCATCGAAAGCTACCGATGCGGGATCCGCACCGTCCTTGTCCGAACGAACCGTCGGCACACCCACTCGGGAACCCCAGGTCTGCAGCTGATCAGCGGCCGCCGCACGGAACGTGTCGGCAGCGCCCAACAGAACGTCCTTGTCTTCCGCGACCAAAACGCGGGCGATCTTACCGATGGTCGTGGTCTTACCCACACCGTTGACGCCAACCACAAGGATGACCGACGGCTTGCCGTCCTTGCGCTCGGTATCAAGCGAGCGGTCCATCGTCGGGTCAACGATCTTCAAAAGCTCTTCATGCAAAATCTGACGAACCCGTTCAGGAGAACGGGAACCTTCGATCTTGACGCGCTCACGCAAGCTAGCGATGAGCTCATCCGTAGCGTCAGTGCCGAGGTCCGCAGCCAAGAGGGTCATCTCAACTTCGTCCCACACATCCTCGTCGATCTTGTCCGAGGACAGCAGGGCCAAAAGACCCTTACCGAAAACGTTATTCGAGCGAACCAGACGCGCACGCAAACGCGCCAATCGCCCCTGGGCAGGCGCTGGGGTGTCAAATGCTGGAGCCGGCTCGGCCGCTTCCCCAGCAGGCGCATCCTCAACCGCTACGCCTCCAGCTGGTGGCGAATGAGCCCGCGGGCTATCAACATCGGCAGACCCCGATGGGCCAGAACCTGCCCCACGAACCGGGGCCTGAGAGGTCTTAGGCGCCTGCGGTACACGCGTCTTGCGTGAGCGCACCACCACAGCGATGATGATCGCCGCGATGAGCACCACGGCCGCGATGCCGATAATGATCCACAAAGTCTGTTCATTATTCACAGCATTAGCTTCTCACAGACCGCGGGCCGAATGCCTCAAGCTAAAAGGAGTTCAACGCCTTCGTGACCTCGTTGACCCACATCATGGCAGACTCAGGGCCAGGGTGAATGCCGTCCGAAGCGATGTCGGTAGCGTTGACCGCGACCTGATCCCAGTGAGCCACGCGTACCTTCTCCGGATTGTCCTTAGCGAACGCGGCAATGCTCTTACGCGCTTGCGGAATCCACTCGCGATCGCCGTATGGCATCACCAAAATGAACTTGGTGTTCTTTCCCGCAATATTGAGAAGCTCACCGAGCTGCGCCGGAGTGAACGTCGAGTTCGTGCCCAAGCCCAAAACGACATACTCACCGAGCTTGCCCTGAGCCTTGAGTTTGCGAACCACATCCGGAGCGTCCCAAATGTGCATACCGACAGTCGCCTGCACCGGAGACTTCGGGTAGACCTGGCGGATCGCAGGAACCGAAGCGAGCGTCACCGAGTCACCGATGAACGTGACCTTCTGCGACGGGACGGATGGGGTGGCCTTGTCAGTCGAGCCCTTCTCCGGCTTATCCTTATCGGCCGGCTTATCCTTATCGGCTGGCTTGTCGGATTCCGCCGGCTTTTCAGACTCTGCCGGCTTCTCCTTGTCGGCTGGCTTTTCTTGATCCTCATCCGAGCCCGGCTTCGGCTCTTCGCCAGCAGGAGCATCGTCCATGCCCGGACCTTCAGGGTCCAAAGCCTGCGCCTGTGCAGCCAGAGCTTCAAGACGCTTCTGCTGCTCGGTCTTAGCGGGCGCCGTAGCAACCGCAACCAAAGCAAGAATCACTAAAATCGCGACCGCGCTGCCCCACGACCACGCAGCTGCGCGCGAAACACGAGCCTTCAACTCGGCCCACCACACCCGATATCCATGCTTCAAAATCGGCTGCTCAACCCAACGGTACGAAACCGCGGACAACACAAACGTCACAACAACAACCAACGATGCGCGAGCAAGCAACAGCGGAAGCTCAACTTCGCCACCATTAGGGTCAGGCATCCACGAAGCCACCAGCACGACCATCGGCCAGTGCCAGAGATACATCGCATACGAGCGCTCAGCGGTCCACCGCAAACCAGCCGCGATCAAGCCGCGCGGTTGCCAATGAGCCTGCTTGCCCGTCCTACCCATCAGAACAGCGCCGGCGGCCGCGACCGAAAAGACGAACATGCCACCCAACTGGGTGATCGCGGTCTGCTCCTTCAAAACCACGACGCCCACGGCCAACAGAGCCCACGAACCCGCCGTCACAGCGAAACGCAGGCCCCGACCCAGCTGAAGATCCCGCGGAATACACGCAACCACCGCACCGAGCAACAAACCGAAGCAGTGCGTCAGCGTGTTGAGGTACGCCTGGTCGAAGTTCTGGGTCAGCGAGTACGTCACGGCCATCGAAATCCCGGATGCGACCGCGACGACCAACGCCACAATCCCTACCGTTCGATGCAGCGAAACACGCTTCGACGCAGTATGTACGCCGATGTAGGACAAGCCGATAATGATGATCGGCCAGAACAGATAGAACTGCTCCTCAATCGCGAGCGACCACATGTGATTCAGAAGCTGCGGCTGATCCTGATCAAAATACGAAACACCCGCTGCCAACTGGACCCAGTTCGCGGTAGCCGTCAGAGCGCCGGCAACCTGCCGCCCCAAATGCAGACGCACATCCGGGTGCGACAAAAGCGTCAAAGGGACGATCACGATCAACATCAAGATCGCCGCAGGCACCAAACGCCGCAAACGACCCAGATAGAACTTGCCGAAGAACCCCTTCAAACGAGCACGCCGGGTGCCCGACTCGACGTACAGGTGCGACGTGCGGCGCAACAAGCTCGACGTAATCAGATAACCCGACAAAACGAAGAACAAGTCAACACCGAGGTAGCCTGCCGGAACCGAAGCAGGAGCCACGTGATAAGCGATAACCAAGAGCACCGCGAGGGCGCGCATCGCGTCCAGCACAAAATTGCGCTGATGGCCGCTAGCGGTGCGGCCTGGCGCCCCGAAACCTTGAGAAGGCTCACGGGGTTCAACGCTGATGACTTGGCTCACTTGACACACCTTTCGACGCTAAACACGAGTCGACACTCAACACGAGCTAATCCACGATACAAAGCACGCGATGTTTCCCATGCCATTAACAGGCGTTGATATCGCATTGATACACAACTCCCAGGAATCGTTATGATCTCGTTGCGATAGGCATGATCTACGATCGAAATATCATGGCTCGCACCCTCCCTCCTCGCCCCACAACACCACCGCCATCAACGCCGGTCCCCAACGAGATTAAAGTCCTCATCGCCGGCGCGCTTCTGATCGCGCTGGGTTTCGGTTTGATCGCCCCGATCCTGCCCCAATACGCCTCAAGCTTCGCTGTGAATCACATGATGGCCGCGGCCATCGTCTCGGTGTTTGCTTTCACTCGCCTGGGTTTCGCGCCATTCGCGGGCGGGGTGTCTGAAAAGCTTGGCGAACCTGGAGCGTACGTGCTCGGTGTCATGATCGTGGCGCTCTCAACCATCGCGTGCGGGCTAGCACCCAACTATTGGACCTTGATCGTGGGGCGAGGCATCGGTGGCATCGGCTCAGTTACGTTCACGGTCGCTGCCTCGAGCTTTATTGCCCGGACCTCGCCGCCAGATATCCGCGGCCGCATCGCTGGCCTCTACGGTGGCGCTTTCCTCATCGGTAACGTGTGCGGACCACTCGTTGGCGGTTTGCTCGCCCCGCTGGGCTACCGTGTGCCGTTCTTCATCTACGGCGGCTCACTCATCGCGGCGTCGCTCGTCGTTTTCTACTTCCTGGTCAGCTCCCGCGGACGCCAAGGACAGCCGCGCGAACGCCACAACCTGCCCCCGTACAGCCTTGCGGACGCCCTCGCCAACCCGAAATACCGTGCCGCCTTGCTCTCCAACTTCGGCAACGGCTGGATGTCGTTCGGCGTACGCGTCGCGATCGTCCCGCTCTTCGCCGCCCAAGTACTCGGTCTCGATCCTCTCGCCGTTGGGCTTGTCATGACGTGTTTTGCGGCAGGCAACGCCGCCGCACTGACCTTCAGCGGCCGCTGGTCGGACCGCGTAGGGCGCCGCCGCCCCATCATCATCGGGCTGAGCCTCGCCGCTGTATGTTCCGCGGCCATCGGCCTCTCCCCTAACCTCGCGTTGCTTGTTGTGCTGTCCCTACTCTCGGGTTTCGGAACCGGAATCTTCAACCCCGCCCAGCAAGCCGCGGTAGCCGACATCGTGGGGCCGGAACACCACGCCGGCCGCGTGATGTCGATGTTCCAGATGGCAGCCGACCTCCCCGCGATGATCGCTCCGCTCATCGCCGGATGGATCGCAGATCACTTCGGATTCAGCTGGGCCTTCATACTCTCAGGTGTCATCATGGGCATCGGAGTCATCGCATGGATTCTGGTGGCTCCACGGCAAAGCATCGACCACACAGAAGTCACGCCACGCAAGGGTTCGTGAGGCTGGGCAAGAGCTGAGTCAGCGCCTACGCCGTATCAGCGGAATCCATGCCGCCGGCCGCGATCCGCTGCGAAACCACGTGACTCACGCCATCGCCGCGCATCGAAACACCATACAGCGCGTCCGCGATGTCCATCGTGTGCTTCTGGTGCGTGATGATGATCAGCTGCGAGGCCTCCTGGAGATCCTTGAACACCTCGAGCAGGCGCAGCAAGTTGCGTTCATCAAGCGCCGCCTCGACCTCGTCCATGACATAGAAAGGCGACGGACGCGCCTTGAAAATCGCGATCAACATCGCAAGAGCGGTAAGCGATCGTTCACCACCGGACAACAGCGAAAGTCGCTTGACCTTCTTTCCTGCCGGCCGCGCTTCAACCTCGATGCCGGTCGTCAGCATGTCCGACGGGTCGGTGAGCGTGAGCTTGCCCTCACCACCCGGGAACAAACGACTGAAGATCGCCGTGAACTCTTTAGCGGTATCAGCAAACGCATCAGCGAAGACCGTCTGCACGTGCTGATCCACTTCGTCGATGAGCTTCAACAGCTCGGCGCGGGTGTTCGTCAAGTCCTGGACTTGCCCCACCAAATACTGATGCCGTTCCTCAAGCGCCGCGAACTCTTCCAAAGCCAACGGATTGACCTTGCCCAGAGCCTGAAGGTCGCGCTCTGCCTGTTTCAGACGCTTGAGCTGAACCTCACGGTCGAACGGCTCGCCATCCACCGGGTTGCCGTCCTCATCCACCTCTTGCCGCAGCTCGGCCCACGGGTCCGACGAGTCGGAGAAATCCGAAGGCACCGGAAGATGCGGGCCAAAGTGCTCAACGAGGTGGTCCGGGGTCATCGAAACCTCAGACAACGCCTTTTCTTCAAGCGCCTCGTACCGCGCCTGACGTTCGGCCTGATCGATCTCGGTCTTGTGCGATTCATCCCGCAACTCGGACAGCCGAGCCTGCGCCTTCGCAAGCGAGCCGCGTGCTGTCTCAAGCTGCGCGTTACAGCGACGCACCGCTTCCTCAGCTTCCTCAACGCGCACCTGCGCAGCCTCAACGGAACGAGCCAAGAGACCCTGTGCAGTCCGCACTCGCTGAGCCACCGTCTCAGCTTTCTTAGCCTGGGCCGCACGCCGCGCCGCCCGACGTTGCGCTTCCTCTCGTGCTGCACGCTCAGCCCGTGCCGCACGGCGCTGTGAATGGGCTCGGTCCCGAAGCTTCCGCGCAAGTTCCTCCGCCTCGCGCACCGCCAACCGCGCCTGTGTCTCAGCCTCACGAGCTTGCGACGCCGCCTCAGCTAGCCGGTCACGCTCAGCCGTGGACGGCTCAGCCTCCTCTGGAACATCCTGCGCCACAGTCAAACGATCATTCAGCTCCGCAAGCGCAACCCGCGCCTTGTCAACCGCGGCATCAGCAGCGACATACGCATCCGCATGCCGCTCAACATCCGCATCGGCCTGCGCCGCTAACGACGTCAAACGCTCGACACGCGAGGCCGCAGTGCGCGAAGCATCAGTCGCTTGGCGAGCCGCTTCCTGCGCTGTTGCCAGCTCTGTTTGCGCCTTCTGCACCACCGGCTGAGCGCGCTCGACCTCAGCTTCAGCCGATTCACACACCACTTCAGCCTCGGCAAGCTCCTCCCGCGCGATTTCCAGCGAACGCACGCGCGCCAACGCACCGGCACCGTCGCCAGCGCCAATCACAACACCCGCACGCGACCACCGATGCCCCGCAACCGTTACCGCGATGCAACCGGATTCAGACACCACGCGGCGAGCTTCAGCATCCGTATCCACCAGGGCGACCGAACCCAACAGGGCCTGCACAAGCCGCTCATCCCCAGGCTTGGTACCCACCACGTCGACGACGCTACGCACACCGGAGGGCAGGGACACAGCACGATGCTCCCCCACGGTGTGCAGCAACGTCACCGAACCCTCGGTGCCAGCTGCGGAGGCATCCGCGATCTGCTCGAGCGTCACAGCAGCCACGGCGACCAAACCCTCATCAGCGCCCTGCAACGCAGCCTTAACGGCCGCCTCAAAGCCCGGCTCAACCGTCAAGCGGTCGCTTAAAACGTCCAGCAGGGCGTCTTCATGCCCTTCAAGCAATGCTCCCGCACCGGCCTGCGACTGCGTCGTCTCGGCCAAAACAGCAACGCGGGCCTCAAGGCCGGCCCGGCGCTGGCGCGCCGTGTTCAACGCATCACGAGCCGACTGCAACGCGGCCTTAGCCTCATCCAGCGCCTTTTGCGCTTCAGGCACACGCGCCAACGGCTCAACCGTGGCCTCGCGAGCTTCATCCGCTGCGGCCTGCGCCTCGTCCATGTGGCCCTTGGCCTCGGCACTACGCGCCTGCGCCGCATCACGCGCCTCAACCGCGCGCTCACGCTCACCCACCGCAGACTCGAGCCGCTGACGAGCCGTACCCACCTGGCCAGCAAGCCGAGCCAAACCCTCACGACGGTCCGCAACAGCCCGCAACAACGCAGTCAAACGATCATTCTCGGCCTGCTGTTTCGCCTCAGCTTCGACCCGTTCCGCACCGGCAGTATCAAGCGCCTCCCGCGCGGAAACCACCGCGGCATCGGCCTCATCGGCCTCCGCATCAGTCGCTTGCGCCCGCTGTTCCAAAACATCCGGATCTTCGCCCACATTCGAGCGCTCAAGCGGCTGCCCCAAAAGCCGTTGCCGCTCCTCCGCAACGCGCAAAAGACCCGCGTAACGCTCACTCAGCTGAGACAGCTCATACCACGTCTCTCGCGCCGAAGCCGCCGCCGGAACCGCCTTCGACGCACCAACCTCAGCCTCAGAAACCAACCGGCCAGCAGCATCCACAGACTCGCGCGCCTGCTTCTGTGCCTCATCAAGATCAGCCTTGCGAGCCGCCGCCGACTCGGCCTCGTTCATCAGAGCCACAACATCGTCGGCAAGCAAACGCGACTTCGCGTCCCGCAACCGCGCTTGCACGCTCCGAGCACGCCGCGCGGTATCAGCCTGCCGCCCCAAAGGCTTCAGCTGGCGAGCGATCTCCTTGACGAGGTCCTCAAGCCGGTTGAGATTCGCCTGCGTCGAGTCCAGCTTCCGCAGAGTCTTCTCTTTACGGCGCCGATGCTTCAAGATGCCCGCAGCTTCCTCGATGAAACCGCGGCGCTCCTCCGCGCTTGCCCTCAGGATCTTATCGAGCTGCCCCTGCCCCACGATCACGTGCATCTCACGGCCCAAGCCGGAATCCGAGAGCAGCTCCTGAATATCCAGCAATCGCACGGGTGAGCCGTTGATCGCATATTCGGACCCGCCCGAACGGAACAGCGTGCGGGAGATCGTGACCTCGGTGTACTCGATCGGCAACGCGCCGTCCGAGTTGTCGATCGTCAACGTGACGTGCGCGCGCCCCAGCGCTTGCCGCGAACTCGTGCCCGCGAAAATCACGTCCTCCATGCTTCCGCCTCGCAACGTTTTAGCGCCCTGCTCACCCATGACCCACGCGAGCGCATCCACGACGTTCGACTTACCTGACCCGTTCGGGCCCACCACGGCTGTGATGCCGGGTTCAAAGTCGAAACTGGTCGCGGAAGCAAAAGACTTAAAGCCGCGGACCGTGAGGGATTTCAAATACATGGTGTTCTCTATTATGTCCCTAAAGCCCGCGTGGACGGCGCTGACACCAACTACACCGATACGATGAGCGGCCACCCCACGGCTCGCGAACGATGAGCCCCGGCTTGCCTTCGCGTTCGCACCGCGGGCACGGCTCGCCTGCCCGGCCGTACGCGTTGAGCGAGCGGTCAAAATAACCCGAGGCGCCGTTGACGTTGACGTAGAGCGAGTCAAAGCTCGTCCCACCGGCGTCCAGCGCACTATTCATGACTGCACGCAGCGCCTCAAGGAGCTCCCCGATTTCGCGCAAGGACAGCCGCGAGACCGGCGTGTCATAGTGCCGTCTCACCCGCCAGAGCGCCTCGTCGGCATAAATGTTCCCGACCCCGGAGATCACGCTCTGATCCATGAGCGCGTTCTTGATCCCGGTGCGCTTGTTGCGCCACTGCTTCCGCAGTGCCTGGGCGTTGGTCATGGGGTCAAGCACATCGCGCCCGATGTGGCTAGCGGCTCGCGGGATCGAGTGGGCTTGGTCTCCTACCCCGCCGGGCCCGTGGTCCGGTGTTGGGGTGAGCTCCGAGATCCACATCCCGCCGAAGATCCGTTGGTCGATGAAGCGCAGCTCTGCAGGTGCGCCGTCACGTTCCGAAAGAACAAAGCGCACTTTGAGGTGCCTCTCCCACGGCTGTTCGGCGTCCTCAACGAGCATTTGTCCAGACATGCCCAAATGAGCCATGAGCGCGAAGCGCGGCTCCGCGCCAGAGTCGTTTCCGGCATCAGACGCTGTTTCAGGCGCAAGCGTGAGCCACAAGAACTTACCGCGACGCGCCGCCGAGGTAATGACCATCGAGGAGGTTGCCGCTAGAAAAGCTTCGGGGCCGCCAACCTGCCGGCGCACCGAACGCGAATCATGGACCTCGACGTGTTCGATTCGCCGCCCCACAACCCAGTCAACGAGGCCGCGGCGGACAACCTCAACTTCGGGCAGTTCAGGCATCAGTTGGAGGTCTTGTGCCCAGGCGAGAGCGGATCCTCATCGATCACGCCCATCGCCATCAAATCGCCGACGAGCGTGTTCCACGACGCACCTGCAGCGAGCTTCTCCGCGTCCTTCTTAGAGGTAGCAGTGCCTTGTCCGTACCGTTTCTCGCCGATCAACAACCGTGCGGTGTACGTGTGAGCGTGATCCGGGCCTTCGCCCGTGACGTCGTACACGACTTCACCCAGATCGTGCTGGCCCGCGATCTGCCGGATGAGCGTCTTCCAGTCGGTGCTGCGGCGAATCGTTTCTTCGTCGTCGATCAGGGGCAGCACGTTCTCCGCGATGATCGCCTTGACGGCGTCCAGGCCGTGAGTCAGGTAAACAGCCCCCAGAAGGGCTTCCATGGTGTCCGCGAGGATCGAATCTTTATCCTGGCCGTTGGACTGCTGCTCACCTTTACCGAGCCGGATGTGCGGGCCCACACCAATATTCCGGGCAACGTGCGCGAGAGTCTGGGTTGAAACCAAACGGGCGCGCAGAGCCGTCATCTGGCTCTCAGCAACGCTCGGATACTGGTCAAAAATGAATGTAGTCACGCAAAAGCCGAGCACCGAATCCCCAAGGAACTCGAGGCGCTCGTTGTGTGCACCGTCGTGCTCATAAGCCCACGAACGGTGTGTCAACGCTAAACGAAGCGTCTCGGGGTCCAAAGAGACCCCGAGACGCTTCGTAAGCTCAGTTGCTTTAGCCACGGACAACTTAGGCGTCGGCTACCTTACGTCCCTTGTACTCAAGGAACAGCTCGGTGCCAGCCGAGTCGGTGACCATCTTTGCCTGGTGAGGCAGGCTGTACGTCACGCGACCGTTTTCAACGGTCTTCACCAGAGTTGGCGCAGTGGCCTTCCACTGAGCGCGGCGGTTGCGTGTATTCGCACGGGACATCTTCCGCTTTGGAACAGCCACGGCTTGTCTCTCTTCCTAGTTGCTGGTCAATCCTGGGCTATGGACGCCCAGAGTGAAAATCTATGTTGGTTCAGCCTGTCCCGGTTCTCCCGGGCTGGGCTTAGCCTTTGTTGTGCTCCTGGGGCGCTTCCTCACCCAAGGTGCTCAAACCACGCAGTGCTTCCCAACGAGGATCCACGATGTCGTGGTGGTGTTCCGGCTCATCGTCGAGTCGAACCCCACACTGGTCGCACAAACCCATGCAGTCTTCGTTACACAACGGTTGAAACGGAAGTTCGCCAACCACTGCGGTGCGAAGCAACGGTTCCAGGTTGACCTTGTCGTCGACGATCACGGAAGTTTCCGTGTCATCCTCCGAGTCAAGCTGCTGTTCCGGATGGAAAAACAGCTCCTGGAAGTGCGCATCGTACGTGTAGGAAATGGGGTCCAGACAACGGCCACACTCGCCATTGATTGACAAGGATGCTTGTCCGGTCACCAATACACCTTCGTGCACGCCTTCAAACCTGAGTTCCACTGGAACGCGCGAGCCGGGCTCTACGCCAATCAACGGAACCGATAGACCCTCGGGCGCTGGAAGCGTCTTCTGCTCTTCGTGCATCGAACCGACCTTGCGGGCGATCTCATGCACGTCGAAGACCCAGGCTGATGCCGAAGGCGCGTTCAACGCCTCAGTGGTCATCTACCTAACTCCTTCTACGAGCAGAACACATGCGACATTCCATCTTAGCTGATTCAACGACGCGTCTCCAATCAGCATCCCCATGGCGTGGCGCGGTCATGTTCTGCAACGGACGAGCTGACGCGTTAATTCTAAGACGTCAGTACAGTTCGTCGACGACACGTTCTGCGGCGTGCCCGTCGTCTTTCGGTGCAAAACGTTCGATGAAGCGGTCGCGTTGGTCTTGGTCGATCCCGTGTTCGAGGGCCTCATTCACGGTGGCCCACAGATCGGCCTCGTCTTGAACGATGGGCCCAGGGAGGTCCTTCATGTAGTCGAGGTAGAAGCCACGCAGGTTCTGTTGGTAGTCCTCGAGGTCATAGGCGAAGAATACGATCGGATAACGCAACACTGCCGCATCGAAGAACACTGACGAGTAGTCGGTGATCAAAGCGTCCGATGCGAGGAAGAGTTCCTGGATGTCTGAATACTTGGAGACGTCCTTGACTCGGTCGCGTAGGTGCGCAGGGATGCGGATGCTGTTGGCTATGAGTGTGTGCATACGCAGCAGGAGCACGGTGTCTTCTGGCATCTGCTCTGCGAACGTTTCCAGGTCAAACGGCAGTTTGAAAGCAAGCTTGCCGCGCGCATTCTTCTGGTTGTCTCGGAAGGTCGGCGCGTACAAGACTGCTCGTTGCCGCTCCCCCAAACCCAGGTGGGCACGGGTGTGCGCCCTGACCTGCGGCGCTTTCGGAGAAACGAGGACGTCGTTGCGCGGGTAACCGAGTTCAACGATGGGGCCCTTGAAACCGAACGCGGACCGGAACGCTGCGCTCGCGTACGGGCTTGGCGAGAGCAGGTGCGTCCATTGCCGCACCCCGGCTTGAGCGCGTTTGAGATAGCCGTTGCCTTGGTCTTGCTTCCCCGCCGCGTCGAGCTGCATGTGCTTGAGCGGGGTGCCGTGCCAGGTCTGAACGAAACGCACCTTTCGCGGCCGCTTCAGATACGACGGCGCAGACTGGTTCATGGTCCACATCTTGGCGCGCGCCAGAGCTAGATAGTATTCCGGGGTTAGCCGTTTCACGACACTCGTGTGCGGATCAGTGAAAACGTGCGGCCCGTTGTAGATCCACACTTTCGGACGCGTGTCTCCCCGCCGCAACAGCTCTTCATAGATGTACCGCGGCGAGTCTGAGTACTGCTTACCGAGGCCAGACTCGAACACGAGAGTTTCGCGTCGTCCCGGCATCGCGGACAGCGCCTTATACAGCGCCCGCATCGACTTTCCGTACCAACGGCTACGACGTAGCCGCCGCTGAACCACTGGCATCGCGTCTTTCCACTGGGATCCTGCTCCGACCACGGTGTGTTCCGGGCCGGCAAGAATCGCGCGGTAAACACGCTCACAGTTACGCACATCACGATGCGTCATGAAGCTGATGCTGCGGGCGCGAAGCTCAGGGGTCTGTTTGAAGCCGGTGGCAACGCAGTCAGTCAGGCGGGCTACGACGTCGTCTGCAGTGACAACAATGAAGCCAGGCAACTCTTCATCAAGGTCGAGGTGCGAGCCGGCCCGACCGATGAAGCGGGAACGGTCGAATTGGAAATAGATCACAGGACGGCCGAGGAAACTGAAGTCGAATGCGACCGACGAATAGTCGGTGATCATCAGCTCAGATTCCTGCAAGAGCCGCTGGATGTCTTCCTCCCCCGCGAAAACCACCGTGACAGGCAGATCGCTGAAGTGATGCGCGAAGCGTTGCATGTTTGTGTGCAAGTAGAGCTTGACCTCAAGCTCGTTCTCGTTCACAACGCGCGCGAAATCCTCGTGCGCCAGCACCTCGCGCCACTGTTGGAAGTACTCTGACGATAGGAAGTCTTCCTCGTCGCGAATCCAGTCACGCCACGTCGGCATCACGACAACCTGGCCGCGGCGCACCGAAACGTCCTTCCCCAACAGTTCATCGAAACGCGGCAATCCCGTCACGACGACCTCATTGGCCTTATACCCCAGGTCCTTCATGACGATCTCGCGCTCTTTCTCCGACGTGACGAAGAACTGATCGACCTTGAACTGGGGCGCGTTCTTGCCGTACGTGGAGGTCATGCGTTTAACTCCGAGCACACCGTGTTGCAAGAACACGCGAGTTCCATGCAAACGCGACTTAAACTCCGACGCATAGGTTGGCATCAGGAAGTCCGGATGGTGGGTTCCGATGAACTTGCTGGCTTGAAGCGCCTTCTCGAAGTGAGCATAAGTTCCGCTGTACAGAACATTGCTCTCGTCAGCGAACTTCACGACATCCGGTGAATCTTTACTGATCACGTAGTAAGCGTTGATCTCTGGATGCTCACGCCGCACCCATCTGAAAAAGTGATAGCCATTATCACCGGCGCGCCACGGCTGTTCACCGATGAGCCACACATTCTCTAGAGGCTCAACGCTACGGGTACCGTTCAACAACGGCTTGACCGACGCATCGAAACATTCGATGTGGAAAGACAGCGCTTTCGCTTTGAAAGTGAAGTAAGGGCTGACGCATACAAGCCGCCCGTCGTGCTCCATGGTCCCACCACGCGCGGCAACACGAGATTCGACCGGCACACGCGAAACCCGGCGAACATGCACCGCGCCTTCCACGTCATAGAACTCAACCACTGCATCGAATGGTTCCGAGTTATTGAAGCTGTCCCACATCACCGGGCTGATAGGCACGCGGACGTCATACGTGAAATGCCGGCGCCCAAAATCGCTGTTCGTCCAGGACTGATCAAAGTCCAGATTCATGAGGGACTCAAAACGCGTACCGGTCTCGCGTCCCACGACCACGAAACGAGCCTGAACTACGTTCCCCTGAGCCGAAGCCACACGGCCCCTCACGCGAATAGCGCCCGATTCAACACAAACGTCGTCGGAATAGATCAGCGCGTGAATCGATGACGGAGTGTCAACGTCGATTCGGATATTGCCACGTATCGTAATCAGAGGGGCCACAGTATGGCCGCTGACGTTACGACGGAGCAGGCGGGACGCCTCCGTGGTCGCTGCGCGACCAACCCATTCAATCCATTGATTTGCTTTTACGACGAAACCCTCGGCGTCGTCGTCTTCCAAGCTGTTTTCGGCGTCTTGCAACAACGCGTCAGAGGATTCGAGGAGCCAGCCAAGCCGCACCTTCCAGCCTTCGCCTTCGTCGTCCGCTTCCTCATAGTCCAGCTCGTCGTCTTCAGTAGGCTCAGTGCTCAACGAGTCAACCGAAAACTCTCGAAGCGCATCGACCAGCTTTCGATAGTCAACAGCGGCCGTATACGCATCATCTCGACGGCCGACTGTGGCCCCAGCGACCTCGAAACGAGCCACCACTTGGTTCCCCACAACCGCGACCAACGCAACCGGCAAGCGGTCCAAACCATACGCGGTCAGCGATAAAGCTGCAGCATCCGAGCTCACCGCAAGGTATTCACTACCGGCACGCGGCTTCAACTTCCGCTGCCGCCGCAAAGCTACGCGCGTCATGTTCACCGAACGCATCGCCGCACGCATCGCGTTGCTTTTGGCCTTGTTCACCATGCCCATAGGGTTCACTTGCTGATAATTCCTTTATCGATCTTGGCCACGAACGCCGCAGGCACATCCATAGGGCGCCTCATCATTGAAAGCATAAACGTTGAGTTGGTTAGGCTTCATCCTCTTCGCACTTCCCAAGGGGAAGCCCACGGCCATAAAGCCTCAAGTGCTTTGGCCAGCGCGCGACGATTTCGCTCGGTCATATTGCCGACCTGATTGAAACAGTTGACTAGCCGCCCGCCTTGCTTCACCAGCCCGCCCAGCCGCCGCACTGAGTTGCCTTCCCCCAGGTCAATATAGGAGTACGAGAACTCCGACGGGGTCGCACGGCCCGTTGCGACCCCAAAACTGAGCAACAACGACGAAGCGAATGAAACATCCTCAGGATCCCTGAAACGATGTTTCCTAGTGTCATCCAAGCGTTCCGCGATAGCCTCTTCAAGCTCAAAAGCGAGGCTCTTGCTCTGCGCATGCGGCACGTGCTTATAGCGACGATCCATGAGTGTGCCCGTCAACTGAGAGAGCAGCTCACGGTTGTTGCGTGCCGAGTCCATAACCGGTAGATCGCCATGAATCCCTTGAGGGCTCAGCGCGACCTGCAACAAACCAGCAGGCGTGAAGAAGTCCTCAGGCGTGCTCGGCTCGCCTAAGACCACATCGTCATTGAAATACAAGTAGTGTTCCGAAAGCCCAGGGATCCGATGTAACGCAGACTCAATGACATGTGAATTGAAGGTCGTCAAAACGCTCTGCGGCAGAATCTGGCTATGGTCCACGATGCTGACAGTGGTGCTGCTAGAAAGCCCTGCAGAGCTCGGGTCGGCAAGCAAAGTGTCTTGGTCAAGGAAGCCTGGGATTTGCCGATCAGTCACGATGAACACGTGGCGTATCCACGGGGCATAAGCTGCAATCCCACGCAAACACGCACGCAGCTCATCGTTATCGCTATAGCGGGCTTCCGCATCGGACGTCTCATGCGCCGACTCAGCAGGCTCAAAAGACTGCTTGCGGCGCAGCCAATCAGGGTCGGACCCATCAACCCACGTGATGACGGCGTCCACCGGCTCGTTGAAGAACATCGTTCCGCGCACATCGTCACGCGGCTTCCCCGCACAGATCAACGGCCGAGCGGCCGGGTGGATTGCGCGGCCATCGATAGCGGTAACCTGCCAGGCATCGTCTGCCTCCGGAGGAACGAACTTACGCGAAACTCTATCCAGACGCAGGCCTTCCGGCGGTTGGGCAACAGCGGCCGCGGCATCATCCCCAAGCCAGAACACCGGTCGACCCCGGAACGTCGAGCGTTCGATAGCATCGAGTTGCCGCTGGATCTCATCAGCGATGCCTCGAACGTATTCGTCCCACCGGCTACCTTGATCTAGCCCCATCGCGTCATGGCGCCGATTCAGGGCGCGCGATGCAACGGCACTGCGGATTGTGAACAACGAATCTTTGATCGACACCGCGCTTCCTTCCTCTGAACCGTCTAACGTTTATCTTGAATCTGGCTACGCTGGTTTCGCATCCCTTACTCGGGAAGAATTGACGCTATTCCAAGGGTGTCTGCCAACGCTCGATCGCGCTCAACGAGAATGTCCCAACACGCATCGATAAATCGGCCACGCTGAGCACCCGGGCTGACATCGCCAAAGTAATACGACGCGCACCTGCGCCGTTCTGCAACCGCATCCTCACGTTCTGCAAGCTTCAGAAGATCACGGATGCCGGCCCCTTCAGCTACCGCTGCACCGTCAGTTCCAGTCGCGGCAGGATCCATGACCACGAGCGACTCGAGGATTCCGCCACTAACCCGCTCGGCCTTCTCGTGTTCAGGAGCAATCACCACGGTCGGCAGGTCGGCCGCCAACGCATCAAACGCCATCGCGGACACATCGAGCACCGCGGCGTCGGACACTCCCCACTGCCAGCCCAGGCCTGGACGGTCATCGACAAGGTGTTCCGAGCCAGCCTGTTGCAGGATCCTGCGGATCTTCCGATCAGCAGCCGCATGGAGCGCAGAGTTCCGCCCCGTCTGCGGGTGGGGGCGATAAATAACCCGGTAGCCGGCCGCGACAAGATCAGTGACAACCGGAGCTCCGCACGAGGCGACCGAAGAGTAAGACATCTCCGGCCTGTCCCCTTCCCACGTGGGTGCATAGAAAACAGTGCGCTTCGATGTCGCCGGAACATGCTCCGGAGGCGGGTCCGGGAAGTCCATCTGCGGCCGTCCGACCTCGTACAGCGCAACCCGCTCCAGCCCCACAAGCCGGGCATTCAGGCGATCACGCGCTCCCTGACCCGCGATCAACGCGGCATCGTAAGCACGCAACTGATTCGAGACCATCGACGCCTTATCAGACTCGCCGTGGCCCACGTGCACGTGCGCTGGGAGCTGCGCCGCCATCGCCTGGAAGTTCAACGTGTTGTTGTTCGCATACAGAGCGACACGAACGCTCGGCCGGCCGAGGGCCTCGATGACCTCGGCCATCCCCCACGCCAACACAACCGGCACCTTCGCGATGTCACTGCATTCACGCATGACCCTCGGATCCCGGACGACGATAGCGGCACCTGGTAGTCCGCGCTCACGCAAGTACTCATCGAGGTCATTGAGGGGGCGCACCCACTGACGCATCTGATACGTAGTCAGCGGTCCACCTGCGTGAACGAGCGCAACCGAATACTCGGCTTCGTTGTCAGTTGCGAAGCCCCGCGCGGCAACGCGTTTAGCCACTTGGTCGTTGAGGGCACGCACACCAGCGTTGCCCAAAGTCACACTTCTCGTAACAGCGCGGCGCATTTTCCGCATCGCGTCAAGAGGCGAAACGCCACGCGGCATTAGCCGAGCTCCTCAACGATTCGCGAGAGCGTATCGAGAGAATCCTTAAGCTCGGTGACCTTACGCTTATCAAAACCGGACAAGATGCGCTTGAGTTCTGTGGTGGAGATACCGTCGGTTCGCGGCAGGTAGATGACCTCTACGATGTCCTCGAGCTCATCGAACTTACCCTTCCAGTCCTCACCGATTGCGAAGGCATCGACATTGTGTTCCTTAATGTCGTTGCGCTTCTGCTCCCAGTTAGCTTCTGGGATCGCCTCATCCACGTAGCGGATAGCACGGACAATCTCGATCCGCTGCTCGAACGGGACAATAGGCTTCTTGCCCTTCATTTCGTTGAACTCATCGGTCGAAACACCCACGATGAGGCGGTCGCATTGCTCTTTGAGACGACGCAAGATGTTCAGGTGACCGACGTGGAAAAGGTCGAAGGTTCCATAGGTGATGATGGTGCGTGCCACAGGTCCTCCGGTTGATTACTGAAAGGCTCGAAAACTACAAAACGAAAGCGCCCAAACAAAAGATGGACGCAAGGTTAACTCCGTCTATCATCTCACAAGCTCAACAAGATCCATTTACACAAACGGTGGGCGCCCATACAGCGCCATCCGCAGATGTGTAGACCATTTCAACGGCGGCCGCGGATGGTGATACCACGGAGACCCTTCCCAACCGGATTGGTACCCCTCCCAATACCGTTGCAAACCACGCGGATCTTTACGCATCCGCAACGTCTGCCCAAGAGCCCAAACCATCGGATAGATCCACCGGAAAGGTGGCCGCAAATTACGTCGAGCGAGCCACACGCGGTTCCGGGCATTCAAACGGTAGAACTCTTTGTGCCTACGGGCGTCAACAACTGGGTGCCCCACACGCATATCACCCGCATACCAGACACGATGCCCCGTATCCCAAATGCGCCACGCGAGCTCAATGCCTTCGTGCGCATACCAAAAGCCGCCAGCCCAGCCACCTGTTTCATCGAATAAATGACGAGGCATAACCAAGCACGTTTCGCCCACATGAAAAACGTTGCTTGAAACGTCCGGGGTCCGCTTCCAGATACGCGGCGTCCACCGGCGCGGCGATTGATCCGGTTTGGCAGGGTCCACAATCTGCGGCTGCAACAAGCCCATCGACGGATAGCGACGGAAACGCTCAACCGCTTCAGCCACAAAATCCTTATCAAGCAACCATGAATCGTCGTCCAAGAACATGAGGTACTCCCCATGCACGTGTTCAACACCCGCGTTACGTCCCGCAGGGATACCCAGGTTCTCCTCGAGCTTGACGCCCTTAACCCCGGGCGGCAAACCCACAGGTTCCCACCCGTTGCCCACCACGGCGATGTTGATGTTGACGTCCTTCTGACGCAACAGCGAGCGCAAGGCACGGTCGAGCTCTGCAGGCCTCTGCCCCATCGTAAGGACAACGACACCCACCGTAGGCGTGCCTTCAACCTGCAGATGCGGTTGGCGCCGGCTACGCGACCGGCGGTTCGAGACTCGACGTTTGAGAGAAGAGAACATCAGCGCTCACCGTGCCGCTCACCTGAGATCTCGGCCTGGCTACCCAGCAACTCTGCCGGCTGAACATCGACATCCTCAGGACGCTTGTATTCCCATCCAGTTGAAAGAGGCGCCAAGCGAGCAGAAAAGACCTGGGCACAGAAATGCCCGATGTTCACACCCAGCGTCGCAACCAGCAGGATCCACATGACCCACGCCTCAGCGATGACTGGCTTGCCGATCAACGCCGAGACAATCGATGCAGCTAGGAAAATCAGGCTCAACTCGACCGCGTGCAGCATGCGATGGAACGGAACGAAACGAGCCAAGCGGCGCAAACGTCCAATGAGCGAAGCCGGAGGCATCGCACGAGCTTCCCGCGTGTCCGGGAGCTTCTCAACTCCGGCGAACGCCCGCGAAGCGTGCATCATGATCGACTGCGAACGGTTCATCAACAACAGCACGCCCAATGTTGAGCCCGCCCATGCGGCCGCCCACCCAGCAGCTGTGAAGGCGTCCGGCGAGATGCCCATCGCAACACGCACGCCAACACCGACAGCAACAGCCGCCTCGGTCGAGTGGTGTGCGACCATATCGATGAAAATGCCCTTCGGACCGCGGACCCCACGCCACCGCGCGATCTCTCCGTCACAGCAATCGAGATAGAGCTGAACCTGCGACAACACCACCGCAATCAACGGACCCCAGATCCCCGGGATCAGCATCGCAGCACCCATGAACCAGCCGGTGATCATCATGATCGTGGTGACCTGGTTCGCAGTGATCGGTGTCTTGATGAGCAGACGCGTGAAGTAGATCGAAATGTGGCGAAGATAGAGCTCCGCCGTCCAGTGTTCAGCGTTCTTGCGTGCGCGCACGTGCGGCGGCTGGCAGACCGCGCGCAACTGGCTTAGCGTCGGATTATGAGGCCGAATCAAACCATCCGGGCCAACAGGAACTGTACCGTCGGCAGAAACCTGAAGATTCGATGGAAAGTTTTGACTCATTTAACTCTCGATGTGTCCTTGACGTCGCCTGCTCCCAGGATGCGACCGCGAATAAAACCTGCTGCCCACGTTCCGTGCATGGTTGGCAAAACCCGCGCGAGCAAACCCTTTTCCTTCAATGTAAGCTCACGCCCTGCGTGCCATGCGGCACCGAGGATCCCGATGCCGTAACCAATCGGAGCGATAGCCGCTACTGTAGTGGCTTTGCGGGCTTTGGACCCTTTCGATGTGAACGGACGGATCAGCAAGCCGAGCACGCCCGCGCCGAACGCTATCAACCCGGCAGGAGGCGCATAGTGCTTGATGCGGGCGCCGCCTGGACCTCGCCGGCCGAGTTCGCCACGCCACACTCCCGACGCGAACGTTTGCCGGGCTAGGGCCCCGAAGTTATCTCGCGGATAGTAACGAACACGCAGCTGAGGATCGAACCACACCGTATACCCGGCCTCACGGATTCGTTTGCACAGTTCCCAGTCCTGAGCCCGAATCATCGACTCGTCATACAGGCCCACGATGTCGAAGATCTCGCGCCGGAAGACACCCAGGTACGCCGAATCCGCTGGCCCAGCTTGCGCTCCCGTATGGTACGGCGCGTTGCCCAAACCAAATGGAGACTTGTACGCCGCGGCGACCGCGCGCTGAATCGGATTCGTGCCCTGAGCATCCATGATTCCGCCGACGTCCGCCGCTCCGGTCTGCCGCAACGTCTCAATCGCGATGCGCGTATATCCCTTGCTCAGAACCGAGTGGCCATCCACGCGAATGATGACATCCGCATCGACCGCTTCAATGGCTCTGTTCAGGCCAGACGGAGTATTTCCAGCAGGGTTCTCAACGAACAAAACCCTGGAATCTTCGGCTGCGAGACCCTGCACGATCTCTTCTGTTCCGTCGTGGCTGGGGCCCACGGCCACCGCCACTTTCTGGGTCCCCTCATAGTCTTGAGCCAGAACCGAGGCCACTGCTTCCGCGATATAGGCAGCCCCGTTCAAAACAGGAATCACATACGCAACCGTTGGATTCGCTTTAAGTTCGGGCAACGCATTTTTCGTCATTAGCCTCGCGACCTCTGATACGCCTTGATCACGTCCGGGGTGTCCCCGTCCATCATCAAAACGCCCTTCTCAATCCAAATAGTTCTGCTGCACGTGTCCTGAATCGACTTCATCGAGTGAGACACCAGGAAGACCGTGCCGGCTTCGTCTCGGATTTCACGGATCCGCTTCTCGGAACGCTTGCGGAACGCGGCGTCACCGACGGACAGCGCCTCGTCGACGATGAGGATGTCGTGGAACTTCGATGCAGCGATCGAGAACTTCAAACGCGCTTGCATACCTGACGAGTATGTGCGCATCGGAAGGTCAATGAAGTCCTCAAGGCCAGCGAACTCAACAATCTTGGGGCGTAGCTCTTCGATCTCGTCCATCGAGAAGCCTAGGGCCAAGCAACCCAGAGTGATGTTCTCGTCGCCGGAAACGCTTGGAATCAGCGCAGCGCCGACGCCCAAGAGGTTCGGGCGGGTTGCAGCATACGTAGCGCCAGCCGCCGGCGGCGTGAGACCAGTGATGGCGCGCAGAAGCGTCGACTTACCTGAGCCGTTCGAGCCGATGATGCCTATGGATTCGTTCTTGTACGCAACAAAGCTGACGCCCTTGAGCGCGTGCACTTCGCGTACTCCGCGCATCCCTTTCTTGAAGATACCGCCCCGTGCAGTAGCTCCCGCGGAACGCCCCGAAGAGAACGCCTTGTATTTGACGTGCAGGTCGTCCACGATCACGACCGGCTGACGGTCAGGGTCGATGCGGAGCTGTTCTTCCCGCGTTGGCGGTACAACCTCAGGCACGTCTTGCTTGTCTTGATTAGGAGACTCGGCCATACAGTTCCTCCGCTCGCCAGAAGAAAATAGTGCCAATCAGGAACAGGCCCACGGCCCAGCAGGACACAACAACCCAGGCAATCGGTTCATACGTGTGGCTTCCACCCAGGACTAGGCCACGAGCAATCGTCAGGACCTGGTAGATCGGATGGTAGTCGTACACGGCGACCACGGAAGGGTATTGTTCAAAGATGCTCTCGACAGAGAACAGAACACCCGATGTGAAGAAGAAGAAACGGTTGATAACCGGAAGTAGCTGCGTCAGGTCGTGCGTGTGCACGGTCAAGCGGGCGAACGAGAACGCTACACCCATGTTGAAAACCGCGTAGATCACGAACAGTGGGATGATCAGTAGCCACTCCCACCGTGGCCAGTAGCCCAGCGCCATGACATAGATAAACATGACGCCGATCATCGGGATCTGTGTGAGGATCTGTTGGATCACGATCGAGAACGGCAGAGTCGCGCGCGGGAACGCGAGAGACTGCACGAGAGCCCGGTTACCTGTGATGGAGCGGGCACCGTCGCTCATGGACTTTGAGAAGAATTCCATGAGGAACACGCCGATGACGACGAACGCCGCGAAGCCAGGTGGACGCCGGTCACCCTGCAAAACACCGAAAATGAATCCGTACATCAACGCGTTAAACGTTGGTTTCAGGATCTCCCAGAGAACGCCGAGGCGGTTTTGAGAGTTGCGTGCACGGATTTTGGACTTTGCAAAGACGATGGCGAATCGCCTGCGGCGCCATGTCTCTCGGTAATACGAGAATAAACCAGGGCGCGCACCCACACGGCTCAAACCGTGGGATTTTGCCAGCGCTGGGATGTCCATAGACGAGCTACTGCTTCCTCTGATGATATTGCCGTGCCTTTCAACGGCAGGCTTGGTGTCAACGAGTCTATCTGTTCATGTCTGTGCCTCAGCGTATCGCCACCCTCCTATCTGGTAGCGGAACGCTGTTGCGGAACTTACTTCTTCTGCTCCTCCGGCAAGGACGCATAGAACTCGCCGACAGTGTCGTTGCGTAGTGCTTCACCCAGCGCGGCGATCGCGTCGTAATCCGGCAAAACGATCGACTGGCCATCCGCGCTCCAGCCGCCACCCTTATTCGGCAACGTGAAGCTCACGATGTCTGAGGCGCGCACATTCTTGAGCTGGAGCCCCAGGCCAGTCAGCAGGGCTGGGTCTGAGAATTCTTCGTCCATCGAAATGTATGGAGCGATCGAGTCAACCACTTTGAAAAGCTTGGCTGGATTGGAAAGCGTTTCCTCGCTCAAGACCTTGCCGAACACGGCTTTCAGGAACTTCTGCTGGTTACGTACCCGCTGGTAGTCACCATCTGGGAAGCTCTTGCGTTCACGAACGAAACGCAACGCCCTGTCGCCTTCGATGTGGACTTTGCCTTTCGGATAGTGGTAGTCGGTGTCGTGCGCAACGAAGTCGAAATCGTTGTCCACGGTCACTCCGCCGATGGCCGTCGTGAGGTCACGGAAGCCCTGGAAATCGATGATCGCAACGTGGTCGATGCGGGTGTCCAGTTGGCTTTCAAGGGTCTGGACCAGCAGAGGCACGCCTCCGAAGGCCATCGCAGCGTTAATTTTCGCTTCGCCGTGACCGGGGATGTTGACCCAGGTGTCGCGGAGCATCGAGATGACGTAAACCTTGTCGCGCGATTCTGGGATATGGACGAGCATCATCGAATCGGAGCGCCGGTCCGTTTGAGTCGCATTCGGGTCTATAGCTACCCGTTTACCCTTCCCCGGCCCACCGTCGGCGCCAAGCAGAAGGATGTTGATCGACGTGTCGCCGGGATCCTTTACCGGGCGATCCTCTTCTTCTGGGAATGCGCTCGCGATAGTCGTTGTTTTCTCAAACGCTCTGCCGAACTTTGACGCGAGGCCAAGCCCGGCCCCCACGACTGTAACCATGATGATGAGCAGACAACCTAGGACGACGCGCCCTACGTGCCTTGGCCGGTGCTTCACTCGGCGCGGCACATAGGTGCCGTGCGTAGTTCCGGTCATTGACGATCCTCCGGTAGTCGGTTCGCGACTCTGGGCAGTCCGCGGCTTTCGGTTGTTTAGTTTCAAGTTAGGCCGGCTGTTGTGCGACGTGTGCCGACCGTTCTAAGAATAAGGCGATTTCAGCTTTACTATGTGAATTTAGCTTTACGCTGTGAATTTACGCTGTGAATTTAATCTGCAAATTTGGCGGCGACGCTTTTAGGAACGAATTCCGTAATGTCCCCACCTAGCGATGCCACTTCTTTAATGAGCGACGAAGAAACATACTGGTATTCGGGGTCTCCGAGTATGAATACCGTCTCAACGCCTGTGAGGTGGCGGTTCATCGACGCCATGGGGGTCTCGAATTGGAAATCCTGGCTGTTACGCAGACCTTTCAGGATGGCGCGGGACCCTTTGCGCGCGCAGTAGTCCGCCAATAGCCCGTTCCCCATGGGCTCAACGATGATGCCGCTGATCGAGGACACCTGATCGCGAATCATCTGGACGCGTTCGTCTTCGCTGAAGCGATACGTCTTCGCTGGATTCGTGGATACAGCGACGATCACTTCGTCGAAAAGCGAGGCCGCACGCATGAAGACCTCGAGGTGGCCTTTGTGTACAGGGTCGAATGATCCTGGGCATACAACACGAGTCATGTGAATACTGTGTCACATTTTCCTGGGAGGTTCCTTGTATTGGTGCAGTTCGGGAAGCCTGTGGAGTTCGCCGGTAGTGTAGAGGCATGTCCAGCAGCAACGATCAGAACAGCAGTGACCTGCAGCCGGGTTTTTCTTCGATTCCTGCCCGTGACACGATCGCGCCGTGGTTTCAGGGTGCCCGACGCGCTCGTTTGGCTGGTGAGCATGGTCTGAAGAAGACTATTTTCGAAGAGATTTCGGATCTGGCGCGTCAGCATGATGCGGTGAACCTGGGGCAAGGCTTCCCGGATGACGATGCGCCCCAAGAGTTGGTCGATATCGCTCAACAGATGCTGGCGCGGGGTCACCATCAATACGCTCCGGCGGCAGGTACCAAGGATTTGCGCGAAGCGATCGCTGAGCATCAGCAGGCGTGGTACCGCTTTACTGTGGATCCGGATACACAGGTAGTTGTGACGTCGGGTGCCACTGAGGCGATTGCTGCCGCGGTCCTGGCATTTGTTCGTCCGGGCGACAACATCGTGACGTTCGAGCCGTTCTATGACGCGTACGCCGCTATCACGGGTTTCGCGCGTGTTGAGTTGCGCACGGTTCCGTTGGTTTTCGATGAGGCAACGGGTTCCTTCCAACCGGATTGCGAGGCACTCGCGGAGGCCGTGGATGACAAGACCCGCTTCATCATCGTGAACGATCCGCATAACCCTACGGGCTCGGTGTTCAGTTTGGAGAGCCGTAAGGCGATCGTGAAGGCCGCTGTGGGCGCCTCGGCTTTGATTCTTGCCGATGAGGTCTATGAGCACCTGGTCTACGACGGCGGCTTCCTCCCGTTTTCACATACCCCCGGAGCGTCGGAGCGCACGATCTCGGTGTCTTCGTCCGGTAAGACGTTTTCGCTCACGGGTTGGAAGGTCGGCTGGGCTACGGGCCCAGCTCAGCTGATCGACGCGGTGCGCACCGTCAAGCAGTACCTCACGTTTTCGTCAGGCCCGATGTTCCAACCGGCCATCGCTCATGGATTGCGTATGCCGCGCGAGTTCTTCACCGAGCGGGCTGAAGACATGGGCCGCAAGGCAGAGCTTTTGGTTTCAGCACTTGAGGATGCAGGCGCGAAAGTGATTCGCCCGTGTGGCGGGTATTTTGTGCTCGCGGATATGGCGCCGTTCGGAATTGAGGACGCTACGGAACTCGCGCAGGTTCTTCCGGAGAAAGCTGGAATTGCGGCGATCCCTGTGAGCGCTTTCACGACGCCTCATTTCGAGGGCCGTTACGCGTCTTATCTTCGGTTTGCGGCGTGCAAGTCGTACGAGACAGTTGAGGAAGGCGCCAACCGCATCCGTGCTTCGCTCGCAGATGTTGCCCGCGAGGTAGCTCGCGGAGACGCTCAAGCTTGAACGGAGCCGACATGAACATGGACGGTCCACTCGATTCTTCGCGTCCGAGCGGTTCCGAGTTCGTTGCGAGCGAGGTCTTGGGATCCGGTGCGGTGGCTGCTTGGTGGCGTTCCCCATGGATTCCAGGCGGTTTGACGCTGGATATCGATGGCGCCGAGCAGTCCACGATCTTCCCCGAGGATCAATCGCGGCTCCTGTATGACTATCTGCAGTGGATGCAAGCGGCTCTTCAGCTGTGGACCGTGCCCCGCATCGAGCCCGGATCCGCGACGTTCATCCACCTCGGTGGGGGCGGCTTGTCGCTCCCGCGGGCCCTGGCGGTAGCTGACCCGGCTGGCACGCACATCGTGGTGGATCTGGACCCTGACCTGATCGATGTGGTTTTGGCGCGGGTTCCGTTCCCGAGCGAGAAAGCTCCTGTGGTGATCGCGGGCGATGTGCGTGATGCGTTGCCGCGGGCAGTTGAAGCGGCCGGTGGGCTGGCTGATGCGCTTGTTCTGGACATCGCGATTGAGCCGGACTCCCCGGACCGTCTCTTCGATCCGGAGTTCATGACTGAGATGTTCGATGCGGTACGTGCTGGTGGCCTCGTGCTGATCAATATCGGCGATGATCCGGGGCTCGATGCGACGCGCCGCATGGCGGGTTCACTCGAGCAGGCTGGCGGCAGCTATTTTGTGGCGGCTGATTCTTCGATGTTCACGCTCGCGATGCCTGGGAACGTGGTTCTCGGTGCGCGGAAGGATGCGGGGGCGCAAAGGGATGCCGGCGCGTTCGATGCGGACGAGCTGGCCGCGCTGCACGCGGCGGGCCCGCGCCCTGGAACGGTCATGGGTCCGGCCGAGTTTTCTGAACTGTTCGTTCGCCATGATCGCGGCGGATCATCAAACACCCCAGGCTGGGAGGACAAATGAGCCGAATCATCGCTGGTGTCGCAGGTGGCCGTAAGCTCGACAGCGTCGCGGGGCAAGACACCCGCCCGACCACCGACCGGGTCAAGGAAGCGTTGTTCTCCCGCCTCGATTCGTGGGATGTTCTCACCGATGCCAGGGTTCTGGATCTGTTCGCGGGCTCCGGCGCGCTCGGCATCGAAAGTTTGTCGCGTGGCGCCCGGAGCGCGATTCTAGTGGATCATGCCCGCTCGGCCGTCACAGCTTTGCGACCAAATGCGAAGCTCATCAACTCAGTGCTGGGCCTCGGTTCGGCGCGTCAAGGAACATCAAATGCAGGCGCGAGGGTTGAGCAGGCTAAAGCCGCAACCTTCCTCGCCAACTATGCGGGACCTTCGTTCACGCTCGCGTTCCTCGACCCTCCCTACCCCATGAGTAGCGAAGACGTGGACGCGATCCTCACGGCGCTCGTTCCCCATCTGGATCACGATGCGGTGGTGTGCCTCGAACGTGCCTCCAGCTCCCCTGCCCCGCAGTGGCCGGAAGGGCTTTCAGCGCTAAAGCCGCGCCGCTACGGAGAGACGACGTTGCACTTTGCCGAAACACCTATAGCCGAGACACCCATCGCAGAGACACCTGTGACTGAAGCACCCGCGGACGAGACACCCACGCCCTAGCGCTGCACCCATCGCAGTTTAGGAGCGTTGCAGGTACGCCGCGCTCTCCGAGTCTTCAAGTTCGGCCACGAGCCGCGCTAGCTCAGGGTGAGCCGCACGCCAACCCGGCGCGACGATCTGCTGAGCGTCCTCGCGCGCCGCTTGGATCACATCGGCGTCCCGCATGACCCGCAAAAGGTTGAGCGTCGATTTCCCGCCGGACTGGTTCTGCCCCAGAATGTCGCCTTCACGGCGGAGCTTGACGTCCTCTTCCGCGAGCTTGAAACCGTCGGTTGTCGAGGCGACCGTCTCGAGCCGTTCAACAGACGGGTGTTGGCGTTCAAGGTTCGTGACCAGCAGGCACGTTCCGGGCAGATTCCCGCGACCGATACGTCCACGCAGCTGGTGCAGCTGCGAGATACCGAACGCATCGGCGTCAATGATTGCCATGACGGTAGCATTCGGAACGTCTACGCCCACCTCGATCACTGTCGTCGCAAGCAAAACGTCACTGCGGTGGTTTTCAAAGTCCGCCATCGCTTGCGCTTTGTCCTCGGGATCCATAGCGCCATGCAAAACGCCGATGCGCACGTCCTTAAGCGCCGGATGCGCGGCGAGGACTACGTACATGGTTTCAAGCGGGGTGCGTTGCGCGTGTGCCTCGTGTGTTTGAACCTCGAGCGGCAACATCCCGTCTTCCGGCGATACCGTCGCGGTGTCGGAACCGGAGGCCACATCCTCGCTCGCTGTGATCCGCGGAACCACAACGTACGCTTGGTGTCCTTTGGCGACCTCGTCGCGGATCAGCGTGAAGATGCGTTCCTTCCACGCAGGTAGGGCTAGCGGCACGACGTAGGTGCTGACTTCCGCGCGCCCCGCAGGCAAACCTTTGAGCGTCGAAACATCGACGTCACCGAACACCGTCATCGCTACGGTGCGCGGAATCGGCGTAGCCGTCATGACAAGCATGTGCGGCGTGGCGCCCGCGCCGTCTCGCAACTTATCGCGCTGCTCAACGCCAAAGCGGTGCTGCTCATCAACCACCACGAGCCCGAGCTCCGCGAACTGAACGTTATCCGAGATCAGAGCGTGCGTACCCACCACGATCCCGGCCTGCCCCGAGGCCGCGGCCAACAAGGTCTCGCGCTTCTGGCCCGTCTTGAGTGAGCCCGTCAACAGCTCAACCCTCGTGGCTGTTTCCGGGGCACCCAGCTCACCGGCCCGCGCAAGATCACCGAGCATCGACCGCAACGTCGCGGCATGCTGCTGAGCCAAAACCTCAGTTGGCGCCATGAACGCTGCCTGGCCACCCGCATCGACAACCTGGAGCATCGCGCGTAACGCAACCAGCGTTTTACCCGAACCAACATCACCCTGAACCAGCCGGTTCATGGGGTGCGGCCGTGCCAGGTCCTGAGCGATCTGCTCGCCGACCTCCTGCTGACCCGGTGTTAAAGCGAAAGGCAAAGACGCATCGAAAGCCTCGAGCAGACCTCCACCACGCAACGGGCGTGACACAGCTGTTTGCCCTGCGACGGCCGCCTTACGGTCAGCCAAAAACGTCTGCAAAACCAAAGCCTCTTGGAACACGAAACGCTCGCGTGCCTTAAACGCCTCGGTCAACGTGTCCGGCTGATGGATTGAACGCAACGCGCTCACACGGTCCGGAAGCCGGTGGCGCTCCCGCACCGAGGCTTCGATCGGGTCAGCGAACGCATCCGGATTGATATCTTCAAGTAGCTTCGCCTGCAAGGTCCGCATACGGATCTGCCCAAATTTGCCCTTGAGCGGATAGATCGGGAACGGCTTAGCTTCGGCTTCCTGATCCTCTCCCAGTAACGTGTACTCCGGATGCGAAAGCTGCAACGCGCCCTTATAGGCAGTGACCTTGCCGCTGAAAACAGCGCGCGTCCCAGGCGTCAGCTGCTGAGCGGCAACATAACCGTTGAAGAACGTCATCGGCATGAGCCCGCCGTCTTGCTCGGACTCGACCTCAATTTCGAGCAAGAACCCCTTGCGCCGGTGCATCCTGCGTTGATGTGCGTGGATGACCCTCGCGGCAACAGTGACGTCCTCACCGAGCGGAAGGTCACGCACCGCAGTCAACTCCCCCACATCGAGATAACGACGAGGGATGTGCGTGAGCATCTGTTCAACCGTTTGGAAGCCGAAAGCTTTCTGAACCGCCTGGGCGTCACGTGCACCTAAGGCTTCAGATAACGGCGTGTTAGGGATCAAGGAACCCTTGGTCGCGTTTGACTCGTTCGACATCAGCGCGCTCTGCCAGTCTCGGTAGCACCAGTCTCGCTAGCCCCGCAGGCTGCTGCGCCGCCATGATGACCTGGCTGAGTTGTCTGGCCTGGCTGTGGGGAGCCAACTTGAGACAGCGGCGTGACCACCACATCGGTAGGTTCCCCCGCTTTGCTGATGATGTCGAGCGCAACCGATTCCGTTGGAACATGAACATGCACACGCCACGTCAGAGAGTCGTCGACGCGCCCCTGGCTCGCGCTCGCATGGTTGTATCCGCTGTATTCCGGATCCCGTTCAGGTGCGGGATCCATAGCCGACATCACAACGGACTCACCCACGGCGTCGAGCGCGGCCCGCATGAGTGCCGCGTCCAGAGCAGACGCCGCGACAGTGCACACAACCTCGACCCCATCAGTGGCAGGGATCTGCTCGATGCCTAGCTCACCGGGGTCTTGATATCCAGGGAGGTCCTTATACGGTTCAGGGTCGACCTCGCCTCCGCGCACGGCTGCGAGCAAGCAGTTGATGATGATGACGAAACCAACTGCGCCCGCATCCACGACGGCGATATCGGTCAGCTCTTTGAGGCGGCTCTGTGTATGTTGCGCCTCGATGAGGCTCGCTTGCCATGCGGCCTCGAGAGTCCCGACGAGCGCAAGCGCTTCCAGCTCACGGTCCTGACGTGTACGCCGGCCTTGCGAGCTTGCATGCGTCCGGGCGGCCTGACTCGCGGCAGCCATGACAGAGAGAATCGTTCCACCCACTGGCTCAGATAACGCAGACCATGCTCTCAAACGGCCCGCTTCCAAGCTCTCGGCGAGCGCGAACGCTGTGAGGTCTTCTATGCCTGCGAGCGATTCACCCATACCTAGGAGGAAAACCGAGATGAGGGATCCCGAGTTTCCTTGCGCTGAGCCGAGAGCCTGCCTTGCGGCTACGGCAAGGTGGTGGCCAAGGTCTGCGTGGGGTTCTTGTGTGGCGAGCGTTTCGTGTGCGGTGCGCATCGTGGCCACTAGGTTGGTTCCAGTATCACCATCCGGGACGGGGAACACGTTGATGGCGTTGAGAGCTTCTTGTTGACGGGTCAGCTCGGTAACGCTGAGCTTCAGCCACTCTTCGAGCGCTGAAAACCCTGTACGGATTTCCGTCATCGTTCCCTCCCTCCGGCATAACTGGCCACTACGCTGGCTTAGCTTACTTATTTAGCTAGCCCGTAGCGAGTCATGAAGTCTTTCATGCCGCCTTCGCGCATCGCTTTGGAGAACTCCCCGATCGCGTCCATGTCGGGAATCACGATGGACTGGCCATCGGCGCTTGTCCCGGTGCCTTTATTCGGCAGGGTCATGAAGTGGAAGTCGTTCGACCTGATACCGGGCATCGAGGCACCAAGTTTCATGAGGCTCCAGCCGGTCAACGTTTCATCACGTGTCATGTATGGAGCCATGGCGCCGACGGTGTTGGTCATCTTGACCGGATCCAAGATCGTCTGTGGGCTCAGCATCTTGGAGAAGATCACTTTCACAAGCTGCTGCTGGTTCTTGACTCGCTGATAGTCGCCGTCTTGGAATGCATAGCGTTCCCGCACGAACCACAAAGCCTGCTTACCGTTGACGTCCATGCGGCCTTCATAGTGAGTGCCTGCCTTATCGAACGGCTTTGGGACGTCGATTGTGACGCCACCCAGCGCGTCGACCATGCCTTCAAAACCGGAGAAGTCGATCGTCATGACGTGATCGATCGGGACGTTGAACAGGTTCTCCAGGGTTGCGACCGTAAGCGGCATCTTCCCCAACGCATAGGCTGCGTTGATCTTCGCTTCGCCGTGGCCCGGGATCGTAACCCACGTGTCACGCATGATCGATGTCACGTACACGCCGTCCCTGTTCGATGGGATGTGCATGAGCATCATCGTGTCGGTGCGGCCGGCGTCTTTATTGCCGTCACGCGAGTCATTGCCGAGGAGCAAGATGTTGACGGACTTGTCCCCCGCAGCGTGTTGCGGACGCTCCCCTTGCGGGAACGCCTCAGCCACCGGGATCGCGTGGGACTCGTTGAACTTGGAGGCAAGTACCGCAGCATAACCACCGAGCGCGGCAACCAGGACCACAACGATCGTCAGCAGGGTTATGAGGACCCGCTTGCCGGTTTTCTTCTTGCGACGCTTACGATGCGGTTGTTGCGGCTGTTGGTACGGCTCGCTGTTCTGCCACTGCTGCTGTTGCCACGGCTGTGCCTGCTGCGGATAGCCGTAACCTACCGGGCCGCCTTGATAGCCGTTGCCACTTTGGTAGCCGCCGTCGCCGTAGCCGCCGTAGCCCTGTTGTCCTGAATACGAAGATCCAGAGCCGTAGCTTGAACTGCCCGACGAGGTAGCACTGAACTCGTCGCCCCACTGATCGTCGTCATAACGATCAGGGTCAACGTCAAACCTCCGGTCGCTCATTCGCGGCCTCCAACTTCTTCCAAAACGAATTGCCGTACACAGAATCACTGCCGTACACAGAATCTATACACAGGATTCTAGTTCCGTAGCCTGTAGATAAACTGGAGGTATGCGTGCAAGTTCCGTTTTTCGCCAACCGTTCGTCTCAGGACGCTCGAGCCAGCCATACCGCTCTCGCGTACGCAAGGCTTCGATCGCGACTGTACTGGCTCTAGGTGCGGGTCTTTCCTTGAGCGGCTGTAGCGAACCCGTTGAAGTCACACCCGCTGAGAACGCGGCCGATGCCCGATGCGCGCAAGTCATGATCACCCTGCCACGCGAAATCTCTGGCCAGCCTAAACGGAAGACCACAAGCCAAGCCACCGCGGCGTGGGGTCAGCCAGCTTCCGCGATTCTCAAATGTGGCGAGATCGCTCCTGCTGTGACATCCGATCGGTGCTCAACCATTGACGAGGTCGACTGGACTGCGCGGGAAAACAACGACGGCACATGGACGATCGCGACCTACGGACGCGAGCCCTACATCACTATCACAATCGACACAGCACGCATCTCGTCCTCAGACGTCGCAGTTGCCGTCTCTGACGCCGTCAAGAACAACGAAGCGACGAAACGGTGCTCGTCGGCACGTGACCTCAATTTGGATACGCCTGAAGACCTCGACGAAGACGTCGTCAGCAAAGGCGCAGACAGCTAAAGGCGCAGGCAGCTAAACCAGCCAACTAAACGCGCAGGAGGCTAGCGAAATGCGCTAGCGGAGCAGCCCTGCTCGGCGCTCTAGTGCGAGCGTGATCAGCTCCGTAATCAAATCCTCATACGGTAGCCCGCTCGCCGCCCACAACTGCGGGTACATGCTGATCGGCGTGAAGCCGGGCATCGTGTTGATCTCGTTGATGATCCACTCGCCGGTCTCGTCCAAGAAAAAGTCCACGCGCGCAGGACCTTCGCAGCCCAACGCGTCATACGCAACGATCGCCTGTTCCTGGAGCGAGGCAGCCTGCTCATCAGTCAGCCGCGCGGGAGCCTCGGTGCGGGCGTTATCGTCCGCCAAGTACTTCGACTCGTAGTCGTACAGATCAGCCGCGGCCGCATCGACCACAACCTCACCACCAACCGAAGCACGCGTCGGCATTCCACGGCGTCCTTCAAGCGCTGCGCATTCGATCTCACGGCCCGAAATACCCTGCTCTACCAAAACCTTCGGGTCATGCATCCGCGCCTCCTCAATCGCAAGGCTCAAGTCCTCACGATCATCAACGCGAACAACGCCCTGCGAAGAACCCGCGCGAGCAGGCTTCACAAACAAGGGAAGCTCAAGGCCCTCACAGCGGTCTAGGCACCCCTGAGGATCAGCGTCCCACGCGCGGTCAGTGACCACCTGATACGGCCCCACACGCAAACCGGCAGCGCTGAAAGCCATCTTCATCAGATGCTTATCCATACCCACAGCCGAGGCCGCTACACCGGAGCCCACATAGGGAACACCGAGCAGCTCCAAGAAGCCCTGAACCGTGCCATCCTCACCGTATGGACCATGCAACAGAGGGAACACAACATCGATCCCAGCGAGCATCTTAACCATCTCACCAGGCTGAGCATCCGTCACCAAGCGAGCAGCCGCATCGGAATCCTCAGAACGCATGAGCCGCACCGGCTGCCCCTGCAGCTCGACGACCGGCTCAACACCGCCATCGAACGAATACGTGAGAACCTGCTGAGGAGGAACCACGGTCCAACGGCCGTCCTGCGTCACACCCACCGGAATCACCGTGAACCGATCCGTGTCGATAGCGCGCAAAACACCGGCCGCGGTCACGCACGAAACCGAGTGCTCACTCGACTGGCCGCCGAACAGGAGCAGAACTCTTTTTTGAGACGTCGTCACTGGTTACGCTCCTCAGATTTCAAATCGCGGTCAAGTAATAGTTTCGGCATCTTGATAACAGGCACGGAGCCGTCCAGAACCTTCGACGCTGCAGCGGCGATCGGCATGTCAACGCCGTTCTCGTGGGCAAGCTCCAAAACCGCCGAACAGCTCTTGACGCCCTCGGCAACCTGCGTCATCTTCGACGTCACCTGGTCCATGCTGAGCCCCTGCCCAAACAAACGTCCCGCAGTGTAGTTACGCGACAACGACGACGCGCACGTCGCCACAAGGTCGCCCATTCCGGCGAGCCCCGACATCGTCTCAGCCTTACCGCCTATCGCCACGGCTAAACGCGTGGTCTCGGCAAGCCCACGCGTGATCACAGTCGCCTTCGTGTTGTCACCCATGCCCATGCCGTCGCACATGCCGACAGCTAGGGCGATGATGTTCTTCACGATGCCGCCGATCTCAGCGCCGATAACGTCGCGGTTCGTATACGGACGGAAATACGCCGCGGTGCACGCCTGCGCTACCGCATCAGCAGTTTCGGTTACAGAGCACGCAACCACCGACGCGGTCGGTTCCTCCCGCGCGATCTCCCGCGCGAGATTCGGGCCTGAAAGGACCACAAGCTTGTCATCCGAGGTCCCCAGGACTTCCTGGACAACCTGCGTCATACGCAAGCCCGTGCCCCGCTCAAGGCCCTTCATGAGAGAAACAATAACTGCGTCAGCTGGGATCGCGTCCGCCCACTGCGTGAGCTGTTCACGCAATGTCTGCGCAGGAACCGCCAAAACCACCATCTCCGCGCCATTCAGCGCGGCTACGGCGTCCGATGTCGCAGTGATGTTGAAAGGCAACGTCAAGTCACCGAGGTAGCCACTATTGGTGTGTTTCGTAGCGATCTCTTCGGCCACCTCATCACGGCGGGCCCACAAGGTTACAGTCGCTTCCGGGTTGGCGTCTGCCAGAACCTTTGCGAACGTGGTTCCCCACGAACCCGAACCCATGACGGTGAGATTCTTCACGCGCATGCCTCCAACGCTGTGCTGTGCTCTAAAGCGTTTATCTATTCTGAAGCGTTCATCTGTCCTGAAGCGTTCATCTTCACGCCTGCTTGCGACTGACGCCGCCCGTTACCAGTCCTCTTGCTCTTCACGGCGCCGCTTTTCCTCTTCGCGTCGCTTGAGCTGTTCCTCCCGGTCACCTGTAGGCGACCACGGGACCTCTGGCGGTTCTTCGCCGCGCAGATCAGCAACCAAGTACATCATGTGCTTCGTGATGCGGCTGGTTGCCTCATCCAGAACGGAACGGGTCATAGGCCCTTCACGCAGATCATCCATCTCGATCTCGGAGCCTGCCATGACCACGGTCGCTTTCCGAGGGAACAACCGTAGCCTACGTGGCTTGCCTCCCAGAAGTTCCTGGTCGCCCCAGTGAACTACCGGAACGATGGGCGCATTGGTTTTCAATGCAAGCCGGGCTGCGCCGGTACGCGCCTCCATCGGCCACTTATCCGGGTCCTTCGTCAAGGTACCTTCCGGATAGATGATGATGACGCCGCCGCGCCCGATGACTTCGGCAGCGGCCTCGAGCGAAAGCTTAGCGCCAGGGCCGCCACGCTCGACTGGAATCTGCCCGGTCGCTTTCAGAATCCGACCCACAACCGGAATCTTGAACAGTGAGGCCTTCGCGAGGAAACGCGGAAGGAGCTTGTGCGCGTACAAGGCTTCAGCCACGATCAGCGGATCAAGTTCGCTGATGTGGTTCGAAACAATGATCGAACCCGGTTTGATCGAACCCAAGCCAACCCAGGTTCGCTTGAGCATCAGCGCCAAAGTGGGCCGCACGAACGATGCGGCGAAACCAAAAGTGAAACGTGCGGCGCGGGTTTCGTTAGATCCCTTCCGCGCCATCAGTTGTTCTGTTCCTTGAGCTCAACATCGGCGCCAAGAGCGAGCAACTTATCGATGAAGTGTTCGTAGCCGCGATTGATGAGGTCGATACCGGTCGCGTTCGAGACGCCGTCTGCAGCGAGAGCCGCGATCACGTGGGAAAAACCGCCGCGCAAGTCCGGGATCACAAAGTCTGCGCCCTTGAGCTGGGACTTACCCGTGATGACTGCCGAGTGCAGGAAGTCGCGGTTACCGAAGCGGCACGGAAGCGAACCGAGGCACTGACGATGCAACTGGATCGTGGCACCCATGCGCTTGAGCGCGTCAGTGAAGCCGAAACGGTTCTCATACACGGTCTCGTGAACAATCGAAACGCCGGTCGCCTGGGTCAGCGCAACCACGAGCGGCTGCTGCCAGTCCGTCATAAAGCCTGGATGCACATCGGTCTCAAGAACCAGCGGGTTGAGCTCACCACCCGGGTGGAAGAACCGGATCCCTTCGTTCTGTACCTCGAACTCACCACCAAGTCGGCGATAGCAGTTCAGGAACGCAGAGAGATCCTTCTGCGCGGCACCCTTAACGAGGATGTCGCCACCCGTCGCCAGCGCTGCCGAAGCCCACGATGCACCCTCATTACGGTCAGGCAGCGCAGTGTGGTCGTAGGCTCGCAGGGACTCGACGCCTTCAATCACGAGCGTGCGTTCACCGCGAAGATCGATGATCGCGCCCATCTTCTGCAAAACAGAAATGAGGTCCTGAATCTCAGGCTCAACCGCAGCGTTTTTGAGCTCAGTAATGCCCTTGGCCCGAACCGCAGTCAGCAGAACCTGCTCGGTAGCGCCCACGGATGGGTACGGAAGCTCAACCTTTGCACCGTAGAGGCCGTTGCGAGCCGAAATGGTGATCCCGTTCGGGGCCTTGTCGACGATCGCACCGAACTCCCGCAAAACCTGCAAGTGGTAGTCGATCGGACGGTCGCCAATACGGCAACCGCCGAGGTCTGGGATGAAAGCTTCCCCGATCGTGTGCATGAGAGGTCCACAGAACAGGATCGGAATGCGCGAGTCCCCAGCGTACGCATCAATCTCCGCGCTTGAAGCCGTCTTCGCGCCGGACGGATCCATCACGATCTCACCCTTGGCATGGTCCACATCCACAGTGACGCCGTGCAGCCGCAACAAGCCGGCAACCACATCGACATCCTTAATCTGAGGCACGTTACGCAAGATCGACTTACCGCTACCCAACAGGGACGCGACCATCGCCTTAGGCACCAGATTCTTGGCGCCGCGAACGGTCACTTCACCGTTGAGAGGGCGGCCACCGTTAATGGACAAGACCTTAGTCGTCACGCTTCAGTATTCCTTGTCATGAGCGGGCAATGGACGGCACGGGATCAACCCGTAAGTTCCTCACCATCATATAGGTCGGCACGCATAACACGTGGGAGGAAACTCATCCCGGCTCCACGCGTTGGATCAAATACCTTGATCTTCGAGCTTCGTTCATGGAGTCGGCTCAGCTTGGCTTTTGAATCGTAGGAACGGTCAAACTCATCCCCAAGTTCGTCAAGCAAGAGTGGCACGATCGTCTTCAAACCATCTTTAGCCACGAGAGTGCTTCTTCCCAAGGGTCTTGCGCCCTGGCGCGGAGGGCGATGAGTGTCCCGTGGTGACGTGCTTAACGCTAGGATCATTTTATCCACTGATCTGAAATATTATTTCTCTTCAGATCAAGGATCTTTTTCGTTGAACGTGCGTCGGATGCGCTATGCGTTTTTGTGCTTCTTTATGTTCATGTTTGACCGGTTACTTGGATCATTACTGCTACGTGCTAGGGGTTGTGTTTTGAAAAACGTCATATGCTCGCGGGAATCGCCGCTTCGAGCATGCTGGTCATTGGTTCGGCTATGCCGGCGTTGGCTGATACGGGAAACGGTTCTTTGAATGAGCTGGCAAGTCTCAATCCTGGAACCTCGGTCACCGAGCTGAGAGATTCGCTGGGTGAGTTCGCACAGGACGAAGGAATCAGTTTGGACGAAGCCGTTAATCGGGCTTTGTCCGAGAGTAAGGCTTCGGTGCGGGAAGCGAAATCGGTCGATTCTCTGGCTAATCGAAGCGTTGCTTCGGCCCGCAGCAGTAGCGGGGGCAACGGTACCGTTACCTTGGGTCCTGCAAAGCGTAAGGGTGATATTTTCGTCTCTCCTGCTTCGACGTTTTTCGTTCAGCATGGCCACACAGGCATTTACTACTCAACCGCAACCATCGTGGAAGCTCCCGGGACCGGAAAGAATAGCCGATCGATCGCAGCCAAAAAGGTGAAAGTAGGCAAGGGCGCGGTGAAGCAGTACGTTAGGACTACATCGACCAATAGAGGTAAGGCTGCTAACTATGCCTTCAACAAATTGCTCGGCAAGGGATATAACTCCAATTTTGCCGTGAACAAGTCGACGACCGGTTCGAAGATGAATTGTTCGCAGTTGGTGTGGGCGGCCTACAAGGCGGCGACGATGATTGATCTCGACGGCAACGGAGGTCCTGGCGTTTATCCTTACAACATTAAGGATTCCTCAAAGACAGTGACGTACAAGACCCTCTAAACGTACTGGAAAACTAGTATTTGGGCCGGCCTAAGATTGGGCCGGCCCAAACTCTGTATCAGAATGGAACATTCATGATTCACGGACGTCGTATCATCACCGCAGCGGCAGTGTCGGCCACTGTTTTTACCCTGGTTAGCTGTTCACCAGCTGATCCCCCATCCCAAAAAACCGAGGCTCTAGGCGAGGCCGCGTACGCACTGTGCTTCAGTGCTCAGAGCCGTGACATGGATGGGAAAAGCCAAGACGGAAAGGTTTTGCTGGTAAACGACGATGGTGCTTTTTCAGAAGTGCAGACCTGGGGCATGGACATGTGCTCGATGGCGTGGACTGAGAAGGGGCTGTTCTTCAGTGATATGAAGACCGACTATTTACTTGATGGTAACGGCATGAAGAGTTTTGAGAATGCAAAAACGGACAGCCAATACGCCATGCTTGCCACCACGCCGGATACTGTAGTGGGACTTTATAATCTGGGCTTCAGCGACGTCGGGTATACGACTCAGGTTGTGACCACCACCAGTTCCGGAAGCTCTCTAGCCGAAGTTGAAGGTAGCTATTTCATTGCTGCTCAGTGCGAGGGGGAGGTCTTCGGGATAGGTTTGGCTACCGGTCCATATTCGAAGACGGGTGATCCTGATACAGAGCCCATGGTTCTCAGCCAATTAACTGGCACGAACGATGGCAAGGAGAAAGTTGTCGGCAGCAGTACTCAGGCTAGAGAGGGCGCGGTACTCAATGATGCGCCATGCCTTAATGGAAAGATCTACTACATCTCTGACGAGAGACGAGGTGGATTGGATGTTGCTGCTAAGCCCGTTTTATCGATTTGGGACACCAAGCCCGGTAAGTATGAGAGCAAGGCCCTGAGCTCAGATGAAGTGACCGAGCCTTTCATCAGTGAAGATGGTACAGGCTTTCCTCATGTAACCCGTCAGTCGCTGAAGGACGGAAAGCTTGAGTGGTACGGGGTTAAGGATTCGATCATGTCCACGGACATCAAGACGGGACATACGGAACGCAAATTTAGCGTTGAAGGATATAGCGATAATTCCGCTTCATCCGTGGCGATCTTCACTGATACTGAGGTTGTCGTCATGGCAGATAATAATGATGGTTCTCCGTACAGAATTTTGCGTTATGACCGGTCCACCGGCGAAGAAGTGGGGCGGGTCGTGCTGGATGACGATCCGGCAAAAATCAGTAGCGGTCTCTTCTTTAGGGGATTTGCAGTGAGGCCGTAAAGTGAAGCGCCCTGGGTTTGGTGGAGGCTCCAGAGTTATGGAACGAGAATGGAGCCATGGTCCAACACATGAACAAGGGACGCCGCTATTCGACCGAGGAGAAGGCTGCGGCGGTCCGGATGGTGCGAACGCTCCGCGCCGAGCTCGGTACGAGCCAAGGAACGACCTCGCGGGTGGCTGAGCAACTCGGTTATGGTGTCGAGTCAGTGCGCTCC
>NZ_QFWG01000010.1 GCF_003143995.1 Pseudoglutamicibacter cumminsii | reverse complement strand
ATCCCTAACCCGCGCTTATTTCGATGCGGGCCGGTTCAGCATATACAGCGCCATTTTTGCTTTGGTGAGCGCTTTGACAGCGTGCGGGAGGCGCGTGGTGAAATGAACCAGGCCGCCAGGGCGCAGCGTCACGGTTTCGCCGTCGCCGGTGACCTCCAATTCGCCTTCAAGAGCTTGCACAATAACAGGCATCGCCGCAGTGTGTTCGGTTAGTTCTTCCCCCTCATCGAACGCGAACAACACCACGTTCACGCCCTCAGCGCTCAGGACTTTCTTTGAGGCGGTTTCGCCCGGGGAGTAGTCGACGTGCTGCGCGAGGTTCTCGACGTAACCGAGCTTGCCGGTAGGTTCTGGTGTGGATTCACTCATGGTTGTGCTCCTTTGCATTGTTTGTACGAGTCAGCCGATCCAGCCGTTGCGGCGCGCGATCTCCGCAGCTTCATGCTTGGACCTGGCTCCAAGTTTGATCTGGATGTTGGAAAGATAGTTCCGTACTGTCCCGTCGGCGAGGTGTGCTCGCACCGCGATGTCATGCACAGGCAGGCCGAGCGCAGCGAGTTCAAGCACATCGGACTCCCGTGCAGTCAGCGGGGAATCCCCGGCGGCGATCGTGTCCGCCGCCAAAGTCGGGTCGATCGCGCGCCTACCGGTGTGAACCTCGGTGATAGCTCGCACAAGGTCCTCGGCGCGTGCATTCTTCGGCAGGAATCCCCGCACACCCGCCTCGAGCGCCTTCTTCAAATAGCCGGGCCTCGCGTGCGAAGTCAGGATCATCGTCGCGGCCGCAGCCCCGCTCGCCATGAGCGTTTGAGCGGTCTCGATCCCGTCGATCCCGCCCAGCTGCAGGTCGAGGATCGCGACATCCACCCCATCCATGTTCTCGACCGCTTCCTCCCCGGAAGCGTACTCAGCAACGACGGTGAGATCTTCATTGAGGGACAACAGCGAAGCCAGCGCTGAACGCACAATGGCCTCGTCGTCAACGAGCGCGAGCTTAATCATGATTCCTACCCGGCCTGCTTCCCTTACACATCACGTTCATTCTGGTTCCACTCTGCCGAGAGTATGAACGTGTCGTCCACTGTTTCCGCCGAGAGCGTGGTCGGGGAGAGGCGGCGTTGCAGCGCCGCCAGCCCAGTCCAGCTGCGCCCCGCACCGGCCGCATCGACTCCATTGTTGGAGACCTTCATGCCGGTGGCATCAAGCACGACGGAAACGTCAGTCGCGTTGGAATGCTTGAGGATGTTGGTGGTCGCTTCGCGGATGATGTAGGCGGCTTCGGGCTCCATGGAGGCCGGTGGTTTGCCCGTCACGGTGACGCGTGCGCCGCTCGCCTTGAGCAAGGAGATTGCGCCGGCAAGCTCGGCGCTCCACTCGGGCACTTGGTATGTGGTGACCATCGCCCTCATGTCCGTCATCGACTGATCGGCCAGCTCGACGATCGCTTCGATCGGAGCCGACGGGTCGCCACCTTGCCGGGCTAGCTGCCCGGCAGTCTGCGCCTGCAGTGAGATCGCAGCCAAACGTTGCCCCATGATGTCGTGCAGATCCGCGGCGAAGCGTAGCCGTTCTTCCGCCAACCGCATCGTGGTTTGGGCCTGCGCCGCTTCCTCCATCGCCCGCAGGATATCGAGGTACCAAACCGAGGATTTGAACGTCACCCACAAGGTTGCCGCGTAGATGGCGAAGCTGAAATACATCGGGGTAGGGGCGTCGATGGCGACGGAGTAGGCGAGTACGGTACCCACCGGGACGATGCCCGCCCACATCGGGCCCAAGGAGACGACGAGGGAAGACGCCGAGAGGAACGCGGCGACCATTCCCGCCGGGATCGCTTGGGGAGCGCCCGCCCACATGAACGCGAGCGGTGCAATCCCAACCGGGATGAGAAGGGCAACGGCCTGGCCCCACGAGGAGCGCAGGTCGATTCCCTTCATGATCCAGCCGCCATAGATGACGCCCGCGACGATGGCTTGGATGGCGATCGCCACATAGACCGGGGCGTTTGTGGCTGCCTCGAGGTGTTGAGGGTACACGTACAGCCACCAGGACAAAGCGGTGAGGATTGGTGCCGCTATGACTAGAGTCCATTGGAATCCGCGGTAGGCGCGTTGGCTCCGGTCAAGTTCGAAAGATTCAACGGGGCGGAAGCGCCACATTTACCCTCTCCTGGACCAGCGGAACTTTGTTGCAACGATCATAGCGGTAGCCACAACCCAGCCGATGAGGATCAGCATCGGCTTCGTGGCATCCGCTATGTCGCCGCCGAACCAGGCGATGGACATGACGTCGGCCATCGCTGTGGTGGGGACGTATTCGGTGATGGTTGCGAGCCTGTCGTTCATGATGCTGCGCATGGTGAGGAGGCTTGGGCCGATCGTGAGCACCATGATGACTGGCAACGATGTGATCTGTGCGGACTCCGGGGTGCGGGTGTAGATCGCGGTCACGAGGCCGGCGAGCAGGAACAACACCACAGTCACGATGACGCACGCGGCAAGCAAAGGAATGTTGGTGGGGATAGGTAGGTCGAGTGCCGCGATCGCGACGGCGAACATGCCCACTGACATGATCAGGCCGAGGAAGAGCCCTGGGGTGACGAGGGAAGTCAGGATGGTGCTGTCCCCAACTTCGCCGGCCCGCAGCCGGGTCAGCACTTGTTCCTCGCGGCGGTTCACGGCGGCTGAAAGCGTGTTGTAGTAAGAGACGAACGCGAGCCCGACCGCGAGGATGAGCGCCACGACCATGCTGATCTGCTCATTCATTGCCCCGTTATTAGCCAACGGGAGGAACAGCAGCGGGACGGCGAGTGGCAGCGCGATTGCGTACATGACTTGCACGGTGTTGCGGCGCAACAGCGTGAATTCTGCTTTAGCGAGCGCGGCCCACTGGGAGAACGGGGACACGGTGCGTGTTTCTTGCGTTGTCATTGTGCTCTCCAATCTTTAAGCGTTCTGCGCGGCGGCGTAGGTCGCGGGGTCGTCAGCGATGCTGAGGAACACGGATTCGAGCGATGCGTGGCGCGCGTCGATATCGGTCAGGGCCACGTTGTTGTTGCGCGCCCACAGAAGTAGCTCGGTCAGGTCGTGTTGCAGGTTCATGGTGCGGATCTCGGCCACGCCGTCGTTCGTGCTCATGTTCTCGAATCGAGGCAGGTCGGGGCGTGCACCCACCCGGATAGTTGAGTGGTGGCCGGCGACGACGTCGGCGAGGGTTCCGGAGGTTGCGATGCGTCCGCGGTGCATGATCGCGAGCCGGTCGCACAGTTGCTCGGCTTCCTCTAGGTAGTGGGTTGTGATGACGATGGTGGTGCCGTTCTCGTTGGCCTTGCGTAGCAGGTTCCAGGCGAGCCGGCGGGACTCTGGGTCGAGGCCGGTGGTTGGTTCGTCGAGGAATAGCAGACGCGGCTGGCCGACGAGCGCGCAAGCGAGGTCGAGGCGGCGGCGCTCGCCGCCGGAGAGTGAGGAGACGCGGACGCCGGCGCGGTCGGTCATGTCCACCATCGCGAGCACGTCGTCCACGGGGAGGGGAGTGGACAGCGTCCCGGCCCACATCTTCAGGGTCTCTTTGGTGGTGAGGTCGGGCGGGAATCCGCCTTCTTGAAGCATCACGGCCTGGTAGGGGCGGATCTTCTTGCGGTCCTTCACGGGGTTCTTACCGTAGACCCGCACGTGGCCTTCGCTGGGTTTCGCGAGACCCTCGAGGATTTCAAGGGTCGAGGTTTTCCCAGCACCGTTGGTGCCGAGGAGCCCGAAGATCTCCCCGGGGACAACATCGAGGTCAATGCCGTCCACGGCGGTGAAGTCTCCGTAGCGTCGGACGAGGTTTCTTACTTCGATGATTGAACTCATGTTTTCACCCTATGGAGGCTTGCTAGCCCGCCGGTAGGGCGTGATCACACGAGAAAACATGAGGATGTGTGGGGTAGGGGATGACAAATGTCACCGGTGTGGTTGTGGTTGTTGAGGTTCCGCAGTTTTCGGCCGATTAAATTTCAAGCAACTCGCAGACGGCGTCCATGTGCCCGGCGTGCCGAGCTACTTCGGCTAGCAGATGGGACAACACCCAGTCGACCGTGGGGCGGCTACCGTCCTCGTCAGCTTGGGACGCAAGCTCTCCCGGTGGGTACGCAGCGAGCAAAGACTGGGCGTGTTTCCACTCCTGTCGAAGAGCATCGACGAAGGTCTCGATTGGCACCTCAGGGTCGGCGTTCCAGTCTTCATGTGGCAGGTCATCAGTCCAGGGAACCGGAAGATCAGCTCCGACCACGACATTTGCGACCCAAAAGCGGATGACGTACCGCTGATGGTTCAGAAGCCCCGCAACGGTCCAGCGACTACGAAGGGGAACATGGGTCACACCTGCACGGTCGACTTGAATAGCCATTTCGATGATCGAATCGAGTTGGCGCTGGATCTGGTCAGTGAGCCCGGAATAGGGCTTCGCAGTGGTGGCCATGTGGTTTTCCTTCAGCGTCTATTGCGATCAAAGATACCGAATACCTCGTTACTTGAGGCCATCCATCAGCGTCTCAATTCTCGCCAGGCATGTTTTGTCGATTCCGCCTATATATTCTTCAATCCAGGTAAAGAACTCTCGCACAGCTCCCAAAACAGCCTTGACGAAAGAGTCAGGCTCCACGGGATACCTCTGTCCGCGTAGCTCAAAAACAGCTATCGTTCCCCTCTTCACGAGGGAGAAGGTAGCTGTTTCCTCGCTAAATTCCCCTTGCCCTCTGCCAGTAGATACATAGCTTTCAAGAGCATCAAGTAGTTCCTGCCAAAAAATGGCGACGTTTGTCCACGCATCCAGCGGCATGATCTGAGCCCCATTAAGGACGAACGAAACCCAGCCTTCACCAGGCAGAACCTTGTCGCTTTGCCAATGCCACCAACGAGCCGCCTCGGCTGGATTAGCGGAAATAGATACCAGATGCTCGTCGTGGTGCTGAGCAAAAAGCTCAGGAAACGTAACCCCTGTCCCTTTGAGGACAAAAGTTTCGATCTCCAGTTTCGTCTCATTCATCCAGTGGTTCATACGTTCCCAATCTGCCGTGGACAAAACCGCACAACGGACACAACTGCACAGCCCAGCCAATTAGTTCAAGCTTTACGAGCAGGCTTCCAATCAAGCATGATTCTGTGTGTAGCCCGAACGCAACTGGAGGGAACGCAGTGACTACACCCGACATCGAAGTTGACTACGATTCCGTGGACTCGATCCTGGACGTCATCGGCCGTTGCCTGCGTGTGGACCGGAAACTCAATCAGCGGAAACCGTGGGACGGCTTTGTGGTTGTGTCCGGCTACGAGGAAGGGCACTCGGCGCATCAGGCATGGCAGTTCAACGGCGACGAAACCCGCATCACCACGGTGTCCGGGGCCAACCCAGCGTTCAACCGTGCCTTGATCGCGCGGCTGCGCGAGCTCACCGCCGACCCGGAACGCGGAAACTGGCAGACCTGGATCGCCCGCTACGACCTCGCCTCCGACACCTTCGACCACACTTTCCTGTGGCCCGGAGAAGACGATGGCTACAACGTCCTCGCCTACGACACCCCGATGTCCACAATCAAAGCACTCAACCCGGCCTTCAAAGCTGAATAGCCTCACGACCGAACCGTAAGGAACGCAGTGTCTACACCTGATTTGAACGTCGACGCAGACTCCGCCGAATCGCTCCTTGAGGCCATGGCCCAATGCCTGGTCGTGGACGAACAGCTCAACGAGTACGACGATTGGCACGGCTTTGTGAGCATCGCCGGTCTTGATGAGACGCATGGCGCGCAACAGGCATGGCGGTTCGTCGGCGAAGAGACCCTGCCCACTCCGATATATATTATGAATCCGGCACTCAACCCTGACATTTTGGAGCGGCTGCGCGAGCTCACCGCTGACCCGGAACGCGGCAAGTGGCAGACCTGGATCGCACTCTACGACCGCGAGTCCGACACGTTCAAGCACACATTCCTGTGGCCAGGCGAAGACGCCGGGTTTAACGTCCTCGGCTACGACACCCCGATGGCCACGATCGAAACACTGAACCCGGCCTTCAAAGCCGAATAGCCTCTGCCCACCAATTCGATCCTGCGGCGTTGCCTTTTGCGGACACTTTTGACCCTTATAGATAGCCCGTTATAGATACCTGACCGAGTAAAATTAATGCACGGTTGTCACCAGGGATCTCCAAGGGGTTTCTTCATGAAGCGCTACGCTCTGCCGGTCATTGGTTTCGTGCTTGCGGGTGCCTTGGCCGGCTGCGGCCAAAGCCAAACTAGCGACAACGCTGCGTCGGCAACCGCAAGCGCTAGTGCTTCCCCATCTGAGAGCGCCTCAGAAACTCCGGGCGCGTCTGCATCTGAGAGCCCCGAAGCTACTGAAAAACCTGCCGAGAAACCCGCTGAGAAGTCGCCTCACGAAGAGCTCGCCGACGCCTACGACCACGTCCTGGACAACCCGGGCGACTACAAGTTCAACCATCCTGACCCTTACATGCCGTCAGGTTCCTACACGTACGCGCTCGCTGACATCACGGGAGACGGGCGCCCTGAGTTGCTTCTGCAACCTGACGTCACCGACTATTTCGCGCCAGTCACCGTATTCAGCAAACCTGCAGGCGAAAAGCTCTTCAACACGCGCCAAGTCCTCATCGCAGGAGCGGCCTCCACAGGCGGAAGCCGCTATTACATCGATGTTTCGGGCTCCGGGAACGGGCTCTACCAGATCTCTGGGCTCTCCACCCAACCCATGCACGAGGTTCAGCACTTCGTTGTGCGAGGCAACAAACTAGTGCCCGGCAAGCCCACTACCGAACGCCACATTGACGAGATCGAGGACAGCGAGCACGTCCTTCCTGATTGGCATCCATCCTCCGACCGCGGACCTTTGGAAGAGCTACGCAAGAAATAAGGCTTCCTCTACACCGGGTTACCGCTGGTAGGGGAGATCGCTACTATTCGGCAGCGGTTCAGGGTGCTCGATCACGTACTGCACTGAAGCCGCCTCGATAGCCTTGACCGCATCCTCGTCAATGAGCCCCCGCCTCAACGTCGCGATGGCCGCAGCATTGGTTCCGACGATGTTCAGCCAGGTATCGCACATGGCCCGGTAGTCGTCGTCCCAGTTCCCGCCGCCGTTGTTGAACAGTTCGCCGCCAATCCTCCCCGCGATGCGCACCATTTCACCCTGCACGGTCTCCGCTGGCCCGCCCATGGGCACTAGGTGATCCAACAGCCACGAGAACTGTTTCCGCACCGGAAGGTCAGGGACCTCGATGCGGCTAGTTCCATCGTGCGCTTCGATCAGTTGCACCGGCGGAACCCCGGAGAGCCGATACAGCTCCGGTGTAGTCGTGCGGCCATTCGAGGGCGTGGATGTTAGCGCCGTGCTCGAGGAGCATACGCACGTCTTCGACACGGCATGAGCGCGCCGAGATCATGAGTGGTAGGTGCCTGCTGTCAGGATTCGGGTTGGCACCAAGCTCCAGCAATAGCCGCATACGTGGAGTGTCCCAGTTGCTCGCCGCTTTCGAGGATCTCAGCGAAGTTCGAGGGGCAGGGTTTTACGCTTGCGAGCCATACGCTGATGTTAGCAACGTCACAGCGTGCCCGCCCGCTTGTGTTCCGCTATTGGGATGCGACGTCCTTGGCGCGCCGGTGACCCACTACGGCGCCCCAAACCAAGATGATGACCTGCAACGCGCACGCGGCGATCGGGATGACGCAGTGCAGAAAGGTGAGCGAACCGTCACTAGGCTCCCGGCTTCACCCCAGCATATGGGTTACGCGGTCCGGTTTGCGACCTGAACCACTGCCCAGCCGTCAGGCAATTCCCACACATAAAACGTGGCGGGCAGGTCCGAAAACCTGCCCGCCACAAGGACACTACTTAGTTAGGCGCCGAAGACGGCGCGCAGCACGAGCACGCCTCCCGCGCCCAAGATTGCTGCGACCGGAACCGTGATGACCCACGCGAGCGCGATCGGCTTCATGAGCTTCCAGTTAGCGGCCTTGTTGACAATACCGATACCCAAGACAGCGCCAATCAGGATGTGCGTCGAAGAAACCGGCAGGCCCATAACCGATGCCAACATCACGATACCCGCCGCGGAAAGCTCCGCCGCGAAACCGGACGCCGGGTGCATCTCAGTCAAACCAGAACCAACGGTCTTGATCACGAAGCGGCCGATGAACCACAGCCCGACAATCAGCGCGACGCCGGCGGTCAGCATCACGGCAGGCGGAACCCCGGCCTCGTCGTTGACCTGACCGGTTTTGAGAACATCGAGGATTGCTGCGAACGGACCAATCGCGTTAGCGATGTCGTTAGAACCATGGCTGAACGCAAACGCGGACGCCGTGAAAACCTGCATCCAGCTGAACAACACGAACGTGGAACGCGAAAGATCATGCTTCTTGAGCGAACGCGCGAAGATGAAAACCGCCATCCACACAGTCGCTGCGATCATCCCGAGAATCAGGAAGTTACCGACCGAGCTGAGCTCAAAGTTGAGGTTCTTCAACCCCTTGAACAGCATCATCGAACCGATCACAACCGCCCCGAACGCCGCGAGCAACGGAACCCATGTCTCAAGCGCGCGGTGCGCTTGAACCTCCCGAGCGCGGGTCTCTACGCTGTGCAGGTCCCGGTAGTACTCAGACTCGAGCTCTTCCGGGTCCAAGTCCTCACGCTGATACACCGAAGCGTCGCGGGCCATCGCGTTCGTGTAGGAAATCTTCTGCAGCTCGTCGAGCCGCTCAAAAGCCTTCTTATGGCGGGTACGCAGCTCAGCACGCTCACGCCTGAGCTCACGCAGCTTCACATCCATCTGCTCGTTATAAACCAGGATGTGCTTCTTGATCTGCCCGAACAGAACCCACGCAACAATGCCGCCCAGCAGCGGAGACAGCACCCACGAGAGCACGATCTTTCCGATCTCGCTCCACTGCACCATTTCGAAACCGCCGGTGCCGGTCGCGAAACCCAACGCGAGCGCCGCGCCAACAATACCGCCAACAATCGAGTGCGTCGTCGAAACCGGCCAACCCATGCGGGTAGCAATCAAGAGCCAGATCGCCGCACCGAACAGCGCCGACATCATGATGAACACGAAGTCCATCGGCGCAAGATCGATCGCGTTGAGGTCAACGATGCCGGAACGCACCGTCTCAGTCACCTCACCGCCCGCGAGCACCGCGCCACTGACCTCGAAAATCGCAGCGATAATGAGTGCTTGCTTCATTGTCAGCGTTCCCGCGCCAACACTGGTACCGAACGAGTTCGCGACGTCGTTACCGCCGATGTTGAACGCCATGAACAATCCGAGAAGGATCGTCAGAACAAGGACGGCCTTGTTCGCGCCCGGATCCACATAGCTGAACGACCACGTCATGAACACCGCGAGCGTGACCGCCATGAGAGTTCCGAAAGAAAGATGCCACCAGCGGTCTGGGCCTAAGAACCCTTGTTTGCCTGGTAGCGCTGAAGAATCTTGCTGGGGTTTGAGCGACTGCACCATAGAAAACCTTTCCCTACAGGGTTTATCGTGACGCAGACGGTTGAAATATAAGGAGGACTTACGTGAACTTCTTATGACCAGCGAGAACCGAAGGGGAGACCGTAAATTCCGCGGAATATCGCGGCAAGTGAGCGGTTATTAAATCCAACCATTTGACTTTGCGACATGAGCGGCCTCGAAGCGGTTACCGGCACCCGTCTTGGACATGATGCTCGAAATATGGTTGCGCACCGTGCCCGGCGATAAATGCAGCGCTTTCGCTATCGCAGGGGCGCTCTTCCCCTGAAACAGTTGGTCACATACCTCGGTTTCTCGTTCGCTCAACGGATTGTCCGGCGCCAACAAGCTATCCCGCGCCAGCGTCGGGTCGATGACCCGCAAACCAACGTGGACGCGCCGGATCGCCTCTGCGAGCTCATCAGGGGGAGTGTCCTTCACGATGAAGCCGTCCACACCCGCTTGCATCGCCTGCTTGACGTAGCCGGCCTTGCCGAACGTCGTCACGATCAAGCAACGGCACGGATGCCCCGCGAGTTCCTTAGCGACACCCAGACCGTTGAGGCCAGGCATCTCAATATCCAACAGCGCCACATCGATGGGGTGCTCACGTACCAGCTGCAGGGCTTCGGTTCCGGTGGCACATTGCGCGACAACCTCAAGGTCCGGCTCCGAACTCAGCAGAGCAACCAACGCCCCGCGAACCAGCGATTGGTCCTCAGCGATGAGTAAACGAATCTTCTTCACCGCACGCTCTCCTCAGATCCTGTACTGCCAGCAACAGCGCCATCCTTCAGCAGCACGTTGTCTCCACCCATCGAAACCAAAACGCGCGTCAGACCGTGATCGCGGGACACCGTCAGCGTCCCGCCCGCCGCCTCTACACGCTCACGCAAGCCAGCTAGCCCGCCGATATCGTTAGCCGGGGCATCAGCGCTACCCGTGGCATCAGCGCTGAAGCCGCAACCATCGTCGGTGACCTGCAGCTTATCCGCAGTCATACTGACCCAACACGTCCGCGCGCCGGAATGCCGAACCACGTTCGTCGTCAACTCACGCAAGCACCACGAGAACACGGTCTCGTGTTCGCCCGCCGGCGTAAGACGCTCCGGAAGGTGCGCCGCGATGCCCTTGGTCTCCAAGGCCCGACGCGCGCCCTGCACCTCGCCGGCAAAGGTTGGAGTGCGCATCCGAGTGACCGTCGCGCGAACCTCAGCAAGCGCCAAGCGCGACAGCTCACTGATCTCCTTGAGCTCCCTCTCCGCCTGCTCGGCGTTGTTGCGCAGCGCTCGCCGAGCAACCTCAGACTTCAGGTTGATCACGGTGAGCGAATGCCCCAAAAGATCGTGCACGTCGGTAGCGATATCTTCTCGTTGCTGCGCAAGATCAAGCTCATGTTGCAGCTGATAGCGGGACACGTCGTACTGACTGAAAACGCCCACCGCGACCAACAGGAAAGGCATCGCGAACAGAGGCAGCGACGACCAGCCAAGATCCTCCGGCGCTACAAGCCACACCGCAAGAGTGCCAACAACACCAGTCGCGGCCACGATGGGGAGTGACTTCCTCCACGGCACCGAGAACCCCAGGATCGCCGCGAGATACGGCGCGTAACTGATCACGCCCGTCTTGATGACTGGCACGCTCGCCAACGCAATCACCAGCAAGACGGCCCACCGCAGTATGGCCCGCGCAAACCGACTCCAGCCGCTCGGATAGGACTCCATCGAGCCGAACGCCCAGAAATAGAAGGCTGAAAAGACGGCCACGCACGCCGTCATCCACGCCTTGTCCCCGGTGCTATAGCCTGCCCCCACGTAAACCTGGACCAAGACCGCGGCCAGGAAAACGAGCCATATCGCGGCGAAGATCGCGTTGTTGAGCTGGAAGTTTTTGAAAGGGTGCATCAGCTTCGATTCTTGTCGCGTTTGCGCATCATCAGGCAGAAGCCCACGAAGATCGCCGTCCATACCGCGATGCTAACCCAGGCGTACCACATCGGCTCGTATGTAAAGCCCATGCCAGCTACCTGCCCGCCCTCGGCCAGCGGCCACCGAACCAGCATCATCGCGCCATACATCGGGGTGAACCGGCCAATATCCAGCAGTGCTCCCGTGAGCGGCATGAACATGTTGGCGGCGAACGCGAGGACCACGATCGAACCGGTAGCGATGCCCACAGTGTTTTCCTTCGGGATCGCCAGAGTCCAAGCCAAGCCATAGAAGCCGAACGGAATCGAACACAGAGCACACGCGAGGAAGGTCAACGCCCACTGCTCGGGTTGCATCTTCGCGTTCGTGAGAGCGCCAGCAATGAACACAGCGGCGATCGGCAACACTGCACGCACCGCGATGCTCACGGCATTCGCGAACGCAAGCTGCGCCGGGCGCAGGGGAGTCAGCGCGAGCTGACGGCCCCAACCGCTACGGCTATCCGTCACCGACGTTCCCGCCGCGCCGACCGCACCGACCACGCCCGCGTAGAACGCCATACCCAACATGACGTACGCGGCTACGTTGCCGCCGTTGATTTCCAACTGGCCGTAACTCTGCAACGCGCCGAAAATCAGATAGAAAAAGATCGGTAGCCCGATGCTGAAGAAGATCGTGGCCATGTCGCGGCGCAAACGCAGAAGCTCATGGCCGGCGAACCGAAGGGTCCGGCTCATTGAACTCGTTGACGTGGTGGTTGTGCTCATCGTTTTCGTGGTCATGAGTCCTACGCCTCCTGCGTGTTCTGCGTTGGAGCTGAGTTCTGGGTGAGTGCGGCGTCCTGGGGCAGTGCAGCATCCTGCGTGAGTGCGAGGAACGTGTCCTCGAGGCTGTGGCTCGTAATTCCGAGGTTGCGAGCGTCAGTTTCGGTCAGCAAGTACCGGGCCACCGCATCGGAATCCTGAGCGGTAATCTGCACACGGTTGCCGTTGGTTTCGTAGCTTTCAACGCCCGGTAGCTCGGCTAGTTCCGGGACCCCGCCGGGGAATTCGGCGCTCACCGTGCGGTGCGAGTTCATGTTGCGCAGCTCATCTGTGGTGCCGTCCGCGATGATCTCGCCCTTGTTGATGAGCACGATGCGCTGCGCGAACTGGTCTGCTTCCTCAAGGTAGTGGGTCGCGAAGATGATGGTGCGGCCCTGCTGTGCCTGATGCTTCATGGAATCCCAGAAGCGGTGGCGTGCGCCGGCGTCCATGCCGGCGGTGGGCTCGTCGAGGATGAGGATGTCCGGATCGCCGAGGATCGCCAGCGCGAAACGGATCCGCTGTTGCTCGCCGCCGGAACACTTGCCGACGCGGCGCTTATAGATCGGCTCAAGGTTGGCTTGGGCCACGACCTCGTCGAGGGGGAGGTGCTGCGGGAAGGTCGCCGCGATCATTTTCAACGTGTCTTTGACGGTGAGGTCATTGAGCAGGCCACCGGTCTGCATGAGCGCGCCGATGTTCTGGTTGTAGACCGCCTGCTTGGGCGTCTGGCCCATGACGCTGACGGTTCCTGAGGTCGGTGTGGTCAGTCCCAGGATGATGTCCACCAGGGTGGTCTTGCCCGCTCCGTTGGTGCCGAGCAACGCGATGATCTCACCCGGCTGGACCGTGAGGCTTACGTCCCTGAGCGCATGCACGGGATTGCCTGATCGGGCGTTAAACGTCTTGCTGACCCCGGCTAGTTCTATTGCCGGTGTGCGTGCCATGTTTGGAGTGCGGTGTGCCGATGTCTTATCTGCCGTTCTCATGGTTTTTACGCTATTCGGACAGCGTGCTTCGTGTGCATAGCGTGTGTCACCACTTACCCATGACAGTTGTCATGGGCGCGGTTAAAGCGGAAGGCTGGCTCCCTCGGGAAGTGAGGGAACCAGCCTGACGTTTGTCGCTAGTGCGGCGTTAGCTCAAGTGGCTTTAGCCTTCGAGCTTGCGCAGCGCCTCGAGCTGCTCTGGCGTCAAGTCCTCATCGATCTTGCCGCCAGCCTGCGCATCGTTGCCGGCCTGGGATTCAACAGCCTTAGGGGCCTGCTTGCCTGCACCGTGCTTGAGAGCCGCGAGACGAGCCTCAACCTCGGTCTTCTCGCCGAGGTCTTCAAGCTGCTCGAACTGCGAATCGATCGACGACGCCTGCAGCTCCTGCTGGCCACGAACCTGCGCCTCCTGGCGGCGGATCTTCTCCTCGAAACGGGAGATCTCGCTGGTTGGGTCCATGATGTCGATCGAACCGAGAGCCTCGTTGACCTTGCTCTGAGCATCAGCGGACTTCTGGCGAGCAACAAGCTGGTTGCGCTTAGTGCGCAGCTCCTCAAGCTTGTTCTTCATCTGAGCCAAGCCGTTCTTGAGGCGCTCAACAACATCCTCCTGAGCCGCGATGCCCGGCTCAGCTGCCTTCGCATCGTTCTCAGCGGACATCTGCTTCTGCAGAGCAACCTTGGCGAGGTTATCGAACTTATCCGCGTCTGCGGTGTTGCCTTCCGAACGGAACTCGTCAGCCTTGTTCGAAGCTGCGAGTGCCTTCTGGCCCCACTCCTGAGCAGCCTTAACGTCGGTCTGGTAGTCCTCCTGAGCCAGGCGCAGGTTACCGATCGTGGTGGCGATTGCAGCCTCAGCCTCACGAATGTTGTCCGTGTAGTCGCGGATCATCTGATCCAGCATCTTCTGCGGATCCTCCGCGTTGTCGAGCATCGCGTTGATGTTCGCACGGACCAACTGGCCAATACGGCCAAGGATCGACTGTTTCTTTGCCATGGTTCTCCTTTATTGGGGGCGTCAAGACTGATGAAGTATCAGGCTAGTGACATTTAACTTTCAGCCTAGTTGGCATGCGCCGTTCTGAGTAGATCTGACAGCGCCGAGTTTGCTGAGCGTTTGCCAAAGATTCCTCGGCAACAGCATCTCGGCATCGGCGGGCTCAGCTTCGGCCAACGCAGTTCCGTCAAGCTCAGTACCGGCGGCGTGAACGGTTGCGGCCGTTGTGCGGGTAGCCGTAGCCGAACGGGTTCCGGCGCCCGCCATAGCCTGGACGGCCGTAGCGTGGACCTGCGAACGTTTGGTTCAAGATGTTGAACACGCTTTCGAGGGTGTCGTCGTCTTCGTACCGGTTACTCGTTTCTGCCTCCGCGTTGCGTGCCGCTGCCTCGGCGAGCTTGAGCGCACGGTCAGCGTGCTGGGCCGCAGTCACAGGATCGCTCGCACGCATGTCCATCGCCTGATTCAGGAAACGCTGCGCTTCAGAAAGCCGCGTCCGGGTAGTGGACCCCACCTTGTTGCGGTTAGCGCGAACATAGTCCTCAACAGATTCGATGCGCGCCGCAGCACGGTTGGCAACGTCATCCAGGCGGGCCTGGGCGCTGGCCCGCTGCTCGTCCTCAGACTGCGCTTTACCGAGCGGGTCACTCAACGCATCGTGCGCGGTAGCGAGTTCATCGGTCAACGCGATCGGATCGTATGGGCCGGCATCCATCGCGCCGTAGACCTTCTTGACAACCCGATCCAGGCGGTCCGCCGGCCCCTGCAACGCGGAACGGCCCGCATCGACCATCGCGCGTGCCGCTTCGATATCCTTTTCAGCCTGGTGAATATGCTGCGGAAGCTCTTGCTTAGCGGTAGCAAGCCGCTCCCGCACAGTCTCCACGCGGGTCACCAAAGCATCGGCATCCACCTGCGCCGTCTCTGCCTGAACAATCGCGACGGCCGCGCTCGGCTGATCACCCGAATCCCACGCAGAACGCGCGCCCTTCAGGATCTCCGAAAGATCTTCGAGGCGGCTCGTCGCGCGCTCAACAACACCATCGACCCGGTCGCGGGCGCTCTGCGTGTACTCGGCTTCAACGCCGGCAATGTTCGCTTGCCCCTGCTCAAGCCGGCCCACCATCTCAACCAACGCCGCGTTCAGCTCGTCGATACGCTGTGGGGCATCGTGTTCGACGTTGCGCAGGTCGCTGAACTCTGACGCACGGCTCTGCAACGTATCGATAGCGCGCCTAGTACGCTCGAGGATCTCCTCGAGCCACGCGTTCTGATCCTGCGGGGAATCAGGCTTGTCATCATCAAGCAACTGCTGCCGCTGGAACGCTGCAGAAACATCGGCGCGAGCCTCTTCCAGCGTTGCGCGGAAAGACTCCACTTTCTCCTCGCCATACGCTGCCACAGCGAAATCGATCTCTTGGGTCGCGGCCCGCAACGCTTCATCGGCAGCGATGAGGGAAGCCGATGCGTCCTTGCGCTTGGCATCCAGCTGCTCAGCCGAAAGGATCTGCGGCGCCTGCTCAGCCACGCCCCCAACCGGGAGGCCCGTTGCGCCCCAGCCAGGGGAGTTGCGCCAGCGCTCACGCCGCTCTTTACGTTTCTTCCCTTGCAGGACGTTGAAAACCACGAACGCGCCAACGCCCGCGAGCACCAAGACTGCCAGCACCCCGGCCATCGAAAAGCTCGCGGCCAGCGGCAGCGGAGCGGTATGAAGCATGTCGATATGAAACGCCATGTCTAAAGCTTTCCACATAATTCCTGCGCTTCAAGGATTCTTTGGGCTACTTTCAAGAATCTGCAGACCCACATCCCAGCCACCTGCCAGGAGGTGTCGTTAGTGTGGACTGAGAAGTTTGGAACGCATCTCACACGAAAGTTCGCACATGTCCCATCCACATCCTGAAAACGAGCACACCGACACCGCGCGCTACAACGCGATGCCTCCAGCGCCAGGCGACAACGCGTTTGATCAAGCGCCGCCTCCTCCGCTCGAGAATGGTCCGCGCGAGAATGGTCTGCTCGAAGATGGGACGCAACAGCATCCTCAGCTGCACCCGCAGACGCAGCAACAGCAGAAGCAACAACACCCGCATCAGCCGCAGCATGAAGCAACGTATTCGGCACAGCAACATCAGCCGGCGAATCTGATGTATGGCGCGGTACAAGATCAGGATGCGTCAGCGCAGACTAAGAAAAAGTTGTCGCGGCGTCCTGGGTGGGGGATAGTCGCGGGTGCGCTGATCGTGGGTGCCGTGGCAGGTGGCGGTGCAGGTGCCGGTGTGGTTGCCCTCAACGGGAACAACACCACGCAGAACCCGGGAGTTCAGCAAGAGGTCCGCGATCAGATCGTCGCGAACCCCAAGACTGCAACCACGGTTTCGCAAGCGGCTCAGTCCGCGATGCCGTCCGTCGTGACGATTTCCGCGTCCGGGAACAACAAGTCGGGTAGCGGTTCCGGCGTCATCGTTTCTGAAGACGGCTACGTCCTGACTAATCAGCACGTCGCAACCTTGGGCGGCGCATCAGATAAGGCAACCATCGAGGTCCAGACCGCTGACGGCACGACGTACCCAGCCAAGCTAGTAGGGCAGGATCCGCTGTATGACCTCGCGGTGGTCAAGCTCGAGAACACGAACGGCAAGAAGTTCACCCCGATCACGTTCGCGAACATGGACGATGTGAACGTTGGGTCGGACGCGATCGCTATCGGTGCGCCGTTGGGGCTTCCGAACACGGTTTCGACGGGCATCATCTCTAATCGTGAGCGTTCCATTTCGATCGCCTCATCGGCGGTCAAGTCATCCCCTGAAGCCGATGGTGGGGAAAGTAGTCCGCATCAGTTCCAGATCCCAGGGCAAGAGCAACAAAAGGAGCCGGCAGGGCGTATTTCGATCAACGTGTTGCAGACCGACGCTTCGATCAACCACGGCAACTCAGGTGGCGCGCTCGTCAACAATAAGGGCGAACTGATTGGCATCAACGTTGCGATTTATGCTCCGAGCGAGGATTCCGGTTCGATCGGTTTGGGTTTCGCGGTTCCTGGCAATATCGCTCAGCGGGTTGCGAATGAGCTCATGAGCAACGGCAAGGCGTCCCACGGTCAGCTGGGTTTGTTGGCGCGTTCGCAGCCAAGCAACGAGGGCCGCTCTGCGATCTTCACTGAGGGCGCGGTGGTTTCGGAGGTTCCGTCTGGTTCACCCGCTGGTCAGGCCGGTATTCAGAAGGGAGACGTGATCACCAAGGTTGGCGGAAAACGCATGAATGACGCCGTTGATCTGACCGCGACGATTCGTTCGTACGCGGCCGGCACCAAGGTTCCGGTGACGATCCGACGTGACGGGCAGGAGCGCACGGTCGAGGTTACGTTGGGTAACGCGGAGGCATAACGGAGGCCTAGCGACGGGAACAGCCGAAAGCATAATCGGGGGCGTTTAAGGCCCCCAAGATAGCGGTGGCTTATACGATGGTCTAAGAACGGCGTCGTATAAGCCACCGTTTTGTGTTCATTGAGAGCAGTTTGTGTTCATTGCGACCGGGAGTGAAAACATGAGTACAGCCGAGACGAGCCCACAGAATGTGATGGTCTTGGTGAAGTACGTTCCTGATGCTCAGTTTGAGCGGCAGTTCGATTCGGAGAACCGTTTGGTGCGTGAGGAATCGATCTTGTCTGAGCTGGATGAGAACGCCATTGAGGCGGCTGTTGCGTTGTCTGAGGCTGCTGGCGGGGACAAGGTGTGCCCTGTGACGGTGGTGACGATGGGTCCGGAGGGCGCTAAGGCGGCGTTGAAGAAGGCTTTGCAGATGGGCGCTACGCGTGCGGTGCATGTTGTGGATGACCAGTTGGCTGGCTCTGATGCGCTTTCGACTTCGCGTGTTTTGGAGGCCGCTATCCGCAACGAGGATCCTGATGTTGTGGTGTTCGGCATGGAGTCCACGGACGCCGAGATGGGCGTCATGCCGTCGTTGGTTGCTGCTCGTCTTGGTTGGCCTCAGCTGACGATGCTGGACTCGCTTGAACTGGAATCGGGCCGTTTGCGGGGCCGCCGCGAGGGCATCGGCGAGACGCTTGAGGTTGCTAGCGGCTGGCCTGTTGTGGTTTCGGTGACGGATCAGGCGAATGAGCCTCGTTACCCGAACTTCAAGTCGATGCTTGCGGCGCGTAAGAAGAAGACGGATACGGTGACGCTCGCTGACCTTGGTTTGTCGGCTGATTGGGTGGGGTCGTCGGCGGCTTCGGCTGTTGTGACGTCGGCTGAGCCGGTTCCTGCGCGGAAGCCTGGCCGTGTGATTGTTGACGATGGTGCGGCTGGCGAGGCGTTGGCCGAGTATTTGGCTGAGAATAATCTGCTCTAACCCTGGTGCGCCGCTTGCGCTGGAAGTGTGCGTTGGGCGGCGTGTGAGGGCCGGGTCGGTATCGGATTTCGGACGTTTCTGGAGTTTCTTGTGACTGTTCTTGTGTATCTGGATTCTGTTGGGGCAGAGCTTTCGCCTTCGCAGAAGGATGTTGTTGCTGTTGCGGCTGGTGTGGGGCCGGTAGCGGTTGCTGTGGGCGCAGCTGTTACACCTGATGCGGTTGCCGCGTTGGGTGCGGCTGGTGCGGAGCGTGTGTACGCGGCTGAGCAGGATCCATCGGGTTCGCTTGCGGTGGGGCAGGCCGATCTTTTGGTGGGTGCTGTGCGCGCGAGTGAGGCCGTTGCGGTTCTGAGCGGTATTGAGCCGGTCGAGACGGAGGTCATGGCGCGTGCGGCTGCGTTGACGGAGTCGGCGCTGATCACGCAGGTTTCCTCGATTGCCTCCGCAGCCGAGGGTGAGCTCGCGACGGCTACGGGTCTCGCGGTGCGCAAGGATGTTCTTTCGGGTGAGTGGAGCTCCGCGGTGCGTCCGACGACCACGATCGCTTTCTTGACGCTTGTTCCGGGCATTCCTGCGCAGACCCCTGCACCGGTGGAAAGCCCCGAGGTGATTTCGGTGAGCACGGGCGGCCGCGAGGGCGCACAGGTTCTTTCGCGCACTCCGCTTGTTTACGGCGGCCGTCCTGATGTTTCCTCGGCGCGCGTCGTTGTTGCTGGTGGCCGCGGTACCGATGGTGATTTCGGTCCGGTTGAGCAGCTGGCTGACGCTTTGGGTGGCGCGGTCGGTTCAACCCGCGATGCGACGGATGAAGGCTGGATTCCTCACAACACGCAGGTGGGGCAGACGGGCGCTACCGTACGGCCTGAGCTGTATATCGCGGCGGGTATTTCGGGTGCGGTACACCACGTCGCTGGTATGCGTCAGTCCGGCACGATCGTTGTCGTGAACAATGACATGGATGCCCCGATTTTCGATATCGCCGATTTCGGTATTGTTGGCGACTTGAATACGGTTTTGCCTCAGGCCGCTGAGGCGATTCGCGCGCGCAAGCAGCAGGGGTAGTAGGGGAGTTGTGTGAACGTGTCAGCGTCGTTGAGCAGCTTCGCCGGGGTTGAAGGTACCGGGCCGTTGGATCCGCGCACGGGCGCTCCGGCGGATGTTTCGAAGGTTTTGGTGCTGACGGCACACCCCGACGATGTGGACTTCGGTTCCGCTGGCACGCTGGCCCGGTGGGCCGCCGGCGGCATCGAGATCCATTTGACGGTTGTGACCGGCGGTGGCGCTGGCGGTTTCAGCGATGAGGCGCGCGGTGACGACGTCGTGTCGCGGCGTCGCGATGAGCAGCGCCAGGCCGCTGAGGTTGTGGGGATCGCTTCGGTTGAGTTCTGGGATTACCCGGATGGCGACCTGCATGTGAGCGCTGACTTGCTCAAGAAGGTTGTTGAGGTGGGCCGCCGTGTTCGCCCCGACCTGATCCTGACGCATCACCCTGAGCGGGATTACACGAGCTTCCAGAAGTCACACCCGGATCATCTTGCGGTGGGGCAAGCTGTGACTCACGCGGTGTATCCGTCTCTTGAGAATCCGTACGCGTATCCGGAGCTTCTTGAAGCTGGGCTTGAACCGCATAAGTTGCGCCACTTGTGGTACTTCGCGCAGCCGGAGCATCTGACGAACATGGCGGTCGAGATCAGCTCGACTGTGGATACCAAGATCGAGGCGTTACTCAAGCACGCATCGCAACATCCTGATGTTGAGAAGATGCAGCAGTTCGTGCGGCAACAGGCCGCGCACATGGCGCAACAAGTGAACGTTGCAGAGTGGACAGCGGCAGAGACCTTCCACGCGGTGTGCGTGAACACCGCTGAAACGATCGCGGGCTTCTAACCCGCCCGGTTACTTCCCGCTGTCCTGCGGGATTTCGATGGACACGACGTCTTGCGCTGGTGGCCGTTGCTGGCCGCCTTTAGCGACCACGGTGACGTGGATTTCGCGTGTCGTGTTGAGTTCGTCGCGGACACCGAACCAGGTGTCGTTCGGCTTGGCGCCGAGCAAGGTCGATGGACGCAGGCCGTTCTCAGTGTCGCTCAGGTAAAGCTGGTATTCGTTGTCTTCAGGCGCGTTCGGCACACCTTTGACCTTGACCGCGAACGAGTTCAGCTCGGCGCTCGTGACCAACTCGATTTCGCCATCTTTGGTTTTGGTTGTGTGCGTTACGGCGTCGGACGCGTCGCGTACTTCTTTCGCTACCTCTGCAGCCATTTTGGCAGGGGAGGGCCACATTGCTTTGACCGCGAAGAACCCGATCACGGCGAGCACGACCACGGTGATGACGCTGAAGATCGCGATCTTGCCCGCGGAAGGCGCCTTGCGGCGGTTACGTGCCGATTCTTCCTCGTCGAAGTCCCCGAGCAGGTCAAGGTCGGCTTCATTGTGTTCGTTCATTGGGGAGCCTTTCCTTAGCCGTTTCCTGGGGCGAGTTCAGATGATGCTGCGTTGGGTGCTGTAACCGGCGTGGGCGTTCCGAGCGGCCGAGCGCCCGGGAATCCGTGTTGCCTCCACGCTTCATAGACCGCGATGGAGGCGGAGTTCGCGAGGTTCAAAGACCTGCGGGCCGGCTGCATCGGGATCGTGAGGCGGTCGGTGATGCGCGGATGGTTCTTTTCTTCTTCGGTGAGGCCCGATGACTCCTTGCCGAAGAGGAGAATGTCGTCTTCGCGGTATTCCACGGTGTCGTAACGGGTGTGCCCGTCGGTGGTGAACGCGAAGACACGGCCCGGGCCGAGTTTTTCGAGCGCGGTATTGAGATCCGGGTGGACGGTCACGACGGCGAGGTCGTGATAGTCGAGCCCGGCGCGGCGCAGCTTGGCGTCTTCAAAATCGAAACCCAGAGGCTCCACGAGGTGGAGTTCGGCACCGGTGATGGCCGCGAGTCGGATCGCGTTACCGGTGTTGCCGGGGATTTCAGGCGTATTGAAGACGATGCGTAGCACGCCGCCAGTTTAGCGAATGTAACGGTTTGATTACGAAACGCCGTTCTTTTTACGTGTGTCGCGTCCAGAGAGTTGGACGAGCTCTCCGTATACGGCGAGGTTGACACTGCTGGGGTTCGGGCCGCCCGCGAGGTAAGCGATCCCCTCGCCAGCGGCGCGGGCAATCGGCGAAGGACCAGTGTGTCCCGCGGCTGCGCCAACCCGTTTCACGACCGGATGCTGAGCCGAACGCCCCGGCGCGAACAACACGTGCAACGCTTCAGCTCGCGTGCCGCCGATCCTGCGTTCCAAAGCGTGTACCGCATCGTTGTTTGCGTTGTACGCCAGCGTCTTCCCGTTGGCGCGTAGCTTGGTTCCGTCCCACGTGTGTTCGGAGTCCACGGAGACCTCGACGTCCACCGCGAGCAGCCGCTGGCCCGCGAAGATCACGGCTTCAATGTCGGTGCCGTCGACGCGCACGCCCAGCACCATGCGGGCGGCGGGAACGTGTTCGTGGATGCGTTCAAATAGCTCAGTGACGGCCGCGGTGCGGGCTTCGCGGTAGACGCTGCGGTCGAGCAGGCCGCGGCGGCGGATCGAACCGCGCACGAGCGTGTGGGCGTCGTGTTCGCCCAGCGAAGCATGGCCGCCGTCGTAGGTCACGCCTTGAGAAGCTGGCCCGGATGGCGTGTAGCGGGTGCCGCTGGTGGCTCCCGATGTGGTGCGCGGGTTCCGCTGGCTAGGTTGCATCGGCCGTTGCGTTGGCGACTGTGTCGGCCGCTGCGCTGGTGGCTGCGCGGTCGCGGCGCGAGCTGATGCGGCGTCGGCCTGTGCTGCCGCGGCGGGGTCGGTCAGGACCGTGTAGGCGGTTGTGATCGCTTGGTAGGTTGCGGGGTCGCCGCCGAGGTCGGGGTGGTGGGTGCGGGACAGCGTGCGGAAAGCTTTGCGGATGGCTTGGGCATCGGCGTTATAGGGCAGGCCGAGGGTTTCGAAAGCTTGGCGGCGGCTGGCGGACATACACAGTATTCTGCCTTATCCGCCGCATCGAGTATGCGGCGCGGCCTTCGCTTCTACGCGGTGCCGACTACGCTTGAAGGGTGAGGAATCAGCCTGCCCATTACTTTGACCACGCCGCAACCACCCCGTTGTCTGAGCCGGCACGCGCCGCGCTCATCGAGCACATGGGGGTTGTGGGGAATGCGGGTTCGCTCCACACCGCTGGCCGTACCGCACGTCGCATCCATGATGCTGCGCGCATCGACGTGGCTCGTGCGGCAGGTGTGGACCCTGCCGAGATCATCTTCACCTCCGGCGGCACCGAGGCCGACAACCTCGCGATCAAGGGCCTCTACGCTCACCGTAACGCAGGCGATCAGGCGCGCCCGCGCATTATTTACACCGGCATCGAGCATCCCGCGGTGCTCGATGTGATCGAATACCTCGCCCAGCACCACGCGGCTGAGCCTGTTTTGGTTCCGGTGGGGCACGATGCGGTGGTTGATATCGATGCGTGGCGTGCGGCACTCGCTGAAGCTCCGGAACGCACGGCGTTGGCGACGCTGATGTGGGCTAATAATGAGGTCGGTACGATCCAGCCGATTGAAGAAGCCGCGGCCGCCGCGGCGGAGCATGGCGTCCCGTTCCACACTGACGCGGTTCAGGCGTTCGGCCACATCCCAACGCAACTGAACAACCCCGCGATCACGACCGCCGCGATCACCGCGCACAAACTCGGCGGGCCGGTCGGGATCGGGGCGCTCATCGTGCGTCGCGCGGCTCAGCTCACCCCGCACATCCACGGCGGAGGGCAAGAACGTGGGATGCGTTCCGGAACCGCAGACGTCGCCTCAGCGGCAGCCTTCGCGGCGGCCGTCCAGGCCGCGCAAGACGAGCTGGCAGCGGAAAGCGAGCGGCTCAGCCAGCTGCGCGAAAAGCTCGTCACTGCGATCACCGAAACCATCCCCAACGCAACCGTCTCCGGAAGTAACGACCCAGCGCAACAGTTACCCAGCATCGTGCACCTGAGCGTGCCGGGAGCCCAGGGTGACTCGGTTCTGTTCCTTCTGGACAGCCTCGGCTTCGCGACCTCGACCGGCTCCGCATGCACCGCCGGAATGGCGCAACCCTCGCACGTACTGCTCGCGATGGGCCGCAGCAAACAGGACGCGACCGACGTTCAACGCTTCAGCATGGGGCCGCTCACAACCCCCGAAGCGGTGCAAACGCTCATCGTCGCGCTTCCCGGGGTCATCGAGCAAGCCAGGGCCGCCGGCGGTGCATGAAACAATAGAAAACTGCTCTAGCATGCACAGCAACCACCACAGGTTTTGAGGGGGATCCCATGAAGGTTCTGGCCGCGATGTCCGGGGGAGTGGACTCCGCCGTTGCCGCCGCGCGCGCAGTTGAAGCCGGCCACGACGTCGTCGGCGTGCACCTTGCGCTGTCCCGCATGCCTGGAACCCTGCGCACCGGCTCCCGCGGTTGCTGCACCATTGAGGACTCGAACGACGCATTCCGTGCGTGCGAAACCCTAGGCATCCCGTTCTATGTGTGGGACTTCTCGGAACGGTTCAAGGCCGATGTGTGGATGACTTCATCGACGAATACGCCGCGGGCCGCACGCCTAACCCGTGCCTGCGGTGCAACGAAAAGATCAAATTCGAGGCGCTGCTGGATAAAGCGATCGCACTGGGTTTCGATGCGGTGGTGACTGGCCACTACGCCCGCGTTGATCAGGACGAGGACGGCCGCCCAACCCTGCACCGCGCCGCCGACATGGCCAAGGACCAGTCCTATGTGCTCGGGGTTCTGCGTGAAGATCAGCTCGCGCACTGCTGGTTCCCGCTCGCGCATGCTCCTACTAAGGCGGAGGTGCGCGCTGAAGCTGAACGCCGCGGGCTGGGTGTGGCCGAGAAGCCTGATTCCCACGACATCTGCTTCATCCCAGACGGCGACACCCGCGGCTGGCTCGCGGAACAGATAGAGATGCAGCCAGGCAAAATCATCGACCAAGAAGGCGCTCAGGTTGGCGAGCACGAAGGCGCTCAGGCGTTCACCGTGGGTCAGCGCCGCGGGCTTGCGATCGGCCGCCCAGCTCCCGACGGCAAGCCACGCTTCGTGCTGTCCATCCGCCCGAAAACCAACGAAGTCGTTGTTGGGCCTAAAGAAGCGCTCGCCGTGGATCGGCTGAGCGGCATCCGCGTCTCCTTCGCGGGTGCGGAGCCTGCCGAGGCCGCGCATGGTTCGTGGATGGACGTCACCGTTCAGGTTCGCGCCCACGGAACCCCGATCGCGGGCCGCGCCCGCTGGGTTGACGATGAGGAACACGGCCGCCGCGTAGAAGCCGAACTGGACGAGACCCTTAACGGTGTTGCGCCAGGCCAATCGATGGTCCTCTACACGGGCGACCGCGTCATCGGGCAAGCAACAATTGCGTCAGCTCATTCATCTACGTGGAATCCGGAGTCCCTCCCTGCGTAAGGTGAGGATATGAGCGAACAGCAGCCAGACATCGTGACCAACGAGTGGGATCCGTCAGCATCCTCACTGCCTGACAGTGTGGACCCTGCCGTGATGCAGGAGCTGTTGCGGATCCGCGGCAGCATCGACAACATCGACGCCACGCTCGTGTATCTGCTGGCCGAACGGTTCAAATGCACCCAGCGGGTCGGCCACCTCAAAGCCGAACACCAACTGCCGCCGAGCGACCCGGGCCGTGAAGCCGCACAGATCGCCCGACTGCATTCGCTCGCTCAAGACGCGCAGCTAGACCCGCAGTTCGCCGAGAAGTTCCTAAACTTCATCATCGCCGAGGTCATTCGCCACCACGAAGCGATCTCCGAACAACGCAACTGAGTTCGTTTTGTCAGGCTGGCTTTGCAGGTGACTTCCACATCTTCACTGTCCTCGGACGCTGGGCGTCCCGTCGCATGCGCGCCGCTGGTCCGCACGCGTGAACCGTTGCGTGCAACCCAGGTTCTCAACGAGGTCTTCGGCGGCCTCGACGGCGGCCCGCATGTTCTCCCTCTGCCGGAATCTGCCGGCGACACCGCGTGGGAACGCACCATCACGCATCTGGCCGATCTACCCGTGGACCTCACGGTTCACGGGTGGCGGCTGACCGGCTCCCGTGCCAAAGCGGGGATTGCGATGCGCCGCGCGGCCCGCGGGTTTAACGACCTCATCCAACGCACAGCGGATGACGCCCAAGACGCCCCGCTCGGGAAGCGCCTCGTGACCGTGATGGGCCCCGCGACAGTGATGTGCCGGTTGGCTCTGCCGAGCGGCGAACCCGTAGCGAGTGACCGTGGCGCCCGCATCGACATCGCGCAAGCCTGGCGCGAAGGGATCACGGAACTGGTTCCTGCGGTCGCATCGTTGCCGGGCGCGCAGCCCGTTGTGCGGATCATTGATCCCGATGTCGAGCTAGCGTTCGCGGGGAAGTGGCGTTCCAGCTCGGGTTACCGCACTCTGCCGCCGCTGGATCAGCAGTGGTGGGAATCCCTCATGGCCGATGCGGTGGAAGGAATATCGGCTCAGCCCGCCGCGCCGGAGGTGTGGGTTCCCGAAGCGGCGCGCGGCCGCGAGAACGCGGTGGCCAAAGCGGTTGCGAAGGCAGTCGAGAAGTCAGACGCTAACGCCGCGGTTGGTTTCGAGGTCGCCGCGTGGCCAACAACGGCCTACGATGCGGAACACCTTTTGGAGACCATCGAAGCCCTTCCCGACGATGATGAGGCTTATGCCGATCTGGTGGTTCCACTACCCAAGAACGCTGTAACAGCAAGCGCGGCTTCCGGGACAACCCAGCCCCTTTCACGCACAGCTGAGGATCTGTTGAAGCCGCTACACCAGGCCGGGATGGAACCCCGACACCTGCGCGCCATGACACTGCAAGCCAGCTTCGGCTACACAGAAACATTGCAGACCAACGCGGCAACCGCATCGGCCACCGCAACCACCGCATCGGGCCCCGCCGCCGCATCGGAACTCACCGACCTCGAGCTGGGCCGCGGCCTCACGAAACTCAACGACCTAGCGCAAGCCTTCACCGACATCGCGCACAGTTAACCCAAGCGGCATTTACGCGTTGATCGCATAGGATAAGAGGTGCGCCGGGGAGCACTCGGCGGTATCCGAGCGTCACTAGTGGGGGAATGCGGGGGACAATGAAGGGACACATCCTCGTCGTTGATGACGATGAAGCGTTGGCGGAAATGATCGGCATCGTTTTGAAAAACGATGAGCACGATCCCGTGTTCTGCCATGACGGTATGAAGGCCGTGGATATGTTCCGCCGCACCGAACCCGACCTCGTGCTACTTGACCTCATGCTTCCGGGTAAAGACGGCATCCAGATTTGCCGTGAAATCCGCGAAGAATCCGATGTCCCCATCATCATGCTCACCGCTAAATCTGACACACAGGACGTTGTGCGTGGGCTTGAGGCAGGGGCTGACGACTACATCCCTAAACCGTTCAAACCAGCCGAACTTTTGGCGCGCGTCCGGGCCCGCCTGCGTGGCGGCGGTCAACGCCACGACGGCAGCCAGCTCACCGTCAAGGACATCACGATCGACGTAGCCCGGCACACCGTTTTCCGTGGCAACGAACAGCTCCAGCTGACCCCGCTCGAGTTCGATCTGCTCTCCACGATGGCCCGCAAACCAGGTGAAGTGTTCACCCGCGAAGACCTCCTCAACGAAGTATGGGGATACCGCGAAAGCGCAGACACCCGCCTGGTCAACGTGCACGTCCAGCGTCTGCGTTCCAAAGTGGAACGCGACCCTGAAAACCCAGAGATCGTTTTGACTGTCCGAGGGGTCGGGTACAAGACCGGCCAGAACTAGCTCGGAAGGTAAGCGAGCACCCTTGCCCAATCGTTACTTGGTCCGCAGGCATCGCCGCAGCACGGTGGTGCCTGACCCGAGCGTGCACTCAAAGTGGGATCCACGCCGGTGGCTGGGCGTCGGGTTGCGGTTGTGGCGGCGTTCCGTCCAGTTCCGCACCGTCGTGATCACGGTGGTGCTGGTGGGGCTCGCAGAAGTTATTGTGGGCGGCTTCCTGAGCATCCAGATCTCCAAGGGCCTCTTCCAAGAACGCCTCGAACAGGTCTCCGCTGAAGCGACCAGGGGCCTCGAACAAGCCGATTCCTCGTTCTCGTCCGCATCTACCACCAATGCGAACGCGGCATCGACCCTCGTCATGGACACGCTGCGCGGCATGCAGGGCGACGGCGTGGCGGTGCGCCGCGACGTCGTGTTCCGGCTCCTTCCAGGCGCCTCCGCTTATTGGGTTCCGGGCCAGGACACCTCAGCGGAAGCATCGAGCGCCATCACCGATGAGCTGCAGAACCAAGTGGCCGCCGGCTCCGACATTTACTGGCAGTCCGTTGCGCTTCCGGGAGAGAAGGACCAGGTCAAGCCGGGGGTTGCGTTCGGCAAGCGCGTCACGGTTCCTCCTGGCCGCGACTACGCACTCTTCCTCGTGTACGACTTCTCGCAGGTCGCAGACACGCTCGTACTGGTTCAGCGCGTGCTGATCGCTGGCGGCGCGATCCTGTTGCTCACCATTACGGGTATTTCTTGGTACGTGGCTCGTCGTTCGCTTCAGCCGGTTGCGGAAGCCGCGCAGACAGCGGAGAAGGTTGCCGCGGGCAAACTCGAGGAACGCATGAAGGTGCGTGGCCAAGACGAGCTCGCCCGCTTGTCCACGTCCTTCAACAGGATGGCGGACTCGCTCGCCGAACAGATTGTGCAGCTTGAAGCGCTGTCGCAAATGCAGCAACGGTTCGTGTCCGATGTGTCCCACGAGTTGCGTACGCCACTCACCACGGTGCGTATGGCGGCGGAGGTTCTGTACCTGAGCCGCGACGAATTCAGTACAGTCAACGCACGCTCAACTGAGCTTCTGTACGACCAGGTTGAGCGCTTCCAGGGCCTGCTCAATGACTTGCTCGAGATTTCGCGTTTCGACGCGGGTGCGGCACAGCTAGCGGAAACGAAAACCGATGTTGAAGCGGTCGTATCCCGCGCAATGGCTACCGCTCAGCCGTGGGCCGAGAAAGCCGGCTCGAGGGTCAAAATCACGATCGTTGGTGCCGAGAAAGGCCAGCGCGGGGTCTACGCATCGATGGATCCTCGCCGCATCGAACGCATCATCCGTAACCTCATCCTCAACGCGGTTGAACACGGCGAAGGCAACCCGATCGAAGTGTTCATAGGTGAAGATTCCGATGCGGTGGCGGTCGCGGTACGAGACCACGGCATCGGCCTCAGCGAAGAAGACGCGGTGCGCGTGTTTGAACGGTTCTGGCGTAAAGACCCAGCCCGCGCACGCACAACCGGTGGTTCGGGCCTCGGTTTGTCCATCGCACGCGCCGACGCGCAACTGCACGGAGGGGCGCTTGAGGCCTGGGGTAAACCGGGCGTCGGCTCGACCTTCCGCCTCACTCTGCCTAAAACCCTCGGTGCAAAAATCGCTGAGTCCCCGCTACCGCTGGGCCCATATGGCAAGGAGATCGGCGCCGTTGAAGCCGCGGTGGCCGCGGAAGCGGAGGAGAGCAAGTCCGCAGAAGACAAGGCCGTAACCGCGGGTGCCGCGACAGAGGACAAGAACGATCCGGCAAGCACTGAGGGAAGTGAGGCGCGATGACCTCGTCGACGTCACCTAACCACAGCGCACACAGCGCAAACCAGCGGGCAGCGTCACCGAGCTGGCGCATCGTGCTGATGTCCGTGCTCGCCGTCGTGCTTGCAACAGTGCTCGCCGCGTGCACAAGCATTCCCACTTCCGGGCCAGTGGGAACCTACGCGCCAGAGGATAAAGACGGCAACGAACACAGCTACACGTTCGATGTGCCAGGCCCGTCCCCGGGGGATTCGCCGGAAACGATCGTGAGGGGCTTCCTTGCCGCGGGCGTTTCAGCGCAGGACGACTGGGCGGTTGCGCGCAGCTTCCTGACCGCGGAACGGTCGCCGCAGTGGAACCCCACTAAAGAAGTCATCGTCACGGATTCAACGCCAAGCGTGAACCGCTCAGAAGAAGGCCAGGGCACGCTGGTCGCTAAGCCTCGCGTGCTGCGCACCGTCGATGCGTACGGCGTTCAGAACGAGAACCCTAACCCTCAAACCCGCACTCTTGAGTTCGAGCTATTGAAGGAAAACGGGGAATGGAGGATTTCCCGGGCGCCCGATGGCGTGGTCGTTGAATCTCAGATGTTCCAACGGGCCTACGAATCGGTCACGCTCGCGTTCTATAACCCGCAGTTGACCGCTGTTGTGCCGGATGTTCGGTGGTTCGCGCGTCGCCAGGGCATGGCTACCGCCGTGGTGACGGCATTGCTGCACGGACCAGCACCGTATCTTGAGGGTTCCGTTTCGAGTGCTTTCCCTAAGGATGCGGGGCTTGCCAGGCCTACTGTCCCGGTTCAGGATGGCCTGGCGCAGGTTGATGTTCCGGAAGAAGTCGTCTCTAGTGCCGACGATCGCCAGCGCAGCCTCATGATGCGGCAGCTGGATTTGAGCTTGAGCGAGGTGCCTTCGGTTCAGAAGGTCTCGATGTCGGTCGACCAGCAGGAACTCAAGGTTTCGGCCGATGCTGAACGTAATCCTCCGGTGGTTGAGCCGCAGGTTTCGGACAAGCTCGTGGGGCTTCAGAACGACCTGTTGGTGCGCGCGAATGAGTCGGGTAACCGGCTTGTCGATGTGCAGTCAACGCTTGGACCTGGTCTGAGTTCGCCGGCGATGCAGCCGGGCAGCGATGTTGTTTACGCTGTTTTGGCCGCGCAAAAGACCAGGCTTTTGTCTGTTGATGGAAGCACGGGTTCGTACCGTGAACTGCAGACTGGGCCGGTCATGACGGCGCCGTCGATGGATGGTTTCGGCTGGGTGTGGACCTCGGATGCTGATGGTGTTGTGGCTTATGACTCCGCGAGCGGCAAATCGGCCCGCATGGATCTTGACCTGAAGCCCAATAGCACTGTGACGTCGGTGCGGGTTTCTCCTGATGGCGCTCGGCTTGCTTTCACGTTGACGGATGCGGAGGGGGAGCGTCTGCTGGTTTCTGGTATTCAGCGTTCTAAGAGCGATCGCCCTACCGGTTTGGCGAAGCCTCTCAAGGTCAAAACGACCTCGAAGCCTACCCGTGTGCAATGGATTGGTGCCTCGGATTTGGTGGTGTACAAGCCGGATCCGAAGTCTCGCGTAGATGTTGAGCAGGTCTCGCTTTTGGGTGAGACGAAGATGTGGCGTCAGCCTTTGCTCGGGATGACTCATTTGACGGTGGGCGCGGGACAGGATGCTGTGTATGCGGAGAACGCGGATGGCGTGTATCAGCGGACTTCGAACGGTTGGAAGCAGGTCCGCCGGGACGATCATGAGCTTTCGTACGCTGGCTGATGGCGCGGGCTGGTGACACCGGTTCTAACCCACTGCGATGATCCACAGCCGTGAGTTTGGGGCGTTCTATCCACATTTTCTGTGACCCGGCCGTTGCGGTGTAGTGGCACGCGATGCTGGATGCATGACATGGCGTGAAGCAGCCGATGCGGCGTGGTTTGGTCCTGTGGTGAGCGCGGCGCGCAACGCTCTGAACGAAGCAGCTTTGGCGATTCTTCCGTCCCGGTGTGTGGGATGTTCATCCGATGCCGGCCCGTTGTGTGTCGAATGTGGGTCGGATTTGGGGCGGGCGCTGTTGCATCCGTCTGTAGTTGATGATCTGAGGGAGCTTGACGTTTTAGCTCCGCAGCATCGGGCGCCGGTTGTGGCCGCGGCGGCCTATTCCGGGGTTGTTTCGAATGCATTGCTGGCAGCGAAAACCCGGGGTGGTCTTGGACTGATCAGGCGTTTTCGTCCTGCAGTGGATCGGGCGTGGAAGCTGATGCGGTCGGTTACTGAACGCGGGCCAGTCGCGGTTGTTCCGGTTCCGTCGAAGGCTTCATCGGTGCGTGCGCGTGGATTCTCACCGGTCGAGGAGCTCTTGCGGGAGTCTGAGGTTCAGTCGGTTATGAACTTCTTGAGGGTTCGAACACTCACGAGCTGGGGTTTGACGCGGCAGGGGCCACAGAAATCGCGTGGTCGCAGCGGGCGGAGCGCGGCGGTCAAGGGGCAGTTTGCCATCGACCAGGCCGCGCTACAGAACGCGAAGCGGCGGGACCGGCACGGAAGGATCCCACGCAGGGTCGTGTTGTTCGATGATGTTATGACGACCGGGTCAACTCTCGCCGAGGCTGCTCGAACTCTGAGGGCTCAGGGCTTTACGGTTGTTGGCGCGTTCTGTGTCGCGTGGGTCAGGCCTCCCTGTGGAACTGCAGCCGTCAGCGCAAGTGAAGAGACCGAAAATAAGCCACCCGCTTAACTTGCTTCCAATACGGTTCAAACAGGTGCGAAACACGGTGTGACCGATGTAACTTTAAGCATGGGCTTGAGTTCGAGGTAGAGCCTCTAGCCAAACCCATCACCTGGCGTCAACGGCGGTGATGAGTTCATAGTCTTCCCGCCGGACCGTCACCGGGTGCTGTTTCGGAATTGAGGGAGGACCTCTCATGGATGTCAACGTCATTGGCCGCAACGTCAGCGTTACGGACCGGTTCCGCGAATACGCCGAGGATCGTGCCGCGAAGGTTGAGCAGCTTTCCCCGAGGGCACAAACGATCGATATCAAGGTTTCCCGCCAACCTAACGCTCGCGTCGCTGATTCCGAAATGACCGTCGAAGTCACCGTCATCGGCCCGGGGCCGGCGGTCCGCGCTGAAGCTCACTCCTCTGAGAAGTTCTCGGCCTTCGACCTCGCGTTCGCAAAGCTGCTTGAGCGTTTGCGTCGCGCTCGCGACAAAGCCAAAGACCACCGTCGTAATGACCGCGCACTGAGCCAGCCGATCGACCCTGAGTCAGTGCCAGCAAGCGATAAGTCCCTGCTCGAACAGGTAGAGGAAGCCCGCCGCGCAGAAGAAGTTGGCGACGTCCCGGTTGAAATCCGCCGCAAGCGTTTCCCAGCCGTTCCGATGACCGAAGACGACGCCGTGGACAACATGGAACTCGTAGGCCACCCGTTCTACCTGTTCCTCGACTCTGAGACCGGCTTGCCTTCGCTCGTCTACCGTCGCCGCGGATGGTCCTACGGCGTGATCGCCCTGGACGAGAACCTCACCGAGGTATCCAAAGACGGCATCAAGACCTACCGCAGCTAACGACCGCATCGGAATTTAGTGTTCCCATAACAGTGGGGCAGTAGAATTCTAGTAACTGTCATTCAGGCTAATGGCGGGGGATTTTCAGGAATCTCCCGCCATTGGCTTGGGGTAAAAACGTATTCAACGCGTAAGATGGCGAAGGGCCGGTAGATTCCGGTCGCTTCGTCATGGGGGAGAAAACACGTGGCCAATCTGTTCGAGCGCATCTTGCGAGCTGGCGATAAACGCATTCTGAAGCGTCTGCGTTCTTACGTCTCACAGATCAACGCACTCGAAGACTCCATCAAGGAGCTCACGGATGAAGAGCTGCAGTCCATGACGGACCAGTTCCGTGAACGGCATGAAGCGGGCGAGAGCCTCGACGACCTCCTCCCTGAAGCGTTCGCGGTGGTGCGTGAAGCGTCGCAGCGCACCCTGGGTATGCGTCACTTCGACGTCCAGTTGATGGGTGCCGCGGCCCTCCACTTGGGCAACATCGCTGAAATGAAGACCGGTGAAGGTAAGACGCTCGTTGCAACCGCGGCTGCTTACCTCAACGCGATCTCCGGTAAGGGCGTCCATGTTGTGACGACCAACGACTTCCTCGCAAACTATCAGGGCGAGCTCATGTCCCGCCTCTACCGTTTCCTCGGTATGAGCACGGGCGTTATCGTTTCGAACCAGCCGCCTTCGGTGCGCCGCCAGCAGTACGCCGCGGACATCACATACGGAACCAACAACGAGTTCGGCTTCGATTATCTGCGTGACAACATGGCGTGGTCCATGGATGAGCTGGTTCAGCGCGGCCACAACTTCGCGATCGTCGATGAGGTTGACTCGATTCTGATCGATGAGGCCCGTACTCCGCTCATCATTTCCGGCCCGGCGCAGGGTGACGTGAACCGCTGGTACAGCGGGTTCTCCAAGCTCGTGCGCGGCATGAAGATCGACGAGGACTATGAGGTCGATATCAAGAAGCGCACGGTGGGTGTCAAGGCTTCGGGTATCGACAAGGTTGAGGATTACCTCGGCATTGAGAACCTGTACGAGTCCGCGAACACTCCGCTGATCGGTTTCTTGAACAATGCGATCAAGGCGAAGGAGCTGTTCAAGCGGGATAAGGACTATGTGGTCATGGACGGCGAGATCATGATCGTCGATGAGCACACGGGCCGTTCGCTTCCTGGTCGCCGTTATTCGGAGGGCATGCACCAGGCGATTGAGGCGAAAGAGAACGTCGAGATCAAGGCTGAAAACCAGACCTTGGCGACCGTGACGTTGCAGAACTACTTCCGCCTCTACGACAAGCTCTCCGGCATGACCGGTACCGCAGAAACCGAGGCGGCGGAGTTCAACAACACCTACAAGCTCGGCGTGGTTCCGATCCCAACGAACAAGCCGATGCAGCGCATCGATAAGCCGGACTTGATCTACAAGAACGAGATCGCGAAGTTCGAGGCTGTTGCTGAGGACATCGAGGAACGTCACCGTTCAGGTCAGCCGGTTCTGGTTGGTACGACTTCGGTTGAGAAGTCCGAGTACTTGTCTCAGAAGCTCGCGAAGCGCGGTATCCGCCACGAGGTTTTGAACGCTAAGCAGCACGAACGCGAAGCTGCGGTTGTTGCTCAGGCCGGTAAGAAGGGCGCGGTTACGGTCGCGACGAACATGGCTGGCCGTGGTACTGACATCATGCTCGGCGGTAACGCTGAGTTCTTGGCTGTCACTGAGATGAAGAACCGCGGCTTGGATGCCGATGTTGATCCTGAGGGTTACCAGGCTGTCTGGGATGAGGTTTTCGAGAAGTTCCAGGCCCAGTGTGAGGCTGAGGGCGACGAGGTTCGTGAGCTCGGCGGCTTGTATGTTCTGGGTACGGAGCGTCACGAATCGCGTCGTATCGATAACCAGTTGCGTGGTCGTTCGGGCCGTCAGGGTGACCCGGGTGAGTCCCGTTTCTACTTGTCGATGTCGGATGAGCTGATGCGTCGCTTCAACGCCGGTATGGCGGAGCGCATCATGAACTCGCCAAGCATGCCGGATGACATGGCGCTTGAATCCAAGATGGTTTCGCGTGCGATCGAGTCGGCTCAGCGTCAGGTTGAGTCTGTCAACACGGAGCAGCGTAAGAACGTCTTGAAGTATGACGACGTGATGAACCGTCAGCGTGAGGCGATCTATGCTGACCGCCGTCAGATCCTCGAAGGTGAGGACTTGGAGGAGCGTATGCAGCACTTCATTGAGGATGCTGTTGGCGCGATGGTTACGGAAGCGACCCTGGCGGGCGAACCGTATGACTGGGATCTTGAGGCGCTGTGGAATAACCTGCGTGTCCTGTACCCGGTTACGTTGACTCCGGAAGACCTCATCGAGGAGGCCGGTGGTGATCAGGGCGGCCTGACTGCGGAGATGCTCAAGGAAGAGATCGTCTCTGACGCGTTGGTCGCGTACGAGCGCCGTGAAGAGTACTTGGGCGCTACGACGATGCGTGACTTGGAACGCCGCGTTGTGTTGTCTTCGATTGGCCGTAAGTGGCAGGAACACCTCTACGAGATGGACTATCTCAAGGAAGGTATTGGCCTGCGTGCGATGGCCCAGCGTGACCCGCTGGTTGAGTACCAGCGTGAAGGCTACGAAATGTTCGAGGCCATGATGGAGGGGATCCGTGAGGACTCGGTTTCCTTGATGTTCCACGCAGAGGTCGAACCTGGCCACGACGCCGGTGAGGCTAAGGGCGCTGGTCTGATGGATTCTGAGTCCAGCCAGGAAGATCTCGAGTATTCGGCTCCGGATGAGTCTGGTGAGGCACGCACTCGCCGCACCCGCTCCAAGAAGGATGAGCCTAAGGTGACCGGTAAGCAGGCGCGTAAGGCTAAGAAGAACGCTAAGAAGCGCCGCTAGGGTTTTCATATCAGCGCTGCGCGGTTATCGGCGTTGCAACAAAGCGGGCTCGCGCACCGAAAGGTGTGCGAGCCCGCTTGCTTAACTACCTCGGGCCTAGCCGATGGGGGGGTAGGCATGCTTACCCCGTGTGCCCTTCAGCTTTCACCCGATCTGGACATCCGTGCACCGGAGCCTGCGGCCGTGTGGTTTCAGGGTGAAGGCGATGGCGCGGACTCCTCGTGGGGTGAGGATGCTTGCACAGCATTCGAGTGTGGGTAGCGCTTCGCTACTAGGGCTACGGTATTGGGCTTGCACGTGGGTTGAAAGCACGCCTAGGGTGCGCCACGGCCATGGGGTTCCTTTAGCTGCGGAGGCTTCGCGTTCCCATCCGGCGCGGTTTTGTACCTTGTTGAGAGGCATGAGTTCGAACCACCCTGCCAAGGCGAGGGAAGGGCGTCGGCCGGAAAGCACATCGGCGATTGCTTGAGCTATGGTGCGGGCGAGCTGTTGATGCGCCGGAGACCCTGGTCTCACGGAAGAATCTGGTTGCGCTGTAGTCGGGGTGCCCGAAGTGGTGGAGCCTGCAGCGGGGCCGGCTGTGGCTGGGTCGGATGGGGCAGGGAACGGCGTGACGTTCGTTGCGGGATCGAGGCGTGGTTCGCAGAGTGGTGCGGTGGTCATGGGAATCCTTCGGTGTGAGTGCGCCCTTAGGCAGGGATGAGTAGTTCTTGTCCGGGCTGGATGAGGTGCGGGTTATCGCCTAGCAGCTCGCGGTTGCTGTTGTGCCACCGCTGAGTTTCTTTGGCGATCTGTTGTGGAGTTGCTCCCGGGCCGAGGTGTCGGGCGGCGAGGTCCCAAAGCGTGTCTCCCGTTTTGACGATCACCGTGTCGGCTCGGGCGGGTGTCCCCATGCTCCGCGGTAGTGGGACGGGGTCGGCTTTCTTGACGGTGAAGGCCGCGGCCTCTTGCTGTGTAGCTTCTTGCTTTGCCGGCGTGGCCGCTTGCTTGCCGTCGATGGGGAAGGCGGCTGATGCAGAGGGCGTGGCCGTTGTCGCGTTGGTTTCTTGTGTGCGGGTTTCTTGTGTGATGACAGTCGTGTCCGGTGGTGGTCCGGCGTGCGATGGTGTTGGCGCTGTGAGGATGAGGCCGGCGGCCAGCGCTGATGCGCGGGGAACCCATCGGTTCCAGCGTTCGGTACGAACGCCGAGGGCATTGAGGCCGCGCAGTGAGAGCGCCAATGCGTGGTTGAGGAGGAAGTAGAGGCTGATGAGGCACAAGCTCCATGCGCCGAGGCGTGCGATGAGTAAGTCTGGCGATTCGGCGTTGGGGAACCAGGGCCCTAGAGCAGTGAGTGCGGGCGTTCCGATCGCGAGCCCGGCCACGGGGGCGAGCCATGCCGCGGTGATGTGCAGAGACGAAGGTGAAGACGTCAGGTTTCTCGGAAGCCTTCGTGAAGCGTTAGGTGTCATCGGTGGTCATTCCTTCGAATAGTAAGAACCTATGTTCGTTTGCTGTGCTTTGATTCTGTTTGATGTTTTCCGTTGGTGTCAAGAGGGGGTTTTGCGTGGTGGATTTTCAGTAGGCTGTGGGCATGCGTTTCGACGACCTGTTTGAGGACATGTCCCACGAATTGCTCGCGGGGCAGTGGCAAGAGATGCGCGCTGAGGCAGGCGAACTTGCCCGGGCTGAATATGCGCGCCGCGATTTCTTGACAGAAGTAGCGGGAGCGCAGGTCAAAGTCCACGTGACCGGACATTCTTTTACAGGGAAGGTCGCCGCGGTTGGTTCCGGGTGGTTCGGGATTGAGTCGGCGCGAGAGTCGTGGCTTTTCCCTGATCAAGCAGGCGTGTGGGTTGAGGTTCTCGGCTCTACTGCAGGGGTTGGCTCCGTGCCCCGTACTGAAGTGCAGCCCCGCAATACAGCACAGTTCCGCAATGCAGCACAGTGCCGGAGCACTAAGGCGCCGTGGAAGTCCGCGCTGCGCGCCGTTGGTCGGGATCGGCAGAGTGTGCGTTTCGTTTTGTCCGACGGGGTTGTCGGTAGCGGCTTGATTGTTGCGGTGGGTGGGGATTTTGTCCGCATGCAGGCGCAGGTGGGTGGCTCGGCGTCGCGGTCGTTGGTGCTGGTTCCTCTGGGCGCGCTTGCTGCGGTTTCGGCTGTTTCAACGATCTGAGTGCCCTCGCCCCGGCAACGGAGCGGTATAGCTGTGTGCGATCTGTGTCCGGGATGTTGGATTGCGCCGCTTGTTACCTCTTGTTGTGTTTCGCGTTGGTCGTTATCGTCAAATCATCTTGAAGAATGCCCTCGATGGGCGTGACGTGTTTGAGGTGGCTATGAGCGATCGCGGTGGTTCTGCTGGGTCGGTTTTGAGGTGGCAGCCGGCGAGCTGGCGTGACCCGAGGTTGGTGATCGGCGTTGTGCTGGTTGTCGCTTCGATCTTGGGCGTCGTCTTGCTGGTGCGTTCGGTGACTCGCACGGAAACGTACATGGTTGCGGCTCATGATTTGGCCCCGGGCACTGTTCTCACTGAGAAGGATCTGGTTCCGGTTGAAGCGCGCTTGGCTGGGCCGGGTGAGCGTTATGTTTCGCGTGATGTTCCGGTGGCTGGCGCGACGGTGAGCGATTACGTTTCGAAGGGCGAGCTGTTGACGCGTCGCGCAATCGAATCGGATGTGCCTGCCTATTTGCGTTCGTTTTCGTTGACGGTCGAGGGCCCGTTGCCGGCGGGTGTCAAGGTTGGTCAAGGCGTGGATGTGTATGTCACGCCGAAGGTTGCGGAGGCAGACACCGAGCCGCAGCTCGCGTTGTCCGGGGTCCGGGTAGTGAAGGTTGAGCGCGCGGATTCTGGTTTCGGGGCTTCGCAGGGGCATGTTTTGGAGGTTTTGATCCCGCGTGATGAAGTCTCCGCGATGGTGGGCCACATCGCGCGTGAGAGCGTTGTGAGCGTGGTTTCTGCGCCGATTGCGGCGAGTGCTGCGGGGGAGTGACCGTGAGCTCGTCTGTTGTTTTGTTTGGCGAGTCGCCCGATGTTTTTGCTCGTTTGGAGTCTGAGGTCGGGTTGGTCACGGTCGTGCGGGTGTGCACTGATGGGGCGGAGCTGTTGGCGACGCTGGCCGCTGGCTTGGCGCGGTATGTGATCGTTGTTGATCAGTTTGACGATGTCGATAGTGGCTTGGTCGATGCTGTTCACGCCGCGGGTGGTCGTCTTGTCGCGGTGACCGACGATGCGAAGGCGGCTTCGCGTTTGTTTCGGCTTGGTGTGGGGTCGGTAGGTTCTTCGGCTTCCGCTGAGGTGATAGCGGAAGCGTTGTCGCGGGCGGAGCCTCTCAAGAGGCGTGGGCGGCGTCGTGCTGAGACCGTCGATGAGTTCGAGTCCGTAATCCCGGACGACCTTTCTCAGCTTCACGGGGTAGAGCCGCGCACGGGTCTGCCACATCTCTCGGACATCGAAGATCCCGCGAACGAGGAAAACCAGTCCAGCCAACCCGAGGGCATCGAACCTGAAACGGTCCAGCGCGAGCCGGGCCGCATCGTCGTGGTGTGGAGTGGCGCTGGAGCGCCGGGCCGCAGCTTTCTATCGATCGAACTGGCGACGGAAGCGGCGCTCGCCGGGAAGTCTGTGACCTTGGTGGATGCGGATACGCGGGCATCGAGCATTGCGGCGCGTCTTGGGATGCTCGGGGAGACGTCCGGAATTGTGCGGTTGTGCCGTTCGGTTGAAGCGGGAACGTTTTCACCGAATTCGGATACGGACGCGCATGCGCGGGTCCGCATCGGGAAAGCGATCTTGCGCGTCACCACGGGGCTTCCTCGTCCGAGCCGCTGGCAGGAGGTCGGGAAGGCCGCGCTCAAGCGGAGTCTTGAGGCATTGCGGGAGGCATCGGAGCTTGTGATTGTGGACGTTGCGGCGCCTGCTGATAATGATCAGGACATCGCGTTCGATACGTTCGCTCCGCAGCGTGATGATGCGACGCTCACGGCTCTTGAGATGGCTGACGATGTGGTGGTGATCGGTACTGCGGATGCGGTGGGTTTGCCGCGGCTGATGCGTGCGGTTGGGCAGGCGCCGGAGCTGACGCAGGGCCGTATCTCTGTGGTGGTGAATCAGGTTTCTAAGGGCGCGGCGCGTGGCGTCAAGCTCGCATGGGAGAGGTTTGGCCCTAAGGGTTTTCGCCCGGAGGTTTTCATCCCGAAAGATGATGCCGCGGTAGAGCATGCGTTGGATGCAGCGACGGCTTTGAGCCATGCCGCAGCGAGGTCTGCGGCACGTGGAGCGATCCGGGATTTCGCTTGTAGCTTGTGTGAGTGTGGAGAGAATCTGGAAACTCCCTTAAAAGCTGCACGCGGTGGGCTGTTTAAGGCTAGGGTGAAGGGAGCCCCAAGTGTGACCGGGGGCACCTAATAGAGGCCGTTGTTGCGGCCGCGCGTCGATTCTTGTGAAGGCGGTGGGTTGCGTGGCAAACACGCAGTCAGTTCCTCAATCTGGTTCGTTTGGCGACGATATCGTTCAGCGTTATGGCGCGGACATTGATGCTCAGGAATATGAGGCTTTTGGGCACGATCGGGTGAGGGACCTGCTGGAGCGTCACGCGGCGGTGGGCCGAGTCCGTAAGCAGGGCTCCGCGGTAGTGAGCGTTGAGCCGCATGAGAAGGGGACTGTTGTGTTCCTGGTTGCGGATGACATGTCGTTCATCGTTGACTCGGTCACTAACTGTGTTCTGGATTTCTCGAATAAGATCGGGTTTGTTTTCCACCCGACGTATATGGTGCATCGTTCGGTTGAGGATGGTTCGCTGGTTGATGTGCGGAAGGTTCCGCTTTCGGAGTCGACGCCGGCTACGGAGAGCACTGCGGCGTTGCCTGCTTTGGGTATGTTGGCGGCACCTGAGGGTGCGCGTGCTGTGATCGAGTCGTGGACCGCGGTGTTGATCACTGAGGAGCTGGGTGCTGATCAGCGTGCAGAGCTTCAGCAGGCTGTCGAGTCGGTTCTGGCGGATGTGCGTAGCGCGGTTGAGGACTGGGAGCCGATGCGCGTGCAGGCTCGCCGCTTGGCTGAACGGCTTGAGCAGGAGATCCCGTCGGTTTCTGAACGTGATCGTCGTGAGGCTGCCGCGTTCTTGCGGTGGATGGATGATGATTCGTTCACGTTCTTGGGCTACCGCTATTACGCGCTTGAGCAGGAGAACGGTAACGAGATTTTGCGTGGTGACGTCGATTCGGCGCTGGGTTTGATGCGCCGTACGGATGCTGCGTCACGTCCGCTGAGCGGTAAGGCTGCGGAGAAAGCGCGCGAACCGCGCCCGCTGGTTTTGACTACCGCTAACCGCCGTTCTACGGTGCACCGCCGCGTGTACCTGGATTATGTGGGCGTCAAGGATTTCGCTGCTGATGGTTCGGTGGTGGGTGAGCACCGTTTCATTGGCTTGTACACGTTTGAGGCCCTGCGTCAGCCGGTCACTGAGGTTCCGGTGGTGCGCTCTAAGGTCCGGCATGTGTTGTCGCGCATGGGTTACCTGGCGACCTCGCACACGGGTAAGTCGATTCTGCGCATCCTGGAGTCGTATCCGCGTGAGGAACTCATCCAGTCGAGCACGGATGAGCTGGTCGAGATCGTTTCGAAGATTTCCCGTATGGGTGAGCAGCGCCGTACTCGCGCGTTTGTGCGTGGGGATGCGTTTGGCCGTTTCGTGACGGTCATGGTGTATTTGCCGCGTGACCGTTACAACACTACGGTTCGTTTGCGTGTTGAGGACGAACTGAAGCGCACGTTCGCGGCGGAGACCATGGACCTGGACGTCTGGAACTCGCCGACCACGGTGGTTCGGTTGACGTACCGCATCAAGGCGGGCGAAGGCGTCGACACTGTGGGTGTCGACGAGCAGGCGCTTGAGGCTCGGTTGACGCGTGCGGTGCGTTCGTGGAGTGAAGGCATCCTCGAGGTGTTCACGCAGGAGCGTGGCACGGAGAAGGGCATGCAGCATGCTCAGCAGTGGGCTGAGGCGTTCCCGGCTGATTATCGCGTGCGTTATGAGATTGAAGATGCGCTGGATGACGTTCGCGCGTTTGAACGTCTTGAGGCTGACGCGGATTCGGCGGGTATTGGCCTGAGCCTGGATTCGATTGATCGTCCTGAAGAGCTCGATGTTGAGGCTGATGGCTCGACGATCGCTAAGCTGCGCCTCTACCTGACGGATCAGGCTCCGCTGTCGTCGATCATGCCGCATCTTGAAGCGCTGGGGATCCGCGTGATTCAGGAGCGCCCATACGTCGTCGAGCCTTTGGGTGCGCCGGAGCGCTACCTGTACATTTTGACGGTCGCGTTGGCTCCTGAGACCGATGTTGAGCGGATCGCGCCGCTGGTTGAGGATGCGTACCGGGCTGTTGCGGCTGGCCGTACGGAGTCGGATGCTCTCGAAGGTCTGGTTACCGCGCAAGGCCTGACGTGGCATCAGGTCGCGATTTTCCGCGCTTATGTTCAGTATCTGCGCCAGTGTGGTTCCTCGAACAGTGTTGAGTTCGCTGCGGCGACTCTGCTGCGTTACCCGGCTGTGACGTCGGCTTTGTTGGGCTTGTTTGAGGCTCGTTTTGATCCGGAGTTTGCGGGTGATCGCGAGCAGTCTCAGCAGGACGCCCGCGATGCGTTGGCAACCGCGCTGGATGATGTTGCGACGTTGGACGCGGATACGTGGATTCGCCGTATGCGGGACGCGATCGGTGCGACGTTGCGCACGAACGCGTATCAGGGCCGCCCAACTGTTGCGTTGAAGATTGCGACGGGGGAGTTGGCTTTCGCTCCGATGCCGCGTCCGTTCCGTGAGATTTGGGTTGATTCGCCGCGTGTTGCTGGTGTGCATTTGCGTTACGGCGAGGTGGCCCGTGGTGGTTTGCGTTGGTCGGACCGTGAGGAGGATTTCCGTACGGAGGTTCTTGGTCTGGTCAAGGCGCAGGCTGTGAAGAACGCTGTGATTGTGCCGGCTGGCGCGAAGGGTGGTTTCTTCGCCAAGCAGTTGCCTGATCCTGCTGTGGATCGTGGCGCTTGGATTGAGGCTGGTCGCGCGGCGTATCAGGAGTTCATCCGTAGCTTGTTGGATATTACGGATAACTATGAGTACGCCGAGGACGGCTCGCGTTCGGTGGTTCGTCCTGAGCGGGTTGTGGCTCACGATGGTGATGACCCGTACCTCGTGGTCGCGGCAGATAAGGGCACCGCGGCGTTCTCGGATACCGCGAACGCGATTTCCGCTGAGCGTGGTTTCTGGCTGGGCGATGCTTTCGCGTCGGGTGGTTCGGTTGGTTACGACCACAAGGCGATGGGTATCACCGCACGCGGCGCGTGGGAGTCGGCTAAGCGTCACTTCAAGACGTTGGGTACCGATGTGCAGTCTGAGGACTTCACGATGATCGGTATCGGCGACATGTCGGGTGATGTTTTCGGTAACGGTTTGATGCGTACTGAGCACGCCAAGCTGGTGGCCGCGTTCGATCACCGCGATGTGTTCATTGACCCGAACCCGGATCCGAAGGTTTCGTTCGAGGAGCGCGTGCGTTTGTACAACACGCCGCGTTCTTCGTGGCAGGACTACAACCGTGAGCTGATTAGTGCTGGCGGTGGCGTGTTCTCGCGTTCAGCTAAGTCGGTTTCTGTGACGGAGCAGATGCGCGAGGCCCTGGGTCTTGCTGATGACGTGCGTGAGTTGACTCCGCTGGAGCTGATCCGTGCGGTGCTGATGGCGCCGGTTGATTTGATCTATAACGGTGGCGTTGGCACGTATGTGAAGTCGGAGTCGGAGACGAACGCCGATGTGGGGGACCGCGCTAACGATGCGATCCGCGTGAACGGCTCGCAGTTGCGTGCTCGCGTGGTCGTTGAGGGCGGTAACCTCGGTTTCACTCAGGCGGGCCGTATTGAGGCCGCACAGAAGGCCGGCACGGTCAACAACACTGACGCGATCGATAACTCGGGTGGCGTTGAGTCTTCGGACCGTGAGGTCAACATCAAGATTCTGATGGATGCCGCGGTTCGCGATGGTCGTCTTGCGTTTGATGACCGGCCGGCGTTGCTGGCGGAGATGACCGATAACGTCGCGGACGCTGTTTTGTCGACCAACAAGGCGCAGAACGTTTTGCTCGCTGTTGAGCGGGGTGTCGCCTCCGAGTTCGCGCCGGCCTATGAGCGGTTGATGAGCTTCCTGGAGGAGACGGTTGATCTGGACCGTGCACTCGAGGACCTTCCAAGCTCGGATGAGTTCAAGCTGCGCAGGCAGTCCGGCGCGGGGCTCACGACCCCTGAGGCCGCGGTAGTTGTCGCGTACACGAAGATGCAGCTGATCGATGCTCTGGTGGATTCTGATCTGCCGGAGGATCCAGCGATGCAGAAGGTCCTGGAAGCGTACTTCCCGCCTCAGCTCGTGGAGCGTTTCCCTGACGCGCTCGCCGCGCACCCGTTGCGCCGTGAGATCATCGCGACGATGGTCGCTAACCGCATCGTGAACATCGGCGGTGTGACGTATGCGTTCCGCGCGATGGAGGAGACCGGGGCGGATGCCGCGCGTCTGGCACGTGCGTTCTTGGCGATGGACGAGGTCTTCGGCATCGCTCAGCATGTTGAGGCGATCGCGCAGTTGCCTGCCGGGATTGACTATGAGCTGTGGCTGCAGCTGCATGTCGATTCGAGGCGCCTGTTGGACCGCGCAACGCGCTGGGTACTTGAGCATGAGTCGCTCGATGCGTCGGTTGACGAGATTCTCGCGAAGTTCGCTGAGCCAGTGGCTCGATTGCGTGAGGGCCTGGCCGACATGCTGTGCGGCGTGGACGCTGAGCGTGCTCGGGCGTGGTTTGAGCGTGACGTTGAGGCGGGCCTCCCTGAGGAGCTGGCGCGTCGTCACAGCTTGGATTTCGAGTCCTACACGCTGCTTGACATCACTCAGCTGGCATCCGCAAGCGAGTTCTCTGCCCAGGAGGCCGCGGAGATCTACTACGCGGTGTATGACCGCTACGGGATCGATGATTTGTTGACGCAGATCAGCGATTTGCCACGTTCTTCGCGTTGGGAGGCGTTGGCTCGTAGTTCGCTGCGTGATGACCTGTATGCCGCGGTGCTGGGCCTGACTCAGGCTGTGCTTGAGGCTCCGAAGGACGTCGATGCTGGTGCCGCCGATGCCGATGCCGCGGGCGATCTTTCGGCCGCGCAGGTTCGCGTGGTTGCGTGGGAGCAGCGTGACGCGGCCCGTATTGAGCGGGCGCATGAGCAGCTCGACGCGGTGCGTGAGGTGGGTGGCGGCCAGATGGCTCCGCTGCTGGTCGCCACGCGTACCATGCGTTCGATGGTTGGGCGCTGACGTTCCAGCTGGGCGGGTTCTAACTGACACAGGTTCTAACTGGCCCAGCTAAACGCTCTGGTTAAACTCAACTGGGGTGGTAGATCTTCCCCGGATCTACCACCCCAGTTGGGTTTGTGGGGGCCGTTTGGCCCGTACGGTTACATGTGCGACTTGACCTTGCGGACGTAGTCCTTGGTGTCTGGGTACATGCCGTTGTTTTGTACGCCTGCGAGGCCCTGGTAGTACGCTGCGATGCCTTCGTCGCGGTTCTTCGCGTTGCTCTGCAGGTACTTGATGAACAGGACGCCAGCGGTGACGTTGTCGTATGGGTCGAGCGGGTCGAGCTGGCGGCCTACGCGGTCGCCCATCCACTTAGCGGTGGATGGAAGCACCTGCATCGTGCCGATCGCGTTGGCTGGGGATACGGCGCGTGCGTCGAATCCGGATTCAACCTGTGCGTGTGCAAGAGCGAGTGCTGGGTCGACGCCGTGGCGTGCTGCGGTGTCTGCGACGATCTGACGCATCTGTGCCGGGCTTGGGACCTGGCGCGAGAGCAGGGTGCGCTTGGATACGTTCGCGTTGGTGTGGGTTTGCGCGTCGTAGGTGTAGTGCAGGAATTTGTTGGAGACCAACGAGTTGTCCTGTGCGGCTACCTTAGGCGCGCTCTTCGCAGCGGTTGCGGTGCCGTTGAGCTTGATCTTCTGACCTGGGTAGATGATGGTCGAGCCGTTGAAGTTGTTGGCTTTGAAGATCGCGGAGAGGCTCAGGCCGTGCTTGGCGGCGATGCCGGAGAGGGTGTCGCCTGCGCGGACGGTGTAGGTCTTCGATGCGGCAGCTGGCTTAGGTGCTGCCTTTGCCTTGGCTGCAGGCTTAGCAGCGGCTACACGGGCTGGTGCGGCGGCGCTACCGCTGAGCTTGATCTTCTGGCCAGGGTAGATGATCGTCGAGCCGTTCATCTTGTTGGCCTTGAAGAGAGTCGAGAGGCTCACACCGTGCTTGGCAGCGATGCCGGAGAGGGTATCGCCCGAACGCACCGTGTAAGTCTTCGCGGAAGCCGAGGTTTTGGACGCAGAGCGCGCTGGCTTCGACTTCTTGGTGGTTGGCTTTGGAAGGCTTGCACCCTCGCTGAGGGTGAGCTTCTGGCCAGGGAAGATCAGCGATGAGGCCTTGAGCTTGTTGAGGCGCAACACCTGCTCTACGGATACGCCGTGGCGGGATGCGAGGGCCCATACGGTGTCGCCAGCTTTGACGGTGACGGTCTTGGCCTTCGGCTTGGCAGCGGCAACGAGTGCTGCGGCGCGTGCCTTGGCATCCGCGACGTTGGATGGTGTTGGCGTTGCTGCAGGGCGTAGCGTCGGCTTGGTGGCGGGGATGTTGCTTGCGTTCGCGGTTCCCGCCAGGGAGCCGAGGGTCGACAGTGTGATGATGGGCAGAGCCGCCGTGGCGATGGCGCCATTGACGGTCGTGCGGCGCGGAGGCGTTGGAGCCATGATTGCTGACCTCACGTTATGTGGATTTACTTTCTGCACATTGCAGGTGGAGTCCGCGAGATCTCAGGGGGAATGAGTCCCTGTGGGTGGCGTTGGGTGTGGACGTCCCCGTGGCCGTTTTGTTATCTCGCGGACAACACCGTGATGCAAATGTGACATCTGTGAATATACAAGAAGAAAGTTCTGGATGTAAACCCAAGTGAAGAATGGTGCGTATGTGATACATGTGAAAGATGTGACTTCTGTGAATGTTGAGCTTCTCGAGTGTGGGATCTAGGCGCTCTGTGTGTCACAGTGGTGGTGTGCAGAATTCAGTACAGAATCATGAGGCGCCGAACGGCGGACAGGATCTTGAAACGCTCGTAGGCGAGTGGACGACCGTTCCAGACATTGTTGAATCCACTGGCTTGGATGTGCGCGAGCTACGCCGCTTGCTTGATGTTCGCGCGATCGTCGCGGTTCCGATCGGGGAGCGCGGTGTTAAGAAGATTCCGGCTCGTTTCTTCCGAGATGGCGAACCGTTGGATTCGCTCAAGGGCACCATCCAGGTGCTCACTGACGCCGGTTATAGCGATGAAGAGCTCATCGCGTGGCTCTTCACTGAGGACGAGACTCTCCCGGGCAGCCCGATGGATGCGCTGGAAGCGGGCCGCAAGACTGAGGTGCGTCGCCGAGCATCGGCCCTAGCCTGGTAGTCGCGCCGCCTACGCGTGCCGGCGCACAGCCGCCTACGCGTGCCGGCGCACAGCCGCCGCCGCAACTGAGCGGAGTCCTTCGCGGGCTTGCTCGGGGATGTCGAGGGCATCGAGTGCGGTCATGGCTTCGTCGTAGAGCGCATCGATCTGGCGGGCGTGATCTTCTGCCGCTCCTGAGTTTCGGATGAGTTCGCGGACTTCTTCGATCGTGGAGTCATCGAGGTCTTCGCGTCCGAGCACGGATTCGAGCCACGCTTGCTGCTCTTCGCTGATCCGTTGGCGGGTTAGCGCGATGAGCAGGGTGCGTTTGCCTTCACGGATGTCGTCGCCCGCTGGCTTACCGGTTTGGGCGGGGTCGCCGAATACGCCGAGTTCGTCGTCGCGCAGCTGGAACGCTTGCCCCGCAGGAAGCGAGAACGCAGACAGTCCGTCCAGTAGTTCCTGATCCGCGCCGGCAAGTGCGGCTCCGAGCAGGGTCGGTTTTTCCGCGGAGTAGCGGGCGGCCTTGTAGGTCACGATGGTCCAGGCATTTTCCGCGGCTTCGTTGGGGGTCAGCTGGGATCCGGTTTGTTCGGCCAGCACGTCGAGGTATTGGCCGGCCATGACCTGGGTGCGCATTTCGTCGAAGAGTTCGCGCGCCTTCGCGCCGGCGTTGGCCTGGTTGAAGAGTGTTTCGCTCAAGGCCAGGGCGATGTCGCCCGCGAGGATTGCGCCCGCGATACCGAATTCGGATGCGGACCGGTTCCACTCGTTTTCGCGGTGGAGGGCTTCGAGTTTGCGGTGTACTGCGGGTTGGCCGCGGCGGGTGTCTGAGTGGTCGATGATGTCGTCGTGGATGAGCGCGGCCGCCTGGAAGAGTTCGAGCGCGGTTCCAAGCGTCAGGAGGCGCTCGTCGTTGGCGTCGCCGCCGGCAGCGAGCGCTCCCCAGAGGGCGAAGATCGGCCGGAGCCGCTTTCCGCCCGAGCTGAGCGAGCTGATCGCGTCGACCAGGGCGTTGGTGCGGTGGCTGACGCGGCTGAGGTCGTGCCGCTGCTGGTCCATGAATGTTTTGACGTGTTCTTCGATGGCTTCGCGGAAGAGGGAGCTGATGTGCTCGGGCGAGGTGTCTGGGCTGATGTGTGCCAGGGGTGCCTTCGTAGAATCGGTCATGGCCCCTATTCTATCTGTGGCGTTGCCGTCTATCCGTGGCGTCGCCCCCGATGGTGGGGATGGCTGCCAATGGGGCATAAAGGTAGCGGTGCACAGCGTGATGCGTTGAACGGAGGTGGACGCTGGGATGAGTGAGTCCAGGCAGAAGCCCGAGCGCGTGATCGCCCATGTGGACGTCGACGCGTTCTTCGTGTCGGTTGAGCGGATTCTTGATCCGCGCCTGCAGAACCGCCCGATCATCGTTTCGCAGGATAGCCCGCGGGCCGTGGTGTTGTCGGCTTCATATGATGTGCGTGCGTACGGGGTTCATTCGGGCCAGCCGGTGGCTCAGGCTAAGAACATGGCGCCTCACGCGTTGATTGTTCCGCCCACGCGCTCGACCTATGGCAAGGCTTCGGCGCGGGTCATGGAGGTGCTGAGGGATGTGACTCCGCTGGTTGAGCAGGTGAGCGTGGATGAAGCGTTCATGGACATCACCGGAGTTATGCGTCACTACTCGAGCCCGTTTCATTGCGCTGAGGTGGTGCGTCAGCGCATCAAGCAGGCGGTGGGGTTGCCGGCGTCGGTGGGGCTTGCGCCGAATAAGTTTTTGGCAAAGATGGCCAGCGATAAAGCGAAACCTGACGGCGTGTACGCGATCACCCCGGGCGCTGTTGATGATTTCATGCGTGAGCTTCCGGTGGGTGAGCTGTTTGGCGTGGGGAAGGCTACTGAGCTAAAGCTGCATTCGCAGGGGCTCATGACGGCGGGCGATGTTGCGCAGGCTGATCCGCGCCGTATGCAACGGCTTCTGGGTAAGCACGGGCCGGAGCTCATCAAGCTTGCTCGGGGGATTGATCCGCGGCCGGTGGTGACGGAGCGTGTGGAGAAGTCGGTTTCGCATGAGCACACGTTCGATGCCGATGTCACTGATGAGGCGGTGTTGCGCAGGTGGGTCAAGGAGTTGTCGTTTAAGGTTGCGGAGCGTGTACGGGCGGCCGGACATCGTTTTTATGTTGTGGGTTTGAAGGTCCGGTGGGATGACTTCACGACGATTTCCCGGCAACGCCGCCTAAGCGACCCAACGGATTCCTCTGCTGTTATGAGTGAGGTCGCGTTGTCGCTGCTGTCCGCGTTGCCGCGTCCGTTAAAGCCTGTCCGGCTGATCGGCGTGAGGGCGGGCGAGTTCGCGTCCGCGCGCGAAGGCGAGCAGCTCATGTTCGACTGGGATCAAGCCGTGGCCGAGAGCAGTGCGTCGACCAAGCGTGATGAAAGCCCTGAGTCAGGGAAGAAAACGAGCACGAAGAAGACGGGCACAGAGAAGACGGCGGGCGCGGAGAAGATGATGGACGCAATCAACGCACGGTTCAAGGACAGCGTGCGGCCCGCATCGTTCTTGAAGGGGCCAGTCAAGAAGGACGATGCGGGGCCTCGGTGAGAAGCGACCGCTCGGTGAACGCGGGGTAAAGCGTTTCGGTGTTTGAGGAACCGGCTCGAACTGTGTGGGCCCGCCTGAGTACAATAGGAGTTCAGGAATGGTCCGATGAAGGGGGAGGCCGTGGGTTTATCTGAGAGTGAGCGCCGTATGCTCGCTGAGATGGAGAAGCAACTCCACGCAGATCCACAGTTTTCGAGCACGATGCGTCGCGTTGAGCAGACGCCGCAGAACAAGCTGAGCACCCGCAATATTGCGTTGGGTGCGTTGATCGCGTTCGCTGGCTTGGGTGTTCTCCTTTCGGGTATCGCGATTAGCGCTGGACTGATCGCGACGGTCATCTTGGGTATTGTCGGGTTCGGGATCATGGTTGTGGGTGCCGCCCTCGCTATGAGGAAGACCGAGCAGGTTGTTACTACGACGAGCTCGAATAGTTCGAATGCTCGCCGCGGCGATAGTTTCATGGCGCGGCTCGAAAAAGAATGGGATAACCGCCACAACCAGGGATAGTTTCCCTCAGTCCAAAGAACGGGGTGTAGGCCCCTAGTCAGAGCTTGCAAGGTGGGTTCGGAACACGGTTCCGAACCCACCTTTCGGATGAAATATGCCCCGGCCTAGGCCGATGCAGAGCGTATCGAAAAGCCCGGTTGGGTAACCTCAGGAAATCGTCTCAAAAAACTTACATTTGTTACTTGACTCACAGAGAACCTCATCCTACTGTTATCTCATCTCGTGGATGTTTCCATAAATATACGAGGTGATTTCTAATAGCTTTATTTCTCCAAAAGGGGGATAAGTATGTCTAAAAAAGTTTCATCGAAGTTCTTCAAGCGAGGACTCGCTGCTGGTGCCTTGAGCCTGGTCGCGCTGGGATCGAGCATGCAGGCTTCGCATGCCGCTGTTTTGTATGACCACATCAACTATTCCGGTGAAATGGGAACCTGGAACTCTGGAAATCTTCCTAAGTGGGCTAACGACCGCGCGAGCTCGATCAAGAAGGGCAAGTCGCGTCAGATGTGCGAAAACGCTGGCTGTTATGGGCGAACCGCTCCGCTCAGACACGATTACAGTGACCTGCGTTCACTTCGCACCAACCTGCACCTAGGTGAAACCTGGAGTGACCGGATCTCAGCTGTTCGATAAGGCGGACATGTGACTATGAAACATGGAAAAAGGGCTCTGGCCGGTTTCGCCGCTGCTTTTCTCGGGGTTTCACTTGCGGCGTGTAGCGGATCGAATGCCAGTAGTGAGGGGCGAGACACCAGCGCGCGGGCTAAGCTTGACCGCGAGAGCGCACAAATCCTGACCCCGTTATCGGCCTATCTGGTAGTTGATGACCCCGCCGATCAAGCGTTGATGGATCAAGCCAAAAGGGTCTACACGTCTAAGTGCATGGCTGAGAAGGGCCTCACGTACACGGCTACCGGGCCTGAAGATGCGGTTCTTGATGACCGCACGTTCGGTATTTGGGATGAGCAACTCGCGGCTGACTACGGCTGGGGGACAAAACCTAGCAGTGTAACCGCGCTGGAGGAACAGGAAGAAGCCGCAGGTGGCGAAGCCTGGACAACGGGGTATGAAGAATGCCAGACGCGGTTCGAGACAGACCCGGATACCGAAGTCCTCAGGGATTACAACGTAGCATCCTCTGATAGGGCTGACGAGCTGAGCACGCAGGCTCTCAACGCTGCCGCGAAGGACGAAGAATGGGAGCGAGTCCATAAAGAATGGGCTCAGTGCCTCACCGAGGCTGGGCTTACAGCCCCGAAGAGCAAGGACACGTGGGCCTCGGATGAGTCCACGGAGCTTCTCGAGTCCAAAGGGTCGCAGACAACACAAGAAGGCATCCGACTCGCCAGCATTGAAGCCCGTTGCAACAACCAAACGTCAACAAGCCAACGCCTCGGCGACCTGGTTGCTTCCTATCAACAGCCACTCATCGATAAGCATGAGGCTGAACTTAAACCAGCTAAAGAAGATAAGGACCGCGTCTTGTCCGCAGCCCGTGAATACATTGCACAGAACGGATAATTAGGTCCCTCAGTAGAAAGGTGTTAACGCATGAAGAAAGCGGGCGCACCACATCTTTCGCGGGTCGCATTCCCCGTGCGGACCCTCGTCATCACTGTCGTAGTGATCGGAGCAGTGGTCGCCGCTTTCTTCATCGGCACCTTGACGGCACCGAAAAGCTCGGTTGCCACGGTCACGGACGAGAAAGTTCAAGCCACCGCAGTGGTCGAAGAGCGTCCCATCGTCCCTGACACAGTCATTCTGGGAGCCGTAGGGGAGGGCAAAACACGGGATGTTCTGCCGACCGTCCTGCCGGAAACCCCCACCGTCACCAAACAGGCGCTGAAGAAAGGTAAGGACGTTGTCCCCGGCCAACTGCTGGGCTCAGTAGCGGGCACGCCAGTGTTCGCCGTGTCGGGGCAACTTCCCCTCTACCGCGACCTCGCCGCTGGCGATAAAGGCGACGACGTCATTGCCTTCCAGAAAGCGCTAGAAACGACCGGCTACAACGTTCCAGCGTCCGGTGTTGTCGATGCAACCACGATCAACGCCGTAGCGGCACTGTTCCGGGAAGCCGGCTACGCCCTGCCGCAGCGCGAGACCGACTCCTCACCGAGCGGGCCCTCGGACGAGTCCGCTACCGAGGAAGACGGAAGCGACCAGCCAGCCGCGCCGCAGACCCAGCCTTACATTCCAGTGGCGGCTTTCGCCTCCATCGGTGGCAAGAGCGGGACTGTGCTGAGCGTTGCCGGCGTATCATCCACCTTGGGGCCTGAGCAACCGTTCGCCAAAATTCGCGTGGGTAGTCGCACCATCAAAGCCTACGTAAACGTGGCTGATGCCCAGCAGTTGAAGAAAGGTACAGAAGTTCGGATCATCGCCGGTGCTGCCACGTTCGCAGGAACCGTTGAGAACGTCGGCGAATTCGAAGGCGGCACGGACAGCCGCGCGCCCGGCCACCAAGTGAGCTTTGCAACCAAGGACGAGGCGTTTGAGAAAGTCCAGACGGGAACTCAGGTTCGTGTAGAGCTCACCACGAAAGCTAAACCACAGAAAGCCGTACCAGTGACCGCTCTGCGGCACGATGCTGACGGCGACTATGTGCTCGTCGCGGCACCGGGGTCGCGCGGCACAACCGGGCAAGGTTCCAGCAAGCAGGGCTCAAACGATAAGGAGGAGCCTCGTCGAGTCAAGGTCACCGTGGGGAAAACCGCCGCCGGATGGGCGGCCGTGGAATCCGATGACCTTGCTGTTGGTGACACCGTGGTGCTCTGATGGAACGCCGCAAACTCATTGAGATGCGCGGGGTAACTCGCCAATACGGTGCAGACAGCACCGCCGGTGTCTTCGACGTCGACCTGGACATTTACGCTGGCGAATACGTCGCCATAGTGGGTCCCTCCGGTGCGGGCAAGAGCACGCTCCTGCAACTGCTCGGTTTGCTCGACGCCCCGAACAAGGGCTCGTACGTCTTCGCCGGTCAGGACCTCACCAAAGCGACGGAGAAGGACCGCGATAGGCTCCGGGCAGACAGTATCGGCTTCGTATTCCAGGCCTCGCACGTGCTGCCGCACCTGGACGCGTTGTCGAACGCCTCCCTCGGGATGGTTCCGCACGCTGTACCGCTCCAGGAACGCTCCGAGATCGCGTTCGAAGCGATGAACAGCCTCGGCATCGGCGACCGCGCCACGTATAAAGCGGGGGTGCTGTCCGGCGGTGAGAGGCAGCGGCTCGCTGTGGCGCGCGCGTTGGCATCGCAACCCGAGCTGGTGCTCGCCGACGAGCCAACTGGTGCGCTCGACACCGCATCGGGGATGGCGGTGCTCGCCGACCTTGAACGAGCGCGTGAGCACGGCGCGACGCTGATCGTCATCACCCACGACGAAGAGGTTGCGGCCCGCGCCCACCGCGTGATCCGCATCGTTGACGGCAGGATCGCGGAAGACACCGGCGTCTCTGCTGCTGTGCCGAGCGCCGCGAGCGTAGCTCTTGAGAAGCCGCCGCGGGGGCCGTTACGTACCCGCGTGGCTGACGTGCTCGCCGAATCTCTCACGGAGGTTTTGCTCCGCGGGATCCGCACAGCGTTCCTGGTGTTGGCGTTCGCGTTAGGCATCGGCGGGCTGATCGCTTCCGTGGGGATCAGCCAGACCGCCGCAGTCCAGATCAACGAGCGCCTCGAAGCCGCCGCGTTCGACGAAGTGTGGGTTACCACCCCGTACTACGAGCGGGAAGAACTCGAGGAGAGCCTCACGCGCGATCAGGAACGGATTCAGCAGCTTCCGCACGTGCAGCGGGTGACGCGCATGATTCAGCTACCCGCCTCGTCGACTGGCTTATACCGTTTAGAACCCGGCGACGTGAACTCAGGCGGGGGACTGCAGATCATCGCGGTGGATGACGAGTTTTTCGCGGCCCAAGACCTCACGCTAGGGAAGAAGCAGACAGCGGATCTTTTCGGGATACCGGCCGTTAATTCGGTAGCGGTTGTGGGGCCTGACGCTCTGCAAGCCCTGAACCTCCCCAGCAGTGGCGCCGACGGCTCGATTGTGGTGGGCGACCATCGTTTGAGCGTCGTTGATTCCTTCACGACGGGGGAACGACGCCCTGGGCTGAGTAATGCGGTGTTGGTCCCGTTGTCTTTGGCTCCACAGCTGCATCTAGGGCAGCCTCAGTTGTTGATTCGCACAGAGAAGGGTTTCCCGGCCGCACTGGCGGAGGCCGTGCCGATGCAGCTGGATGCGGCTGATCCGGGAAGCTATCGGGTGCAAACTGTGGCTGATTTGCGGAACCTCCGCATGGGTGTGTCTACGGATCTCGATGCGCTGGTCGGCATCATGGCGGCCACCTTGCTGATTCTTGCGGCTGTGAGCGCTTCGACGTCGATGTATTTGACTGTGCTGTCGCGTGCGCCGGAGATCGCTCTGCGCCGCGCTCTAGGAACAACCCGGAAGGGTATTGCGGCGCGGTTCGTGACCGAAGGCGTGCTGATTGGTTTCATCGGTGGGGCAGTGGGTGCGCTCGCGGGTGTTATTGGTGTTGTTGTGGTGTCTGCCGCGCAGGGGTGGACGCCTCAGGTTGAGCCGTGGCTTGTGCCGGTAGGTTTGGGCCTCGGTGTCGTGGCTGGCCTTGTGTCTGCTGTTGTTCCGGCTTTTATTGCGAGCAAGCAGCCTCCAAGCAACGCTCTCTAATCCGCTGTTGCGGTGTTGTAGGACCGTGTTAAAACGCTGTGGCGGGGATACAGGATTTCTCCTGTATCCCCGCCACTTTTGGTTTGAGTTAGCGGTCCGCCGTGGCGGTTCCGCTAGCTCTCACCGTTAGCGCTGCGATGGACGCCGACGCAATGCCAGCAGGCTTACGCCACCGAGCATCATCAGAGCAACCGTAGCCAGCGCCCCGCCAGCGTTGACACCCGTACGAGCCAGAGGCGGCGTACCAGGCTTCTGCGGCTGAGCAGGCTTGTTGTTGTCTGCACCCGGAGCGCTTGGGCTATCGCTAGGCGATTCACCTGGCTCACCGGTTGGATCCTCGGTTGGGTCCTCGGAAGGCGCCGGCGTTGGATCCTCGGTTGGGTCCTCCGACGGATCCTCAGAAGGTTCCTCCGACGGTGCCGGGGTTGGTTCCTCGGATGGGTCCGGGGTTGGGTCCTCAGATGGTTCTGGGGTCGGTTCCTCGGAAGGATCTGGGGTTGGATCCTCAGACGGCTCCGGCGTCGGTTCCTCAGATGGTTCTGGGGTTGGCTGTTCGCAGTTGCACTTGGTGCCTACGCGCAGCTTGCGCGGCTGCGGTTCCGTCACGACCTTCTCGGATGTTTCCGGATCGCCGACTGGCTTGCCGTTTTCGAGCTTCCAGGTCTTGGTGATTTCCTTCTCGCCGAAGGCGCCAGCCTGGTCCTCAACGACCTTGCCGACCTCGAGGTTCGGGTCGTACTCGATGACGGTGTCGTACGGGGTCTTCTCGGTGTGCTTATCGGTGAGCTCAGTCTGGTTCTTGGCCGGACCAACCTCAATGATCTGCTTGACCGGGTCGCTGATCTTCTCGGAGGTGTCCTCCGTAGTGATCTCACCGTTTTCGGCGTTTACCTTGACGGTGTGCTTGACCTCGCCCTGCTTACCTTCCTGGACAACCTTGGTTTCACCAGGCTGCAGATCCGGGTTCACACGAATCTCGGTCTCGAACGGAGTCTTCTCAGTCCATTCGAACTCGGTGGAGGCAGGCTTGCCCTTCGTGCCGATCTTGATGATCTTCTTGACCGGCTCGGTCACACGTACGGTTTCGGTCTTGGAATCCACAACCTTCGAGTTCTCGATGGTCAGGGTAGTGGTGACCTTGTCCTTACCAAGCTGGCCTTCCTGGACAGTCTCCTGCTTTCCGGCTTCCATCGTGTCGTCGAAGATCACCTCGGTCTCGAATGGCACGTCCTTGACGTACTCACTGGTGTGAGTGCCTTCGGACTTGGTGCCCACGCGGATGATCTCCTCGGTCGGTTCCTTGGTGCGTTCAGAGGTCACGACTGGGTCGCCCGAAGGCTTGCCGTCCACGAGCTTCTGAGTTGAGGTCACAACCTCGGTACCAACCTCACCCTTCTGGTCAACAACCTGCTTTCCGGCTTCGAGGGTGTCGTCGAAGATCACCTTGGTCTCGAACGGAATCGGCTTCTCGATCTTGGTCACGAGCTCGCTCGGAGCAATGCCAGGGCCGTACTCGACGATCCGCTTGACAGGCTCCTTGGTGGTCTCTTCCTCGACGACCTCAGCCTGATCGCCCGAAGCGGTGAACTTAGCGGTGAAGGTCTTCTCGCCGTTCTCACCTTCCTGAACAACCCGGGTTTCACCAGGCTTCAGGTCCGGGTTCTCGCGAACCTCGGTCGGGTACGGGATCGGAACCGTCCAGGTGACTTCCTTGGCGCTCTCAGCAGGCTTGGTGCCGATGACGACGATCTCATTCTGAGGCTCTTCGGAGCGCTCCCAGGTGCCGTCCTTCTTCATCTTCTCCTTGCCAGGCTTGCCCTTGGTCTCAACCTTGTACTCGCCGGCAGGGATGGTGTCGTCGTACTTGTACTCGACCTTGAACGGAACCTCGCGTTCAGGCACTCCGAGGACGTTGACCACAGCATAGGTGATATCCGTAGAGCCGTCCTCGTAGGTCACAGTAACCGGAATCTTGACCTGATCGCCTGGCTTCGCATCCTCAGGTGCGGTTGCGGTGATCTGGCCATTGTCGTCAATGCTGACATTCCAGCCGGCAGGAATCTCACCCAACTTGTATGGGTTTTCCTCCGCGACGTTGACGTTGTCTGGCTTCTCCAGTGCAACTGGCAGCGTTGCGGTTTCGCCCGGGTACACGGTCTGTACCGGGTAGGACGGTTCGGCTTCCCAGGCGTTGGTCAGCTTCACCACGGTGGTGACAGGCGCCTGAGTGGTCAAGCCACCCGGAGCGTTAACGGTCACCGTGACGGTGTTCTTGTCACCCGGCTTAGCATCGGCCGGCGGGGTGGAGGAAACTTCACCGGTCTTCGGGTCAATGGTGTACTTCCAGCCGTTGACTTCCTGAGAAAGAACCGGCTTACCATTCTTGTTTCCGAAGGAGAACGTGGAGCCGTCAGGCGTGTCCTCAACCTGGTGCTTAACTTCCTGGCCCGGAGCTGTGGTCTGAACGTTGTAGTTCGCCTTGATGTCGCCCTTGATAACGACGACGGTGCCAACGACGGTCTGTGGCTTCTGCTTGCCTTCATCGCTGTAGTGAGCCTGGACCGGAACGTTGAGGATGTCGCCTTCCTGCGCACCCTTCGGAATCGTGGTCGTAATCTCACCGGTCTTCTCGTCAACGTAGACGGTCCAGGTCTTACCGTCCTTGCTGGTAAGGGTGGTCTGGTTGGTGCCGTCCTCGAAGGTGTAGCGCGACGGGGCCTCATCGGTCGTGTTACCGCTCAGACCGCGCTCCGGGATCTCAGGAGTAAGGCTGACGCTCGCGTTCGGCTGGCCGGCCACCGTGTCGTAGGTCGGGATCTTGATTTCCACGATCGCCTGGAACTGGACCTCAATCTCGTCCGTGGTCTGGTCAGGGTAGGTTGCCTTGACCTTCGGAGTGATGATCGTGCCCGGTGCCACGGTGTCGTCAGCCTTCGCGATGACCTTGCCGGTCTCGTCGACCGTCACGGTCCAGCCCTCAGGCACAGTGGACTCGTCGATCTCAAACTTCGCCGGGTGAACCGGCTTGTAGCCCTTCATGATCGACTTGGTACCCACCTGGGCCGTGAGGTCAGCCCCGATCTTGCCCTTGGTCAGACCAGGGCGAACCAGATCGGTGACCTGGGTGTTGTTCGGGTCAACAACTACGAGGAGTTCAAGCTTGTCAGTGGAACCGTTGGAGTACTCCACCGTGATCACAGGGCGCGCGAAGGTGCCTGGGCGCGGGTCCTCTGGAGCGGTGACGGTGACGTTGTAGTTCTCGTCCATCTCGACGGTCCAGCCCTCGTAGACGTACTTCTCGTCCAGGGTGACCTTGGCTTCGTAACCGCCGTCTGCCTTCTTCTTCGCCAGGTCCTTGATCAGGTCAGGGGTCTGGGTGAAGGTGACCTTCTGCGGCTCGGTAGCAATCGGACCGGTAGCGCTATCGACGCCGGAGATAATCGTGGCGTCCGTCTTGTCGTACTTCGGGGAGTGGTACTCGGTGTCATCCAAGGAGAATGCCTTGGAGTCGATGACGTTCGCCTTGTTGTAGCGGGTCAGCGAGTTGGAGCTGTTGAAGGCTGCGTCATGCTCAATAAACTCATTGTTGCTCTTAGCTGCAGCCTTGAGCTCGTCTACGCTACGCGGTTTCGCAAGAACGGAGAAATTCACGTTCTTATCGGTAGCCAGGTCGGTGCCGCGGTACTCAGGCCAGGTGAAGTAGATCTCGCCGGTTGTTTCGTCGATGCGCAGGTTCTTGGTGCCGCCAGACGCCACTGGGTCGGTGGTGCCGATGAACTTGCCGTTGCCGTCGTAGGCCTCCACGACCATGCGGGACATGGAATCATCCGTGCCCTGGCCGGTCACAGCCGGGATGTTGATCTTACCGACCTTGATTTCCGCGCCAGGGACGATGACGTGCTTCTCGAAGTTCTCCCACGAGACCGTGATCGGGTTACATTCGATGTTCTCGCTCGGCCACGGGTTCACGAGGGCGTCAAACGATGCGTTGCCCCCCTGGGTGGCCCTTGGCCCTTGAGGGTTTTCCTGCTTATAGTCGCCCTGCCAGGCGTAACGTACCGGGTTCGCGGCAGTGGCCTCAGCGAACTGCTTGACTTTCGCATCGGTCAGTTCAGCGTTGAGGTTAAGGTTCGTTTGTCGGCCACTGCGATCGATCGCAAGGGCTTCTGTAGCCTTTTGCGTAACCTTCTTATCAACAAAGGTCTGACCAGCATTCATAGAGGGAATCTGTCCCGCATCGAGGTACGCACTCATGAGGCCTGAATTGGTAAAGTTCCAATCGGCAAACGTGCGGTCCTTCGAGTTATCGAAGGCCACACTCAAGCCCCACCGGGTTTTGTTGGGGCTGCTCGCGCTCGGCTCAGAGGTATACCAGCTGAAACCAGCCTGGCTGCCCTGCTGAGAGTTGTCTGCCTGAACAACACACGATCCGGCCGGCAGGTCGGAGGCCTTCTGGGCGTCCTTCTCTACCGCGCCCGACTTGTCGCGGATGCCGCCGGAGAGTTCAGCGGCCGACGCCGGTGAGGCGGCCATGAAGCTAGGGACAGCCGCAAGCGACGTGCCTGTCAAGGCTATGACTGAAAGCGCGGCCAAGGACAAACGCGGAGCGCGTTTCTTCCTGTCCTCGCTGTTGTGTGTACGCATAAATGAGTCCTATCGAAATAGATTCGGCGGTACATGCGCCCTGAAAAGCCATCAAGAAAAACAGTGCAACAAGGGCACAACCTTGAAGGAGCATCACCTTTCCTGTGGCTAGGCTATGACTCCACTATATGCCCGCTGAGGGTGAACTATCTACTGCTTGCGGCGCTCATGCCAGGTGACATTGCCCTCACGCCCTGCTGGGGAGTGGCTTGTCTCCAACGATGGAGTCAACAACTTCAGCTGTGCCGAAGAGCGCATCGTCGTTGCCTGTTTGCCAAGCGCCGTGGTTGCAAAGTCGCGGTCGGAATGCGCTGGCAAGAACTGATGCCGTTGAATATGGCAGATCACCGATGCGGTATAGGTCCGACCGTGCGGCTAGGAGTGCTGTGGCGAACCGAGAGTCGTGTTGGGGTGTCACTGCTATACCTCGTCTCTTGCTGTGCTGTCGAGACCTGGTGTTGTTGCCACTCTTTCGGGCGGAATTGTTCGAAGACCTTGCTTCCAATCGATCTCCACTTTCATCCACCGTCAACCCCGCCCACGTGCTTTCGGGCCACTTTGGGTCGACTGGAGGCTAAAGAGGTCGCTAGTGTGAGCCGCCAAGATTATTTCCCTCCACTTTCACCCCACCTGCAAACTTTCCCGTGTTTTCAAGGAAAAACGGGCATAGGTATTTCACAGATTTTTCTCAAAACACGGGCAAACCATTTGACGGGGGAGTGAAGTGGAGTAAAGTGGGGGCTGTTGGAGCTAGATGGAGTTCAGGGAGTGGACGCCCTGAACTCCACCACTTTCAGAAAGGGGTGGCGGTATGTTCCTTGGGACGTACACGCCACGTCTTGATGAAAAAGGACGCATCATCCTCCCGGCCAAGTTTCGGGACGAGCTCAGCAAGGGCCTCGTCCTGACCCGCGGCCAGGAACGATGCATCTACGTTTTCAGCGCTAAGGAATTCGAGGCGGTCCACGAGCAACTCCGGGCCGCCCCGATGTCCTCAAAGCAAGCACGGGACTACATTCGCGTTTTCCTGTCCGGAGCCTCAGACGAGATGCCGGATAAACAGGGGCGCGTCACCATCCCACAACCACTGCGGGCCTACGCGGGCCTCGATCGCGACGTAACCGTGATCGGAGCCGGCAGCCGAGCAGAGATTTGGGACACCGAAGCCTGGAACAGCTACCTCACTGAGCAGGAAGACTCCTTCTCAGACACAAACGAAGAAGTGATACCCGGCTTCTTCTAAAAGGCCAGCCGGCACCTCAGCCAGCAGACCACGTAGAAGCACCGGAAACCGAGGGGCGCGCTCTCCTCCCGCGGACGCAGGTATCCCGACTCACCTTCCCCTGAGCCGGGCCACCAAACAGGTTCGCGGTGGGGGAACGAGCCCCTCGGAGCATCTTCACCACACACAAATATCTTCAACCCATACGAATTCAGTACAGACCGACCACGCAGCGGGCCGGCGCACATAGACCCAAGCCCCGCAGGAGGTGGCAGCTCAGTGCACGACGAAGCACCATTCGCCGATGCCGCGGCCACCCGCGCACAGCCCCCCGCTGAACACCAGACCCCAGCCGAACGTCACACCCCCGTACTGCTAGACCGTTGCCTCGACCTCCTCCAACCGGGCATCGACGCCGCGCGAGAAGCCGGCCGCACCCCCTGGGTCATCGACGCGACACTCGGCATGGGCGGGCACACTCACGAAATCCTCGCCCGCAACCCCGACACCCACGTGATCGGCATCGACCGCGACACCAACGCGCTCGCCATGGCAAGCGAACGCCTCGCCGAATACGGCGACCGGCTCGTCACGTGCCACACCACCTACGACAACATCGACACCGCACGCGAAACCACAGGTATCGATGCCGTCGACGGCATCCTCTTCGACCTCGGCGTCTCCTCGTATCAGCTAGACGAACGCGAACGCGGCTTCGCCTACTCCTACGACGCCCCGCTCGACATGCGCATGGACACTACGTCCACGCTCACCGCGGCCGACGTCGTGAACACCTACACGCACCAACAACTGACCCGCGTGCTCAAGGCCTACGGCGAAGAACGCCACGCGCGCCGCATCATCGACGCGATCCTGCGCACCCGCGAAACCCAGCCGTTCACCACCACCGGGCAACTCGCGCAGCTCATCATCGACGCCTACCCACGCGGAACCAAAGGCGGCCACCCCGCCAAACGAACCTTCCAAGCGCTGCGCGTAGAAGTCAACGACGAACTCGCAGTCCTCGAAGCCGCTCTCCCGGCAGCCCTCGACGCCGTCGCAACCGGCGGCCGCATCGTGGTCATGAGCTACCAATCCCTCGAAGACCGGCTCGTCAAATACGCCTTCGCGGAAGCCACCACCTCATCCGCGCCAGCCGGGCTCCCCGTCGAACCCGAAGAACACAAAGCCCAATACCGGCTCGTAACCCGCGGCAACGAAAAACCGACCCCACAAGAAGTCGAAGAAAACTCCCGCGCCGCTGCCGCCCGACTCCGCGCAGTGGAACGTACCCGCGAACCACTCAGCCGCCACCACTACAGCGACCGCTTCAGCCAACGCACCAGGAGGAACTCATGAGCGCACAACCACTGCTCAGGGTCAACCCCAACCACGCTGAACCCCAGTACGATGGCGGCACCTACCGTGACGCCCAGGCTGAAACGCGGACGCCGCTGTCCATCATCGAATACAAGCCCCGCAAACGCCTGTGGAGCTTCATCGTGCTGTGCCTCGTGATCATCGGCGTCACAGTCGCAACCGCACTCGGCATCAACGTCAAAGTAGCCAAAGGCCAGTACGAACTCGTCCAGCTGAACAAACAACAGCAGCAACTCGTCCAAGACAACCAGGCGCGAAGCGCTGAGCTCTACAACAAAAAGTCCCCACAAAATCTCGCCGCAAACGCAGCGAAACTCGGGATGACCGCCTCCGGAAGCGCCGCCACGATCGACATCGAAAAGAAGAAAATCTACGGCACCGCAACCGAAGCGAAAAAGAAAGACAAAGGTGCGGCCAACGGCCCCCACGTCAAAGCGCCTCGCGCGCACGACTACAGCGAACGCGAACTAGAGCGCGCCCGCGAAGCCATCCGCGCCAAGCAAAACGAAGCGGCTACTAAGCAGCAAAGCACCAGCTCGTCGATCGGATCTGCGGCTGTTCCGGGTGTGGACGCCAACGGAACAGGCGCTGCCGAGACCAGCAAGGGGGACGCTAACGTGAGCGACACCCCTCAGAAGAGCACCGACGCGAAAGACACCGCCGGCAATAATAAGAAGACCGCCGACGCTCAGAAGGAAACCAAGCCATTCGACGGCAAAGACCTCAACGGCGGAAGCATCCCCGGTCCACAAACCACCGGAGAAACCAGCGGGAACTAAACCTCATGCTGGAAACTACTCCCTGACCTACACCCCAGGAGACACGCATGGCACGTAGCACCGCTGAACTCCGCTCCGTGAAACGCATGCGGGTGCTGCTCGCGTTCGTGATGCTGCTCATGCTCGTGCTCGCAGGGCGGATGGTCTGGGTCCAAGGGATCGACTCCAAACAAGCCGCGGCCGATGCGCTCTCATCCCGCACCACAAAAGAAACCCTGCACCCCGTCCGCGGACGCATCCTGGACCGCAACGGGGAAGTGCTCGCGATGTCCGTGGTGCGCTACGACATCATCGTCAACCAAAACCTCGTCGCGGACGAATTCTCGCGGAAAAACCCCGAAACCGGGCAACGCGAAACCATCACCTCCGAACAAGCAGCGGAAGAAGTCGCCTATCAACTTGGCAAGGACCCCGACGAGGTACGCGACCTCATGCTCGGAGTTGAGGGCGAACGCAAAAACGGGTACTCCGTCATCGCTAAAAACGTGACGCCCAAGGTGCGCGACGAAGTCATGCGCATCGGGTTCCCATGGATGAGCACCGAACAACGTGCCCACCGCGAATACCCCAACGGCGCGATCGCCGGCCAAGTGCTCGGCTTCACCAACGCTGAAGGCAAAGGCGCGAGCGGCATCGAGCTCTCGCAACAAAAACACCTAGAAGGTATCCCCGGCGAACGCGTCTACGAACGCTCCGCAGACGGCGTGCGCATCCCCGGCGCCGCGCTAGCCGAAAAAGAGGCCGTCAACGGCCAAGACGTCCAACTTTCCATCGACCAAGACATCCAATGGGCAGCGCAAGAAGCCGTGATGTCCAAACGCAAACAATTCAATGCGCTCTGGGTCAACGCCATCGTCATGGACATCAAAACCGGCCGCATCCTCGCGATCGCCGACTCGACCCCGATGGACCCCAACGACCCCGCCGAGACCGACGCCGACTACCGCACCTCGACCGCGATCAGCCAAGCCATCGAACCCGGCTCAACCGGCAAGATCCCAACCTTCGCCCTCGCCTACGAGCAAGGGAAACTCAAGCCAGAAGAGAACTTCAAAGTCCCGAATAAGAAAAAATTCGGACAAGAACTCATCTCTGACTCCCTGCCACACGCAACCTTCGACATGACCGGAGCCGGTATCTTCGCACGCTCCTACAACACCGGAACCGTCATGATCGGCGAACGCCTCAAAGACAAAGACCGCTACGAATTCATGAAGAAACTCGGCATCGGTTCATCCCTCGACGTCGGGCTCGGCCCCGGCAACCCGGGAATCCTCGTGAAACCCGAAAACTGGGACCGCCGCCAACGCCTCACCACGATGTTCGGGCAGGGCTACTCGCTCTCACCCATGAACACCGCTTCGATGTTCCAAGCGATCGCCAACGGCGGAGAACGAATCACGCCCACCATCGTCGAAAACTACATCGACGCCGAAGGCAACAAAACCAAAGCACCAACCGGCGAGAAGCAGCGCGTGGTCTCCAAAGACACCTCACAGAAGATGCTGCGCACCATGGAATCCGTGGTTGAACACGGAACCGCGCAAGCCATGAAGATGCCCGGCTATCGCGTAGCCGGCAAAACCGGTACCGCGCAGGCCCAAGGACCGAGCGGTAAATTCGACCAACACTCCCAGGCCTTAGGCGGCGTCGTACCCGCGGACGATCCTCAGTACCTCGTGCTCGTGACCATGCACCACCCGAAAGGCAACTGGAAAGACTGGTCAGTAGGGGACACCTTCACCAGCATCATGGAAGCAACTGTGCGCAGCCGCGGCCTCGCCCCAAGCGATGCAAAATCCAAGGCCTATAAAGTATTCACCGGCGACAAACAGAACTACGGATGGTAAGGAAACCCGTGTCACACACCCCCAACAGTGCGGCGCAGGCCGAACAAGCCTTCCGTCCAAAGCACACAACCGGCGCAACACTTGCAGCACTCTTCTCGCAAGCAGAGTTCGCAGCTAACACCACGGAGCTCGCGCCCGAGGCCGCCGAGACCCGAGTTACCGGCGTAACCCTCGACTCCCGAGCCGTCCAGCCAGGCGACCTCTACGCCGCGCTGCCCGGAGCCAAAACCCACGGCGCGCGCTACGCAACCCAAGCCATCGACGCCGGAGCCGCCGCCATCGTGACCGACGACGCCGGCGCTGAACTCATCCGCGCCGAACTCGCTGGAACAGATGGCACCAGCACGCCCATCGTGGTCACCCAGAACCTACGCACCCGCCTTGGCGACCTCGCTGCAACCATCTACAGCGGCGGCGACCAAGGTGGCGGCAACGGCCGCCAGCTCCCGGCGCTCATCGGCGTGACCGGAACCAACGGGAAAACCACCACAACATATATGGTGCGCTCCCTGCTCAACGCGACAGGACACAACACCGGACTCATCGGCACCATTGAAATCCAGTCCGGAAACGAAACCATCGAAGCCAAGCTGACTACGCCGGAAGCCACCCAGCTCCACGCGCTCCGGGCCCGCATGAGCGAATCCGGCGTCGACACCATCGCGATGGAAGTCTCATCTCACGCGATCGAATTCCACCGCATCAGCGGGTTGCTCTACGACGTGGTCGGCTTCACCAACCTCACCCAAGACCACCTCGACCTCCACGGCTCGATGGAGGAATACTTCAACGTCAAAGCCCAGCTCTTCACGCCAGAACACGCGCGCACCGGCGTGGTCCTAGTCGATGACGCGTGGGGCAAGAAACTCTCCGAAACCGCGGGCATCCCGGTCCAAACACTGTCTGTAGCGGGCAACGACGCCGACTGGACCGTGCGCGACATCCGCCGCGACCACCTCGGCTACCGCTTCACCCTCACCGGCCCAGCCGACGACGCCGGCGCGCCACAAACGCTCGACGCGCACGTAGACATGCCAGGCGAATTCAACATCGCCAACGCCGCACTCGCGCTGGTCATGGTGCTCTCCTCCGGAGTGCCCGTAGCGCGGCTGCAGGAAGCCATTGCGAGCGAAGCCGCACCGCTGACCCCAAGCGTGCCCGGCCGGATGGAAGTCGTATCGACCCGCCCCGCGGTCATCGTCGACTTCGCACACAACCCCGACGCCCTCGAACGCGCCCTCGCATCCGTACGCACCGGCGAAGGCCGCGTCATCGTCGTCTTCGGTGCAACAGGGGAACGCGACCAGCTCAAACGCCCCATCATGGGACGCATCGCCGCACAAAACGCCGACGTCGTGATCGTGAGCGACGACGACCCACACGATGAAGATCCAGCCACCATCCGCGCCGCCGTGCTGGAAGGCGCACGCGAAGCAGCCGCAACCACCGGCGCCACCGTGCTCGAAGCCGCGCCGCGCGCCAACGCAATCCACCAAGCCGTCCACATGGCAGGCGACGACGACGTCGTACTGCTCGCAGGCCGCGGCCACGAAACCGCGCAAGAAGTCAGCGGAACCCTCGTACCCATCGACGACCGCGAAGAAGCGCGCGCCGCACTCACACAACAAAGCACCAAGACCGAGTAGAGTCAGTCAACAGAACCATGATCACTCTCAACTTGAAGCAACTCGCCGATGTCACCGGAGGCCGCATCTATGGCCCGGTGGACACCGAAGCGCACATCCAAGCAGTCACCACCGACTCCCGCGAAATCACGCCCGGAGCGCTCTTCGTAGCCAAGCCAGGTGAAACCACCGACGGGCACGAATACGCCGCAGCCGCGATCAACGACGGCGCCGTAGCAGTCCTCGGCGAACGCGAAGTCACCAGCGCCGACGGCCAGCCCCTGCCGATGATCATCGTCGACGACGTCGTCGCCGCGATGGGCGTGCTCGCTCGCCACGTCGTCGAAACCGTACGCGCCAACGGCGACCTCACCGTCATCGGGATCACCGGTTCCGCCGGCAAAACCACGACCAAAGACCTGCTCGGTGCGATCCTGAGCCACGAAGGCCCAACCGTGGTGCCGCAGGGCTCCTATAACGGCGAAGTCGGCCTGCCGCTTACCGTGTTCGAAATGACGGAAAACACTCGCTACCTCGTTGCCGAAATGGGCGCGACGCAGCGCGGCAACATCGCTTACCTAGCCGACATCGTCAAACCAGACATCGGCGTTGTGTTGATGGTCGGAACCGCGCACGTCGGCGAATTCGGTGGCGTCGAAAACATCGCGCTGACTAAGCGTGAACTCGTCGAAGCCGTGGGAACCGACGGGGCAGTGGTGCTCAACCACGACGACGCGACCGTATGGAACATGCGCGAAGCCGCCCAGGCACCCGTGTGGAGCTTCAGCGAAAGCAACCCCGCAGCCGCGAACGCAACCGGCACAAGCGAGGGCGAAGACCTCGCGGGAGCCGTCTACGGAACCAACGTGCACCTCGACGGCAACGGCAACCCCGTCGTCGCTATCACGTTCCCAGACGGATCCGTCCGCCAGGTGACCTCCGGCCTCGTCGGACGCCACCACGTACCGAACATCCTCGCCGCAGCTGCCGCGGCCAGCGCGGCCGGGATCGAATCTGGGCTCATCGCAGACACCCTCTCAGGACTCGGAGCAATCTCAAGGCACCGTATGGAACGAACAGAACGCGCCGACGGCGTCACCGTCATCAACGACGCCTACAACGCCAATCCGGAATCCATGCTCGCCGCACTCCAGCTGCTCGCCGAAATCGAACGCGGCAACGCACACAGCGAACCACGCCGTACGTGGGCCGTACTGGGGGAGATGCTCGAACTCGGCGACGACTCCATCACCGAACACGACCGCCTCGGCCGCATGGCCGTGCGACTCAACATCTCCAAGACCGTAGTCGTGGGGCAGGGCGCCAAGCCGATCCACTCCGCCGCCGTGCAAGAGGGGTCGTGGGGCGACGAAGCGTCCTGGTTCGAAACCGCAGACGAAGCCGAAGCGTTCCTCAACGAGAACGTTCAGGCCGGCGACGTTGTGCTGTTCAAATCCTCGAACGGTGCCGGCCTACGCTGGCTCGGTGAAAAGTTCGCTCAGGCCGACGTTGCGCGGGAAGGCTGATACATGCTTGGACTCGTTCTCGGTGGCGTCATAGCCCTCATCCTTTCCTTCGCCGGCACGCCGCTGTTCATCCGCCTTGTGACCCGGCGCGGCTACGGACAGTTCGTGCGCGAAGACGGCCCGCAAAGCCACATGTCTAAACGCGGAACCCCCACGATGGGCGGCGCAGTCTTCGTGACTGCCGCTATCCTCGCGTACTTCCTCACCCACCTCATCCTGTGGCTACTGAACTCACCAACCGCAGGGCCCACCGCATCGGGCTTGTTGCTGTTGCTACTCATGGCCGGCATGGCCTGTGTCGGGTTCTTCGACGACTACGCCAAGATCCGCCAAGAACGCTCGCTCGGCCTGACCCCGTGGCAGAAGATCCTCGGGCAAGGCATCGTCGGTGTGGCCTTTGCGGTGCTCGCGCTCATGTTCCCAGACGAACAAGGACGCACCCCAGGCTCCATGATGATCTCCGCTGCCCGCGACATCCCGTGGCTCGACCTGAGCTTCGCAGGCCCCGTGTTCGGTGCCGTGCTGTTCGTCATCTGGGCCAACCTGATCGCGACCGCAACAACCAACGGCGTCAATCTGACCGATGGCCTCGACGGCCTGGCAACCGGCATTTCGATCTTCGTGTTCTCCGCCTACGCCCTCATCGGGCTGTGGCAGGAATCCCAAACCTGTGGCAATGCACGCGCAATTGAAGGCGCCTGCTACGACGTCCGCGACCCTATGGACCTTGCGATCTGGGCCGTCATCCTCATCGGTGCTCTCGTTGGCTTCCTGTGGTGGAACACCAAACCGGCGCGTATCTTCATGGGGGACACCGGCTCGCTTGCACTCGGTGGCGCTGTCGCCGCATTCGCGATCCTCGGCCGCACCCAGCTGCTGCTCATCGTCATCGCCGGCATGTTCGTGCTGATCTCGCTGTCCGTCATCATTCAGGTCGGATACTTCAAGATCTCGGGCGGTAAGCGCGTGTTCCTCATGGCGCCGCTGCAACACCACTTCGAGCTCAAAGGCTGGCAGGAAGTCACCGTTGTGGTGCGTTTCTGGATCCTCGGAGGCCTCTTCGTGATCGCGGGTCTCTGCTTGTTCTACCTTGACTGGCTGGTGAGAGTATGACCGAGCAACTACCCATGCTGGGTGGGCTTGAACATCTTGACTCGTGGGGAGCCGACTGGGCTGGCCTGCGCGTCGTCGTAGCCGGAATCGGCGCGAGCGGTTTCGCCGCAGCCGACACCCTGATTGAGCTCGGCGCCAAGGTCGCGGTGGTCGACGGCGTGGATAACGAATACAACCGCGAACGCAAGCAGACCCTCGAGATCGTTGGCGCTGTTTCGGTTGCGCTCGGCGAAGAGCACGTCAAAGCGCTGCCGACGGTCGATGGTGAAAAGCCTGACCTGGTGATTGTTTCGCCAGGCTGGCGGCCTACGCATCCGTTGCTGGTTGAGGCTCGCGAGGCCGGGATTCCGGTGTGGAGCGAGATCGAGCTTGCGTGGCGCGTGCGCGATGGCCGCGAACTCGCGCAACCGGCCGAATGGCTGTGCGTTACCGGAACCAACGGTAAAACCACAACCGTCACGATGGCGGCCGAGATGCTCCGCCAGGACGGTTTCCGCGCGATCGCAGTCGGCAACGTGGGAACCCCAGTGCTGGATGCGATCCGTGACCCGCAGGGCTTCGACGTGCTCGTGGTTGAGCTTTCGAGCTTCCAGCTACACCACACGTATTCGGTCTCGCCTCTGGCCTCGACCGTTCTCAACATCGCCGAGGACCACGTCGATTGGCACGGCGGCTTCGAACAGTACAAGGCGGACAAAGCCAAGATCTATGAGCGCACCAAGATCGCCGCGATCTTCAACGCTGAAGATCCGGTAACGCTCACGATGGTCGAAGATGCCGATGTGGTTGAAGGCTGCCGCGGGATCGGTTTCACGACCAAGAGCCCAGCGGTTTCGATGCTGGGCGTGGTCGAAGACTTGTTGGTGGACCGCGCATACATCGCGGAACGCCGCACGCAAGCCCAAGAGCTTGCTCAGCTGTCGGACCTGGGCGAACGCCCTGCTCACCACACGGTCGCGAACGCGTTGGCTGCCGCCGCGCTGACCCGCGCCGCTGGGATCAATGCGGAAGGCGTTGCCGCAGGCCTGCGAGCTTATGACCGCGGCGAGCACCGCATCCAGACCATCGCTCAAGCCAACGGCATCACGTGGGTTGATGACTCTAAAGCGACCAACCCTCACGCGGCGCACGCCGCCCTCGCGGCATACCCCACGGTTGTGTGGATCGCCGGCGGGCTGGCCAAGGGCGTTGAGTACCACGAACTAGTTCAACAGCACAGCCACCACCTGCGCGCCGTAGTGCTCATCGGAACCGACACGAGAGCACTTGAGGAAGCTCTCAGCCAACACGCGCCCGACGTTCCCGTTCTACGCACCCAGGTGGGAGAAACTGGAGAACCAACCGAGGTCACCCCAGAGCTCGGCGAAGCCGTCATGAACCAAGCCGTCCAGCACGCGTTGAGCGTCGCGCAGGAAGGCGACACGGTTCTGCTGGCGCCCGCATCGGCGTCCATGGATCAGTTTGCTTCCTACGCCGCACGCGGGCATGCGTTCGCGAAGGCCGTGACGGACGCACTGGGCAACTCAACCGAGTAACGGCGTACAAACAAGGCAACATACCGGATCACTGCAGGAGGTACCCATGGCCAGCACCAAGCCACGCGTGGGTTTCCTGCGCAGGCAGCTCAGCCGCATCGAACTCACCGATGCCGCGGGGCTACGCACCACGGTCTATGTCCTCGTAGCGGCAACCCTGTTGCTGACCGCGTTCGGTTTCGTGATGGTGCTGTCCTCCTCAGCGGTCGAATTCGTTTCCGCTGACCGCGACCCGTATTCGCTGTTCATCAAGCAAGCGACATTCGGCGTCATGGGCATCGTCGCGATGTTCCTAATCATGGCGATGCCCACCGAATGGCTTAAACGGTTCGCGTGGCTCGCGATGCTCGGGATGATCGGCCTGCTAGGGCTGGTCTTGCTGATCGGTGTGAACGTCAACGGTAATAAGAACTGGCTCCAGTTCGGCCCGGTTACGTTGCAGCCTTCGGAGATGCTCAAGCCGGTCATGGTTTTGTTCGCTGCGACCATGTTTGAGCGTAAGCGCCGCTTGATGGATAAGCCGATACATGCGCTGGTTCCGGTTGCCTTGGTCGTGGGGTTTGCGATCGGGCTGGTCATGCTCGGTAAGGACCTCGGCCAGGTTCTGGTTCTTTCGTCGATTCTTGCGGTGATGTACCTGGTTTCGGGTGCTCCGTGGCGTGTTCTGGGTTTGCTGGGCGCGGCCGGTCTTGCGATGGTCATTGCGGCTATTGCGGTGAGCCCTAACCGCATCATGCGTATTTTGTCTTTCGCAGGTAAGGGTGCTGAGGACGATGCGCAAGGCCTTGGTTTCCAGGCGTTGCAGGGCCGCTTTGCGCTGGCTTCCGGCGGTTGGACTGGCGTGGGGCTCGGCCAGTCGCGTTTGAAGTGGAGCTACATTCCGGAAGCGCAGAATGACTTCATCATGGCGATCATCGGTGAAGAGATCGGTTTGTGGGGCACGCTCACGATTATCGCGGCGTTCATCGTGATGATCGTGTGCATTTACCGCATCGGTTTCCGCGGCGAATCGTTGTATTCGCGGGTTGTGTGTGGCGGCGTTTTGGCGTGGATCGCAATCCAGGCTTTCGTGAACATCGGCATGGTTTCCGGTTTGCTTCCGGTGATCGGTGTTCCGTTGCCGTTTATTTCGTATGGTGGTTCGGCGTTGTTGTCTACGCTGGTGGGTGTCGGTTTGGTGCTGAATATTGCACGGACTGAGATCATGGCGACGCAGCGGGCGGCATCCGTTGAGGCGCCGGCTGTTGAAAGCAACGGCGTGTAGCTGTGATGAGGAAGGGATCAGGCGTGGGCTCTGGACTGTCTGTTGTGTTTGCCGGCGGTGGCTCGGCGGGGCATGTTTCGCCGTTGTTGGCGATGGCGCGGGCGGTGGGCAAGAAGATGCCGGAGGCGCGCATCACGGTAGTGGGCACGCCGGAGGGCTTGGAGACTCGCTTGGTCCCGCAGGCGGGTTTTGATCTGGAGTTGATTCCGAAGGCTCCGATGCCGCGCCGGTTGAATAAGGCTGCGTTGCAGTTCCCGCGCAAGTATCTGGAGGCGCAGCGTCGTGCGGCGCAGATTCTGCGGGATGTTGATGCCGATGTGGTGGTCGGCGTGGGTGGGTATGTGTGCCCGCCGATGTATAAGGCTGCTTTCCGCGCGAAGGTTCCGGTGGTGATCCACGAGGCGAATATTCGCGCTGGTATGGCTAACAAGATGGGCGCTAAGAAGGCGGCCTTTGTTGGCACGGCGTTCGCGGAAACCAAGATCCCTGGCGCTCAGCATGTGGGGATGCCGATGCGGGATGAGATCGCGCAGTTGGACCGTGCAGCGGGTGCGGCTGATGCACGCCGCGGGTTCGGTTTGGACCCGGACGCCCCAACGTTGTTGGTCACGGGTGGCTCGCTGGGTGCCGTGAATCTCAACAAGGCGCTGGCTGGCGCGCTCGAGGAGCTGACCCGGAACGGTGTGCAGGTTCTGCACATCACGGGTGAAGGCAAGGGGATTGAGGCTCAGGGCGCGGAGGGTGGTGCCGCGTATGTTCAGGTCCCTTACGTTGACGCTATGGAGCGGGCGTATGAGGCCGCTGATGTGATTGTGTGCCGCTCGGGTGCGGGCACGGTGTGCGAGATCGCGGCCGCAGGCTTGCCGAGCATCCTGGTTCCGTTGCCGGTGGGCAATGGCGAGCAGGCGCTCAATGGCAAGGTTTTGGTCGATGCTCACGCCGCTCTCATGGTTAATGACGCCGAGCTCACGAGCGACTGGCTCACTGAGAATGTCATGGCACTTTTCAATGATCCGGTGCGCCTTGAGCGGATGGGCATCGCGGCGGCTACCGTTGGTATTACAGACGCGGCGCAGACCATGGCGGCCACCATCGTCGACATCGCTGCTGACCACGCATCTAAATAATCATTCGAGGCCAAGAAGCCACTGTTGAAGGTGGTTCTGGCTGTAAGTGGAGGAACCACACCATGACTGCATCGGGTTCTGATGCCCGCTCTGAAGGCCGAAGTATCGAGGATCTGAGTCTGCGTGACTTGGGTCCGGTGCATTTCTTGGGCATCGGGGGTGTTGGGGTTTCCGCGGTTGCGCGGCTGTACCTTGCGGCCGGCATGGAGGTTTCCGGCACGGATGCGAAGGACCTCCCGGTTTTGCGTGAGCTTGAGGCGGCTGGCGCGCGCACGTTTGTTGGTTTCAAGCCTCGGCATGTCGAGGGTGCGGAGACGATCGTGATGTCGTCCGCGATCCGCGACGATAACCCGGAGCTGGTCGAGGCCCGCGAGCGTGGTCTGCGGGTTTTGCATCGGTCTGAGGGGCTCGCGTTGCTCATGAAGGGCCGCGAGGCGGTCACGGTTGCAGGTACGCACGGCAAGACGACCACGAGCTCGATGATCACGACGATGCTGACCAAGCTGGGCGCGGATCCGTCGTTCGCGGTCGGCGCGACGGTGGGTGGTCTGGGCACGAACGCGGCCGCTGGCGGTGGCGATGTTTTTGTTGCTGAGGCCGATGAGTCGGATGGTTCGTTCTTGAACTATGAGCCGAGCATCGCGGTGGTGACCAACATCGAGCCGGATCACCTGGATCACTACGGGACTCCTGAAGCCGTTGCCGAGGCGTTCGAGAAGCATGTGCAGCGCGTCCCGGAGGACGGCGCTGTGGTGGTGTGCCTGGATGACGCGGGTGCAGCTGAGCTTGCGCAGAAGGTTTCCGCGTACGGCCATGGCCCGAAGGTGGTCGGCTATGGTTTCACCCCTGACGCGGATGTGCGGGTGTCTCGCATGCAGCCACAGGGCACCGGCATGACGGCTAAGGTCACGACCCGCAACGGTGTAGCTCAGCTGAGCCTGCCGTTCCCTGGTGCGCACAATGTGTTGAACGCGAGCGCCGCTATTGCGGTGGGCGTTTTGCTCGGGTTCGCCCCTCAAGAGTGTGCCGATGCGCTGGCTGACTTCAAAGGCGCCTCGCGTCGTTTTGATTTCAAGGGTGAGGCGCGCGGCGTGCGGGTCTATGACGACTACGCACACCATCCGACCGAGGTTACGGCCGCGCTGGGTGCGGCTCGCGACGTCGCGGAGGAAGGACGTGTGCACGCCGTGTTCCAGCCGCATTTGTTTTCCCGTACGCGGGATTTCGCGCACGGTTTCGCTGATGCGGTTTCGCTCGCTGACACGGTGACGTTGCTGCCGATCTACCCGGCGCGCGAGGATCCGATCCCGGGTGTCACCACCCAGCTCATCGCGGACCACGTGGGCGTTGAATACGCCCTGGTTGACGCGGAAGATGTTCCCGCGCGGATGGCTGAGCTTGCCCGCCCGGGGGATGTGATCCTGACGCTAGGCGCAGGCGATGTGACTGCGTTGGGTCCGCAGATCGTCGAAGAGATCGCTGAGCACGGCTTTGACGATGCCGAAAGCGGTGAAAGCTACAACGGATGAGTTCTGACGACGAGTTTGAGTTCAGCGCTGTAGCTCACCCACGGAAGCCAGCGGCTGGCAACGCCGATGCTGACGCTGGCGCGCATGACTCTGCCGCAAATGACGTTGCTGCAAATGGTGCTGCCGATGCCAGCGCCGCTGATTCCGGCGATGTTGCTGCTGAGCCTACGCCGATCCGCCCGCACAAGAAGGACCGTGCGCGGCGTCGCAAGATTCTGCGCTTCAGCATTGGCGCGGGTGTCTTCGTGTTGGTTGTGGGTGGTTTGGTTGGGCTTTCGCTCAGCCCGCTCGCTGCAGTCAAGAACGTGAGCGTTTCAGGTGCTCAGCTCGCGGATACCGACAAGCTCGTCGAGGCACTCGAGCCTCTCAAAGGCAAAGCCGTAGGTAGCCTCAACAACAAGGAAATCTATCGGCTGCTCAAGAAGTTCCCGGCGGTTCAGGACGTCCGGATCCAGCTGGATGGGCCGCGCGATGTGCGCGTTGAGATCGTGGAGCACCGACAGGTCGCTGTCATGGAACGTGACGGTAAGCGATGGATCGTGGGCGACAACGGTGTTCCGCTCAAAGTCGTAGCCGGCAAGGAAGGCGACAAGCTTCCGCTGGTCCGGGTTCCGGAGAAGGACCCAGAGCACCAGATTTTCGATGGCCTGGTTGAATCGCTCTCTGAGCTTCCGTCTGGAGTGCTCGGATCGCTTAAGGAAGCGGAAGCGAAATCCGTGGACACCATCACGTTCACGCTGAGGGATGGCCGGAAGATCGTATGGGGAAGCGCTACCGAGGGCCCTATGAAAGCCGCGCTAGTTGAGACGTTCCTGAAGCAAAAAGACATCAAGGACAAAGTCTTTGACGTCTCGACGCCTCAGCGTCCAGTAACGCGTAATAAGTAGGTGACCTGGCTCGGAGTCTCAACCAACGGTTGAAAGATGGGCCTCAGAAAACCGTCGAATCTGCCGCAAGATGGTCGAAAACATTCACAGCGCAACGACACGCCGAACGCAAGGTTTGAAGCAACCTAGCGCGGGCGGTTTACTCAATACATAGGCTCGGAGATCGCTTCAGCACCATGCCTATACATGGATCGCATGATGCTCCGGCGTCAGCTTAACTTTTACGAGCAAACAACTACGAGCAGGGGACCCGAAACGTGGCAGTTGGACAAGAAAACATCGCCGTCATCAAGGTGGTTGGTGTTGGCGGCGGTGGCGTCAACGCAGTCAATCGAATGATCGAAGAAGGCCTCCGTGGCGTCGAGTTCATTGCGATCAACACAGACCTTCAGGCCCTCATGTTGTCAGAAGCGGATGTCACGCTTGAGATCGGCCGTGAACTGACCCGTGGCCTCGGCGCCGGCGCAACCCAGACGTTGGCCGCCAGGCAGCAGAAGACCACGAAGACGAGATCAGCGACCTCCTCAGCGGCGCGGACATGGTCTTCGTGACCGCAGGTGAAGGTGGCGGTACCGGTACCGGCGCAGCACCAGTCGTCGCCCGCATCGCCCGCTCGCTCGGCGCACTCACCATCGGTGTTGTGACCCGTCCGTTCACGTTCGAAGGCCGCCGCCGCGCCAACTCGGCAGAGTCCGGCATCGACGCGTTGCGCGACGAAGTTGACACGCTCATCGTGATTCCAAACGACCGCTTGCTTGCGATCTCCGACGAGCGCATCACGATGATGGACGCGTTCAAGGCCGCCGACCAGGTTCTGCTTTCCGGTGTTCAGGGCATCACCGACCTCATCACGACCCCGGGTGTTATCAACCTCGACTTCGCGGACGTCAAGACCGTCATGGAAGGCGCAGGTTCCGCCCTCATGGGTATCGGTGCCGCAAGCGGCGAAAACCGTGCGCTTGACGCGGCCGAGCAGGCCATCGCGTCGCCACTTCTGGAAGCATCCATCGAAGGTGCACAGGGTGTCCTCCTGTCCTTCCAGGGTGGTTCGGACCTCGGCCTGTTCGAGATCAACGACGCCGCACGCCTCGTGCAGGAAGTCGTCCACCCAGAGGCCAACATCATCGTCGGTTCCGCAATCGACGAATCGATGGGCGATCAGATCCGCATCACCGTCATCGCAGCCGGTTTCGACCAGGTCGACAAGACCTCCCGCCCAGCGCAGAGCGCCCAGGCTGGCCAGCAGTCAGTCCCTTCCCGCGTAGACGAGCAGGGCGCTGCAAGCAAGGAAGCTGCGCCGGCCGCAGCCCAGCACCAGGCGCAGGATCAGGGTCAGCAGATTCCAGACAGCATCGAGGAAGACGCGGACAGCGATGTCCCAGAGGTCGTTGAGCCGGTCATGCCACCGGGACGCGATTCCCTCGACGTTCCGGACTTCTTGAAGTAATCCGATGCGCTGCGAAACGTTCACGCTTCACTCGAACGTTGGCGTAGCATTCACAGGTTGCACGGAGGGGAACCTCGCCGTACATACGGTGGAGGGCCCCTCCGTTGCGCATGTGATGCAGGCCCGCGAACGGGTAGCGGCAGAGCTTGGAATCGACCCGGCGGCGCTCGCGCTCATGTCGCAAGTGCACAGCCCCACGGTTGCGGTCATCGATTCCGATGGCGCATGGGCTGATGCGTGTGAACGCGTGCATGATGTGCCAACAGCCGATGCGCTGGTTGACGCAAGCGGAAGCTACGCCCCGGCCGTGTTGACAGCAGACTGCGTCCCAATTGCGATCGCGGCGAGCCTCCCGGCTGGTCGGACTGTGATTGCCGTGATTCATGCAGGCCGGAAAGGCCTGCTCACCGGGGTCATCCACAACACCCTCGCCGAACTTAAACGACAGCACGCTACCAACCTTGAGGCGTGGATCGGGCCAGCTATCTGCGGGCGCTGCTACGAAGTACCCGAACACATGGTCACCGAAGCGGCGGCAACCATGCCAGGGACAGCATCGGACGCCATCGCCTCCACAACCAGCTGGGGCACCCCATCGCTAGACCTACCGCGAGCAACCCGCGCGGTCCTCGAAGAGCACGGCGCCCTCGTCCACGAAACCGGGGAGTGCACCCTAGAAAACTCCGCGTGGTACTCGTACCGCGGAGCAGACCAGCGAGACCGCAACGCGACCATCATCTATCAGCGCAACAACTGAAAGAGGAACACAGTGAGCAACCAGGACAACCAAGCCCAGGACCTGCAAACACCAAGCCTCAACGCAACAGAGGAACGCCGCGAAGAACTCGCCGCCCGCCTCAGCGCTGTTAAAGAACGCATCACCAAAGCAACCCAAGCTGCGGGCCGCGCGAAAGAGCCCACGCTGATCGTCGTGACCAAGTTCTTCCCACCATCGGACGCCGCTGCCCTCTATGACCTCGGCGTGCGCGACATGGGCGAAAACCGCGAACAAGAAGCGACCCCTAAAGCCGCCGCGCTCAGCGAATACGCTCCGGACTTGCGCTGGCACTTCATCGGCCAGCTACAGAGCAATAAGGTTAACCGCGTGGTCCGCTACGCGCACGAAATTCACTCCGTAGACCGCGCATCGCTGGTCAAAGCACTTGCACGTGCAGGGCGGCGCCGCGCCGACGAAGGCCTCGACCCACTCGGCTGCTACGTCCAGGTGGATGTCCGCGAAAGCCAACCCGACGACGGCCGCGGCGGCGTCAGCATCAACGGTGCTCAAGCGGTAGCCGACAGCATCGCGGAAAGCCCGGGGCTCGCTCTGCACGGAGTCATGACCGTGGCCCCACTAGATGAAGATCCGGCCGCAGCTTTCGAGCGTTTAGGTGAACTTTCACAGCGAATTCGCCAAACACACCCCCAAGCAACTGGAATCTCGGCCGGGATGAGCCATGATCTAGAACAAGCGATCGCCGCAGGAGCGACACACCTACGCATCGGATCGGATGTCCTGGGTTCTCGCCCCGCGGTGGGTTAACTTTGAAAGGTGCCTGCACGTTAAGGCACCCACGCATCGACTAAAGGAGTATCCGATGGCAGGAGCCCTCCGCAAGACCATGATCTACCTTGGCCTGGCTGAGGCGGAGGACGACGACGTCAAACGCCAGGAACCGGCGAAGGACGTCACACCCGCCGCTTCGGAACAGGTGCGCCACGAGGTAAAGCCTGAACCAGCAGCAGAACAGCCTCAGAAGGCTAAGCCGCAGCTGGTCGAAGTTGCACAGCCAGAAACCGAACCGAAAGTTGCGGAAGACTTCCGCGCTCCGGTGACGCCTATCAAGCGCGCGGCGTCCGCGCCGGAGGAGGACACTGAGTTGCGTCAGATTACGACTGTTCACCCGCGCTCTTACAACGACGCGAAGACGATCGGTGAGAGCTTCCGCGACGGCATCCCAGTGATCATGAACGTCACTGACATGGGAGAGTCTGAAGCTAAGCGCCTCGTCGACTTCTCGGCCGGCCTCGTGTTCGCGCTGCGTGGCAACATCGAGCGCGTAACCAACAAGGTCTTCCTGCTCACCCCACATGGCGTCGAAATCCTGGGTGAAGAGCTCACTGGCGACGACCAGTCCGCATTCTTCAACCAGAGTTAACTCTTCCGCGCTGCGCTGCGGGTCACAACATTTCCGAGACGTAGAAACTCACCACACGGATAGGGCCAGGGATACATGGGTGCAAACGGCATGATTTTCGGTGCGATCTACCTTGCGCTGAGCCTGTTCATGTACTTGCTGATGGCCCGTATCGTTGTGAGCTTCATCGACTCATTCGTTCGTGACTGGAGGCCTCGCGGTGCCGCGCTTGTCTTCGCAAGCACGGTCAACCGCACCACGGAGCCACTGCTCGGGTGGGTCCGAAAAGTGATCCCGCCCGTGAATTTCGGAGGCGTCCAGCTGGACCTTTCGTTCATTCTAGTGTTCTTCGTGGTGTCCATCCTCAAGGGCTTCGTGTTCCGCCTGGGCGTAGGAATGATGTGAGCTAAGCCGCGTCTTACGGCCAGCGCGTCGCGAAAAACCGAAGCATGTTATAGAGTCGTAATCAGGCATTCGTCTAGCGGGGCTTCAGCGCGGGCGTTTCAAAGTCACTAAATGTCGTGACCAGCGTAAGTTTCGCTGGTGACCGTACCCGAGTAATCGAGGAGATCAGATGGCACTGACGCCGGATGATGTAGTCAACAAGCGCTTCCAGCCTACGAAGTTCCGCGAAGGCTACGACCAGGACGAAGTCGATGACTTCCTTGATGAGGTTGTCGAAGAACTTCGTCGCTTGAACGACGAGAACGCTGAACTGCGTCGCCAGCTGGCTGAATGCCAGGAAGGCAACGTTGTTCCAGCCCCAGTTTCCGCAACCTCGGAAACCGCTGAGGCAGAGGTTGAAGCTCCAGAGGCTGAAACCCCAGAGGTTGAAGAGACCGTCGAGGCTGCTCCGGTTGAGGAGACCCCAGAGGTTGAACAGCCAGCGGTTCCAGTTGCAGCAGCCGCTGAGACCTCGGCACCAGTTGCTCCAGCCGCATCGACCGGTTCCGCAGACCAGGCTGCAGGCGTCCTGCAGATGGCACAGCGCCTCCACGACGAGTACGTGACCCAGGGTGCTAACGAGCGCGACCGCATCATCTCCGAGGCTCAGGCCAAGGCACAGTCCCTTGTTTCCGACGCTGAAGCAGCAGCGAAGAAGACCACCGAGGACGCTGAAGAAACCAAGCGCCGCACCCTCGATGACTTGGCTGAGAAGAAGACCAAGCTCGAAGGCGAAATTGAGGACCTCAAGTCCTTCGAGACCAGCTACCGCGATCGCCTGCGCACCTACATCGCAGACCAGCTGTCTGACCTCGACGGCCAGACCCCGATTTCGGAGCAGATCTAATCTAGCTCTACGGCAGCTTCACTGCCAACGCATTTCGACGTCAACGAGCACGTCGGCGAGGGCGTAAGTTCAAGGCGGTGACCCGCGGGGTCGCCGCCTTGAACTATGTGTGCAACGATTCATGCCGGACCAGGTAGACCCGCTACCCATCCATATCCGCTCGGAACACGGCACCAGAAGGGTACCTATGACAACGCCGAAGACCACCGCAACACGTGGAAGCCTCGCGAGCATCGCAGGCATCATTTTGGTGATCGGTTACGGCTTTGATCAACTGACCAAATACTGGGTTGAAACCTCTATGAATGTTGGCGAGATTCGATGGGTTATCGAGCCGTGGTTCAAGTGGTATTCGATCCGTAACCCGGGGGCCGCGTTCTCGATGGGTGAGAACTTCACGTGGGTCTTCACGGTGTTCATGGCCGTGGTCGCAGTAGCTGTGGTTGTGCTGATGCTGACGAAGGCACGTTCGCGGTTGTGGATGGCCGCGCTTGCGGCTCTTCTCGCGGGTACCCTCGGCAACCTGACCGACCGCCTTTTCCGCCCGCCGGCATTCGGGCACGGCCACGTGGTCGACTTCATCTCGGTCGGCGACTTCGCGATCTTCAACATCGCCGACTCCCTGATTACGTGCAGCGTCGTGGCGGTTGTGCTGCTGATCTGGTGCAACGTTCCACTCGCTGGGGGTCCCCGCGTTACCGGGCATCAAAAGGACCAGTTGGCTGAGGAGAGCGCATGAGCACCGAGCCCGCTGAACAGGTCATCACGGTTCCGGGGACGGGTCAACGGCTCGACGTCGTGGTCGCCAAGGCCGCGGACGTCTCCCGCACCGTTGCCGCGCAGATGATTCAGGACGGCCTCGTAAGCGTCGACGGTCAGCGCGGTTTGAAATCGATGCGTCCGGACGCCGGGTCCGAAATCATCGTCACGATCGTAGCGGCCGAAGAAGTGGAGGAACCCGTGCAAGACATCCCGATTGTGTATGAAGACGCGGACCTCGTGGTCATCAACAAGCCGGTCGGGGTAGCGGCGCACCCATCCCCGGGCTGGGCCGGGCCGACCGTCACGGGGCAGCTCGCGCGCCAAGGCATCGCGATCGCAACCTCGGGCGCTCAAGAGCGCGCAGGCATCGTCCAGCGGCTCGACGTCGGAACCTCTGGCCTCATGGTCGTCGCGAAGTCCGAACCCGCCTACGCAGGCCTCAAGCAAGCGTTCAAAGACCGCACGCCAACCAAGATCTACCACGCCGTCGTCCAGGGCCTACCAGACCCCATGGAGGGCACCATCGACGCTCCCATCGGCCGGCATCCGAACGCAACCTGGCGATTCGCCGTCGTGACGGACGGCCGCGACGCCGTGACCCACTACAAGCTCGAAGAAGCGTTCGGGACCGCCTCGATGATGCGGGTCAAACTCGAAACCGGCCGTACCCACCAGATCCGCGTGCACTTCTCCGCGATGGGCCACCCGCTTGTGGGCGACCAACAGTACGGCGCAGACCCAACGCTCGCGGCACAGCTCGGGCTCACCCGCCAGTGGCTGCACGCCAAGGAGTTAGGTTTCACACATCCGGTAACTGGGGAAGAGATGTACCTCGAGGCCCCATACCCACAAGACCTCGTGGACTCGCTCGAGCTACTGCGCGAAGAGTAACCCGCCGCTACCAACGGTATTGCCCGTCCCGCCCGCGGCGATGGCTAACATGGTCATGTGGCTGGAAGTCTTGACGATGGTTTTGTTCACCTGCACACCCACACCGAGTACTCGATGTTGGACGGTGCGGCCCGTGTCGCTGACCTTTTCGATGAAGCCCAACGCTTGGGCATGGATTCGATGGCGATCACCGATCACGGGTACCTTTTCGGTGCCTACGATTTCTATCGGAAAGCTAAAGACAAAGGCATCAACCCCATCCTGGGTGTTGAAGCGTATGTGACACCCGGGACAGCCCGTTCCGACCGCACACGCGTGCAGTGGGGCACACGCGACCAAAAGGGCGACGACGTCTCCGGTGGTGGCGCCTACACCCACATGACCCTGTGGGCTGAGAACAACGAAGGCTGGCACAACCTCAACCAGGCGGTGTCCAAGGCCTCGCTCGACCAGGTCTTTTCGCGCTGGCCGCGCCTGGACCGCGAACTCATTTCCCAGCACTCCAAGGGCGTCATCGCAACCACCGGTTGCCCATCGGGTGAGATCCAGACCCGTTTGCGTCTAGGCCAATACGACGAGGCGCTGCGTGCCGCCGGTGAATACAAAGACATCTTCGGCGACGGTAACTACTTCCTCGAGCTTATGGACCACGAGCTTGAGATCGAGCATCGGGTGCGCGGCGACCTCATGCGCATCGCGAAAGACCTCAACCTGCCGCTCGTTGCGACCAACGACCTGCACTACACACACGAAGAAGACGCGAAGGCACACGAAGCGCTTTTGGCGATCCAATCCGGCTCCACGCTGCTCGAGCCGTCCTACGATCAGGGCGGTAAGCGCTTCGCGTTCAACGGCAGCAGCTACTACTTGAAGTCCCCGCGTGAAATGCGTGAACTGTTCAAGGAACTGCCTGAGGCGTGCGACAACACGTTGCTGATCGCTGAGCGGTGCAAGGTCGACTTCGAGGCATCGATCGGTAAATACATGCCGGAGTTCCCCGTGCCAGAAGGGGAGACGGAGAGCACGTGGCTCGTCAAGGAAGTTCAGCGCGGCCTGCACTACCGTTACCCGGACGGCATCCCGGAGGAATCACAAAAGCAGGCCGAATACGAGCTCGACGTTATTGAACGCATGGGCTTCCCGGGCTACTTCCTTGTGGTTGCGGACTTCATCAACTGGTCCAAAGACAACGACATCCGTGTGGGCCCTGGACGTGGTTCGGGTGCGGGTTCGATGGTCGCGTACGCGCTGCGTATTACGGACCTCGATCCGCTCGAACACGGCCTGATCTTTGAGCGCTTCCTCAACCCAGAACGTGTTTCGATGCCGGACTTCGACGTCGACTTTGACGATCGTCGCCGCGGCGAAACCATCCAGTACGTGATCGAGAAATACGGGGCCGACAAGGTTTCGATGATCGTGACGTACGGTTCTATCAAAACTAAGCAGGCACTCAAGGACGCGTCCCGCGTGCTGGGCCACCCGTTCGCGATGGGTGAGACGCTCACCAAGGCGTTGCCGCCAGCCGTCATGGCTAAAGACATTTCGTTGTGGGACGTCGAAAACCCCGATGCCCCGCGCTACGGCGAAGCTGGCGAGTTCCGCGAACTGCTCGAAACCGACCCCGAAGCCCGCAAGGTCTTCGAAACCGCGAAGGGCCTTGAGGGCCTCAAGCGCCAATGGGGTGTGCACGCGGCCGGCGTCATCATGTCCTCTGACCCGATCATCGACGTCGTCCCGATCATGCGTCGCCTCCAGGACGGCCAGGTCATCACCCAGTGGGACTATCCGATTTGTGAGTCGCTTGGCCTCATCAAGATGGACTTCTTGGGTCTGCGTAACCTCACGATCATTTCTGACGCCGTCGAGAACATCCGTCTCAACGGGGGAGAGGTACCGGACCTCGAACGTCTCGAAACCAACGATCCCGCAGCATACGAACTCCTGGCACGCGGCGACACGCTCGGCGTGTTCCAGCTCGATGGTGGCCCGATGCGGTCGCTGCTGCGCCTCATGCGCCCGGACAACTTCGAAGACATCTCCGCTGTCATCGCGCTGTACCGTCCGGGCCCGATGGGCGCTAACTCCCACACGAACTACGCGCTGCGTAAGAACGGTCAGCAGGAGATCACCCCGATCCACCCTGAGCTCGCTGAACCGCTCGCCGAAATCCTGGATACGACCTACGGTCTGATCGTCTACCAGGAGCAGGTTATGGCGATCGCCCAGAAGGTCGCTGGCTATTCGCTCGGCCAGGCAGACCTTTTGCGCCGTGCGATGGGTAAAAAGAAGAAAGAAGAGCTGGATCGCCAGTACCAGGGCTTCCATGACGGCATGGTTGAGCGCGGCTTCTCCGAAGAAGCGATCACTTCGCTGTGGAACATTCTGCTCCCGTTCTCCGACTACGCGTTCAACAAGGCGCACTCGGCCGCGTACGGGCTCGTGTCCTACTGGACCGCATATTTCAAAGCCAACTATCCGGCCGAATACATGGCCGCGCTTCTGACATCGGTCGGAACCGATAAAGACAAGATGGCGCTCTACCTCAACGAATGCCACCGCATGGGCATCAAGGTTCTGCAGCCCGACGTCAACGAGTCCCAAAACAACTTCGCCCCAGTCGGCAAAGACATCCGCTTCGGCCTTGGCGCGGTCCGCAACGTCGGCGCCCACGTCGTCGAAGCGATCGTTGAAGCGCGCGAAGAAAAGGGACGCTTCGAATCCTTCTCCGACTTCCTCAACAAAGTCGGCCCGCAAGCGCTCAACAAGCGCACCATCGAATCCCTCATCAAAGCCGGCGCATTCGACGACCTGGGCCACCATCGTCGTGCGCTCACCGCTATCCACGAAGATGCTGTGGACCAAGCGATGGCGCTCAAACGGCACGAGGCCGCGCACCAGTTCGACCTGTTCAGCATGTCTGGAGACGAAAGCCTCGCGAACGCGCTCGACGTCGAGATTCCGGACATCCCGGAGTGGGATAAGAAGGAAAAGCTCAGCCTCGAACGGGAAATGTTGGGCCTCTACGTCTCCGACCACCCGCTCCAGGGGCTCGGGGACGCGCTCGGCAGGCTAGCTGATATGCCAGTCGCTCAGGTCGTGTCCGACCGCGGGCCGCAAGACGGTCACACCGTGACGATCGCGGGCATGATCACGAACCTCGAACGCCGCGTTGCCAAGAACTCCGGTAATCCGTACGCCAAGTGCGAGATCGAAGACCTCTCTGGCTCGATCGAAGTCATGTTCTTTGGGCAGGCGTATCAGCCGATCGCGACCCTGCTCGCCGAAGACCTCATCGTGACCGTCAAGGGACGCTTCCAGCGCCGCGACGACGGAGCGATCTCGATCTCGGCGCAAGAGCTCAAGATTCCAGACATCACCGCTGACGGAGGGGCTGGGCCGCTTTTGGTCCAGATCCCAACGCACCAAGCGACAGAACCCATCGTGCGGCAGCTCGGTGACGTGCTTCGCACCCACCCGGGCAAGTCCGAGGTGCGCATCAGGCTCATCGGCAGCTCGACCATCGAGACCATGAGCCTCGGAGCGCAGTACGCGGTCACCCCGAACGCCGCGCTGTTCGGGGACCTCAAAGTGCTGCTCGGGCCGGACTGCCTCGTCTAGGTTGCGTAGAGCTTCGGGCCGCGCGTCACATGCTGTGATGCTGAGCTACCTTGTCACATGCTGTGACGCATAGCTACTTGGCGAGCCGCGGCTCCTAGACTGGAAGAGTGAGCAACGTAGCAGAAACTGATGTCCTCCCGCTGATCGACCTGCGTGGCACCGACGACGCCGCCCTCCGCGCCGGCCTGCCGCGCCTGCAAGCGAGCACGAGCACCGAGCATCAGAGCGTTGTCGCGAACATCCTCAAGATGGTCCGCGAAGGCGGGGCCACCGCCGTAACCGCGCTGACCGAACAGTTCGACGGCGTTGCAGTGCCGTCCCTGCGCGTGCCAGCGGGCGCGATGGTCGAAGCGCTCGAAGGCCTCGATGCGGATGTCCGCCGGGGTCTCGAAGTCGCGATCGAACGCGCCCGTACCTTCGCCGCCGACCACAAGCCTGCCCCCACCACGACCACCTTCGGCCCCGGTGCCAGCGTGACGATGCGCTGGGAACCGGTTCGCCGCGTCGGGCTGTATGTGCCCGGAGGGCTGGCGGTGTACCCGTCCTCGGTCGTGATGAACGTTGTGCCTGCGCAGGAAGCCGGGGTCGGGTCGATTGCGCTCGTCAGCCCGCCAGCCAAGGATGGCTCCGGACTACCGCACCCAACCATCCTCGCCGCCGCGCAACTGCTCGGAGTAGATGAGGTCTACGCGGTAGGTGGCGCGCAGGCGATCGGTGCGTTGGCCCATGGCCTCGACACCGATGCCGATGCTGGCCTGGACACAGCACTTGAGCCAGTCGACCTGATCACGGGGCCAGGCAACGTATTCGTTGCTACCGCGAAAGCGCTGGTCAAGGGTGAGGTCGGCATCGACTCTGAAGCGGGCCCTACAGAGATCGCGATCGTCGCTGATGCCTCGGCTGACCCGAAGATCGTTGCAGCTGATGCGATCTCGCAAGCCGAACACGATCCGAACGCCGCGAGCGTCATCATCACGTGGGACGAGGCGCTCGTTGACGTGTTCCGCTCCGCGACATGGGAACGCGCACAACACACCAAGCATTCCGAGCGAGTCTTGACGGCCCTGTCCGGGCCGCAGTCCGGCATCGTGCTTGTGGACGACCACGATGCGGCGATCGCGGCAGCGAACCACTACGCGGCCGAGCACCTCGAGTTGCTCACGGAAGACCCTGAGGCTGATGCGCAGCTCATCACGCAAGCCGGGGCAGTTTTCCTGGGAGCCTATTCGCCAGTCAGCTTGGGGGACTACGTGGCAGGTTCGAACCACGTGCTCCCGACCATGGGTACCGCACGGTACGCTTCCGGCCTCAACGTCACGACCTTCCTGAAAGCCGTTCAGGAGATCCGCTATGACCGTGCGGCGCTCGCCGAGGTGGCTGAGCACGTCGTGGCGCTGTCTTCGGCAGAGGACCTTCCGGCGCACGGCGAGGCCGTGACTGCGCGAGACCTCTGAACACGTCGCGGACCTCTGAACCCATTGCGGGGCCGGTTGTGACGAGCAGTTGTGCTAGCCCCTCGCCAGCGACCCCGCCCGCGACCCCTATGTGTAGTGGACGCTGGGGTGTCACGTCACTAGATGTAGTAATTACATGTTTGTGATTCGTGTGGCGCCCGGTTATGATTGTGATGCACGTTGCGTGTGTTAAAAGAGTGACGACGTCGCAAAGGGAGGTCAGCCACGTGTTTTGTCCGTTCTGCAGGCATGCTGAATCGCGTGTTGTTGACTCTCGCGCAACCGAAGACGGCTACTCGATCCGTCGCCGCCGTCAGTGCAGCTCCTGCGGCCGTCGTTTTACAACGATCGAAACCGCGAGCCTTTCGGTCGTCAAGCGCTCCGGCGTGGCCGAACCGTTCAGCCGCTCAAAAATCATTTCCGGCGTCTCGAAGGCCTGCCAAGGCCGTCCCGTTTCAGAAGACGACCTCGCGATGCTCGCACAGGAAGTCGAAGAAACCATCCGCGCTGAAGGCCGCGCCGAAGTCGACGCGCACCAAGTGGGGCTAGCAATCCTGCGCCCGCTGCGCCGCCTCGACCAGGTCGCCTACCTCCGCTTCGCGTCCGTATACCAGGGCTTCGAAACCCTTGAAGACTTCGAAGACGCGATCAAAGCGCTACGCGAAAACCCAGAAACAACTCTGCCGCCGCATCAACGCACACTGTCAGCAACCTAAGTGCGCATTAAACTCCGGCGGTGGTTCGGGAGGGGAAGCCCGAACCACCGCCGGTACTTTATATCTCAGACGCCTCTGAAGCGCAGCGTCTGACCATGCACCTTGAGTCTTGTTTAGATTGGACCCGTGGTCGAGGTGAAGGTCATCGACTCCTGAGGTGGAGCCTCAAGGAACTCCGCGTAACGGGTGTCGCCGTCAACGAAGTACTTCAGGAACGCAAGGTTGCGGGCCTGCAGTTTAGGATCATCGACGATGCCCGCCCAGTGCGTTCCAGCAAGGTGCGTGTGAAGCGCCTTGTACGGTGCGCCCTGGATGCCCGCGTAGATCGGGCCGGTGTACTGAGCCATGTCAGCGACGAAGTCCAGCAGGCCGCCGTTGACCATCACAGGAACCTTGACGTTGAAGATTGGGCGTTTAGCCCATGGGTGCAGCGAAATCACCGCACGCAGCTGCGGGTTGCGCTCAGCGGCGATCAGGACGCCACCGCCACCCATCGAGTGACCGATCAGTGCCAGGCGCTCCGGATCCAGGATCTCGCTAGCCTTGTGATCGCCGCGAGTCAGACGCTTCATAGCGTTCTCAACGGCGCGGGAACGAACGTTCGGCTCATCGAACGGAGTGAGGGACTCGGCACGCAGAACCACGAAGCCGTGGGAAGCCATGCGCTTGCCGAAGAACTCCATCGCGATGCCAGGCTCGGTGAACCCAGGCATCGTTACGATGCCGCCGAACTTCTCGCCCTTCTTAGCGACAGGGTAGTAGAGGGTGCCGCCATAGAATCCGGTGCGCAGATCCACAGGAAGCTTTTGTGTCTTGTATTCGTAAGGGCCCTGCTTAGTGAGCATTTCGGCCTTTGGGTTTGGGCCGTGGATCTCGCCAGGCTTAGGTTTAGGAAGCTTAGCTGGATCCGCTGGGCCGAATGGAGCAAGGTGGCTCGATGCGACGGCCGGGGCTGCCTGGGCTGGTGCTGGGGTAGGGGCAGCGTTGGCGGCAGGTGCGCCGAGGCTCAAGCCAACGCCGAGTGCGGCGACTGCTGCGATGCTGCGCATGGAGTTCTTTTTCATGGTGTTCCTATCCTCAAAGGGGAGTTCCTCAAGGGAAGTGATCATCATCAAGCTCGCGAAGCTTGTTACATATCGCACACCAAGTTCGCCACTAAAGGAATATCCAGAAAGATTTTCATAAATTCTCCACAGCAAAGCCATGGCGGGTCCTGGGATTCAGGGGCAATCAATCAGTTTCAAAGAAACTCAAAGGGGGCTTCTCGATGCTAAATAGCATCGAGAAGCCCCCTCGATAGATGTCCGGTACCCCGGATGAAAACGCTAAAAAGTTTACGCGCGAGTAGCTCAGGAGCTTGGCAGCGTGAGGATATCTGCGCCATCCTCAGTCACAACCAACGTGTGCTCAAACTGAGCCGTACGCTTCCGGTCAGCCGTCACCACAGTCCAACCGTCATCCCACTGTTCCCAACGGTGAGTACCCAGCGCAAGCATCGGTTCGATCGTGATGACCATACCAGGCACCATCTCCGTGTCATAAGCGGGCGCCGCATCGTAATGCGGAACAATCAAACCCGAGTGGAACGCGCCGCCCACGCCGTGGCCAGTGAAGTCACGAATCACTCCGAGACCGAAGCGCTTCGCATACACCTCGATCGTCCGACCAATCACATTGATCTGACGCCCCGGCTTGACCGCGCGAATACCGCGCATCATCGCCTCATGCGTGCGCTCAACCAGATCGCGCGACTCCTGATCCACATCGCCCACAAGGAAGGTCGCGTTCGTGTCGCCGTGCATGCCGTCCTTGTACGCGGTGATGTCCACGTTGAGGATGTCGCCGTCCTGGATCACCGTGTCATCAGGGATCCCGTGGCAAATGACCTCATTGAGCGAGGTGCACGTCGATTTCGGAAAGCCCTGATACTCAAGGCACGAAGGATATGCGCCGTTCTTGATCAGGAATTCGTGACCGATCGCATCCACTTCATCCGTGGTCATGCCAGGCTTGACCGTCTCACCGATCAGCTGCAACGCATCGGCAGCAATACGGCCGGCCGCGCGAATCCGTTCGACCTCCTCAGGGGAGTAAACATCCCCGCCCTCCCATTTCTCTGGGCCAGGCTTGCCAACATACGGTGGGCGCTGAATATCGGCAGGAACCTTACGCAAAGGCGAGACGCGGCCCTTAGTCAAGGTCCCGATGGGGGCGGTTGCTTTCGATGATGAAGCAGAAGAATCAGTCATGTCCCCAGTTTAGGACCCACCTGCGAGGCATAAACGCGTAATGTGAAGAACAGAAGAACGATGCTGTGCCGACGTTGGCGCGGCATCGCAGAAGATAGCCCAGGGAAAGGGGCCAGCCATGACTGATAAAGCACCTGAAGGCGAGTACTGGTTCAACACCTCAACCGGCGAGGTCGAGAAGGGCCCGCAGTCTGTTGGTTCGCACCGCATGGGGCCCTACCGCACCGCGGAAGAAGCCTCCCGAGCCTACGAGATCGCTGCGGAACGCACCCGCAAGTGGGACGAAGAAGACGAAGACTAAGCGGCCGCAAACCGAGCACACCACGCACCAATCCCGCCCGCAATCAACCCGCCCGCAATCAACGCGCTGAAGGAGCATTGAGTGAACCGTCAACAAGACTTCGTTCTCAGGACTATCGAGGAACGCGACGTCCGCTTTGTGCGTTTGTGGTTCACCGACGTCGTGGGCTCGCTTAAATCTGTCGCGCTCGCGCCAGCGGAAGTCGAGGGGGCTTTCCGTGAGGGGCTCGGTTTCGACGGCTCCTCGATCGAAGGCCTCTCTCGTATCTTCGAATCTGACATGCTCTTGCAGCCCGACGCGTCAACGTTCCAGTTGCTTCCATGGCGAGGCAACATCGAACCGACCTCCCGCATGTTCTGTGACATCCTGACCCCCGATGGCGAACCATCGATGGCCGACCCACGTCACGTCTTGAAGCGGCAGGTTGAAGAAGCCGCCGACATGGGGTTCACGTGCTACACGCACCCTGAAGTTGAGTTCTATCTGCTGCGCAGCGACGAGATGGACGCCAACGGCCACCCGCAACCCGTGGATTCGGCGAGCTATTTCGACCACGTTCCCGGCGGCATCGCCCAGGACTTCCGCCGCAAAGCCGTGACTTCGCTCGAAGAAGTCGGCATCTCCGTCGAGTTCTCGCACCACGAATCCGGGCCGGGGCAAAACGAGATCGACCTGCGCTACGCCGACGTTCTGGCTACTGCCGACAACCTCATGACGTTCCGCACCATCATCAAAGAGGTCGCGCTCCTGCAAGGCATCTACGCGACGTTCATGCCTAAACCGTTCTCGCATCACCCTGGGTCCGGGATGCATACGCATTTCTCGCTGTTCGAAGGGGAGCGGAATGCGTTCTTCGAAGGCGGCCGCGAATATCAGCTCTCCACGACGGCGCGCCAGTTCATCGCGGGCGTTCTGACACACGCCCCGGAATTCACCGCGGTAACCAATCAGTTTGTGAACTCGTACAAGCGTTTGTGGGGCGGGGGAGAAGCGCCAAGCCACATCTCGTGGGGCCACAACAACCGTTCCGCCCTCGTGCGTGTACCGCTCTACAAGCCAGAGAAGGGGCAGTCCGCCCGCGTCGAGTACCGCGGCATCGACTCCGCCGCCAACCCGTACCTCGCCTACGCGTGCATCCTGGGCGCCGGCCTCAAAGGCATCCGCGAACGCTACGACCTCGGTGATCCAACCGAAGAAGACATTTTCTCGCTCACAAGCCGTGAACGCCGTGTGCTCGGCCTCGACCCGCTGCCGTCCACGCTGCACGAAGCGATCAACGTCATGGAGAACTCCGAGTTGGTCGCCGACATCCTGGGCGAATGGGTCTTCGACGCTTTCCTACGCAATAAACGAGCCGAATGGGACGAATACCGTCAAGATATCTCCCCGTTCGAGCTACGCCGCTACCTCGGGATGCTCTAGAAGGGTGCTCTAGAAGAAGTCCATGGCATCCCAGCAAGACGAAAAGACGCCTGCAAACGCAGAAGGGTCATCCTCCACGATCGACCGCGCTGTACGAGCCGCGGGGTTCCACGACCCGCGGCGTGCGCGCACCCTGCTGAGGTCGAAAGAACTCGCCCAGGTCGATCACATGACGGTGCTCGAGGCTTTGCGCGCCACCGCCGACCCGGACATGGCTCTGCTCAACGTGATTCGCTTGCTTGAGCGGATCCCGTCGCTAGCCGGCGCAGTCCAAGACCCAAACCGCAACCAACCGTTGTTCATGCTCGCAGGCGCGTCAGAGGCGCTCGTGGACTTCGTGTTGCGGCACCCGGATCAAGCCGATGCGCTCACCGTTGAACGGCCGAGCGAATACGATCCATCCGATCCGAGCGGTCTCCGCGCCAAAATGCTCACGGCCGTCGGCGCTGATCCGGAAGCCGAGGTTCCGATCGCGGCGTCAGCAGAGGACGCCACGGTCGCCGCGCTCCGCGTCGCGTACCGCGCCGAGCTCCTGGACACCGCAATGAAAGACGTGTGCGCCGATGAGGCCTCGGACTCGGTGCGCATGGTCGCAGCTGAGCTTGCAGACCTAGCCGCGGCCGCCGTCGACGGGGCGCTAGCGATCGCCTACCGGCACGTCGCCGACACCTATCCGGACACCGACGTGACCCAAGTCCGGCTCGCGGTCATCGGCATGGGCAAGTGCGGTGCGAGGGAACTGAATTATGTTTCCGACGTCGACGTGATCTATGTGCACTCCGTCGCCGAGGGCGCGGACGAGGAGACGGCCGACCGCGCCGAAGACATTGCCGCGAGCCTCACGAAAGCCATGGGGCACATCGTAGGCTCTACCGGCAAAGAACCGGCCCTCTGGGAGCTAGACGCGAACCTGCGGCCCGAAGGCCAAGACGGCGCGATGTCCCGCACACTCGCTTCACACGTTCAGTACTACAAACGCTGGGCTGACCACTGGGAGTTTCAGGCGCTGCTCAAGGCTCGGCCCATCGCAGGTGACGCCGCGCTGGGCGAGGAATACATCGAGGCGATCTGGCCGATGGTGTGGGAGGCGTCCCGCCGCGATGGCTTCGTTGAGGCCGTGCAGAAGATGCGCCAGCGCGTCACCGACAACATCCCGCCTGCGGAGATCGAACGGCAGATCAAGCTCGGCCCTGGTGGGCTCCGAGACGTCGAGTTCACGGTTCAGCTGCTGCAGCTGGTTCACGGGCGTGTGGATGAGGGCCTGCGGGTCCGCGGAACCCTGGAAGCGCTCGATGCGTTGGCGAGTGCCGCGTATATTTCGCGTGATGATGCGCGCCAGTTCAGTGCGGACTACCGGTACTTGCGGAGCCTCGAGCACCGCATCCAGCTGGTGCGGTTGCGGCGCACGCACGCGATGCCTAAATCGGAGGCCGAACAGCGGGCGCTTGCGCGTGGTATTGCGGCGCCCGGTGAGCGGCAGGTCGCTACCGCCGAGCACATGCTCAAGGCGTGGAAGAAGATCAAGAACCGCGTGCGGGGTTTGCATCAGAAGATCTTCTTCCGGCCGCTGTTGGCTGCGGCGGCTGGCCTGCATGACGATGAGGTTCGGCTGACCCCTGCAGCGGCTGAGGCGCGCCTGAAGGTTTTGGGTTATGCAGACCCGAAGCAGGCGATGCGCCACATCGAAGCGCTGACGGGCGGGATTTCGCGTACCGCGGCTTTGCAACGGCATCTGTTGCCGGTCATGTTGGAGTGGTTTGCGGACGGCGTGAGCCCTGACGCTGGGCTGTTGGGTTTCCGGCGGCTTTCGGATTCCTTGGGATCGACCCCGTGGTTCATGTCGATGCTGCGTGATTCTGCGGCGGGTGCGGAGCGTTTGTGCCGTATTTTGTCGACCTCGCGCATGGTTGTTGATTTGCTTGAGGTTTCGCCTGAGGCTACCGCATGGCTGGGTAATGATGCCGATCTGAAGCCTCGCAGTTGGGAGAAGCTGTGGAAGCAGGTTTCGGCCAAGCTGGACCGGCATGAGGATGCCGCGGATGGTGGCATGCAGCTGGTTCGGACCGCGCGGCGGCGTGAGACGTTGAGGGTCGCGTTGGCGCACGGTTCTGGGCTGATCGATGTTGAGGAGCTGGGCCGGGCGCTGTCGAACGTGGATCAGGCCGCGGTCATGGGTGCGTGGCATGTGGCCCGGCATCAGGAGGTCGCGGAGCACGGTGAGCTAGCTCGATTCGCTGTGATTGCGATGGGCCGGCAAGGTGGCGCTGAGATCGGTTACGGATCTGATCTGGATGCGATGTATGTGTATGAGCCGGTTGAAGGCGTCGACCCGGAAGCGGCGAAGCAACAAGCGAACCGTATGGCTTCTGCGCTAGGGCATTTGCTGTCGGGTTCGTTGACGCCTCCGATTCTGGCGGAGCATCGGTTGAAGATCGATGTTGACTTGCGTCCCGAGGGCAAGAATGGCCCGTTGGTGCGTTCGCTGGAGTCTTATGCAGACTATTACGAACGGTGGGCTGAGACGTGGGAACGTCAGGCGTTATTGCGTGCCCGACCGTTCGCTGGGGATGAGGAAGTTGGGCGGAAGTTCATCGAGCTGATCGACCCGGTGCGGTACCAGCATGGGCTTTCGGACAAAGAGCTTCAAGAGATCCGTCGGGTCAAGGCGCGGGTTGAGGGGGAGCGGTTGCCTCGCGGCGTGAACCCGAAGCGGCACGTGAAGCTCGGGCCGGGCGGTTTGAGCGATGTCGAGTGGCTGGTTCAATCGATGCAGCTGCGTTTCGCTAAGCGGCACCCGGGTTTGCAGACCACGAACAGCCTCGAGGCATTGCGCGCCGGGCATCATGCTGGGTTGGTTAGCCAGGAGGACGCCGAGAGCCTCGAAACGGCGTGGAAGCTGGCGACCGATGTGCGTGCCGCGAATATGGCGTGCACGGGGCGGGCGTCGGATTCGTTCCCGTCGAGCCGCTCGGAGATTTCGGCGGTCGCGACGTGGATCGGCTGGGGTAAAGACGCCGGACCGGAGCTGGAAGAAGCGTGGCTTCGTGTCGCGCGGCGTTCGCGGCAGGTGTTCGAGGAACTGTTCTACGGCGAGCAACCGCGGTAGTCGTCGCGGCTGTCCTAGCTGATCTGTAACGCTCAAAGTCGGAGGGGCTGACG
>NZ_QFWG01000009.1 GCF_003143995.1 Pseudoglutamicibacter cumminsii | reverse complement strand
AGGAGTATCGGTCACAGTCTTCGACGTACCAGCGATCTCACCATCATTGGTGACGGTCACGGTGTAAGCAGAGGTCCACTCACCGTTCTCAGCCGTAGCACCAGCCTGAGCCGAGTCCTTCTTCACCTTGAAAGCAGGATCCTTCGACACAGGGTTACAAGCGTCATTGTTCTCAGGACCATCGGAATCATCTTCCATGGCCACCTTGTTGAACAGACCCTTCTTCGGGTTGCCCTCACCCTCGACTTCACATTCGCCGACCGCTACCCAGTCAGCCTTATCGGCCTCGTAGGTACCAGAGAGAACAACCTCAAACACCTTGTCCTTACCGGCAGCCAGCTTCACACCATCAGTCACCGTAAAGGCACCGTCAGTGATCTCAACAGCTTCGCCATCCACAGTCGCGCCCTCAAGCTTGAAGCCCTCAGGAACCGAAGGAGTATCGGTCACAGCCTTCGAGGTGCCAGCAACCTCACCATCATTACTGACGGTCACCGTGTAAGCAGAAGTCCACTCACCATTCTCAGCCTCAGCACCAGCCGAAGCCGACTCCTTCTTCACACTGAAAGAAGGCTTATTCGCTTCGTTTGTGTAGGTGCAGACGACATTTGCCGGGCCACGATCCGTCGTCTTCGGGATCGTTACGCCGTATTTCTGATCGCCCTCGTCCTTAGGCGCAAGCGATTCAATAGATCCGTTTTGGTACTTGGCCTCGCATTCAAAAGAGGCGTTGTAGTCGTCCAACTTTGAACTGGAGCCATCAGCCATCCGTTCTTGGATAACGTATTCCCGGCCGGAGCGAACAATCACAGGGCCGATCTGTTCCTTTTGGACTCCGTCTTCGTTTCCAGTGGTTTCTGCCGAAGCGAAGTTGCCCTCTTTCGTTGTGTCAGCAGCGGTCAGTGTGAACTGGTCTTTAGCATCGAGGCGGTCGACCACGTTCTTCTTCACTTCAAGAGTTGGCGGGAAGTTACAGGAAGCAAGATCCGTGTTGCGCAGAGTCCCGCCACCGTGAATATTAGTTGTTGACGTTTCAACCTTGAACGTCGTTGGGTCAACCTTAAATGCCTTGGTACCAGTGGCTAGAATCAGCGAACCGTCAGCATCGGCAGCGAGGCTGTTCGCAACACCGTCCGCTGCAGAGATTGATCGAGTTGCAGTCGATTCTGGGGCGACTTCTTTAAATCCGCCCTCGTTGTTGGTCGGCAGTTTCTTTGCCGCCAACGACACGATCTTCACCTCGGAGTTGCCTCCGCTTGCCTGTTTGGCAAGTAGCAAGTGGAAGTTGCCCGAAGAGTCGAACACAATGTCGCCATTCGCATCACCCGTGCCGAACGAGGTGGGCTTCGACTCGACTGGGATTTGCGCAATGTCGCGCAGACGCCCATCTTTCGGGTCGATAGACCTCAGATTGAAGTAAAGGGTATAGCCGCTGGAATTCTGTTTCTGGTGGTAACCACCGAAGTAGTAACGCTCGTCTTCCGGGTTCACCGCACCAGCAATGAGAACTCGGTTCTGCGCAGTCTGACCAAGCTCGACGTAATTGTGTTTGTCGGTTCCGTTCTTAGTCAGCTCAATGCGCTGAGGGTTATTGCCATCTGCCTCGTATTTGAAGAGATCAAAGTTGTTACGGGTTTCGCCCCTCTTAGCCCAAGCGCGAAACGCGTAGAAAGCCTGGCCGTCAGAAGCAACAGCGAGGCCGTTCACATTCTCCTCAAGAGGGGGGTACCCCAGGTTATAACCCGAAAGTGGGTACTGGGTTTTAAGATTGACGTTGCCGTAGTTCGCAGAGCCCGGGTTATCACCCGTATTGATTTTTCTGAGCTGCCCGTTGTCCAGAATGCCAAACGACACGTTCGGGGCACAGACACTCGAGTTGACACTCGCCGGAGCCATGGCGGCGTTGGTTGAAGCCTGATTCTGAGTAGCGAGATTCGCGGCCACCGATGCCGGCTTCGTGCTGTGGGGTGACGCCGGAGTTTGCGCCGCTGTTGCGGATGATGCAACAGCGGGAAACATCGTTACTAACAAACCAAAGCTAGCTATAGAGGCTATAGCCCTTTTCTTTAGCCTCTTGAGCCGCAATTTTTCTTGAGCCACAGCAGTTCTCCTCCATTCAGAACTCGCAAGAGATACACAGGTTCACCGAAGATGAAGGGTACTCGCGAATAAATACACCTACCGGACATTCTAGCTCAAAGCGCGAAGAGGGGTCGCGAGCGAGCGCCCAATCACTCGCCGTTGTCAAAAACTCCCGAAACGTAGCACTGAATTTGCCGACCTCAAGCGGATCTTACAACGCGCAAGCATGACGTTAAATAGTTCTATAGATATCACGGCAAAGGATAGATATTTCCCAAAAAATTTTTCGGTTACATAGACGGACACAGGAAGCACAGCCACACCATCTTCACCCTGCGAATAACCCACCCCCAACCACCGTTAAATGTGTGATGGCGGAGCGAGGGTGAGAAGTCCTCGCTCCGCCATCACGGGTAAGTGTTCGTAAGCACATGTTTGCGGGCTAGCAAAGATAAACTCATGAACACGCTCCACTGATTTCGCTTAGAAAACAGCGGACGGTTAACCACCTAAACACACCCGGCGCATCCCGTCCACTTGAGCACCCCACCTGTTCAATACACGCAATAAAGCCCGCATCATTGTTCAACCAACCAGCCTTATTCAACCGACCGGCGCCCGCATGATCGGGCGAGCTCCTGCTGGACCTGGGCCACACACATCGAGTTGATCGGCGGAGCACGCAACACCTCAACCCAAACCAGTTGCGCAGATAGGATCAAGCCATGACCGGCATCGTGATGACCCCTGAGTTGAGTGCCGCACTCAACCACCTGCAGGCGGGTAATCACGCGTTCATCACGGGCAAAGCGGGCACGGGTAAGTCCACGCTCGTGCGGATGTTCATGGAGCGGACTTCCCGCAACGTGCTCGTCGCCGCGCCCACGGGGATGGCGGCACTCAACGTGGGCGGGCTGACGCTGCACCGCCTGTTCAGTTTCCGGCCCGGCGTCACGGAAGCGATGGTGCGCTCGCCCCGATACTCGCCGGCGACGCATCGCGATGTGCTGGAGCGGCTCGATGTCCTGGTCATCGACGAGGCGTCGATGGTGCGGGCAGATCTATTCGACGCGGTGGCGGCCGCGCTGGAACTGTATGGCCCGCGGCCCGGCGAACGGTTCGGCGGGGTTCAGTTGGTTCTGGTGGGTGACGTGTATCAGCTACCACCCGTGGTCAGCCCGAGCGAACAGACCCTTTTCGAGCAGGACTACGAAAGTCCTTATTTCTTTTCCGCTAGGCATTTCCCGGAAGGTTCCTTCCCGGTTTTCGAACTCACTCACGTGTTCCGGCAAGAGCACGGCTCCCGGTTCACGGAGCTACTGAACGGTGTGCGCGATGGGTCTCTAACGCAACGCAGCCTCGCGGAACTCAATGAACGCGTCGACCCTGGGTTCTCGCCGCCGGCCGATGAGCCGTGGATGACGCTCACGACCACCAACCGCATGGCGGACGCCGCGAACCGTCGGGAACTCGCCAAACTCAAGACCGCCGCGCTGACCTCCGAAGCCGAAACCGTGGGCGACCTGACCGGTTTCGACCCGCCTGTCCCCCACGAACTCGAGTTGCGGGTTGGCGCGCAGGTCATGATGGTGGTCAACGATCCCCTGGACCGCTGGGTCAACGGAACTCTCGGTGAGGTCGTGGACCTCGGCTGGGACAAGGACGGCGAGCCCTGGGCGGCCGTCGCGACACCCGGCGGCGACGTGTTCATCACTCGCCCGCACACGTGGGAAGTCCTCTCCCCTGTCGCGTTGGAAACCGGCCGGCTTTCCAGTTCGGTTCAGGGCACGTTTCGGCAACTTCCCATGCGGCTCGCGTGGGCCATCACGATCCATAAGGCCCAGGGCCAGACTCTGGAGCGCGCGATCGTGGACATCCGCGGCGGCGTGTTCTCCGACGGCCAGCTCTATGTCGCGTTGTCCCGCGTGCGGTCGATGGAGGGGCTGGTTCTGCGGCGGACCGTCCTTCCGAAAGACATCCAGGTCGCCCCGTCGCTGCGCCGCTTCTTGCGTTCCCAGCGGGCGGTGGGTGACACCGGTGGCGCTCATGGTGGCGGGGCTGATGACGATGGTGGCCTTGCGTTTCTATCGATGGTTACGGTGGGCGATGCGGGGCGCGGATGGCGGCCGCGGCCGCTCGAAATCGCGGTGGTCACCTCGGACGGCGAGGAGGCTTCAACGCTGGTGAACCCTGGCCGGGATCTGGGGGATGCAGCGTCCACGTACGGTATCGACGCGGACATGCTCACGCTCGCACCCGATGCGGCGCAAGCGTTGACCGCGCTCGGTTCGCTTCTTGAAGGTCGAACCGTGGTCGCCGCGAATGCGGATACGGCGCGCGGGCTCATCGAATTCGAGCTCCGCCGACTCGGCGTCCTGGAACACATGCCGCTATTCGTTGATCTAGGCGGCGAAGCCGGCGTCAGCCACCGGACGGCGAGCGCGGGCCTCACCACCTCGGGAAACGCTGGCGCACTCACCCTTGCCCGCGAACTCGCCCGCACCCACCGCGGACTCACCCCGGCCCCCACGCACGAGGATCCTGACCCGTGGACCGCGTGGGAACACACCATATCTACGGGCTATCTCCTCACCCGTGCCTCCACAGATCGCGATGCATCCGGAAATCTCACAGCCGCCGGCACCGAATCCCTTGCCTTCACACCCGCGGGCGGCCGGTTGACGCAAGCCCACATCGACCACCTGGCGGCCCGACTCAAGGGCCGCACGCTCGGGCCGGCAACAGCGAAACTGAAACGCGGCATCGAAGCCGAGTACGGCGTCGTGATCCCATACGAGGCGCCGCAAGCCGGCCCCGCGCTCGCGGACGTTCTGAAGCCGGGGGCGCGGATCGCGTTCACGGGCACGATCACGCTCGATGGGAGAACCTGGGACAGGGCCGTGTTCGCGCGGTTTATTGAGGGGCGCGGATTCGTTTCAAGCGCCAACGTCACGAAAACCCGGACCGACCTGCTGGTGCTCGCGGACGTCAACAGCGAATCAGGGAAAGCGAAAAACGCGCGGAAATACGGGACACCGATGGCCTCACTCGCGGACTTCCTCACCGCGCTGAAACAGTAGAAAGCTGGCGCAGTCGGATAGCTAGCTTGCGTTCGCTTCGGCGACCTCGGCGTCCGCCTCCGGCGTCACGGCTTTTTCGTAGCGCCGCACCCCAAAGAATGTCCAGAAAGCCGTCACGGTAGCCACAATGTAGAGAATCCACGACGTCAAAACCACAGGCCCCGGCCCCACTTCGGTTCGCGCCGCGGAACCTGCACCGTTAGTCGAGAAGAACCACCAGTTAGCGACGATGCGGGACGCGGTCACAGCGAGCGTCACCACCAGCAGGAGCCAGATGCGCGCCAACGGGACCCGCGCGCCGCCAGATCCACCGCCCACGACGTGCCCGCCGCTTTCGCCTCGCGCGCGGCGTTCGTTGTACGCGACGATGAGCGCCACGATAGCACCGCCGATCGCGCCCAGAAAGATCAGACCGCCGAGCGGGATACCGATATACATGAGGGCGCGCCCCACCGCCGCGCCAGGCGCCGACGTGTACACGAAGAACGCGACGATCGCCGTGGGGATCAGGTTGGTCACGAGCGAGCCGACCGTCACCCGCACCGACTTATGCAGCTTCACGGCGCGTGAATCGGTGCGCCAGGTTGAGGCCATGGGTGAACCACTCATGTTCTCTCCTTCGCTTCCCTCACGCTTGCCACACGCTTGCCTCAAGCCAAACATCGGCACCGCCGTTGTCTGACCATTGTAGGCAGGTGAATCCCACAAAACCGTGGAAAAGTTGGCAAGAACACGAACAGTTCACGTGGAGTTCGGTGGGTGCCACGTGGGAGACTCAGAGTATGACTTCTGTATCTTTCACCAGCTCGAATGGTTCTTTTGACGTCCAGACCGGCCTGTTCATCGACGGTGAGTGGACTGCGGCGGCCAGTGGCGCATCGTTCCCTGTTCTTAACCCGGCCACGGCCCAGGAGATCGCGCAGGTGGCCGATGCGGGAGTTGAGGATGCGCGCCGCGCGTTGGATGCCGCTGTTGTGGCTCAGAAGGAGTGGGGTTCTACGACCACGCGTGAACGCTCCGACATTCTCCGCAAGGCGTATGAGCTGATCCTTGAGCGTGCCGATGACATCGCTCAGGTGATTTCCACGGAGATGGGTAAGCCGCTGCGTGAAGCGAAGATCGAAGCCACCGACGCCGCCGAAATGCTGCGCTGGTTCTCTGAGCAGGTTCAGCATCAGACCGGTAACTTCGCGCCGGCCCCGAAGGGCGGCTACCGCATCATCACGACCTATCAGCCGGTGGGCCCGTCCTATCTTGTGACGCCGTGGAACTTCCCGGTTTCGATGGGCGCACGCAAGGCCGGCGCGGCACTCGCCGCCGGCTGCACCGTGGTCATCAAACCTTCTGACCTGACGCCGCTGACGATGTCCCTGTTCGTTCAGATCCTCCACGACGCCGGCGTCCCTGCTGGTGTGCTGAACCTCGTTCCAACCGTTGACGCTCCGGCGCAGTCCGCTGACCTCATGAAGGACGAACGCCTCCGCAAGGTCTCCTTCACGGGCTCAACCCCGGTGGGTACCCAGCTTTTGAAGCAGGCCGCCGACAACGTCATGGCCGCCTCGATGGAGCTCGGCGGCAACGGCCCGTTCCTCGTGCTCTCTAAGGCGAACGTCCGCTGGGCCGCGAAGGGCGCTGCGGGCCTGAAGTTCCGAAACGCCGGACAGGTGTGCATCTCCGCCAACCGCATCATCGTGCACAAGGACGTTGCCGACGAGTTCAAGCAGATCTTCCTCGAGGAAGTCGCCCGCCTACGGGTGGGTGCCGGAACTGATCCGGAGACGACGGTGGGCCCACTGATCTCTGACCGCCAGCGTGACCGTGTCCAGGGCCTGCTGGCCGATGCTCAGGAAAAGGGCGCCACGGTTCTTGCCGGCGGCGACTGCCCAGACAGTGACGGCTACTTCTTGAACCCGACCGTGGTCGAAAACGCCCCACTGGATTCCGATATCGCAACCACCGAGATCTTCGGCCCCGTCGCGTCGCTCTACATCGCTGAATCGGACGAGGAAGCGATCCGCATCGCTAACGACACCCGCTTTGGGCTGGTCGCGTACGTGTACTCGCAGGACATCATGCAGGCGATGCGCGCAGCTGAAGCGCTCGAGGTCGGCATGGTGGGCTTGAACCGCCCTGCCGTGGCTGACCCTGCCGCTCCGTTCGGTGGCGTCAAGGCATCCGGCCTGGGTAAGGAAGGCGGCCACAACGGCATCGAGGAGTACCAGATCGAGAAGCTCATCACGATGACGGTGTAACGCTCTGCATCTGAAGAGAATTGACGGTTCTGAAAAGAAGTACGGGATCTAAAGAGAACTAAGGTGTCTGAAGCAAGTTTCCGGGAGGCACGGCTCGCCCCGCAGCCGGTCGACCTGGTGATTGAAGGTGGCGGGGCGAAGGCTGTTGCGGTGGCTGGCGCGGTGGATGAACTGCGTGCCGCGGGCTACACGTTTGAGCGGATTGTCGGTTGCTCGTCAGGTTCGCTCGCGGGCGCGTTGCTTGCGGCGTTGAAGCATTCGGGTGAAAGTCTCGACAAGTTCAGCGAGCTGGTCACGTCTTTTGATTTCAGCAAGATCCTGGACGCGGGCCCGATCGCGAGCAAGTTCGGCCCGCTCTCCAAGCTCGCCATCCCGTACCGCCTGTTGCGGTACGGCGGCATGCACCCGGGCCGCTACATGAACTCGTGGATCGCCGGTGTCATGAAGGACCTCGGGACGGAGACGTTCGGTGACCTGCGTCGCGATGATTCCCCGTTCGCTGACGAGGACATCACGCACCGCTATGGTTTCGTGACGCTCACGACCGACCTCAGCCAGCGTCGCATGGCCGTGTTCCCGTGGGATGCTGAGGATTACGGCTTGGATCCTGATGAGATTTCAGTGGCCGATGCGGTGCACGCCTCCGCCGCGCTACCGGGCGTGTTCCAGCCTGTTGACATCACTGGCAAGCGTGGCACCGTCACGTTCGCGGACGGCGGTTTGGTGTCTAACTTCCCGATCAAGCTCTTGGCTAATAACGAGGAGCGGGACGCGGACTGGCCGACGATCGGCATCAACATGACCCCGCGCACCCAGGGCAAGCAGCAGCTGAAGTCGGTGCGCAGGCCAATCCCTCAGCTGCGCGCCTTGGGTCAGGTGGTTTTGGAGGGTCGCGAGACCCGCCGCATCGATGACCCGGAGATCGGCCGCAACGTCATCGTGATCGACGCTTCCCCGTACACGTCCGTCAGTTTCAACCTCGACAGCGACGATAACGAGGAGCTCATGGACCGCGGCCGTGAAGCCGTGCGCGACTGGCTCGAAGGCGACGACGCGACAGGAACCGTGCCCGAATGATCCCTCCCTCCGACGCCGCTGCCGCATCTGACTCCGCGCCCGGCAACGCCGCTTTCGACGCTGCCGCCGCCGTGCTCGCCGGCGCCAAGCGCGTGCTCGCGCTGACGGGCGCGGGTATCTCTACCGCATCGGGCATCCCTGATTTCCGTGGCCCGCAAGGCCGCTGGACTCAGGACCCTGATGCGGAGCGGATCTCCACGTTGTCCTGGTACCTGGGTGATGAGGCTGTGCGGCGTAAGGCGTGGCAGGTGCGCGCGGATTCGGTCGCGTTGAAGGCGAAACCGAACCCGGGGCACGACGCGCTGGTTGCGTTGGAACGCACGGGCCGGCTTGCAGGGATTGTCACGCAGAACACCGACGGCCTGCACCTGGTTGCGGGGAACTCGCCTGGGCTGGTGCATGAGATTCATGGGAATCAGCGCCGCTGGCGGTGCGAAGATTGCGGCGCGGAGGGCCCCATGGCTGACATGGTCGCCCGCGTTCATGGCGGCGACACGGATCCGCGCTGCCCCGAGTGCGGCGGGATCACTCGCGCGACCGTGATCCTGTTCGAGGAAGCGCTCGATCAGGACACGATGCAGGCGAGCATCGAGCTCGCTCAGACGTGCGATGTGGTGCTTGCGATCGGCACGAGCCTCACCGTGTATCCGGTGGCCGGGCTGGTTCCTTTGGCTGCTGAGAACGGCGCGAAGGTCGTGATTATCAACGCGGAGCCGACGCAGTTCGATACGTTCGCCGACGCCGTCGTGACCGAACCGATCCAGGACGTGCTCCCCCGCCTCGTTGAGGCCCTGCCGTAGCCCTACCCTAGAGAGGCAGGGCTACGGCGTTTGCTGTTAGGCGGCTGATTATTCCGTGCGGAAGCTCAGTTCCTGATCCCCTACCCACGGCTCTTCGACCTTGCGGTAGGTGCCGTCCTTGAAGCTCTTCTCGAGCCAGTCGTCCACTGCTTTCTTGAATTCGGCGTCACCCTTAGGCAACATGAATGCCTTATCAAACTGGTCGAATGGACGATCCGGGTTAGTCGCGCACAGCTCCGGGTACTTCTCGTCGATGTACAGCACTTCGGCTCGGTCAGTCGTCATGACGTCAGCGTTACCTTTGACGATCTCATCGAAAATCGTCTTGTTGTCGTGAGTTTTCAGGGTGCCTTTCGGGTAGTGCTTCTTCGCGAACACCTGATTGGTCCCGCCCTCCGGCATGATGCTCACAACGCCTGGCTGGTTAATCTGTTCGATCGTCTTGTACTTATCCTTGTCCTCGCAACGAGCGATCGGCGTCTTGCCGTCCTTGAGCAGCGAGGAACTGAAATCGACTTTCTTGGCGCGCTCATCATTGACGGAGATACCGCCTACCGCCATGTCACATTTGGCGAGGAAATCCGGCATCAGGGTCTTCCATTCGGTACCCACGAATTCCACTTTGACATCTAGATCTTCAGCGAATTTCTTAGCTAGATCAACGTCGATTCCGCTGAACTCGCCGTCCTTTTCTATTGTGAAGGGCGCATAGTCTCCCGTAGTGCACACGGTGAGCACGCCTTCCTTCTTAATGGCAGCGAGCCTGGATTCTGCAGTCTTCTGTTCGGCAGACTGCGTTTGCGACGAGCTTTCCTGTGCCGTGTTCTGTTCTGACTCGGATGCTGTTCCGCAACCGCCCAAGGCTCCAATAAGAGCTGCTGCCGCGGATGCTGCGAACACTGCACGGATGTTTTTCTTATGATGCGATGATGTGATGTAGCTCATGCCGGAACTTTACCCGGCTAGGCAATACAGCTGTCAACAGGCCACAATGGTGAGTTAGAAATTAAGTCACCGCTGTAGTTCTGGATGGAATAATGTCTGAATCTTCCCGTCATGATGAGGAAGCGACGCAGAGTTTCCCAGCGTCCCCACCTCCTCCTGGACCCGAGGACGAAGCAACACAAGCACTGCCCGCCGCGCCCGAAGCCACCACCAACGCGGCCCCTGCAGTACCGCCCGCACCGTTGCCACTTGATGCGTTCCATGGCGCAGGCCTCGACGGCACCGACGGCCACGGCACCGCTTTCCAGGACGCTCACTTCCAGAGCGAAGAGTTCCCCAACGAGGACACCACGCACGGCGAGACCATCGACGACGCGACGTTCACCAACCACACAGCGTTCATCACGCCTTCCCCTTCCGCTGACCACACCGCGTTCATCGACCCGGAACCGAGCAGTGAATACCAGAGCCTCGACAGCGAAATGTGGTACCAGGACGCGCCCGCATCGTTCGATCCGGCAACCTACTCCGCCGTCAACGCACCATCCGGTGGCCCCTACCTAGACGACTCCACCGATGCGGCCTGCGCCACCAGCGTCGGCGCAGGCGTGACCGCGGCAGGACTCATCGCCGCGACCCACAACGAGGCCTCCCCCGCACCGTCCCGCCGTTCCGCATCGGGCCGCCCGTCATCCAAGCGCTCGTCAGGCGGAACCGGCAAAAACATCACGATCGCGGCAGTCCTAGCGGCAATGCTCGGTCTCGGTGGCGGCGTGATCCTCGGCAACACCCTGCTCGCGCCAGACCCGACGCGCTCGGATGAATACATGAAGCTGTCATCCGAGAAATCTCAGGTTGACTCGCAGGCCGCGAAAGGCGAGCAGAAGCGCGAGGAACTCGAGCAAACCATCGCGTCCTATAAAGACGAAGAAAACGGCCTCAACGCTCAGCTGAAAGATCAACAGAAGCAACAGAAAAAACTTCAGGAAGATCAAACCAAACTGAAGAAGGACCAAGAGCAACTCAAAAAGGATCAAAAGAAGCTCAAAAAGGACCGCGAGAAACTCGACAAAGATATCGAGATCGTCTCGCGGCCAGGCAAAAGCAGCGGCCAATGGGAAATTGGCGAAGACATCCCCGAAGGCAAGTACCGCACGAAATCCAGCGTCAGCGACCGCTGCGTCTACGCCGTCTACTCAGACTCCGCCTACTCCAAGGTGAAATATTCGCGTGTTATCGACAGCGGGACCCCACGCCTGACCCTCAAAGAAGGCGAATTCTTCAGCTCGATGGGTTGCGGCAGCTGGGTCCGCGACACCGACTAACGCGACACCGACGCCTAACCAGCAATCGGCACGCACCAAAAAGGGGTTGCGCTCAGGTCGAAAAACCTGAGCGCAACCCCTTTTATTCCGCGCTTCCCCGTTATTCAGGCTTCTAGGAGCTAGGAATACAGCTCCTTGAACTCGCCTTCAAGCACAACGTCGAGGAATTCGCGGATCACTACCATCTCGTCCTTCGCAGAGAACACAACCTCAGCAACCGGAATCTCGTCGATCTTCTTACCGTGCAAGCGGTCCTCACCCACCTGGGCGCGCTGATCCACCACGGTCTGGCCTCGCGTGACCTCGTCAGCCAAAGAAATTTCGATGCGGTGCTCCGAGCTCACAAACATCTCCGGATGCACTGCGGCCACTACCGCGCCAGCGTCACCGATCAGCGAATAAGCCTGCGGCTCGTCCTCGTCATCGCCGTACGTGAACCCAGCGATGCCACCCAGAGCACGGGCCACCGGGTGGTCCGAAGCCTTCAAGCCAGCCACCACATCGTCCGGGATAGCGACATGGTTGAACACATCCAAGCCGTACATCACCAGCGGCACACCAGACTTCACGACGATGTCCGCGGCCTCAGGGTCATGCCAAATGTTGAACTCAGCAACCGGGGTCGCGTTACCCACGCTCGCGGAGCCACCCATGAACACAATCCGTTCCAGGTTCTCCGTAACCTCAGGGTGCATCCGCAAAAGCAGCGCAAGGTTCGTCTGCGGAGCGCACGCGATCAACGTGACCTTCTGCTCCGACTCCATGATGGTGCGACGCATCAGCTCAACCGCGTGCTCAGCGACCGGGCCACGGGTCGGCGCAGGCAACTCAACACCACCCAGGCCATCGGCGCCATGCACATACGACGCGTCACGAGCCGGCGAATTCAACGGCGCCACAGCACCCGCGGCAACCGGGATGTCGCTAGCACCCATCAGGTCCAGGATCTTCACCGTGTTCTCAACAACCTGCTTGAGCGACACATTGCCAGCCACAGTGGACACCGCACGCACATCCATATGCGGGTTACGCACCGCATACATCAGCGCCATCGCATCATCGATGCCGGTATCAACATCCATCACAACAGGGAACGTAGACATGATCCTCCTCAGCTCAACGCCTTCAATAGGTTAGGAGTGGTTCTTGCTAGATGTGGTTCTTGAACGGACTACTTCTTAGCGATCATCGCGGCAGCGATCTCTTCGATACCCAGGTGGTTACCCAGGCCAAGTTCGCGCGCGATGCGGGCCGCAGTTGGACGCTGCAAGCGGCACTCAGCCAGCACATCGTCACGAGCGAAAACCTCACCCGGGGTGCCGTCTGCCTGAATCTTGCCGTGAGCCATCGCGATCACGCGATCGAAGGAGTCAGCTACGAAACGCATGTCGTGCGTAATCGTGATGACGCCGATGCCGTCCTCATGCAAGCGGTCCAGCATGAGCTGCAGGATCTCGAGGCCACGGCCGTCAAGACCCGCGGTCGGCTCGTCAAGAATCACGAAGTCAACACGCGGAACCAGCACTGCCGCAATCGCCACGAACTTCTTGATAGCGAACGGAAGGTCAGCAGGGTTATCGTCAACGAATGGACGGATACCCGTCATCGAAATAGCGCGCTCCAGGCGCTGCTCGGTGTCCTGCTTACCCCACTTTAAGTACTTCGGGATGTACGCAAGCTCCGAGTACACATCCGACTGGAACAACTGGTCATCCGGGTTCTGGAACACATACGCGACCGTCTGCGCCATCTTCGCGTTCGTCATCTTCGACGTATCAGTACCGTTGACCAAAACGCTGCCGCTCGTCGGCTTGAGCAAGCCGTTCATGAGCTTCACCGTGGTGGTCTTACCAGCACCGTTCTGACCCACGATCGCAACCCGCTCACCCGGAGCGATCGACATGTTCAGACCGGACAAAACCGGGGACGCCTCGTCATACGCGAAGGCGACATCCTTCAACTCAATCGACATCAGTTGTCACCTTCACCCTTCACAACCGAACCGCCAACCCACGCGAACGCTTCCAAAGCCTGCTCGCACGTGATCGGCAACGGATCAACCGCAACACCCGCATCACGCAACGCAAATGCAAGCTGCGTGACCTCCGGACGTGGGACATCCGCATCGACCAGCTCCTGCGAAGCGAACACCTCACGCGAAGGGCCAGCAGCCGTCACGCGGCCCGCCTCCATCACGATCAGCTCGTCAACGTACTCCGCGAGCAAGTCGACCTTGTGCTCAACCAGAACCAGCGTCTTACCGCGTTCCTTGAGCTGGGCAATAATCCGGAAAACCTCCTCCGAGGACTCCGGGTCAAGCTGCGAGGTCGGCTCATCGATCACAATGAAATCAGCGTCCATCGCAATCACAGCAGCGAACGCGACCTTTTGACGCTGACCACCCGACAAGCCATTCGGGTCCTTCTCCAGCAACGGGAGTAGATCCATGCGTTCCGCAACCTGCAGAACACGGTCAACGATCTCTTCACGCGTGCACCCCAGGTTCTCCAGGCCGAACGCGATCTCCTCAAACACCGTCTCACGCACACCAGAGATCTGCGTGAACGGGTTCTGGAACACGTACCCGATCCGGCGCGACAACTCAGCTGGCGACCACTCTTCAAGCGAACGGCCCCACAACAGGACCTCGCCGTCCAGATCACCCGAGTGGAAGTACGGGATCAAACCACGCATCAGCGAAGCCAGCGTCGACTTACCAGCAGCGTTGCGGCCCACCACGCCATACAGCTTCCCAGGGGCCAGCTCAAGGTTCACGCCATCCAGCGCGCGCTCCTGCTGATGCGTATATGAAAACGAAACGTTCTTCAGCTCAACAATGTTCACAAGAACCCCTTACAGGACCACAGCCAGGACGATGGAGCCCACCGCGATCACCAATGAGACCAGCAACAGAAGCCATTGCCCCACGCCAACCTTCGGCAGGTAAGACAACTGTGAAGGCTTCTCCGGAACGTTGAACGCACGCGCATCCAACGCGAGCGCGCGCTCCTCCGTCTGACCGATCGCCGCAAGGAACACGGGGGTGATGATCGGGAAGAACGCGGCAACACGACGGAAGAAACCGCCCTCCATCTCAATACCGCGAGCCTTCTGCGCATCCACCACAACCTTCGACATCTTCTGAAGATCAGTGATCGACTGGAACGAAGACAACACAACGTAGGTCGAACGCGAAGACAAACCAACGCCCTGCAACGCGAGCATCAAGTTCTTAGCTGGAACCAGCTGGAAGAACAGCGCCAAAGCGCCACACAAAGACATTACGACGAGGGTGAAGCGTGCCGCTGCAGCGATCGAGGTCGTAGAGAGGGCGAGGTTTTCGCCCCAGCTCCAGTAAACGGTCGCGCCTTCCTCCGGCGCGATCAAGAACACTCGCAGAATAAACAGGACTGAGCCGACACCCAAGAACAGCTTGAGATACAGCGGGATGAACTGCTTGGCGCGGCCAGCGAGTACCGCGATCACCACGAACACAACACAGCCGACGGCCGGAGCCAAAACCGGCCACGGTAGCGCGATCGAGGCGACCGCAATAGCCACCAAGAACGCGAACAAGATCAGTGGGTTCAGGTCGCGGATCGGGTTACCCAAGCGATACGGCTGGGAATAACGGTCCAAGTAGTACGCACGCAAGTCCTTGATCTGCGCCGCTTGAGTCTGAGCTTTCTGAGCCATACCGATCACCGACCCAACGTCAATTCGCCAGGATGCTTCTGTTCATCAGCCAACGCATCGTGCGTCTTCTGCGGCTTCAAATACCTGTCACCCAACGGCAACTTCACCAACACGCGGGTAGGCATCCGCAAAATAATCAGCCACGCAATGAACGCAGACGGAACCTTATCGATGAAGTCCAGCGGCATCGAAGCCAAGAACACAGCCGCGGTTTCACCCACACCGACCGAACGGAGAATACCGGTCACCCAGCCAACACCGGACGCCGACAAACCACCGAAAACCCAGATGGTGATGAGCGATCCGATGAAACCACCGATCAGCGCAAAAATAAGCGCCGCAAACGCAACATGGAACACGTTACGGAACCAGCCGACCCTAGCCAGCCAACCGGCTGCCAGACCAATCAGAACCGACACAATCGCGTACGGCACCAACGTCGGCAACGTGATCGCATTGATCAAGTTCGTCAACAAACCAACCAACGCACCCGGCAACGGCCCACAGACCGCACCCACCAGGATGGTTCCGATCGCATCCATATACACAGGCAGCTTGAGCAGAAGAACAATCTGCCCAGCAATGAAGTTGATCGCAATCCCCAACGGGACCATAAACAGCGTCAACTGCCCATACTTGCTGCCATGTGCAGCGAACCTTTGTATAGCGGGCATCAGATGACCTCGCTCCCACTGCGTCGCATCACGCTCGTAGATCCCTTTCAGTAAGGAACCGCGATAACCACGGCCCCTATCCCACTAAATTACGTGGGAAGCGCCGATGCAACAATCCCTGACGCTGAGTGTCTAGCTCAGATTGCTGTCTGGCGGCGCGGTCAAAATAGTACCGCACAACGAACGAAACATAGTCATGAAAGCAAACGGCGGCCCAGAGTCACATAACTGACTAGTGACTGGACCGCCGTTTACGTGTAGCTTGGGCGCTTACGCCGCCTTCTGGAAAATCACGGCACCATGAGCCTGCTCAGCCTCATTGCTGATCGAGAGGTCGATGCCCTTACGGTCACGAATCATCGACACCGCAACGAAACCGATCACCACGAAGACCAACAAGTACCAAGAAATCATGGTGGTTGAGCCGGTCGAATCGAAAATCGCCTTCGCGATCATCGGCGAGAACGCGCCACCGATAATCGCGCCGATCGCGTACGAAACCGAAACGCCCGAGAACCGGACGGAAGCCGGGAACATCTCCGAATACAGCGCCGACTGCGGACCATACGTGAGACCCAACCCAACCGAGAACAACAGCAACGCGAGGTACAGCATCCCCAGCGACTTCGTCGAAATCATCGGGAACACCAAGAACACAGAAACACCCAGGATGATGAACCCGATCTGGTACGTACGCACCCGGCCAATCGCGTCAGCCATGAAACCAGAGATCAACGTGAACACGAACCAGAAGAACGAACCCGCAGTCACCGCAAGCAGCACATCTGTGCGGTCCATACCCAGCGACGACGTCGTGTAGTTAGTGATGAAGCCGCCAGTGGTCATGTAGCCAGACGCGTTGTTACCTGCGAACACCAGAGCACCCAAAACCACGAGGTACCAGTACTTCTTGAACAGCTGCACCAGCGGCATGTGGATCTGTTCCTTGCGCTCTGCGATCTCCTGGAACACAGGGGACTCATCAACAGAACGGCGAACCCAGTAACCCAAGAACACCAACAGGAAGGACAGCAGGAACGGAACACGCCAACCCCACGTGTTGAACGCCTCCTCAGTCGGCGCGATCACACCCGTCATGAGCGCCATCATGCCCGAAGCCAACAACATGCCCAAAGGAACGCCCAGCTGCGGGACAGCACCAGCAAGACCACGACGCTCACGGCCAGCGTGCTCGACCGCCATCAAGACAGCGCCGCCCCACTCACCGCCAGCGGAAATACCCTGCAGGATACGCATCGCCAGCAACAACAGCGGAGCCGCGACACCGATCGCCGCATACGTTGGGATCAAGCCGATAGCCGTCGTCGCGCCACCCATCAACAGCAGAGTGATCACGAGCATCTTGCGGCGGCCGAGCTTATCGCCGTAGTGGCCCGCCAAGAACGCGCCCAAAGGCCGGAACAAGAACGACAAACCGACCGATGCGAACGCGACCAGCTGCGCGCCAGTTGCACCCAGCGGCTCAAAGAACTGATGCGCGAACACGAGCGCTACAGCGTTCGCATAAATAAAGAAGTCGTACCACTCAACAGTGGTACCCACGAGCGTCGCAAACGCAACGCGCGACCGGTTGGTACGAACAGCGGCATTAGACATCGCTGATTCCCCTCACAAAATCCACGGGACGGCAGGAAGTGTTGCCGCCATCGTAGACCGAGTGTGAGAGATCACAGTAAGTCGTGCTGGATTATGACGCGGATTATGAAAAATCGGATGTCACAAACAATAAAACCGGTTCAGCGTTCAAACCACGGATTAGTGCATTTCAATGTCCCGCTACCCTTCGGGATACTCTCGAGCGATGCGACACCGCCATATTTGATCCCCAACGCAACATCCAGAATCCCGTTGGTCCTGTCCGGCTGCAACACAACCTCAGACCCCGGGATCTGATTCTGCACAGCCAACGCCGCCGCAGTGTCATCAGGGCCCGCATAAATCAACGCAACTGACTCGGCCGTCTTCGTATCCAACGTCGCATTACGAACCGTGCGAACATCAAAACCCCGCTCACGCAGGGTATCCGCAACCTCCGCCGCGATACCCTCGCGCGGCGAAGCGTTAAAGACGTTCAAAGAAACATCAGCGGGCTCCGCCGGAGTCAAAGGCCACACCGGGCAGACGACCGCAGGGTTCGGGGCGCGGAAATCCGGCGTCCACGTGCCCCGTTGCCACCACGTGAACCCGAGTGCCGTACCGGCAACACCGATCGCAACAAGGCCAGCCACAACCCACGCGCGAGACCGCCGAGCAATCACTCGGTCTTCATCGCTAATCAACGAAGGTAGCGGCTCCGAGGCAACCGGGCGACCTTCAGCGCTACTCTCCGGCGCGTCGGTATCCGACGTCACCGCAGGCTTCGCGGCAGACTCAGCGGCAGGTTTCGAGCCAACGTCCTTGCTACTCATGCGCCCCGCCTCCTCACCGGTGTCCCATCGGAATACATCGCGTCCAAATCAAGCACACGAGCATGCATCACCTCACGGCGATACAACGCCGTGCGCAAAGCCCGGTGCAAGCCATCTTCGAGGTACATCTCGCTCTCATATTTGACCACGTGAGGGAAAAGATCCCCATAAAAAGTCGAATCCTCACTCAACAACTGAGCCAGATCCAGCTTGTCTTTCGTTGTGATCAAATCGGCCAACCGCACCTGCCGTGGAGGCACTCCAGCCCAGTCGCGAGACGTGTTCAACCCGTGAGCCGGATAAGGGCGAGAACTGCCGACAGCCTTAAAAATCATGGTGCTTCAAACATTACGCGAGAACCCGCGCAAAAACTCAGCACAGCCACCCAGATCACGCAGTCCTTTTAACAAACATGTGGGCCTCAGCACCATCGATGCTGAGGCCCACACGAAAGATCAATCAACCATTACTAGTTCTGACCGTTAGGGTTCTGCGGCTGGCCGCCCTGGCCATTCTGGCCTGGCTGACTCTGCTGTGGAGGCATCGGAGCCTGACCGCCCTGCTGACCAAACTGACCTGGCTGGCCCTGCTGCGGAGGCTGTGGCGCCTGGCCACCCTGCTGGCCGTAACCGTAAGGGTTCTGCTGCGGGTACTGCTGACCCTGCTGCTGCATCTGCTGTTGCATCTGCTGCATGCGAGCCTGCGACTCCTGGCGGCGCTGCTGAGCAACCTGACCCAGCTGCTGGAAGTTCTGAGGACCCTCCGGGATACCAACGTTGATCCAGCTGAGCAACGTGCCTGGCAGGAAGCCCATCGACGCCGGGACAACGAAGCGAGCCAGAACCTCGATGATCGCACCGACCACGGCCAGCAGTATGAAGTTCCAGCCGGCCAGGCCAAGGCCAGCCGACATGTCGCCATTCTTACCCGTGTACATAGCGAACAGCATGAACAGGCCACCTGCCGCGTAGATGGCAGGCAAGCGCCACATCGCGTGCATTGGCGCTGCGGCCTGACCGCGCGCAGCCCAGCGGATAGCGAAAATCACCAGCGCGATGATCGAAACGATAACGCCGATAAGCACTTCCCACCACTGGTACGTGCTGTATCCGAATGCGCTCGCGTAGCCGTTGGACAGCGAGCCGAGGTAGATCGTGTTGAAGAAGCTGAAGATCACGTTCGGAACACCCGCAAGGATACCCACGAAAATCAGGCCCTTCGGTGCGAATTCTCCGGCGGCGAGGACGCCGATGAGGCCCAAGATGAGCGCGAACACACCAGCGAAAGCGAGGTGTTCAAGCAACAAGCGCACACCAACACCAATGTTGAGCTTGTCCGGGATGCCCTTCGGAGAGAGCAAGAACCACACAAGACCACCCACGGTCACCAGCGTGTACACGGCGCCACCGAACGAGCCGGCCCATGCGCCGCTACCTTCGCCAGGCGCCCACGCGAAGATCGCGGAAAGAATAACCAGAACGCCCCAGAACGCCAGGCCGGAAGCGGAGGCGATCACGAGCTTAGCGATCCAGTTCGACACCATCGTGGTGGAACGCAACTTGCGGCCGAAGAACCACATCGCAATCAAGGTGAGAACCGAGATCGTGAGCGGGATGACCGCCAGGGTGGCTCCACCGTAGTGGATCGCGTTACGGAAACCCGCTGCTGGCAAATGCATGAACGAGAAGAAATTCGCATGCATGAAATCCCGGAAGCTGGCGCCTCGGAAACCGAAAGACATGTCTTCGTCGTAGACGGCCCAGAAGAGGAAGCCGAAGATCAGCGACGAAACGACCGCGGCACCAGCACCGATGCCGAGCACGGTACCGAGCTTCTTGTAGACGTCCTTCGAGATTCCCTGGAATGGGCTCGGCTTAGGCGCCTGCTGAGGACCACCTTGCTGATAGCCGCCCTGCTGAGGGTAACCACCCTGTTGCGGATAGCCGCCTTGCTGTGGGTAGCCGCCGTACTGATTATTCTGTGGCTGCTGCCCGCCGCCCGGCTGCTGCGGCGGTTGCGGAATATTCTGTTCCGCCATGATCCACTCCTCTAGGTTTAGCGAATGTAATCGGGATTACTCCTTGAAACACGATATGCCAAAAAACAACCTAAAGACCGGCTAGCGGCAAATTTTCGCTAAATTGCTACAAAAATCGCTGGTTCGGTGCGGTGGAACAAGCTTTGAAGCGGCGTATCCTCGCGATGCACGCCATCTGGAAACCCGCGAGTTAAAGCGGAAACCCCCGGAATCTCAACGATCCCGGGGGCTGCAAGCGGAGGATGGGGTGTTTGGTTTCACGACATCGTTCACCCCTCACCACCACAACCAACCCACAGATGTGCCACGACACCCTTCCAACCATGTGTCACGACATCGTTCATCTATGTGTCAGGACATCGTTCACCCCAGGACAAGGCGCGACCGGTTCGCCCGCCTAGCTCACGTCATGGCGGAGGCTGAGCGGTGACTTGCGACACCCGGCGGCAACGAGCAACAGAAGCAGCGAAACAGAATAGCCCCGGAGAGCGCCGCATCCGCAAGGCAAGAAGAGCGTTTCGTGGTAGCCCTTGCGAAGCCTGCAAAACGGAACGATGTCCTGACACATCACCAGAAAAAGCGGAACGATGACCCGACACATCAAAGCCCCAGAGCATAAAAAATGTCGGGACACCGTATGAACGATGTCCCGACACATTACAAAGCGGAGGATGGGGGAATCTCCACCTAATCGCTTTGATCCCTGTAATTACGCGGAATTTGAGAAGCCCGTTAAAGCCGTGTCCTATAGGTGTCCTAGTTTTGACACCATTCAGGGCCGTTTAAAGGCTCAAGAATTACACCCTGTAATAATCAGTCACTGACTACGGCGAACGGGAAAACAGCCGGGGAGATATCGCAATGCTGGCGGGGGGCGAAATGGTGAGACGGTAGGGAGCGGGTACCCCCTGGGGCTGTTCTGTGGTGTTCTGAACGGCTCGTTATCGTGTCTGCTTGTCTAGTGTTTCTTGTGACGTGTTACAGCGTTAGGGGCGCTCGCCGTGCCCTTGGTTGAGGCGAGATCAAGCGGTTCTGAATGTGTGGTTGTGTAGTTTGTGTAGCCGCTTGCTTATCGTTCCTTGAAGAGAGAGTTAAGGGAGCTATAGGCAACTGCCTACACTTCTTACACGGTTCCCAGTCTTCCGCCGTGATGTGGGAACAGAAAAGGCCCGGCCTGTGAGTGATGTTCTGTCGCCGGTTGCTTAGTGGAATGTTCGCCGTGTTTATGTGAGGCCGTATCTTGGGCGGGTTCAACCACAGTGGCCGGTTCTAGTTACGTTGACGGTGTTAGGCGCTCGCCGTGTAACTGCTGCCTGTCTATGGACATGGAAAGACCCGGGCTAAGGCTTCTTCTGTGTTCCTTAGCGCCGAGTCTTCCCGTTAGTGGTTATGCAGTTGTCAGTTCTCTAACCCCTAGAAGTGTGTTGACAAATTGACAATTGCCCTTCCTTCCCAGTGTTTACGCGGAAAATAAATGTCAGCAGTTCCGAATGACAATTAGTGACAATTTGACAATTCCCCTTCATCGGGGCTGTTCCTTCTCGGCTGTCTCGTTGGATATGTCAATTTGTCATCATTTGTCAGTTAGGGGCTGTGACAATTCCCTTCCCAGTGTTTTCAAGGGATGCACCGGGATATGTCAATTTGTCAGGGGGTTTCTAGGTTTATAGATTCAATGGTTCCTAAGACACGGGGGTTCACGGCGAACACCGGCGACTTACGGCCCGGCCGTCTTAGCTGTTCGGTTTCAGCAAGGTACCCGTGTTCTTCCAGTACTCGTAGAACCTCCAGGGCGTCATGAGACACCTTCAAGTTTGAACTTCTCATGATGTCCCTAGCTGTGACCGTAGGGCGCGCGTTTTGCTTGATAACTGCAAGGACTCGTTCAGCATCGTCTAGTTCAGTCTTTCCCTTCCTGATGCGGGCTACTCGCTTATGCTGCTCGGCATAGTAAAGGGCTATCTGTTCAGCGGCGCTCATAGCTTCATCGGATATTTCTGAACTAACCCGGCCGTGCTTCTCTATCTCATGGCTAACGTGTAGAAGCGCGGCAATTCTTAAGGTGGTCCCTCCTAGCTTGGCACCCCAGCCCTTCATAAGCGGATCAAACGACCACACCCCGCCGGTTTCTGTCATCGGGTAAATACTGTCCTGAAACACCCTGAAACGTTCAGCCGCTTCGTCACTTAGCTGCAGCTCTACCCGCTCGCTAATCTTTCTGCAGTATGTAGCAATTGCTTTGAGGTGTTGGCTGTACCAGTCCGTTAGTTCTTTAGGCATCCGTTGATCTGTTTCTCGCTTGCCGATCACCTCGGAAGGAACTGAGATAAGGAACCGTTCTAATACGCCTTGCGTTCCTTCCCCTAGCTTTATGAATAGGTCCCTAAGAGAAGCCGGCTGCAGGAAGATTAGAAGCGTCAACGCTAACCCTTCAGTCGGTACCGGGTCCCGGCCTTTACGGTCGATAGTGATCGCATCACCTGAATAGCCGGCTGTAAGCATGTCAACGTTAGGGGTTCCGCCGTTATAGCGGCCTAAGAAGGTTCCTAGAACACCGCCTTCAGCGGCGATAATCGCTAATGCTTGCCCGTTCGTGCTTGCTAGGTCTGGCACTCTCTCAGGCGTGATCTCTCCAGTGATAAGGCGCGGCATCGTTGGCACCGGGGTGTTATCCAGTCTTTCGCTTGCCGCCCTGTATTCAGCTTCAGATTCAGCGTTCCCGTTCTTCGCTTTATCGAGAAGTGTTTGAACCTGTCTTTCGAGTAGGTCCCTGTCACGTCTAGCCCGGTTCACTACTACTTGAGCTTCTTCCTGTAGCTCTGCTTCTAGCTCTCTGAGCGGTTGAGTGACGGCCTTCTCTACCGGGGATTTACGGGTTCCCGGCTCACTGACTATCAGTGTGTAAAGGTTGACCTGTTCCTTGCTTCCGTTCCTACGGCACGCGATAAAGCGGCCTTGTACGGCTGTTGAGAGTGCCCCCAAGATAGCGGGGCCTGTCATCTCGTCTTTGACTTGTATATAAGCGCTAACGGCCTTCAGGAACTCGCCTAGACGTGTTGGCAGCCATTCAGTTGGGAAGCTTGGCACTTTGCTTGAGGTGTTGAGTGGTTCCGGTTCTCTCCAGCTGATCCATTCCCCGGCATCGTCGATGAACGGGTTAGTCATGCGTCTACCCCCTCGAATGCCTCACCGCGTCCGGCTCCACAGTTGAAGCAGCGGGGGGCGTATGCCGCGGTTAGTGCTCGTTCTACGGTCTCTTTATGCTGTGTCGAGATACGGACGTGCATAGCGTCCCACCATGCGCCTAGATACAGTTCTTTCTTCTCGGCTTCCCTCAGCGGCGCTAATTCTCTTCTCGTTTCACGAACACCGATCAGATAGCCTTGCCAACGGCCTAGGTCTTGAGCGCCTGAACGTATCGCTTCAACTTCAGCAACCGTGAGGCTACTTCTAAGGCTGTTAGCGTTCCTGCTGTGTGGTGGCCCGTTTGGATCGTCTAGAATGGGGTTAGCGGGGCTACTGTGTTTCTTGGTGCAGTTAGCCCCGTCGCCGTGTCTAGGGTGCTGGATCCGTTTACGTGGCTGGTGTCGCATTAGATTTCACCGCCATTCTTGCAACGTGCAGTGATAGCGACAACGGCCGGGTTATCTGGCTTCATCGCGTGATGCAGTTCTTGCGATTTGATCCGGATAAGCCGGGAACCTGTAAACCTGTAAGAGGGCAGCGTTCCAATGTCGATAGCGCGGCGAATGAACTTCTGTGAGCAGCCAAGGGCTTCAGCTGCTTGCTGAATAGTGATGTACTCGGTTGCGTGACTGTGCACGGTAAACCTTCCCGGTTCCCGCGTCAAGGCGTCCATCACCTGTGAAGGGTTCTCACGAAACAGCCGCTTGAATACCCGAAACAGTGGGGTACCGTTAATAGCTGTAGACCGGGTTGCCGCCCGTTCTGCGTGAGAAGCTTTAGACGGCTGCCGCCGCCTATAGCTTTCAGGTGAAGGAACCTAGACGCTAGGGAACCTTCTCGATAATTACATAAATTCTGTTGCTAAGACCTTCCTAGTTCATCTAGGGGGGTCTTAGTACTGTCCATGCTAACTAAACTGCTTTGAAGGTCGCATTTTCCTGGGCCGCCGCTCATTTGCGAGTTATCCACAGGCAAAAACTCCCTGCTTACCATGCGTTCACGCCTGTTGCATGTTTTGCGTTGTTCTGCGACGTTTTATAAGGCTAGTTATCCACAGCCGGCGGCAAAGTTAAGCTAATAGCTTAAGAATCTTCCTGCAGAAACGTGCAGGCCGGCTAGTCATTAGCTTCCCTCAACGCCTCCAAGTGAGCTTGACGTTCTTGCGCTTCCGCTTGGGCTTCTTCCCGTGACATGCCAGCAACACGGGCCAAACTCTCCGCGTCGCTATGCTGATAAATCATCACGGCTTCAACGTTGGTATGACCACCGAACAACTTAAGGTCCGCTAACGTTGCCCGTGATCGTCCAAAGTTCGTCATAGCTGTATGCCTCAAGTCATGGGTGCCAACCTTTCTCAGGTCCACCCCAAGCTTGTTAGAAGCCGCTTCCCGGGCTTTCCGCATGTGCTTGCCTATCGTGGTGTGCGCAATGCCCGCCGGCTTCCCTGGACGCAGCGGAACCACGAAAGCATCTTCACCGGGTCCAACAACGTTGGTCATCCAGTGAGAAAACAGTTTGAACGTGTCTACGCCTTTCATCCCAGGTAGCGGAATACGTCTAACCCCGGCATCTGTCTTAGGGTCTTCAAGCTCTGCAGGGGCACCGTCTTGCCTCACAAGCTGTTGCTTCACTTCCAGCCATACAAAACCGTCTTTGAATGACACGTGTTTGCGTTGTAGCCCAATGATTTCGCCTTGCCGTAAACCGCCTAAAGCGCCTATCCAGATTGCTATAGAACGATGCGGGGGCATACCGTCGGCGAGCGCGTGGACTTCCTCGGGCGTTAATGCACGTCGTTCTTTCATGGGTTTAGGTTTAGGGCCAAGCCTCAGAACACAAGGGTTCTTGTCTAGGTATGTCTTAGAACTGTGGTGCTGTTTCTCGTGGGTGCCCGTTGCGTACTTCATCACCCGGCTAAGTTCGTCATAGGCTTTGCGGGCATATCGTTGGGATGTTTCGGCCGTTAGTTGCCTGTACCACGCTTCTAGCTTGTTTGGTGTGATGCTTCCGATAGGGAGCGAGTGAAGGGCCTTTAGACGCTTCCTGACCGCGCTCCTATATGTGCGCCATGTCCCAAAATCTACATGCTCGCGAATGAACGCAAGGTACTCAGTCGCTACCTGCTCGAATGTGACACTGAGACGCGCGGCTTCTCGTTCAGCGGCTTCCGCTTCCCTCTTGGCTAGTTCTTTAGCAATATGGCGGGGAACGTATGTGCCTGTAATGATTTCGGCAAGTACTCGTTCCCGGGCCTTCCTGATACCGGGCAAAGTATCGGCATAGACTTCAGCACGTTGCCCGGCCTTCCAGAAACTCGCGGGCATGTCTGGCAGCTGTTCACCGTACTTCCTGAACAAAGCTGAGGCTTCTACTTGCCCCCAGTAGTGACGGTACTCCCAAGACCCGTTCTGGCGTTGCCTTACGCCTCTTGGTCTGTTGCTTTTCTTAGCCATGGCCCCGCCTGTTTAGCCGTGTCCTACCTGTGTCCTAGTTTCTTTACCGTTCTAGGGTAACTGAGTACACTCCAGGGAAACACGAAAACCCTGCAAACAAGCGGGTTAAAACGGAAACCCCCGGAATCTCAACGATCCCGGGGGCTGCAAGCGGAGGATGGGGGATTTGAACCCCCGAGGGCGTGAACCCAACACGCGTTCCAGGCGTGCGCCATAGGCCGCTAGGCGAATCCTCCTCGGATACCCGTTCAAGCCGAAACGTGAACAAGGCTTTACACACTTTAGCGAACTAAACGTTTAAGAGCCAATCGACGCCAGAATCTCGCCTGATTCGCGTCCTATTGACCTCTCAGTTAGACTGTTACGCGACCCCTCACGTGGTGTTATCTCGCTGAACTCCCCCAGGGCCGGAAGGCAGCAAGGGTAAGTGGGCTCTGGCAGGTGCGTGAGGGGTCGCTACTTTTAACCCCTCAACGGGCAGACCTGTCATAGACCTGTTAAACGGGTGAGACCTATTTAAATGGGCGAGAGGCGTTTAAAAGAGCGAGGGGCTCACGGTGGTCATCACCATGAACCCCTCGAACGTATTCCAGTAGTCAGCTAGCCGAACACTCGTAGCTTGCAACTACCGTTGAAATCTATGTGGCGCAAGGCTTACTTGAACTTGTCCTTGACGTCCTCAGCAGCGTCGCCGGCCTTGCCCTTAGCGTTCTGAGCCTTGCCTTCAGCCTGCTGGCCCTTGTCGTCGCGCAATTCGCCAAGCTTGTCCTTAGCTGCGCCGACTACCTTGTCCTTAGCGTTTTCCAACTTGTCTCCCAAGCTCATGGGATACTCCTTTCACGCTGAGACCGGGGTGACTCCCCGAGGTCTTCTATCTGTGACACTTCCACAGTCACACGTCCATGTCTAGGGATTCGCCTGTGGTTTTGCTTAGAACGAATATTCAGCCACGATCGCGAATCAGCCGCTATGGGTCCCCTACCGTATCTGGGTAGGCTGGAGGGGTGAGCACAGCCCTATACCGCCGGTTTAGACCCGACACGTTCGAAGACGTCATCGGGCAAGATCACGTGACCAAACCACTCCAAGTGGCTTTGGATAAAAACCGTGTCAACCACGCGTACCTGTTCTCTGGACCCCGCGGCTGCGGTAAAACAACGTCGGCCCGCATCCTCGCTCGTTGCCTGAACTGCGACCAGGGCCCTACCGCGCACCCATGCGGCGAGTGCCCGTCGTGCCGCGACCTCGCCACAGGTGGGTCCGGTTCCCTCGACGTCATCGAGATCGACGCCGCCTCCCACGGTGGTGTTGACGACGCCCGCGAGCTCCGCGAACGCGCTTCCTTCGCCCCAGCGCGTGACCGCTACAAGATCTTCATCATCGACGAGGCTCACATGGTGACCTCGGCCGGATTCAACGCGCTACTCAAGATCGTTGAAGAGCCGCCTGAGCACATCAAGTTCATTTTCGCGACGACCGAACCCGAGAAGGTCATCGGCACTATCCGTTCGCGTACCCACCACTATCCGTTCCGGCTGATCCCGCCTGAGCCGATGACCGAATACGTGCAGCACCTCGCTGACGTTGAGCATGTCTCGATCGCCCCGGGTGTTGTTCCTCTCGTGGTCCGCGCGGGCGGAGGCTCCGCCCGCGACACGCTCTCTGTCCTGGATCAGCTCATGGCCGGTTCAGGAGATGGCGGTGTCTCCTACGACCTCGCAGTCGCTCTGCTTGGCTTCACCCACGGTGAGCTCCTGGACGATGTGGTCGATGCGTTGGCAGCGCACGATTCCGCTTCCGTGTTCGCGGCCGTGGACCGCGTGATCCAGTCCGGCCAGGATCCTCGCCGTTTCGTCGAGGACCTCTTGGAGCGCTTCCGCGACCTCATCCTGGTGCGCGCTATCCCCGAGAACGCGTCCGATGTTCTGCACGGCGTTCCCGAAGACCAGATTCAACGCATGGCGGCCCAAGCATCGGGCCTGGGCCCCGCCGAGCTGTCCCGCTGGGGTGACATCACTAACGCCGCCCTCACCGAGATGACCGGCGCGACGAGCCCCCGCCTGCACCTCGAACTGCTGTGCGCCCGCTTGCTGTTGCCGTCCACCGATGACACCGACCGCGGCCTCGCGGCCCGCATGGACCGCGTTGAACGCCACCTGAGCTTCAGTGGCGGCCCGATGGAGGCCGGCAGCGCGTCCCCTGCACCGGCGCCAAATACCAAGTCAGCGCCGGACACGAAGACGCCTGACAGCAACGCAGTGCAGTCCGATGCTCCGGCCGGCGAACGCGGTGTTGCCGCCGCCCGTGCTGCGTTGCGCAACTCCGCACCCGCCGCCCCAACTGCGCCTGCCGCCCCAGCTGCGGCAGCCGTTCCGACCGCGCCAGCGGCACCTCAAGCCCCAGCCGCGCCTCGAGCCTCTGAGGAGCCAGCCCCTAACGAGAAGCGCGTGCCGGCAGCGCCAGTACCCGAGGTCGAAAACACTCCGGAACCGACCCCGGAACCTGAAGCAAAACCGGAACCTGCTCCGGCGCAAGAGCCTGCACCAGAGCCGACGCAAGAAGCGAATCCAGCACCGAAACCGGCTGAGGAACCAGCATCGGCTCCCACACCTGCACAAGGACCGCAGGCTGAGCGTCCCGCCGCGGGCGCCGCAGGCTCGGTTGAGATGTTCCGCAGGGCCTGGCCGCAGATTCTCGAGAACGTTAAACAGAACCGCAGGTTCGTGTGGTCGATCCTGCAACAAGACGTCTCGATCGCCGGCTACGACGGAAAAACGCTCACACTCGGGTTCAGCAACCCCGGGCCTATGAACGCGTTCCGGAACCGTGCCGATGCCGCCGAAACACTCAAGGCCTCCATCAGCGCCGTGATAGGAGTGACACCGGACATCGACGTCGCTGAAGGCGGCGATGCCGGCCCAAAAGCTGACGGCCGGAACGACCTTCCGGCCACGGAGGAACCACACTACGAGGCACCCGAACAGCCGGAATATCCAGAACCGGAATACGAAGAGCCGGAATACGAAGAACAGTCAGACCCGGAACCTGAGGCCAGCGAACCGAACTTCGGGGAGCCGGAACCCCAGCCCGAGAAGCCGGCCACACCCGCACCTGCAGCTCCAGCTCCGCGCGCCGCAACGACGCCACAGCAGCCCGACGCGCCCACGGCACCGGTTCCACCCGTAGCCACTCCTGCGGCGCCAGCTCCAACCGCAACCGCGGCAGAAGCACCAGCGGCACCGGCGCCAGGCTCAGCGCCTGCCGCTCCGTCTCCAAAGCCTGCTGCCCCGACACCGGCCCCGCCATCACCCACCGCGGCGCCAACCCCATCGGCCGCACCGGCGCAAGCACCAACCGTGCTTCCTGCCAGGCCAGCCGGGGCGAAGCTCAGCCGCTACCAACAGCTGCTCGCCCAGAGTAATAACCCAAGCGAAGGCAGCAGTTCAGGTTGGGGCGCGCCAGCACAGAGCGCTCCGGCGCCAGCGCAACCAGAGCCGGTCGACGACTACGACTTTGTTCCGAGCGAAGACGACGAACACCTCGAGAACTCGGTCGCGTTCGGCCGTGCAGCGTTCGAAAACATCCTCAACGCAAAACTCATCGAAGAAACAGACCTCGAAGGCAATCCGCTACCCCACCGTCGCTGATCCGCCTCACCGCAACCGTCAGGAGAGTGCACCGTGTACGAAGGCGCCGTCCAAGACCTCATCGACGAGCTCGGGCATCTACCCGGCATTGGGCCTAAGTCTGCTCAGCGCATCGCGTTCCACATCCTGGAAGCCGATAAAGACGATATGAACCGGCTCGCGGATGCGATCCGCGTCGTTAAAGACAAAGTGTCGTTCTGTGAAGTGTGCTTCAACATCACCGAAGACGAGAAGTGCGCGATCTGCCGCGACCCTAACCGCGACGACAGCCTGATCTGTGTGGTCGAGGAATCCAAGGACGTCATGGTGATCGAACGGACGCGCGCGTTCCGCGGCCGGTATCACGTGCTTGGCGGCGCGATCGACCCGATGGCGGGCATCGGCCCGGATCAGCTGCACATCAAAGAACTTCTGACCAGGCTTTCGGACGATGCGATCCAGGAACTCATCATCGCGACCGACCCGAACCTCGAAGGCGAAGCCACCGCAACCTACCTCGTGCGGATCTTGCGCAGTATCGGCGTGAAGGTGTCCCGGCTCGCATCCGGCCTCCCGGTGGGCGGGGACCTCGAATACGCGGACGAAGTCACGCTTGGCCGCGCGCTTGAGGGCCGCCGCTCGCTCATCGACTAAGCGAACGGCATCAGCTCGGTCACGGCATCAGCCCAACCGTGCAATCAGCTCAGTCGCGTTCGAGTTCATCCTGGATGTTGTTGAGCGCGGCGAGGATGTGGAAGAGGTGTTGGTCGGCCTGCAGGCGGGTCGCGTACACGATTTGGTCACGATCCAGCATGTAGCTTTGGCCGTTGGTGTCGGTCACCAGGACGTGGTCCGAGCGATGGTGCAGGCTCGCGACTTGGATGGAGACGCGCTCACAGGGGGCATCGAACGTGAGTTGTCCAGCAACGTTTCGCCCGTCGAGCCGGCAAGCTTTGATCTCTAAACCGAACGGCTGCGGAAGCTCTTCCCTGTTGCTCATCGTGGTCCCGCCTCTGTCTTGTTGTTTCGAGTGAAATCAGACTAACCGTAACTGGGCCGCAGTCAACCTGGTTCCAGTGGAAGAAATCACCTTTGAAGTGTTCCACACCAAAGATGATAATCAAAGAACAGGTAAACGACAGGCCCAGGGATGCTCTCTGACACCCAGACAGGACGCCCAACACCGCACCATGCCGACTACGTCACACAACTTATATGGCATTGGGCGTCACTTATTGTGTTTGCCCTGCAACCGCACCGTAGGCTAAAAACAGACACTTCCCATGGGGCGTTGCCGCGCCTGCCGGCCACCCCATCGACCTAGCGAAAGGCGCTCATGGCTCTGATCGTGCAGAAATACGGTGGCTCTTCCGTTGCGGATGCCGCCGGTATTAAGCGAGTCGCCGCCCGTGTGCTGGAAACCCGCAACGCCGGCAACGATGTTGTGGTGGTTGTTTCTGCGATGGGCGACACCACTGATGAGCTGTTGGATTTAGCGGCCGAGATTACGGACAAGGCCCCCGCACGCGAGATGGACATGCTGCTCTCCGCCGGGGAACGCATGTCGATGGCTCTACTTGCGATGGCAATTGAGGCCGCAGGCGGCAAGGCTGTTTCGTTCACGGGTTCGCAAGCGGGCATGATTACTGACGCGCTGCATGGTTCCGCCCGCATCGTCGAGGTCTCCCCTGCGCGCGTGCGCCGCGCGGTCGAGCTCGGTTCGGTCGCGATCGTCGCCGGCTTCCAGGGGATGTCGAAGGATTCGAAAAACATCACGACGATGGGCCGCGGCGGTTCTGACACGACCGCGGTTGCGCTCGCTGCGGCTTTGGATGCCGATGTGTGCGAGATTTACACGGATGTGGACGGTGTTTTCACGGCTGATCCGCGTGTGGTTCATCATGCACGTATGCTCGATACTCTCTCGAGCGAAGAGATGTTGGAGCTTGCGGCGCACGGCTCGAAGATTCTGCATTTGCGTTGCGTCGAGTATGCACGCCGTTTCGGGATCCCGATTCATGTGCGTTCGTCGTTTAGCCACAATGAGGGGACGTGGATTGTCCCCGACGCTTCAGACAAGATTGAACTCCCGGAGGGGGAACCATTGGAACAACCGATCGTTGCCGGCGTAGCTCACGACCTCTCCGAGGGGAAGGTCACCGTTATTGGCGTCCCGGATATCCCGGGTAAGGCCGCCCATATCTTTGAGGTGATCGCTCAGGCGGACACGAACGTGGACATGATTGTTCAGAACGTCTCCACGGCGGGTTCCGGTAAGACTGACATCACGTTCACCGTGCCGAAGGCTCAGGCCGACCGCGTGGTTGCTGCGCTGCGCGAGGCTCAATCTGAGGTCGGTTTTGAGGACATCGAGCAGGACAACAAGATCGGTAAGGTCTCGCTGGTTGGCGCTGCGATGCGCTCTAACGCTGGTGTCTCTGCGACGTTCTTCCGCGCCCTGCATGAGGCGGGCATCAACGTCGACCTGATCTCGACCTCTGAGATCCGCATCTCGATCGTGACCCACGAAGACAAGCTCGCGAAGGCTGTCGAAGCGATCCACACCGCATTCGGCCTGGACACCGATCAGGAAGCCACGGTCTACGGCGGCACGGGTCGCTAGCCTTCCTACCGCCAGCCGAGCGGCCGAGCCGCGGAAAGCCATATAACGATGTGGTGGGCAGTTCATGTACGAACTGCCCACCAAATCGTTGTTTAAGTTGAGGGTTATTCCACGGTTTGGGTGTGGCCGGTTGCGTCGGAAATCGCGCGGCGGATCGTGGCTTCGTCGAGCACGCCTTCTTGGACGGCGAGATCGATGATGGATACGTTCTCTTCGAGCGCCTGCTTCATGAGGTCGGCGGAGCGTGCATAACCAATCAGCGGCGACAGCGCAGTCACAACAGACACGGACTCGGCGACCCGCCGCGAGAGCACGTCCTCGTTCGCTTCGATCCCGTCAACGCAACGCAACCGCAACGTCGCGCATGCGTTGCGCAGGGACTCGATCGCGTCGAACAGAACATCCGCCATCACAGGTTCGAATGCGTTGAGTTGCATCTGGCCGCCCTCAACCGCCATCGCAACCGTCGTGTCAGCGCCAACCACGCGGAACGCAACCTGGTTGACGACCTCCGGGATCACAGGGTTGACCTTGCCCGGCATGATCGAAGACCCAGCCTGCATCGGCGGCAGATTGATCTCGTTGAGGCCAGCCTGCGGGCCGGACGAAAGCAATCGCAGGTCGTTGCAGATCTTGGAGAGCTTGATAGCGGTGCGCTTGAGGCCGCCGGAAACGAGCACGAAAACACCCGTGTCCGAGGTCGCCTCAACGAGGTTACGGGCACCGATCACGTTGTTCTTGGTGATCTGCTGGAGGTGCTTGAGCACAAGCTCGCGGTAGCCGACCGGCGCCGTGATCCCGGTACCGATCGCGGTGGCACCCAGGTTGAGCTCCAGCAGGTGTGGGATGAAGTTCCGCAGCATCACGACGTCTTCACGCATCGCGTCAGCGAACGCACCGAACTCCTGGCCCAGCGTCATCGGCACGGCATCCTGAAGCTGGGTGCGGCCAATCTTGGTGATCTCCGCGAACTCCATCGCCTTCTTACCGAAGGAATCAGCGAGCAGCGCGACCTCGTCAATGAGTCCGCGCATCGCCCAGTGCAACGCGAGCTTGAGCGCGGACGGGTAGACGTCGTTGGTGGACTGCGCCGCGTTGACGTGGTCGATCGGGTTGATCTCGATCGAATCGTCACCGATGATCTGCTGCGCACGGTGCGCGATGACCTCGTTCGCGTTCATGTTCGTTGAGGTTCCGGCGCCGCCCTGGACCCGGTCGATCACAAACTGGGAATCCCACTTGCCGTCCATGACCTCTTGCGCCGCGGCCTCGATCGCCTGGCAGCGGGCGTCATCAAGCCGGCCCAGCTCATGGTTGGCGCGCGCAGCGGCAAGCTTCACGGCACCCAAAGCCCACACGAGCTCACGGATCTGCCCAACGGTGCGGCCCGTGATCGGGAAGTTCTCTACGGCACGGAGTGTGGAAATACCCCACAGCACCTCGGCCGGGACTTCGCGTGTACCGAGCGAATCCTTCTCGGTGCGGGTTTCGGTGGATTCAAACGCGGCCCGCAACTCAGCGGGGGCCGTCGGAGGCAAAAAGGACAATGGTGCTCCTGAGAACCGCAAACCAACGGTTTGCAACAACTGATACCAACTGAAGAGTCTACGCAGGCTCGGCCCGATGGGCGCCATCGGTTGAGCGTCGGTGAGGCGCGGCCGCATCGCAGCATCGCACGCGTGGCTGTGGCCCGCATCGTCCACAATGGATGTATGCCCATCTTGCTTTCACCGGACCAGTGGCGTGCCCAGGCGCAGGCCCACACCGAACGCGCCCGCGCGTACACGGAACCGTTCCGGCAACGGCGAGCGCGGCAGGAAACCCACCCGATTTATGACTTCTTGTTCACGTATTACTCGTTCCCGCCGGCGCAGCTGGAGCGCTGGCATGCCGGTCCCGGGGTGGTTTTGTTAGGGGACGATGCGGTTGCTGAGCGCTCTGGATGGCGCTTTTATACGGTGGTTGAGGATGCCGACGGCCGCGGGACTCCGGGCGTCACGGTGGATGCCGCGGGGTTCATGGCGGCGCGGGAGCGGATGGTGGACTTCGCTGACACGATCTTCAGTTCGGTTGCGGCGAAGCCGGGTAGCTTTTCGTGTTTTGGGCTGCACGAGTGGGCTATGGCCTATAAGTCCGAAGAGAACGGGGTGCGGCACGATTATGTTCCGTTGCGGCTGGGATCCTTTGGCACGGATGAGGTGGTTGAGACCCACCAGATCCGTTGCACACACTTTGATGCGTTCCGGTTTTATGCGCCGCAGGCTCGCGGTTTGAATCAGTTCACGCCTACGCGTGAGAAGCAGGTTGCGCTTGAGCAGCCCGGGTGTTTGCACGCCGGGATGGACGTCTACAAGTGGCTGTACAAGCTCGCGCCCTTGGTGGATTCGGGGCTCATCATGGACGCGTTCGAGCTCGCGTGGGACACCCGCATCATGGACATGCAGGCCTCCCCTTACGACCTGAGCGACTGGGGTTTCGAACCCATCCGGATCGAAACCGCGGACGGCAAGGCCGAATACGTTGAGCGGCAACGCGGGTTCTCCGAGCGCTCGCAGAAGCTACGCCAGCGAGGGCTCGATGCGGTCGCTGCGATCCGCGTTGCCGCCGGCTAGTCGAGGACCTTGCCGGGGTTCATGATCCCGTCCGGATCGAAAACCTTCCGCAACTGTTGCTGCAGTTCCGTCTGATCCTCCCCGAGCTCTTCCGGAAGGAAACGCTTCTTCAGCAAGCCCACGCCGTGTTCGCCGGTGAGCGTTCCGCCCATCTCCAACGCGACAGTGAAAACCTCGTCGGCGGCTTCCCACACGTGGGCCGGAACCGCGTCAAGTCCCGTCTCGCCCGCGACCGGCTCGAACACGAACACCGGGTGCATGTTGCCATCACCTGCGTGAGCCGCGCTCGGCAACGTAACCCCATATTTGCGTTCGATCTCGCGCATCCGCGTGAACGCTTCCGCCATCCGCGTCCGCGGAACAGCGATGTCCTCAACCAAAACGCTTCCGCCCATGCGTTCAATCGCAGGGAAAACAGCGCGCCGCATACCGATCAGCGCCTCGGTCTCGGCATCGCTCTGCGCAACCCGAACATGCCGCGCGAAACCAGCCACAGCGTCGTGCACCTGAGCCAACTCCGCGGCGGCACCCAAGCCGTCCGTCTGAACCAAAAGCAACGACGCCGGCTTGCCCTCAGTCGGGTCCACGAACGTTTCGTCCGTAGCCACCAAGTGCCCCACCACGGCGGCCGAGGTCACCTCGTCCAGAAGCTCCATCATCGCCGGCTGAAGATTCGCCGCCGTCACAGCACTCGCAGCAGCCGCCGCATCGACAGCGGAATCACACACCGCAACCAAGGTCGCGCGCTCGGCAGACTGCAACGGACGCACCTTCAAAACACACTCAACGATGATCCCCAACGTGCCTTCGGAACCGATCAGCATGGACGTGATGTCATAACCCGAAACACCCTTGACGGTGCGTCGGCCCATCGATACCACGCGGCCATCAGCCAAAACCACCGTGAGCCCCAAAACCCACTGTTGCGTCACGCCATACTTAGCGCACAAAAACCCGCCAGCATTCGCGGCGATGTTGCCACCCACCGTGGAAATCGCCTTCGACGCCGGATCCGGAGGCCACCACAAGCCATCCTTATGCAGCACTGCGTTGAGTTCATCGTTCAAAATGCCCGGCTGAACCACCGCCAAGCGGTCATCCGCCGAAACCTCCAGAACCTTATTCATTCGCTCAAGACACACAACAAGCGAACCCGAGCCCGCCGTCGCCGACCCCGCAAGCCCCGTGCCCGCGCCCCGCGGGACCACACTCACGCCATGCTCGCGCGCCCACCGCACCGCGGCCTGAACCTGCCCCGTATCCTCCGGCCACACCACCGCAACCGGGACACCATCAGGCTCAACACCCGAACGGTCAATCGAATACGCACGCAACGTCGCCTCATCCGTCGCGATGCTGCCGCGCATCGCCTCGTTTAGCGCTTCGATTGCTTCCGCGGAAACAGTTGCGTCAGTTGAAACAGTTGCGTCCGATGCCGGAGTTGCCTTGGCCACGAAACCTCACCTTCCCCACAGCCAGAGTATGAGCCAGAACACACGATGGTCGGAAACTAGACTAGCGCTTATGCCCACACCACATGAGCGCGCCGAGCGCAACAGGTCGGAGCACGCTACGCCGAAGGCAGACGCCAAGTCCGAGTCCCTCATGGAGCTGCTCGGCGGCGCGCGCCCGGCGATCGAAGCGACCATCCCGCCCGTCGTGTTCGTGATCGCATGGATGCTGAGCGACAACAACGTCGTCATCGGCGGCGCAGCGGCAACCCTCTCCGGGCTCATCATCGCGGGCCTCGCGCTCTACCAACGGCGCAAACTGACCTCCGTCATCTTCGGGCTCCTCGCCGTCGTAGCCTCGGCCGCCGTCGCGGTCTACACCGGCAACGCCGTCGACTTCTTCCTGCTCCGGCTCCTCTCCAACGCCGCCTCGATGCTCGCGTGGATGGCCTCCATCATGGTCCGCTGGCCGTTCCTCGGGATCGTGCTCGGTGCGATCCTCGGAACCAAAACAACCTGGCGTAAAGACCCTGTAATCCTGCGCGCCTACAACCGAGCATCCTGGTTCTGGGTTGCTCAATACGGCGTCCGCGTCATCGTGCTCGGCTACTTCTGGGCCACCGGCCAAGTCATCGGGCTCTCCGTAGCCCACGTACTGCTCAGCTACCCGCTCTTCGCCGTGAGCCTCATCGCGTCCGGCTGGATGCTGTTCGGTTCCATCCCTAAAACCCACCCCGGAATCCGCCACCCACAAGTCCCAGCCGCCAGCTAGGCCCGCCGCCTCAACGAATCGCCTCAGCACACGGCCTAGACAAATCGACCTGATTCTTCACATTGCCGGCCGTTATGAAATAAAAAACCGGCCCGGCACCAAATTTTTCTACACTGGAGACCTGCAAAACGATTTCAGGAGGAACTGTGGAACCACAGCTTGAGGATGCATACGCTGACGTACTTCGACGCAACCCTGGCGAACCAGAGTTCCACCAAGCAGTTGCAGAAGTCTTCGATTCGCTCGGCCCGGTCGTGAAGAAGCACCCCGAACTCATGGAGTACGGGATCATGCAGCGCCTATGCGAGCCAGAACGCCAGATCATCTTCCGCGTCCCGTGGGTTGACGACAACGGCCAGGTTCAGATCAACCGCGGCTTCCGCGTGCAGTACAACTCCGCCCTCGGCCCGTACAAGGGCGGCCTGCGCTTCCACCCTTCCGTCAACATCGGCATCATCAAGTTCCTCGGCTTCGAGCAGATCTTCAAGAACTCGCTGACCGGCATGCCAATCGGCGGCGGTAAGGGCGGCTCCGACTTTGACCCGCACGGCAAATCCGATGCGGAAGTCATGCGTTTCTGCCAGTCGTTCATGACCGAACTTGCCTCCCACATCGGCCAGTACACCGACGTCCCTGCAGGTGACATCGGCGTGGGCGCACGCGAAATTGGTTACATGTTCGGCCAGTACCGCCGCATCACCAACGCCTACGAATCCGGCGTCCTCACCGGTAAAGCCCTCCTGTGGGGTGGCTCGCGTGCCCGCACCGAAGCGACCGGCTACGGTGCCGTGATCTTCGCGGAATCCATGCTCAAGACCCGCGGCGAATCCTTCGACGGCGCCAAAGTCACCGTGTCCGGTTCCGGTAACGTCGCGATCTACGCGATGCAGAAAGCCCAGATGCTCGGCGCGACCGTGCAGGCGTGTTCCGACTCCTCCGGCTACGTTTACGACCCGAACGGGATCGACGTCGAGCTCATCAAGCAGGTCAAGGAAGTCGAACGCGGCCGCATCTCTGACTACGCCGAACGCCGAGGCAACGGCGCCCGCGTTGTCACCGACGGCTCAATCTGGGATCTGCCGACCGACGTCGCGCTGCCATGCGCAACCCAGAACGAACTCAACGGCCGCGACGCCCACACCTTGATCCGCAACGGAGTCAAGGCCGTGTCCGAAGGCGCAAACATGCCATCGACCCCCGATGCGGTGGCAGCGTTCCGCGACGCAAAGGTCCTCTTCGGCCCAGGTAAGGCCGCTAACGCCGGTGGCGTTGCGACCTCCGCGCTCGAGATGCAACAGAACGCGTCCCGCGACTCCTGGACGTTCGACTACACCGTCCAGCGCCTCACCGAAATCATGGAGAACATCCACGAAACCTGCCTCGAATCCGCCGATAAGTACGGCCGCGGTGGGGACTATGTTTTCGGCGCGAACGTTGCCGGCTTCAGCCGCGTAGCAACCGCGATGCTCAACCAAGGCATCATCTAGACGCATCACATCCCACGCGTGGCCGTAAACGGATAAGATAGAGAGGCAAGTGCGCCAGCACCACTTTCGTGTGCTCGCGGCAAAAAACTGCCACCTCAGGAGATCCCACAACATGGCCCGGATCGTCGTTGACGTCATGCCCAAGCCCGAGATTCTGGACCCGCAGGGTAAAGCAATTCTCGGTGCATTCCCTCGCCTCGGTTTCAACCAGTTCAGCGAAGTCCGTCAGGGCAAGCGCTTTGAACTGACCGTGGACGGTGAAGTGACCGAAGATACCTTGGCTGCAGCTCGCGAAGCCGCTGAGACCCTGCTGTCCAACCCGGTCATCGAAGACGTTGTCAACGTGGCTGTGGTTGAGGACGGTCAGTAATGCCCCGCACCACTGATTTCCCTTTCTTGGTTGATAACTCCGTGGACACCTACCCGAACTCGGGCGTCAAGATCGGCGTTGTCACGTTCCCTGGAACGCTCGATGACCGCGATGCGTGCCGTGCGGTGCGCTTGGCCGGCGGCGAGCCAGTGAACCTGTGGCACGCGGATGGCGACCTCAAGGATGTTCAGGCTGTTGTGATCGCTGGCGGGTTCTCCTACGGCGACTACCTGCGCCCGGGCGCTATCGCTCGTTTCGCGCCGGTCATGGACAGCATCATCGACGCCGCTAACTCGGACGATAAGCTCCCAGTGCTCGGTATCTGCAACGGTTTCCAGGTCCTCACGGAAGCCCACCTGCTTCCGGGGTCGATGATCAAGAACGATCACCTCAAGTTCATTCGCCGTGATCAGCCGCTGACCATCGAAAACAACGAAACCAAGTGGACCCGCCTGTACGAGAAGTACCAGAGCGTGGTCTACCCGCTGAAGAACCAGGACGGCCAGTACGTCGCTGACGAAAAGACCCTCGACATGCTCGAAGCCGAGGGCCGCGTCGTGTTCCGCTACGAAGGCTGGAACCCGAACGGTTCCCGCCGCAGCATCGCCGGCATCACGAACGAAGCCGGCAACGTGGTTGGTCTGATGCCTCACCCAGAGCACGCAGTTGAGCTGGGCTTTGGTCCCGACGACGGCCGCGGCCGCGATGGCCTGACCGTGTTCACTTCCTTGATTAGCAACTTTGTGGAGGACGCCAAGTGACCACCCAAGACTTCATCCTTGACACCGTCGCTGACGCCGAATCCACCCCAGACGTAGAACAGCCGTGGGCTGAACTGGGTCTCAAGGAAAACGAATACGAGGACATCAAGAAGATCCTCGGCCGCCGCCCAACGGATTCCGAGCTCGCGATCTACTCCGTGATGTGGTCGGAGCACGCTTCCTACAAGTCGTCGAAGATTCACCTCCGTTCCTTCGGTAAGAAGGTCGACGACGAGATGAAGAAGCACACCCTGGTTGGTATGGGCCAGAACGCTGGCGTGACCGACCTCGGTGACGGCTGGGCCGTGACTTTCAAGATCGAGTCCCACAACTCGCCGTCCTACGTTGAGCCGTACCAGGGTGCCGCTACCGGCATCGGCGGTATTGTTCGCGACATCATCTCGATGGGTGCCCGCCCCGTAGCGGTCATGGACCCGCTGCGTTTCGGCGCGATCGACCACCCAGACACCGCCCGCGTCGTGCACGGCGCCGTCGCCGGCATCGGCGGCTACGGTAACTCGCTCGGCCTGCCGAACATCGGCGGCGAGACCGTGTTCGACTCCGTCTACCAGGGCAACCCGCTCGTCAACGCGCTCGCTGTGGGCGTGATGCGTCACGAGGACATCCACCTCGCGAACGCTAAGGGCGAAGGCAACCGTGTGGTCCTGTTCGGTGCGCGCACCGGCGGCGACGGCATCGGCGGCACCTCGGTTCTGGCTTCCGCTTCCTTCGAGGAAGACAAGCCGTCCAAGCGCCCTGCCGTTCAGGTGGGTGACCCGTTCGCTGAGAAGGTCCTCATCGAATGCTGCCTCGACTTGTTCCGTGAAGAGCTCGTCGTCGCGATCCAGGACCTCGGCGCGGCAGGTATTTCCTGCGCGACCAGCGAGCTCGCCTCCAACGGTGGCGTGGGCATGAACGTTGAGCTCAAGGACGTGCTGTTGCGCGACCCGAGCCTCAACCCATCCGAGATCCTGATGTCCGAATCTCAGGAACGCATGATGGCCGTAGTGACCCCTGAGAACGCTGAAGCGTTCGAGAAGGTCCTGGAACACTACGGTGTCGAATACTCCTGGATCGGTGAGATCACCGAGGAACCACGCCTCATCATCACCTGGAACGGCGAGGTCATTGTGGACATTGATCCGCAGACCGCCGCTGAAGAGGGCCCTGAATACGACCGCCCATACGCTCGCCCTGACTACCAGGACGCGCTCCAGGCTGACACGTTCCGTTCCTCCGAGGCCGGTAAGAACCTGCCGGAGCAGGGCGAGGACCTCAAGCAGGCGATGCTCGAGCTCATGGCGCGCCCTAACCTGTGCGATAAGTCGTGGGTCACCCAGCAGTTCGACGCCAACGTTGGCGGTAACACCGCGATGGCGTCCCCTGACGACGCCGGCGTGATTCGCGTAGACGAGAACACCGGCATGGGTGTTGGCTTCGCAACCGACGCGAACGGCCGCTACGCCTTCCTCGACCCATACGCTGGCGCTCAGCTGGCTTTGGCCGAGGCGTACCGCAACGTCGCGACCTCGGGCGCTACCCCGATGGCCGTGACCGACTGCTTGAACTTCGGTTCCCCTGAGGACTCGAACGTGATGTGGCAGCTGGTTCAGGCGATCGAGGGTCTTTCGGATGCATGCCTCGAGCTTCAGGTTCCGGTCACTGGCGGTAACGTTTCGCTCTACAACCAGACCGGCGAGACCCCGATCCACCCGACCCCTGTCGTGGGTGTCATGGGTCGCTTCGACGACGTCACGGCACGCACCGTGTCCGGTTGGCGTGAAGAGCACGACGGCAACGCCGTCTACCTGCTCGGCGTGACCCGCGATGAGCTGGACGGCTCCGAGTTCGCCGCGATGCGTGACCACCTCGGCGGCCTTCCTCCTAAGGTTGACCTGGACGCCGAGCGCACGCTCGGCCAGCTTCTGGTTTCTGGTTCCCGCGACGGCATGTTCGATGCCGCACACGACCTCTCCGAAGGCGGCCTCGCTGCAGGCCTGGTTGAGATGTCGATGCGCTACGGCGTTGGCGTGCGCGTGAACCTGGATGAGCTCAAGCAGCGTGACGGCATCGACACGTTCACCGCTCTGTTCTCCGAGTCGCAGGCTCGCGCACTCGTGTGCTTGCCACGTTCCGAAGAAGAGCGTTTCACCGCTATGGCTGCGGCGCGCGGCTTCGCGCACGTTCGCCTAGGTGTTGTCGATGCGTCTTCCAACGCGATCGAGGTTCAGGGCGAGTTCTCCGCGACCCTCGACGAGGTTCGTGAAGGCTGGGGCAAGACCATGGAGCGCTACTTCGGCTAAGCCGGTGTGCTGAGTAACCCAGCGCAGCCATCGAATACAGCGCAGCCTCTAATACAGCGAAAAGGTGTGGGTGCCAGGATCAACCTGGTGCCCACACCTTCGCTTGTTAAAGCGTTCTCTGGCTAGATTCTGTGGCCGCGTAGCAGGCCCCACAGAGCGATCGCGAACAGCGCGACCCCACCGCCGACCGCGGTGCCGATGCCTTTAGCGGTCTCGTTAACGTCCGCTACAGGTTCCACGTTCACCGTGCCCAACGTCGGTTCAGGAGCTTTCTCGACCTTGTAGATCACGTGCATCTTGGTGCTCGTAGGAGCGCCGTTTGTCGGCGGGGTCCCGTTCGGAACTTCGCGCAGCACCACAGGGACACGCTTCGCTTGGGTCGGTTTGAGACCTTGAGGTGTGGCCATTCCCGGACCGCCGTGGATTTTGCTTCGTTGCGTATCGACAGTGGTTGCGTGCGCCGGCGCGTCGAGCGGCGTCTCCGATACGACTAGGCTTTCGGATGCCGATGCGGTGGGCCCGTCCCCTTGTGTTGGCCCAGTGGAAGGAGTGAAGTCCTCACTCGGTGCCGTAGGGCTTGGATGCGTCGGGTGCGGGTGCGTCACGCTCGGGTTCGTCGCGCTCGGATCCGTTGGGCCTGGGTTCGTTGGGCCTGGATGCGTTGGAGCCGGGTGCGTCACGCTCGGGTTCGTTGGACTCGGATGTGTAGGGTTCGGGGTCCTTGGTTCCGAAGTCGATGGCGTCGTTGGCGCCGGCTCCGCTGGTGCCGTGCCGGCCGGATCTGAACTTCTCGGATCTGAACTTACCGGTGCCGAACTTACCGGCGCCGAGCTTCCCAGCTCTGAATTTCCCGGAGCGCTTGATTCCGGCAAAGACGGCATGTTCGAATTACGATCCGAGTCCTCGGAAGCGACCGCCGAGTGCGCCACATCGGCAGCTTGAATGTTCACCACCGGATACGCACACGCAAAACCAAGCGCCGCGATTCCAAGCCCTGCTTTAACAGCAAAAGAAACACGAGGTGCACGCTGACACACTGGTCTAGCGTTGCAACCTCGCGGTTCCTTCATGTCTTATTTCCCTACCCTGGTGATATGGCACACAACATGCCTACATAGTTCACATCTTCTTGTGTCTCCAGAGCAGAGTCAATAGGTGAAGGGATTCTTTCACTTACCGCGACGCACCGCAGCACCCGGGTGGTTCTCCGGCAGACGGTCGCCACGACCGAACAAAGCGTGACGCAAAGAAGAGCCGGCCTGATCCTCAGCAGGGCGGTCCGCGTCCCACGCGATCGTGTCCTCCGCGAACTCTTCCGCGGTCGGATAGACACCCAGCGCTTCAAGCTCCGGAATCACATAGTCAACGACGTCGCGGAACGTGCCCGGCTTGACCGCGTAAGCAACGTTGAAGCCGTCAACACCGGTATCCCGGACCCATTCATGGAACTGCTCGGCAATCTCACGGCCCGTGCCCACAGCAACCGGACCGAAGCCACCCACACCGATGTAGCGAGCCAGCTGGCCCACATTCCACGGCTTATCGGAATCACCCGAGGCCGCCTGGAACATGCTCACAGCCGACTGGATCGCGTTGGATTCCACGTCCTCACTAATCACCGCGTCCAACGGGTATTCAGACAAGTCGATGCCCGTCCAGCCCGCGAGCAACGCCAACGCGCCCTGCTCATCGGCATAAGACTGGTATTCGCGGAATTTCTCCCACGCTTCTTCGTTCGTCTTACCCACAACAGGGGTGATCATCGCGAAAATCTTGACGTCGTCAGCGTTACGTCCGGCCGCAACGGTAGCCTCGCGGATCTTCTTAACCGTCTTGGCCAGGCCCTCCTTGGTCGCCTGCGAAACAAACACAGCCTCAGCGTGCTTACCCGCAAAAGCCATACCGCGGGAGGACGTGCCGGCCTGGAAAATCACCGGCGTACGCTGACGGGACGGCTCCGTAATCGCGATGCCCGGAACGTTGAACCACTTACCTTCGTGCTCGAGCTCGTGCACCTTGTCCGGGTCCACAAACAGGCCGGATTCGCAGTCGGCAACAACTGCATCGTCCTCCCACGAACCCTCCAGCAGCTTGTACACGACGTCGATGTACTCGTCCGCGTGATCGTAGCGTTCGTCGTGCTCCATCTGGCGGGTCTGACCAAAGTTCTTCGCCGCAGACTCAAGGTAGCCCGTCACAACGTTCCAGCCGACGCGGCCGCCAGTGTAGTGGTCCAAGCTCGCCAAGCGGCGGGCCAGGCCAACCGGGTGCTCGTAAGCGGTGCCCGCGGTGACGCCGAAACCGAGGTTCTTCGTCGCCGCCGCCATGGCCGAAACGATGACCGCCGGATCAGCCAACGGGATCTGGGCGCCCGAACGCAGTGCGGTCTCCGGGGAATTCTGATAGGCGTCATAGACACCCATCACATCGGCGAGGAACAGGGCGGCAAAACGGCCCTCTTCGAGGATCTGCGCAAGCTCAACCCAGTGAGAAAGCTTGTTGTAATCCCGCGACGTGTCCTCAGGGTGCTTCCACAGGCCCGGGGACTGATGACCAATCGTGTTCATCGCAAAAGCGTTGAGAAGAATCGGTTTTTCAGACGACATGCTAACCCTTTCCCGCAGCCCTGAAATGCTGCGCCATCGTCTTCTGGCGGGAGCACCTTTCCCTCACGATTCCCACTAGGGAACCCACCGGGATGGTTGCTGCGGCGTCAACGAGCCAGATCTCTCGGCCGCTCTGGATGGATACGGATTCAGCATAAAGCCACACCTGGCACCTCACGCAAATCGAGGTTTTCGATGACGTTAAATGACGCCACCCACCGGTCAATACTGGGATCATCAAGCACTACACTTGCGGAGGAATAGCAGCATCTCAGAACACGGGTTTCTGCAAGCGAAAGGGCTACAGCGACGTGGAATTTGCACGGCCAGAAGTGTTTTTGACCGTCGATATCATCGCGCTTGTCACCAACGGGATCATGGGCGGCGTGATCGCTCGGCGCATGAACTTCGACCCCGTCGGCTTCGTTGTCATGGCGATCGTCACCGCGCTCGGCGGCGGTATTGTCCGCGACCTCATGATCGACCAGGGCCCACCCGTCGCAACCACCAACCCGTGGTATCTGCCGGCCGCGATCCTGGGCGCGTTTATCGCGTTCCTCATGCCGCTCAACGGCAATTGGACGACGCGCGTGCTCACTGTCTTGGATGGTCTCGCGTTGGGTGCATGGTCGGCTACCGGAACTCTGAAGGCTCTCGCTGCTGGCTTGGACTGGTTGCCCTCACTTCTGTTGGGTGTCATGACTGCTGTGGGTGGCGGCATGATCCGTGACTTCATGGTCGGTCAGGTGCCGACCGTGTTCAGGCGCTCCCCGCTGTACGCGACGGCCTCGCTGTTCGGTTCCGTGCAGATGCTCGTGTTTTTCTACGTCAAGCTCCCCGATTGGGGCATGTTCGTTGCGATGTTCAGCGTCGCGATCCTCGTGATTCTCGCCCAGAAGTACAACCTGTATCTCCCCGGCCCGGCGGAGATCCGTTTGCCGCGGCGACGCATCCCGTCGATCCTGCGGCGTGAGGCCCGCAGCGCGAACCCGTCCACTGGCGCGATCCCCGTGGTCGATGCGGCGGCTGGGTCCCGCACGGACGGCACCACAGATTCCGCTTCCGATGCGGTGGTCACTCAGCGGGAAACCAGCGGCTCTGTCACTCAGAACCAGCCTCGGCCGCGGGCAGATCAGCAGCGCCGTGCACAGGCGCGGCGCGTCCATCACATGCGAGCCCAGCGTTCACAAGCGCGCACAGAAGGTGCGGCACCTAAGTGGCGGCTGCGGCAATCCCGTAACAACCGCTGAAACGCAACCACCGCATCGGACGCTTTCGCTACGTTTCGCATGTTGAGCAACATGACACACACGCCCACGTGATTTGCGTGAGGCCGCCTTCGTCACCCACCATGGACACCACAACCATCCAGAGCGGCTGAGAGATCTGGCTCTACGACGCCGCAGCAACCACCCCGGTTACGCCGGGCATGGTGCTCACGCCAGGATCGATGGAGTGACACAGCATGACTTTGACGTCAACATCCGCGCATCAAGCTAGCACCGCACAGGACGCAGGTGCACAGCTCAGCCCCGCAGAGCATCAGGCGTACTGGGCGGAACAGGCCGCCCAGCTCACGTGGGAGACCCCGTGGGACACCGTGCACACGCTGACCCCGCCCAACCCTGAAACTCAGGAAGGGCTCCAGCAAACCTGGTTCGCGGGAGGCACCCTCAACGCCGCCGTCAACTGCGCGGACCGCCACGTTGCCGCCGGCAGCGGGGACAAGGTCGCGCTCTACTTCGAAGGCGAGCCGGGCGACCGCCGCACCGTGACCTACCGCGAACTCACCGAGGAAATCTCCCAGGCCGCCCACGCGCTCACGGAACTTGGCATCGGCCGCGGCGACCGCGTCGTGGTCTACCTTCCGGTGCTCGTCGAGACCATCGTCATCACGCTTGCTTGCGCACGCATCGGCGCCGTGCATTCGCTCGTTTTCGGCGGATTCAGCGCGGAAGCACTGCGTTTCCGCATCGAAGACACCCGCGCCAAACTGCTCGTCACGAGCGACGGCCAATACCGCCGCGGCAAAGCCGTGCCCGTCAAAGACATCGCGGACGAAGCCGCGTCCGGCGACAATCAGCTTCAGCACGTGCTCGTGATCGACCGCACCGGCCACCGCGACATCCCGTGGACCGAAGGCCGCGACATCTGGTGGGACGAAATCGTGCCACGCCAGCCCCGGGAGCACACAGCGGAAGCGTTCGATGCGGAAAACCCGCTGTTCATCATGTACACCTCCGGAACCACAGGGAAACCGAAAGGCCTCGTGCACACGACCGGCGGCTACCTCACCGGAGCAGTGGCCACCTACAACCAGATTTTCGCCCACCCGGACCCGGAACAGCGCGACAACGACGTGCACTGGTGCACCGCAGACCTCGCGTGGGTCACCGCCCACACCTACGAAATCTATGGGCCACTCGGGGCCGGCGCGACGCAGGTTATCTACGAAGGTGTGCCGAACGTGCCACACCCTGGCCGGCACTTCGAGGTCATCCAACGCTACGGCGTGACCTCCTACTACACCGCGCCAACCCTCGTGCGGTCACTCATGGGATGGTTCCCTGACGGAATCCCGGCCGAATACGACCTCTCGAGCATCCGCCTCGGCGGAACAGTGGGCGAGGCCGTCAACCCTGAGGCCGCCCGCTGGCTGCGCCAACAGATCGGCCGCGACACCTACCAGCCCGCCAACCCCGAAATCGGGGAGCCTGAGCGGGGCATCAGCATGGTCGACACGTGGTGGCAATCAGAAACCGGCTCCACAGTCCTCACACCACGGCCTGACGCAGCCACCGTTAAGCCCGGCAGCGTAGGACGCGACATGCCAGGAGTCGCAACCGCGGTCGTCGACGACCAAGGCAATCCAACCCCGGCCGGAACCCAAGGCAACATCGTGCTCACCCAGTTCCCGCCATCCATGGCGCGCACCGTGTGGGGCAATCCGGAACGCTGGTACACCTCCTACTGGAAGGCCTACGCCGAATACGGTTGGTTCACCGCAGGCGACGGCGCGAAAATCGATGCCGACGGCGACACCTGGATCCTCGGACGCACCGACGACGTCATCAACATCTCTGGTCACCGGCTCTCGACCATCGAAATCGAGTCCGCACTCGTGACCGATGCCGGCGTCGTGGAGGCCGGCGTGTGCCCCGTACCGGATGCGAAAACCGGCCACGCGGCCGTCGCATTCGTGGTCCCCGGAGATCAGAGCCTGCTGGGCGCTGAGGCTGACCCGGAAGCGATCGCGGAGTTCACGCAGCGACTGCGCGACACCGTAACCAAGGAGATTGGCCCCATCGCTAAGCCGGCCCGCATCATCCTCGTGCCCGACGTACCGAAAACCCGTTCAGGCAAGATCATGCGGCGCATCCTGACCCAGGCCTGCACCGGAGAACAGCTCGGCGACACCACGAGCCTGCGCAACGAAGAATGCATCCCGGACGTGCTGGCGGCCGCGCGGGGTTAGCTGGCCTCGGCACGTATAACTCAATCCGCACCGGAGAAAATGCGCGCTTTGAGCTGATTTGAGATCAGTTCGTCCAAGCTTCGACGGAAGGCCGACAGAAGCCCTCACGTGAATGTGCATTGGATCACTGTTCGTCCTAGTCTCGATGCATGCGTTCTAGCAAAGACACGGCTTTTAGCAGAGACACGTCGTCAGAGACCGACGCTTCACCTCAGGTTGGCCACCAGACCGCGCAAACTTCCCTCTCCAAAGGGCTGACCGGGCGCCACATCCAGTTCATGGCGCTCGGTTCCGCGATCGGAACCGGGCTGTTCTATGGGTCAGCGGACGCCATCAAGGCCGCTGGCCCCATCGTTCTGCTCGCCTACATCGTGGCAGGTGCCGCGGTGTTCATCGTGATGCGCGCCTTGGGTGAGATGGCGGTGCGCAACCCCGTCGCCGGCGCGTTTTCTGACTACGCGACCCGGTACCTCGGACGGTATCTGGGCTTCACGACCGGCTGGACGTACGTGTTCTGCATGCTCGTCGTCTCCATCGCGGACGTTACCGCGGTGTCCGTCTATATGGGGTTGTGGTTCCCTAACGCGCCGCAATGGATCTGGGTTGCGGCGGTCGTGTTGCTGATCGCGGGCATCAACACCCGGCACGTCAAGGTGTTCGGTGAGATGGAGTTCTGGATGTCGATCATCAAGGTCGGCGCCGTTATCGCGATGATCCTCGGCGGCATCGCGATCCTGATCTTCGGCATGAGCGTGCCGGGCGAGGCCACCCCGGGCCTGCATAACCTCTTCGATCACGGCGGCTTGGCACCTAACGGCGTGATGGGTATTTTGGCGTGCCTCACGATGGTCGTGTTCAGTTTCGGTGGCATTGAGACCATCGCCGTGACCGCGGGTGAAGCCAATGATCCGCACACCGCGATCCCCCGCGCTGTGAACTCCGTGCCGATCCGCATTCTGCTGTTCTACGTTCTAGCTTTGGGCGTCATCATGACGCTGGTTCCGTGGAACCACATGAGCTCGGACACCTCCCCGTTCGTACAGATTTTCGCGACCCTGGGCATCCCGGCGGCTCAGCACATCTTGAACGTTGTGGTGCTCACGGCCGCGATCTCCGCGATCAACGCGAACTCGTATGGTGCCGGCCGTATGTTGTTCGGTATGGCTCACTTGGGGCAATCGCCACGAGCGTTCACACGGACCACGGGTAAGGGCGTTCCGTGGGCTGCGGCGCTGCTCATGATGGGCGCGCTGACCGTAGGCGTGGTGTTGAACTTCTTGATGCCGGAGTCGGCTTTCGCGGTCGTCGCTTCGGTTGGTGCGTTCGCGATCACGTGGCTGTGGTGCATGGTTCTGCTCTCCCACACCGCGATGCGCATCAAACTGCGCCGCGAGGGCGTCCCTAAGGAAGAGCTTGAGTTCCCGGTTCCGTTGTGGCCGATCACCCCAATTTTCGCGGGCTCGTTCTTGGTTCTGGTGATCGGTTTGATGGCGTGGTTCCCAGGTACGCGGGTCTCGCTCATCGCGGGCGCTGTGTGGATTGCGTTGATTTCGGCGATATATGTTGTCACAACGTGGGTTAAGAAGCGCCAGACTCAGTAACGTGAGGTCATGGCTCCTATTTTCCCTGCACAGATCCCTACCGCCGCTGGTCAGAAGATCGGCCCGGACCTCGCTCGTTCGTGGCTTTTGACGAACGCTGCGCACCCTGATCGCTTCGCTGAGGCTGAAGAATCCGCCGCCGATGTGGTGGTTTTGGACATCGAAGACGCCGTCGCTCCCAAGGATAAGGTTGCCGCCCGTGAAGCCGCGGTCGAATGGCTGACGACGGGCCACACGGCTTGGGTGCGCATGAACGGCTATGCGACCAAGTACTGGGAAGGCGATGTTGAGGCTCTAACTCGCACGCTGCCGGCCGCCGTGGGCGGCCCTGTGGCTGAGGGCGGCCTAGCGGGCGTGATCCTTGCGATGGTTGAATCGACCGACCACGTCAACGAGACCGCACGTCGGCTCCCGGGGATCCCTGTGGTTGCTTTGGTTGAGACGGCGCGTGGCTTGCAGCGTATTGATTCGATCGCCGCGGCGAAGGGTACGTACCGTTTGGCGTTCGGGATCGGCGACTTCCGGCGCGATACCGGTATGGGTGACGGCCCGATGGCGCTCGCTTATGCGCGTTCGCAGTTCACGATCGCGCCCCGAGCGACCGGCCTGCCTGGCCCAATCGACGGCCCGACCGTGGGGACGACGGGTCTCAAGCTCGCCGAAGCCGCCGCGGTCACGACCGACTTCGGCATGACCGGCAAGCTGTGCCTGGTTCCGGAGCAGACCGCAACCATCAACGAGGGCCTCTCTCCTTCCGGCGAGGACGTTGCGTGGGCGCACGAGTTCCTCGCGGAATTCGAGGAAGACGGCGGCGAAATCCGCAACGGCTCCGACCTTCCGCGCCTTTCCCGCGCGAACAAGATCCTGGAGCTTGCGCAGGCCTACAACGTGCACTGGCGGAAGGCATCCGATCCGGCCCCGGCCCCATCGGACACCTACCACTACTAGATGTTCGCGTCCGCGGCTCATCAGGGCCGTGGACCCGCACATCGCAGACCCGACCGCCGCGGGCTGGTCGTTCGTTGCTACGTCTTGTTGCTACTGCGCGACGGGCCCGCGGCGTAGCGCGAGCTCCGCGAAGAGCCGCGCTCCGCGGCCGAGCACGCGGTCGTCAAAGATCGCGTGCGGCGAGTGGTTGCCCGGCACCTTAGTGGGGTCTTCGCCTTGGGTCACAGCACCCAGGAAGATGTAGGCACCCGGAACGCGCTCAAGCACTTCGGAGAAATCTTCCGATCCGGCTTCGGTACGCGGAAGCTCCCGGTAGGCGTGCTCCCCGAACAGGTCACGCGCGGTCTCCGCGACGTAGTCGACGTGTGCGGCGGAGTTGACCGTCACCGGGAAGTCGCATTCGACGCTGTAGCTTGCGCTCATACCGTGCGCTTCCGCGATGCCCTTCGCGACTTGCTTGACCGCCGGCACGAGCTTTTCGCGCGAGGCGGGGCTGAAGGAACGCAGCGTGACTTCGATAGTCGCGGTGGACGGGATGATGTTCGCGGCTGAGCCCGCCTTGATCGACCCAACCGTCACGACGACGGGGTCGAACGCGTCGAACTGGCGGGTCACCATGGTCTGCAGGCCAAGGACGATCTCTGCCGCGACTGGCACCGGGTCCGCGGCTTGGTGCGGGGCAGAGCCGTGGCCGCCTTTGCCATGGACCGTGATGACGAGGTCATCGCATCCGGATTGGATGGTTCCCGGCTTGGAGACGAACGTTCCGTGTGGGTAGCGGTCGGCGTACACGTGGATCGCGTACGCTTCATCGACCGGCTGGCCCGCGGCTTCGAGCAGGCCTTCTTCGATCATGATTTTGGCGCCGCCAGCGGTTTCTTCGGCCGGCTGGAACATGCCCACAACATCGGCGGTGAGTTCCTCGCGACGTTGCGCAAGGTACAGCAGGGCACCCACGAGGCCCGCGGTGTGCATGTCGTGGCCGCACGCGTGCATTTTCCCGACTTCGGTCGGCGAATATTCGAGCCCGGTTTCTTCCGTGACAGGTAGCGCATCCATGTCACCACGAAGCAGAACCACGGGGCGGCGCGTGCCTTCAGGCAACGGCGCGGCGCCGCGCAGGACTGCCGTCACAGAAGACTGGGCCTTCCCGGTATGAAGCTCGATCCCCTCGGTGCCCTCGAGCGCATCCAGCACAGCCGTTTGGGTCACTGGCAGGTGCCGGTCCAGCTCCGGATTCGCGTGCAAATAGCGGCGCAACCTCACGATCTGCTCGTTGAGTTCTGCTGGGATCGGCTCGTGTGCCGTAGTCGAATTGGCGGTGCTCATGATGGAATTCCTTGGCTTGCATCCGTGAACGGCGTCACAGCCAGTGTAGTGGGTGGCCGTGACGCAGCGCCGAGCCGTGACGCAGCGCCGAGTTAGGGCAGTGCGTTCCGGATGTGGTGCAAGTGGGCTTCTTGGGCTGGGGTGAGGTAGCGGATGTCGCAGTTGCTCAGGCCCGGGTTGCTGATGTTCCACTCGTCCAGGGTGTTGAGGAGACAACGGGTGGTCGAGCCGTGGGATACGGCGATGACGCGCTGGCCGGGGTTGCCCTGGAGCGCTTCGGCGAGCGCTGTTACGGCCCGGTGGCCGGCGTCTTTCGAGGATTCGACTCCTTCGAGAATTCCGAGCTCTTTACCGCGGGCCTCGATCTCTTCGACGTTGGGTAGGTGCGCCGGGAAGAGATAGGTGAAGGTCTCTTTGTCGAGGTCGCCGTAAGCGCGGCCCTCGTAGGGCCCGTATGAGCGTTCCTTGAGCCCGGCGACGACGCGCGGCGCCTCAAGCCCGAGGTGTTCAGCGATGATCTCAGCGGTTTCGCGTGCTCTGAGCTGCGGGGAGGTGAGGATAACGTCCCACGGGCTACCCCATTGTGATGCGGCATCAGTTCGCAGGGTTTCTGCGGCGGCGCGGGCCTGTTCGATGCCGGTTGCGTTGAGTGGCACCTCGCTACTCCCCTGGAAACGGCGTTCCTTATTCCAGTCGGTCTGGCCATGCCGGACCAAAGCAAGCGAGGGGATCTGAAGTGGGCTCGTGCTCATACGTCCAGCTTAAGCCGCGCCACGCATCGTGCGATGACCCTGCCCACCCATGCCGCACCATTCCCTGCGCGCCTTAGTACGTCATACGCGTTTGCCCTGGCTGTGGTGCGTGCGCATAATGGTGGCTGACCATCTAGAGCGGTCGAGGGACCTGGCCCTGTGACACCGCAGCAACCATCGACGCAGCGCCACCGCTGCAGCGAATGGTGCTCATGCCGGGATCGATGGAGTTAAAGGAGTTCCATGTCTTCTGCCGACCGTCAATTCGGTTTCCGTACCCGCGCTCTGCACGCGGGTGCCACCCCTGATTCGGAGCACGGTTCGCGTGCTGTCCCGCTGTACAACACGACGTCGTTCGTGTTTGAAAACGCGGACGATGCGGCAACGCTGTTCGCGCTGCAAAAGTACGGGAACGTGTATTCGCGTATCGCTAACCCTACGGTCGCGGCGTTCGAGGAGCGCGTGGCTTCGCTTGAGGGCGGTATCGGCGCGGTTGCGACGTCCTCGGGTATGGCCGCTGAGTTCATCACGTTCGCCGCGCTGTGCCAAGCCGGCGATCACGTGGTCGCGTCCTCGAAGCTCTACGGCGGAACCGTAACGCAGCTCGACGTCACGCTGCGCCGCTTCGGTGTAGAGACCACGTTCATCGACTCGACCGAGGTCGAGGATTTCGCCGCCGCGATCCAGCCGAACACCAAGGTCCTCTACACCGAAGTCGTAGCGAACCCGTCCGGGGTCATCACCGACATCGAGGGCCTCGGCGCCCTCGCCCACGAACACGGCATCCCGCTCGTTGTGGACTCAACCCTGACCCCGCCGTACATTTTCCGTCCGCTCGAGCACGGCGCGGACATCGTGATCCACTCAGCCACCAAATTCCTGGGCGGCCACGGAACCACGCTGGGCGGCGTCGTCGTTGAATCCGGCCGTTTCAACTGGGGCAACGGCAACTTCCCGTCCATGACCGAACCGGTCCCTTCCTACGGCGACTTATCGTGGTGGGGCAACTTCGGCGAGTACGGTTTCCTGACGAAGCTGCGCAACGAACAGTTGCGTGACATCGGCGCGTCCCTGGCGCCGCAGTCCGCGTGGCAGCTGCTCATCGGCATCGAAACCCTGCCGCAGCGCATGGACGCGCACATCGCCAACGCCCGCAAGGTAGCGCAGTGGCTCGCTAACGACGACCGCGTCGAGTGGGTCTCCTACGCCGGCCTCGAAGACCACGCCTACCACGAGCGCGGCAAGCAGCTGCTGCCGAACGGCGTCGGTTCCGTGTTCAGCTTTGGCGTCAAGGGTGGGCGCGACGTCGGGGCTGAGTTCATCGCGAACCTGCAGCTGGCCAGCCACCTGGCTAACATCGGCGACGCGAAGACCCTCGTGTTGCATCCGGCGTCCACGACGCACCAACAGCTCAGCGCCGAACAGCTCGTTGCTGGCGGGATCGGTGAAGACCTGATCCGTATTTCGGTGGGTCTTGAGGATGTTGAAGACATCATCTGGGACCTCGACCAAGCGTTGGAAGCCGCCGTGAACGGTGCCGCGAACGGGGAGGAAGCGTAATGAGCAACGAAACCGCCACTACTGAAGCGAATAGCACGTGGGTTGGCCCGTCCGCCCCGCAGCGGCTGAACCTGTTGCGTGCCGCGAAGAGCGTTGCGATCGTCGGCGCCTCCACGAACCCTGCGCGTGCCGCGTACTTCGTGGCGACCTACCTGCAGTCTTCCGCGCCGTACAAGCTGTACTTCATCAACCCGCGAGCCACCGAGCTGTTGGGTGAGCCGGTCTATCCAAGCCTCGATGACCTGCCAGAGGTGCCCGACGTCGTGGTTGCGTTCCGCCGCAACGAAGACCTCCCGAGCGTGGCTGAGGACGCCGTGCGCGTGGGCGCGAAGGTGTTCTGGGCGCAGCTCGGCCTGTGGAACGAGGAAGCGGCCCGCATCGCGGAGGCCGGCGGACTCGCTGCTGTGATGAACCGGTGCATCAAGATCGAGCACGCACGCTTCCACGGCGGGCTCCACCTCGCAGGCTTCGACACCGGGGTCATCTCCTCGAAGCGACAGTTGCGCGCGTAACGGCCGCGGTTGCCGCGGCGCGGTTCACAGTCGGTGTTGCAGGCCTCACCGTGCGGCGTGCTGACGAGAAACCGCCGGAACTGGTGCCAGAATAGAGGCATGTCTGCACGCAACAAGATTCGCTCCAAGCTCGGCCTGCCCCCTCTCCCGGGGCGTTCGAGTCATAAGCGCACCCCTGTTGCTTCCCGGACCCCTCACGTGCCGAAGGACAACATCCGTGCTGTCTCTTTCGACAGCGAAGGCGCGTTCCCGCTGACCGGCGCCCACACCATCGAGACTGCAGGCAAGTACTCCGAGGAGCACCCTGACCAGATCGTCGTGATCTCGATGGATAAGCCGACCGATCAGCAGATCGAAGAGCTCGCCGAAGCCTGGGATCTGCACCCGCTGTTGCTCGAGGATCTGCAGGCGCCGTCGCAACGCGCTAAAGCGGAACGGCAAGGTGACACCTTGTTCGTCGTGACCCACTCCGTCGCGTATCAGGACGACATCGAAGAGGTCGTGTTCGGCGAGTTCAACCTCTTGATGCGAGGCAACCAGGTGGCGGTTCTGTGTCAGGACCAGGCGGCGGTGCGTGCGTGGCAGGCGAAAGGCTTCCGGCTTGAGCACCGCTTCGGCGAACAAAACGAGCTCCTCCAGCACGGCCCTGAAGCCGTGTTGCACGCAGTGCTCGATGCGGTTGTTGACGGATACGGCCCCGTGCTGCGTGGCCTCGAGACTGACAAAGAGGAAATTGAGCGGCAGGTGTTCTCAGGTGACCCTGCGGCTGCCGAGCGCATTTACCGCTTGTCCCGCGAGATCATCGAGCTACGCCAAATGTCTAACGGCTTGGCGACCGTGATCCGCCGCCTGTTGATCGGTACTACCCGGTACGGGACCGACGCCGAACTGCGGATGTACCTCGACGACGTCTCCGACCACTTATCACAGATCATCCCGGACATCGCCGAACTACGCGACGCTCTGAACCAGATCCTGCAGGTCAATGCGACGCTCGTTTCGCAGCGGCAAAACGAAGACATGAAGAAGATCTCCGGCTGGGCGGCTATCATCTTTGCGCCCACGCTCATCGGCGCGATCTACGGCATGAACTTCACCAACATGCCCGAACTCGAATGGAGCTTCGGCTACCCGCTCGCGCTCGCAGCGATGTTCGGGTTCGCGGCGTTCCTGTTCATCGTCTTCAAAAAGAAAGACTGGATGTAGCGGCGCCGCCCGCGCGGCGCTGAGTCCTTAAGCCAGCTGACCCCGCGGGCCGGGCAGGCCGACGCCGCGGCTAGCCCGCGGTCAGCAATCAAGCCTGTGGTCAGCGATCAGGCCTTTGGCGCATCGACCCCTAGGCGGCGGTTCTCAAGAACCGGCAAGTATTCGCGCACGTTCTTGAGCTTCTTGCGGCCGACCTTGCCCGTGACCAAGCCGTACGGCTCGTCCTCGAGGTAAGCGACAGGCTGCGCCAACGGATCCAGAATGACCGAGTAGCCGATCGTCTGATTCGACGCCGTACCGGCGGCGACAACCCACACCGTGTTCTCCACGGCCCGAGCCTTCAGAAGCGTCTGCCAGTGGTCAATCTTGTTCTCGCCCTTGTACCACGCAGCCGGAACCAGCAGAACATCAGCGCCAGCCAGGGCGAGGTTGCGGGCGAGCTCAGGGAAACGGACGTCGTAGCACGTCATCATTCCGAACGTCAGGTTCCCGTACTTGAACGTCGCAACCTGGGACGGGTCGCCAGCCGAAATACGGTTCGATTCCTTGAACGTGAACGCGTCATACAAGTGGATCTTGCGGTACGTCTCTAGCTCCGCGCCATGCGCATCCACAGCCAGAAGCGTGTTGTACGGCTTGCCGTTCTCATTCGGTTCATAGCCGCCCACCACAACAGCGATGCCGTGGCTCGCCGCGATCAGGCCAACCTGGCGGGCGAAACGCTCCCAGCCCTTCTCAACAAGGTCAGCGAAATCATCGCCAGCCTGAACCAGCGACAGCATCGATTCCTCTGGGAACACGATCATGTCCGCCTTCTCAGAGGCGGCCTGCCGCGCCAACTTATCCAGTGTTTCGAGGTTCTCGAAGACATCGGCGGTCGGGCTGAACTGGCCAACGGAAATCTTCATCGCGTTCTCCTTGCTGTCTGCAACAAGCGGTGTGAGGCCTACTCTACACACTCAGGGGTAAAGCACAGCGTGCATAGAACAAACGCTCTATGCACGCTGGCTTCACATGTTAGTAACGGTCTTTTTCAAGACCCGATGGGGTCAGTTGTCCTCAACCGGGCCGATCAGGTCGCGCACGACGATGGTCGCGTCACGGTCCGGACCCACGCCGATCGTGGAGAAGCGGCAGCCCGACATCTCCTCGAGCGCCTTGACGTACTTACGCGCGTTTTCCGGGAGGTCATCGAGCGTGCGGGCGCTCGAAATGTCCTCGGTCCAGCCGTCGAAGTATTCGAAGATCGGCTTAGCGTGGTGGAATTCCGACTGCGTCATCGGGACTTCGTCGTGGCGCACGCCGTCGACGTCGTACGCGACGCACACAGGGATCTTCTCGATGCCGGTCAAAACGTCGAGTTTGGTCAGGAAGTAGTCGGTGAAGCCGTTGACGCGGGACGCGTAGCGAGCCATCACGGCGTCGTACCAGCCGGTGCGGCGCGGACGGCCAGTGTTGACGCCGAACTCGCCACCCACGGTGCGCAGGCGTTCGCCCATGTCGTCGAACAGCTCGGTCGGGAACGGGCCGGCACCCACGCGGGTCGTGTAGGCCTTGATGATGCCGATCGAACGCTGGATGCGGGTCGGGCCGATGCCCGCACCCACGGACGCGCCGCCGGCGGTCGGGTTCGAAGAGGTCACAAACGGATAGGTTCCGTGGTCGACGTCCAAGAACGTTGCCTGACCGCCCTCCATGAGGACGACCTTGCCCTCATCGAGCGCCTTATTGAGTTCGAGCTCAGCGTCGATCACCATCGGGCGCAAGCGGTCAGCGAAGCTCAGGAAGTATTCGACGATCTCCTCGACCGTCACCGCGCGGCGGTTATACACCTTGACCAGGAGTTCGTTCTTCTGGCGCAGCGAGCCCTCGATCTTCTGACGCAGGATCGATTCGTCGAAGATGTCCTGGACACGGATGCCGAGGCGGCCGATCTTATCCATGTAGGTTGGGCCGATGCCGCGGCCAGTGGTGCCGATCGCGCGCTTACCCAAGAAGCGTTCCGTAACCTTATCCAGCGTCTGGTGGTACGGGGCCACCAAGTGGGCGTTCGCGGAAACACGCAAACGCGACGTGTCAGCGCCGCGGGCCTCAAGCGCATCGATCTCCTCGAAGAGCGCCTCAAGGTTCACAACGCAACCGTTACCCAAAACAGGGATCACGTTCGGGGCCAAAATACCTGCCGGGATGAGCTTGAGCTCATACTTTTCACCACCCACCACAACGGTGTGGCCCGCGTTGTTACCGCCATTCGGCTTCACAACGTAATCAACACGACCACCTAGCAGGTCGGTTGCTTTGCCTTTGCCTTCATCGCCCCACTGGGCGCCAACAATAACGACGGCCGGCATGCATCTACTCCTCGCGCACATGTGCTCTAGTGCGTTGGCAGGGAAACACCCTCATCGTCGGCGCACGCTCCAGCGCGCGCTTTCGACTGAGGGTCTTACTCGCTGATTCTATCAATCCCAGACCCACACAGCTTGAGAGCCGAAACCAACGTCAACACGGCGAACGACGACGCCATCACAGCAACAGGCCAGATGTGCCCGCTGGTCATCGTGAGCATCGCGGACCCGATGAGCGGCGCCGAACCCGAGAACACCGACGAGGCGACCTGATAGCTCAACGAAATGCCCGTGTACCGGACCTCGGGCGGGAATGACTCCGAGAGCAAGCCCGCGAGCGCCGAGAAATACAGCGCGTGCGGGATCGTGACCGCGAAAATCCCTGTGACCGCAAGCGCAGGGTTGCCCGTGCTGATCAGAACGAACATGAGCGGGAGCAACACGATCTCAGGGATCAGCATCGCGGCGACCGTACGGCGGACGCGGCCGCGCTCCTTCGCACGATGCACCAACAGAGCACCCAGCGGCTGAACACAGAACTGAACCACCAAAGCCGCCGTGACCATAGCAAGGAAACCCTGCCGCGTGAACAAGCCCGCATCCGTGGCCCACGACAGCGCGAGCGTGGCCTTGAAATACGTGACCGTGGTCGCCAAAACACTCGCGCCCACGCCCCAGAGAACCATCGCCTTATGCTCCCGGAACAAAGTCACGATGGGGGCCTCGCGGCGAGCGCGCTTGTTGCGGTCTGGTGCAGGCTTGGTTGCGGTGGCGGCGGAGGCAGCCGACTTGCCGGCGCGTGAGGCGCGGGCGGGAGCGGCGTTGAGGTCGTCATCGTGGCGGTGGAGGTTGCCGCGCATCATCGCCGGGGATTCCTCGACGGAAACCCTGATCCACAGGCCTATCGCCACGAGTGCGGCAGAAACCAGGAACGGGATGCGCCAGCCCCACGTGAAGAACGCGTCGTCGGGAAGCATCGCAACCAGAAGCCACATACCGGAGGCGCACAGGTTGCCCGCCGGGGAGCCTTGTTGCGCGAACGCAGCATACAGAATCCCCCGGTTGCCAGGGGCGTGCTCCGCGGCGAGCACCACGGCACCGCCCCATTCGCCGCCCATCGCAACGCCCTGCACCAGCCGCAGAACAACCAGGGCTACCGGCGCCCACCAGCCCACCACGTCGTAGGTTGGAAGCAAACCGATCGCGGTAGTGCACCCGCCCATGAGCAACAGCGTTGTGATGAGGGCGTTCTTGCGGCCAAACGTGTCACCCCAGTGGCCGAAGATCACGCCGCCGAGCGGGCGGGCGAGGAAGCCAGCCCAGAACGTCGCGAAAGACGCGAGGACACCGAGCTCCCCCGGGAAAAACAGCGGCCCCAGGACGAGAGCGGCCGCGGTTGAATACGTGTAGAAGTCGTACCATTCGATGGTCGTGCCGATGAACGCCGCGAAACCCGCTTTACGGGCTTGCCGCGTGCGTTCCGGCGCCGGCTTATCTGTGGCGCGGCTAGTCTTTGAGCCACGCCAAGATTGCATCACGATCCTCATCTATCCGTGGCGGCTCCTTGCGATATGCAGGCTCCGCGTCTGAAAGCCACAGCGGCGTACGCACCGTAGGCACCCCATCGGGATTGCCTTCCGGCGTCATCACCGGGTCCAAGCCGAGCGAATCAGCGAAAGCAACACCCTCGTCGACCCCAAGGATCGGCGACGCCGGCAGCCCTACCTCGCGGAAGGTTGCGGCCCACTCGTCGGCCGTGGCGCGGGCGAGCTGCTGTTCAAGCAGGGGGCGCAACGCAGCACGGTTGCGGTTGCGGGCGGGCATCGTTGCGTAATCCTCGTTCTCCGCGAGCTCTGGCGCGCCGAGCACCTTGGCGAGCAGCGTGAACTGGCGGTCGTTGCCTACGCAAATCACCACATGCCGGTCGGCGCACATGAACGGGCCGTACGGGAACAGGCTCGGGTGGTCGTTGCCCATGCGGAACGGGACCGCGCCCGCGCCGACGAAGCCCGAGGTTTGATTCGCCAGCCCCGACAGCGCGGAACTCAGGAGGTTGACTTCGATGTGCTGGCCGCGGCCCGTGTGTTCGCGCTGGCGGAGGGCGGCAAGGACGCCGACGGCTGCGTGAAGGCCGGCCATGATGTCGAAGATCGCGACGCCGCCGCGCTGCGGGTCGCCGTCAGGTTCGCCGGTGAGGGACATGAAGCCCGAGGTCGCTTGAGCCAACAGGTCGTAGCCGGGCATGTCCGCGCCACCGCGGGAACCGAAACCCGTGATGCTCGCGTGGACGACGTGCGGGTGCTTGTCTCGGACGCTCTGCGGGTCGAGGCCGAATTGCTTGAGGCCGCCGGGACGGAAATTCTCCATGAAAACGTCGGCTTTGGCGACGATGCGGTGGGCGGTTTCGAGGTCGTGTTGGTCTTTGAGGTTCAGGGCGATTGCATGCTTGTTGCGGTTGACGCCCAGGTAGTAGGTGGCTTCGCCGTCGCGGGCCGGGGGTTGCCACGTGCGGGTGTCGTCACCGCTGGGAGACTCAACCTTGATGACGGTCGCGCCGAGGTCAGCGAGAAGCATCGTCGCGTACGGACCCGCAAGAATACGGGTGAAATCCGCGACGACGAGACCCTCCAGAGGGCCCTGAACCTGACCTACATTCTGGGCCGCGTCGCGGCCCAGAACCTGACCTACACCTGATGTGAGCATAGTCACATGACATCACGGCGAACCCGAGCTGTCCAGAATCTTGACGGAGTTTAGGTCGGCGCGCGGCGAGAGGGGTGCGAACGCGACTGCCGTGCCGAGACCGCGGGCACGGGCGCCAGCGGCGCACCCCGGCCTCAGCTTTCCGCCGCGCGAGCCCGCTTCAGCTTTCCGCCGCGCACCATCCGGTGGCAAGATGGAGCCTAGGGTGTGACCCACGCAACAGACCTGCTTGCGTTAGGGCCGCATCGTGCGCTGACCACCAACGCAACCAACCACGAACGCAACGGCCGCGGCGTAGCACGTGCCGCATCGGCATCATCACGGAAGGGAACCCATGCCACGCAACCGGACAGACCTCATGAACATCGACGGGATGCTTAGCGAAACCGAGCGCGAGACCCGCGATCGCGTGGCGGCGTTTGTGGACGCCGAGATCCGGCCGCACATCGCCGACTGGTTCGATTCCGCGACGCTTCCGGTTGAGTTGCTGCCGAAGATGGCGGCGGAGGGGCTGTTCGGGATGCACTTGAGCGGCTACGGGTGCGCGGGGCGGTCCGCAGTCGAGTATGGGCTTGCGATGCAGGAGCTTGAAGCCGGGGATTCCGGTTTGCGCACTGTGGTTTCGGTGCAGGGTTCGCTCGCGATGTCGGCGATCTATAAGCACGGTTCCGAGGAGCAGAAGCAGCAGTGGCTTCCACGGATGGCCGCGGGTGAGGTGATCGGTTGCTTCGGGTTGACGGAGCCGACCGCGGGCTCTGACCCGGTTTCGATGCTGACGCGCGCCCGCTGGGTTGACGGCGACTGGGTCCTGGATGGGGCTAAGCGGTGGATCGGGTTGGCGTCGATCGCGCAGGTTGCCGTGATTTGGGCGCATGTGAGCAACGAGGACGCCGCGGCCGCTGGCGTTTTGGATGAGTCCCGTGTGAAGCCGGGCGTTGATTCGATGGTGCGCGGGTTCATTGTGCCGACTGATTCGGAAGGGTTTGTGGCGACGCCGATCACGCAGAAGCTTTCGATGCGTGCTTCGTTGCAGTGCGACATCACCCTGGATGGGGTGCGGCTTGGCCCGGATGCGGTGCTTCCGGGGGCTCAGGGGTTGAGTGGGCCGCTCGCGTGCTTGAATGAGGCGCGGTACGGGATCGCGTGGGGCGCGATGGGGGCTGCGCGGGATTCGATTGAGGCGGCGCTGGGGTATGCGTTGGAGCGTGAACAGTTTGGGCGGCCGTTGGCGGCGTTCCAGTTGACGCAGGAGAAGCTCGCGCGGATGACGGTCGAGCTGAATAAGGGCCAGCTGTTGGCGTTGCAGTTGGGGCGCGCGAAGGATGAGGGGACGTTGGAGTTCCACCAGATTTCGGTTGCGAAGCTCGCGAACGTCAAGACCGCGATCGAGATTGCGCGGGAGGCGCGCACGGTGTGCGGCGGTAACGGGATCACGTTGGATTATTCGCCGCTGCGGCACGCGAACAACCTCGAGTCGGTGCGCACCTATGAAGGCACCGACGAGGTGCACACGCTGATCCTGGGTGAAAAGCTCACGGGCATCAGCGCCTTCGCAAGCTAGCGGGGCGGTGCGGACGCGCCGCAAGCGGCGCGAAACCGCGGTTTAAACATCTTCGGCATCAAAATTGCTGTAAAAAAATTAATGCTCTCGCATAAATTTGCAGCAATTTTGATGCCGAAGGTTAAAAAAGGGGGTTAGTTGGCGGCGAGCTTCGCTTCCGCTTCCGGGTCCGAATCGCGCAAGAAATCACTGATGCGCTGAACCTCTTCGGTTTCACCAATCCGCTCGGCAGCGAGCTTCAACTGATACAAGCAACGCAAAAACCCACGGTTCGGTTCGTGCTCGTACGGAACCGGGCCCTGCCCCTTCCAGCCAGCACGACGCAACGCATCCAAACCACGGTGGTAACCCACCCGGGCAAACGCGTACGCCTCAATGTCGCGGCCATCGGCGGCAGCATCCTCAGCCATCAAAGCCCACGGAAGCTGCTCGGCAGGGAACTGACGCACCAAATCCTCAGCCTCATCGCCCGCATCGTACCGGGCCACCAACTCAGGGTTCTCAGGGATTCGCGTCTCCGGGATCCCCAACAGGTTACGGCCGATCATTACTTGATCGCCTTCCCTGCGGAACCGAGGTCCTGGCACGCCTCAACCACGCGGTCAGCCATCGACTTCTCAGCCGCAGCACCCCACGAACGTGGGTCGTACAGCTTCTTGTTGCCGACCTCGCCGTCAATCTTGAGCACGCCGTCGTAGTTGCGGAACATGTGCTCAACCACTGGGCGGGTGAACGCGTACTGCGTGTCGGTGTCGATGTTCATCTTGATGACGCCGTAGGAAACCGCGTCCGCGATCTCCTGCTCGGAGGAGCCGGAACCGCCATGGAACACAAGGTCGAACGGCTTGTCCTTGCCGAGGCGGCGGCCGATTTCGTCCTGGATTTCCTTCAACAGCTCTGGGCGGAGCTTGACGTTACCCGGCTTGTAGACGCCATGAACGTTACCGAACGTCAGAGCGGTCATGTAGCGGCCGAACTCACCGGAGCCGAGCGCCTCAACGGTTGCGGCGGCATCGTCGATGGTCGTGTAGAGCTTTTCGTTGATCTCGTTCTCAACGCCGTCTTCCTCGCCACCGACAACGCCGATCTCAACCTCAAGGACCTGCTTGTTCGCCGCGGTGAGCGGGAGCAGTTCGCGCGCGATGCGCAAGTTTTCGCTCAGCGTCTCAGCGGAGCCGTCCCACATGTGGGAGTTGAACAGTGGGTCGCGGCCGGCCTGAACCTCCGCCTTGGAGGCCTCGATGAGCGGCATCACCCACGAGTCGATCTGTTCGCGTGGCGCGTGGTCGGTGTGCAACGCGACGGTGATCGGGTAGTTCTTAGCGACCTCACGCACGTACGCGACGAACGCGAGAGAACCTGCGATGCGGTCCTTCACGGTGGAACCGGAGAAGTACTGCGCGCCACCGGTGGAGATCTGCAGGATGCCGTCAGAACCTGCTTCCGCGAGGCCGGCGAGCGCCGCGGAAACCGTCTGGGAGCTGGTCACGTTGAACGCAGGGTAAGCGAATCCGCCGGCTTTGGCGGTGTCGAGCATCTGGTTGTACTGGTCCGGTGTTGCAACACCCATGTGGGCTCCTTCTATATAGGGGCTGGCGCGGCTGTCTAGGCGCACGATGCGCTGGCCGGTTTGGTCTTGGCGTGCCGGCCGGCGTGTGCGCACGTAACGGTTCCGCTGGAAGGCGGTGCCGCTGTCTTCCTCTATGCTACCGACCCGCGGTGGTGCAGCGCTGCGTTGAAGCGCTGGGGTGGCGCGGTGGTGTTGGCGTTTAGGGATGTTGGTTGAAGACGTGTTGGCGGATCCAGGCGTGCATCGCGATTCCGCTGGCGACGCCGGCGTTGATCGAGCGGGTTGATCCGAATTGTTCGATCGAGAGGGTGTCGACCGCGGCGGTGCGCATCTCTTCGGAGAGTCCCGGGCCTTCTTGGCCGAAGACGAGCACGCATCGCTCTGGGAGGTCGTAGGTTTCGAGTTGGACGGAGTCGGGGAAGATATCGATCCCGAGGATCGGGATGTTTTCTTGCCGAGCCCAGGCCACGAAGTCTTCGACGGTCGGGTGGTGCATCACGGTCATGTAGCGGTCGGTGACCATGGCGCCGCGGCGGTTCCAGCGGCGACGACCCACGATGTGGACGGCGGCTGCGTTGAATGCGTTGGCGTTGCGGACGACGGTGCCGATGTTGAAGTCGTGTTGCCAGTTTTCGATGGCGATGTGGAGCGGGTGGCGGCGGGTGTTGAGGTCGGCGACGATGGCTTCGTGTTTCCAGTAGCGGTATTCGTCGAGGACGTTGCGGCGGTCGCCGTGGGCGAGGAGTTCGGGGTCCCAGTGGTCGCCTTCGGGGTGGGGGCCTTCCCACGGGCCGACGCCGACGACGTGCTCGGGGGTTTCGTTCTCGTCCGGTGTTTGGTTCTCGCTCACGGGATACAACTGTACGTCCCCCGTTTTAATCTTGGGCAACGTAATTGCTGAAATAACGCTGCCCGGTTCGAGAACCGAAACAACCTTGAGCAACGTGAGTGCTGCTATTTTTGCGCAGCCACCCTCCGTTTTAACCTTCGGCATCGCTAGTGCTGTTATTTTTCGCCGCGGGTTCCGCTGCCACTGCGCCTTGGTTTGGTGCGACCGCGTGCCTTGGTGGTGTGGCCGTGCCCCTTGGCACGGCTGCCGCCTCCCCTGCCGCTGCCAGCGGTAGCGGCAGGAGCACTACCAACGAAATAACTACAATTTCTGTGCCGAAGGTTAATCTGGTGGGGTTAAGCCTCGGAAGTTGGGGTTCCGTCGTGGCCCTCCAGCAGGGTCGCGAAATCCACCACATCCGTCAGCTCATTCCCGGACGTCCGCTGACGTCTGTCCTTACCGGCCGGCTGCTGCATCGCCGTGAATCCAGCAACTGTGTTGCCGAAACTCATCATCGCTTGAGTGAGCTCATCCGCCGCCTGCGCGATACGGCCCTCAAGATACTTCGCCGCATCGGACCCGAAATCTTCGGTCGCCGCGAACACACCAGTCGGGACCACGGTCGCGTGCAGGTACGCGAACATCGGACGCATCGCATGATCGATCACCAGCTGATGCCGCGGCGTCCCCGCCGTCGCCGCCGCCAACACCGGCACACCCCGCAACGTATCCACATCAAGCGAGTCGAACAGCATCTTGAACAGCCCCGACATGCTCGCGGTGAACACCGGCGTCACCGCAACGACTCCATCGGCCGCCGCAAGTTTTGCGCGCACCTCAGTCAGCTTCGGGGTCGGCATCCCGCCGGTCAGCATCGTCTGCGTGAGGTCTTGAGCGATCTCACGGACCTCAATGACCTCCGCCTCAACGTCTTCGCCGCGCGCGGTCACCGAGGCGCGGACGGCGTTGACGATCTGATCGGTCAAAAGCCTGGTGCTCGATGGCTGCGAAAGCCCCGCTGTTACTGCAGCAAGTTTGAGTGCCATGTCTCCCCCTCTTAGTTGTTGCTCTCCGCCGCTTCGGCCCGCTTCGCAGCTTCCGCCGCGCGGGCCACCGGCGAGGAGATCACCTGGTGGTAGTCGTGATCCTTCGGCAGGGCGGCGAGCTCTTCGTGGCTTGGTGCCCGCGACGGGACGCCGGCAGGTCTGCGCGCCTCGAATTCGCGGCGGAGCACGGGCACGATGTCGCGGCCGAGGATCTCGATCTGCTCCAACACAACCTCTTCCGGCAGGCCTGCGTGGTCGATCAGGAAGCCTTGCCGCTGGTAGTCGCCCACGGCATCGGCGAATCCAAGCGTCCGTTCGATCACTTGTTCCACGGTACCGACGGTCAGCGGGGTGTCCCGCGTGAACTCTTCAAGCGACGGCCCGTAACCGTAGACGGGCGCCTTGTCGAAATATGGACGGAAGAATTCCTTGGCTTTCTTCTCAGTTTCGCCTACGAAGATGTGCCCGCCTAGGCCGACGATGGCTTGCTCGGCTCCGCCGTGGCCGTAGTGTTCGTAGCGTTGGCGGTAGAGCTGAACCATGGATGCGGTGTGTTCCATGTTCCAGAAGATGTTGTTGTGGAAGAAGCCGTCGCCGTAGAACGCGGCTTGCTCGGCGATTTCTGGGGAGCGGATGGAGCCGTGCCACACGAATGGTGGGGTGTCGTCGAGTGGTCGGGGCGCGAGGGTGAAGCCGTGGAGCGGGGTGCGGAATTTACCTTCCCAGTTCACGGTTTCTTCGCGGAAGAGTTTGCGCAGCAGGTGGTAGTTCTCGATGGCAAGTGGGATGCCTTGGCGGATATCTTTGCCGAACCACGGGTAGACGGGGCCGGTGTTGCCGCGGCCCATCATGAGGTCGATGCGGCCGCCGGATACGTGTTGCAGCATCGTGTAGTCCTCGGCGATGAGGACGGGGTCATTGGTGGTGATGAGTGTTGTTGAGGTGGTGAGTTTGATGCGCTCGGTTTTCGCGGCAATGTAGGCGAGGTTGGTGGTTGGTGAGGACACCACGAACGGTGGGTTGTGGTGCTCGCCTTGCGCGAAGAAGTCGAGGCCAACTTCTTCGGCTTTGATCGCGTATTTCTGGATGGACCGGAGACGTTCGTGTTCGGTCTGGATTTTGCCGGTGGTGGGGTCCGGGGTGAGGTCTCCGACGGTGAAGATACCGAATTCCATGGTGGTTTCTCCTAGATGCCGGGGCTTAAACCCCGAACTTTGCTGACGTGTCAAATATATCAACCGCCGAGTGCGCCGCTTCATCCCTGCCAGCCTCAAATTCACGTCAACTACACTGCGACCGAGGAGGTCACCTCCAAGCAATCCGAGCCACTGGACAGTTTTTCTCAAACTATGGCAATAAAGCCTTGGCCTCGGATACCCCCTGTGTCACGATTGATCTATCGCTGTGATGTACAACACAGTCAAGGCATGGATCGTAACTCTAAGGAGAATACAAAATGAATAAACCCGCAGAAATTGCAGCACAGCTTGCAAACAACAAGCTCCACACTTTTGCACAACTGATGACAGCTTGGAATCACGCATCAGATAGCCCTCGGTGAAACGTTGAATAGTATTCCCGACCACATTGCGGAGCTGAGGCAAGCCCTCAGATATCGACGCCATTCACCTGCTTTCTTCGAACGCTCAAATCTCATCCTGAACTCACTGCAACCGCCGGAATCGCGTGCATCTCAGTGGAGAAGCCTTGCTGCACCAGTAATCAGTAACGATCTAGGTGTCCGGCGGTTCAGTGATTTCAGAGTTTTCTATCTCGAACATTGCAAAATCGCTTCCGTTGACCCGATCGAAGGTGAAAAAATCACTTCATGGATAACGGAAGATAGGAAAAGTTTTAGCACTCGAACAGATGCGGCGATTACATTCTTCGGGGATTACGCTTGCGTTGCAGAAGCGATAACTGAAGTTGGTGAGTGGCTCAAGGGACACGGTTCTTACCACGATCTTCTACTGTCCGGAACGATACTTGCAGCATTAAGCAAAGTGGAATCAACCGATTATTTTGAACTAAGCGCGCAGAGGGCGGAAGATTCAGCCCAACGTTACTTGGCGAACCACCGGTTAGCCGCCTCTCAGTTCAAAAGGTTTGGCCATGCCGATAGAGCTACCGAAACTTTAGACAAGTCTCTATCCATGGAAGACGTTCCAGAACGATCTCGTCCTCTAGAGAGAGCTCTCAAGCTCAACCTAATTGCGCTTGTGGAACTGAAAGGACCTGACTACTCAAATTCTGTTTCGTTGTTACACGAAGCTGAGGACTTACTCAAGCAATTCCTATCAACAAATACAGCCAGTCCTCTTGAACTGTCGATGGGCGCCCGATACGCAAGCCAGATAGCAATTAACGTCGCTCAGATACGTGTTCTGAAGGACGACTTTGTTGGCGCAGTCAAGGTACTGTAAAAGAATTGTGGATTCGTCGCGAAAACGGCTCCGGAGTATCTTGCAGAGGCATTGTCTGAACTTTCCTGTGCCCTCTACTATTCGGGAGATTACCCTGGCGCAATATCTGCCGCCGCGCATGCATTCGGTAGGCTTTTCTTCCTTGGTGCAATCAACTCAATGAACACCTTACGGAGAATCGTCGTCGCTTCCTATCACTCCCTAGGTGCCGAAGAAGCCGCAGAGGCAGTCGCAAAAACACTAGAAAGAGACCCTCTAGGCTTCCTAGGTTTTGGGCTTGACGAAGTAAAGATAGGGGAAGAATATTTCTACTGATTCGAATGATTCGAAGGTTCCCGCATTAGAGTTCCGCAATGTTTCGCGGACGTATGACAAGGGAAAGTTCACTGCAGTCAGTGACGTTTCACTCACCGTTGAACCTGGCCAGATCCATGCGCTCATCGGGCCGAACGGCGCAGGAAAAACCACCTTGGTGAAGATGGCGGCCTCCATCCTGGACCCCAGCCGAGGTGAGGTCATCGTCAACGGCCACAACACCACAACACATTCGCAGCAGGCCCGCCGCGACGTCGGGCTTGCCCTCGGCGGCGAACTCGGCTTCTACCCTAGGGCGAACGCTATCAAGAACTTGCGTTTCTTCGCCAACGTCGCAGGCATCCCAGCGAAAAACATCCCTGCAGAGACTGAAAGAGTTCTTGAGGCTGTCGGTTTATCTCAAAATGGCAACCAGAAAGTCAATTCTTTCTCGCGGGGAATGGTTCAGCGTCTTCACATCGCCCGCGCACTTCTGGGGCACCCGGCTTTGCTCGTCATGGATGAACCAACGAACGGGCTCGACCCAGACATCGCGCTATCCATCCGTGCCCTGCTGAAGGATCTCGCTAACAACGGACATGCCGTCTTTCTCACCAGCCACACGATGTCTGAAATCGAGGACGTGTCTCACGTCATTTCGGTCATCGGTGCCGGCCGCATCCACTTCACAGGCGGCCTCACGGAAGTCGTGAATTACGCAGGTGTTACCGCTACAACCACTGCAACAATCCACGCAGGCGACACCGAGATCGTCGAAGCGCTACGCTCCCAGCCGCAGGTGAAGGAGCTGCGTCAGTCCCCGAAAGGCGCACGATGGGGGCTCACTGTTTTCTGGGAAAGCGGCCAAACCCCCGCACAGATTCAAGCTGAAGTACAGCGTATTTTCCGGGAACACAGCATCGAAATACCGAACGATTTAGTAACCAGGCAACCCACGCTTGAGGAAGCCTATTTGTCGTTGGCAGGTGAGCTCAAACGCACATGATGCGCTACTTCCGTATGGTTGCTTTCCACCTGGGCGAGTTCGCTCGGGTTCCGTTTTTCGTTTCGCTGATGGCCACATCGACCCTCGGCATTCTCGCTATTCAAGCGCTCGCCTACTATGCGTGGGGTGGCGACTCGTGGGTTGCGTGGATGCGTAGCGGCATCGTTGGCATGTGGACCACCACAACTGTTGCCGCGGGAATCCTTGGATTCGAACGGTTCAAAGGCACGCTTGTCCACCTATTCAGTGCACGCATCAACGTTCTTTCCCCGGCGGCTGCCGTTGTGTCTGCGGCCTCGGTTTTCGGGCTTCTATCCTTCGCGGTCGCTTGGCTCGCGTGGGGTCTACTGTGGATTGCGACTGACGTAGGCCACGGCACTCCCCCGGTTTCAGGGGCCTCGGTTGCGGTCAGCATCCTGTTGCTGTGGGTTTCATGTCTCAGCATTTCTTTTGTGATTGCAGCGCTTTTCGTGCTGACACCGAACGCTATTGCGTATGAAGAGCTTCTTCTGATTCCTGTTTTCATTCTTTCTGGTCTTGTTTTCACTTCTACAGACGCGCCACCGGTATTACACGAGCTGAGCTACATTATTCCGCTGTCAGCACCAACCCAGGTTTTGTTGGGCCAAGTCCCGGAAGGCGAGGTCATGTTCCGTCTCCTCGTCGGCCTGGGCGTGACAGCGTGCTGGTTCGCCGCATCGTACTGGCTCGGCAAATCAGCTATCCGTAAGGCCCGTTCCGCTGGCACATTGGCGGTGATCTAGATGAGTTTCGCATCTCGTTTTGGAGCCGCGTTCCAGGTTTCTTTGGCGTCATCGATTGCGTACGCGACCATCGGGACCCTGCTGGTCTCGATACTTGCGATCCCGCTGCTGGAAATTCTGTTCAGTGTTCTGCTCGCCAAGGACGTCGGGTCCATGGATGTGTTGCGAACCGCGTATGCGTCCACGCTGGTGGGTATCGGTTTGGGCGTGTGTTCCGGGGTGGTTTCCAAGACCGCGACCGACCGGAACCTCGGCGTGTTCCAGGTTGTGCACGAATACCGGCGGGTGGATCTCGCGTACTGGCTGGCGTCGATGGTGATGCCGGTACTACTCGCGTTGCCGGCGGGTGTGGCATCGCTTGCGGTGATCACCGTGATGTCCGGACGCGGGGACTTGCCGGTGGTGGCGCGGCTCGCCTTGTTGGTGGTGTGCGCTTTGCTGGTGGGTGGCTTGTTGGGGATTTCGATGTCGGGCATCGGTTTGGCGTTGTCTGACCCGTATCAGGGTGCCGCGTTCGCCGGCGCTGTTGTGCCGGTTATGGCGGGCGTGATTGTGCCGGTCGCGTTGTTCCCGCAATGGCTGGCCCCGTTGAGTGCGGTGGTCCCGCTGACTGGTGTGGTCGATGCGGTGGGTAACTTGAACTCGGGGGTGGCCTGGTCTGTGCTTGCGTTCGATGCGGTTCGCGGCTTGGCGTGGGCTGTTCTGGGGTTGCTGATGGTGCAGATCGCCCGTTCGCGGCTGCGTGCGGGGCATAAGTTCAGCGTGATCTAGCCGGGCCTTTAATCTTGGGCAACGAAATTGCTGAAATAACGCTGAGCGAATTGAGCGCATAAATAACCTTCGGCATCGTGAGTGCTGTTATTCCGCAGCCAAGCAGCGCCGTGTTTAACCTTCGGCATCACTAGTGCTGCTATTTTCCTGCCGCAACCATCCGCGCACATAACCCGGGCACAAAAAGTGGCTGCCGCCCCAGCAAGGGGCGGCAGCCACAATTTATTTCGACACTTACGGTGCTAAAGATTATTTCAGCACTCTTGTTGCTAAAGGTTATTTCAGCACTCTTGTTGCCAAAGGTTAGAGGCCGAGGTCGTTTTTGCTGAACAGCGCGATGTACGGCACGCCAGCTTCTTCCTTGATGCGTTCGGCTGCGCCGGTGTCACGGTCAACGATCACCGCTACAGCAACCACGTTGCCGCCCGCCTTCCGTACACCTTCGACCGCGGTAAGCGCGGAACCGCCGGTCGTCGACGTGTCTTCCACGATCAGCACGTCGCGCCCCTCACGCCCGGCCCCTCAACCTGCCGGCCCATGCCGTAGTCTTTCGCGGCCTTCCGCACCACGAACGCGTCAATCTCACGCCCGGCTTCCCGCGCCGCGTGCATGATCGCGGTACCCACAGGGTCGGCGCCCATCGTGAGACCGCCAGCCGCCTCAAAGCTCACACCGGCGTCGTCGCAGGCTTCCAGCAACTGACGACCAATCAAAATCGAGGCTTCGTGATGCAGCGTCACCCGCCGCAGATCAACGTAGTAGTCGGCTTCTTTCCCGGAGGAGAGGATCACTTTGCCTCGCACCACGGCGAGGCCGCTGATGAGCTGTTGCAGGCGTGCGCGTTCGTTGCTGGTCATGTTCCCTAGTTTAGGCGCTCCGCCGGGTTTTCCTCATTTCCCTCACGCCTTATTCACCGTATTCTGGGGTTAGGTCAACGATTGGGGGTACCCGATGTCTCTTCCTACTCCTCCTGGCCCGGCCGAGGATGTTGAGCCGTTCGATGCGGCTCCTGCCGAGCTTGAGATTCCCGAGCCTCATTCTTCGTGGGAGCCCACGGATTGGGAACCTACTGATTGGGAACCTGATGCCGATGCGGTTGATGCCGCGATCGCTAAGCGCCTCGGCGCTGATTCTGAGGACATTTATGCCGCGGTTCGTGCCGCCGAGCATGAGGCTGAGGCGATCGCTGACCCGCATATTCGTGCGGCTCAGCCCGTGATTCCGGCGCCTCAGGTCCCGGATGATGTCGGCCTGGACGCCCCGGTTTCCGAGAAGGTTTCGATGCGCGGCGTTGTTGAGGCGGCCGCGGCTGAGGTTGATCAGGAGATCGCTCAGAGCGCCGGCCCGCACAGCAAGGAAGCCGACGATGCGGCAGCACCTAACGTCGAGCCCGCGGCTAACGCTGAACCCACAACGACCGATGCGGCTCAAACTGAAACCGAACGTCACAGCACGGAACGTCGCGTCACCGGTCGCCGCAGCGCTGGCTGGCACAGCGCAGGTAGGCATAGCGCCGTTCCGGCGGACGGTGGATCCGAAGCTCCCGATGCGCCCGTAACCCACGACGCAGCCGCGCCTAACGCTGAGCCCGCGGCTTCCCCACAGTTGCCACCTCCGCCTGCGCCACCAACAAACACTGCACCGCCAGCTGACCCTGCGCCGCCAGAAGAACAGCAAGAATCGGAAGACAACACCACCCCACGCGGTTTCTTGCCGCCGCCACCGGCGCCGCCCGCATCGTAAGCCGGCGCCACCCCGCGCCGCCGCCCACGCACCCACCCACATACCCACGCCTAGGACTAAGCTGGGTTTATGAGGTCTCTGCAGCAACAGGTCATCGCTGAAATGGGTGTCAAACCCAAGATTGACGCGGCTCAGGAAGTCGAGGATCGCGTCCAGTTTTTGGTGGATTACGCCCTCACGGCGCATGCGCGCGGCTATGTTTTGGGTATTTCGGGCGGGGTTGATTCGTCGCTCGCGGGCCGCCTCGCGCAGCTCGCGGTCGAACGCCTCCGCACCCAACACAGCACAGACGCCACGTTCACCGCGGTTCGTTTGCCGCACGCGATCCAGGCCGATGAATCCGACGCGCAGGCCGCGATGGACTTCATCCAGGCCGATGACCCTCACACGGTGGATATCGCGCCGGGTGTCGCCGGTCTTGAGCAGCAGATCGAAGCCACCACGGGCTCCCCGCTCACGGATTTCAACCGCGGCAACCTGAAGGCCCGCATGCGGATGGCGGCACAGTACGCACTCGCAGGCGAACGCGGCCAGCTGGTGGTTGGTACGGATCAGGCCGCTGAATCGACGATGGGGTTCTTCACTAAGTTCGGGGACGGCGGCGCCGATGTGCTCCCGCTGGCTGGGCTCACGAAGGGGCAGGTCGGTGAACTGTTGCGTCACCTCGGGGCGCCGCAACGCGTGGTCGATAAAGTCCCGACCGCTGACCTCTTGGACGACCAACCCGGACGGCTCGATGAGGACGAAATGGGTGTTTCCTACGCCCACCTCGACGCGTATCTGCGCGGCGAAACCGTCCCAGACGAAGCAGCAGAACGCATCGAAGCCGCCTACCTCCGTAGCCGACACAAGCGCCGCACCCCAGCCACCCCATCGGACGCCTGGTGGAAAGAATGAGGCAGTGGCGGAACTGACCCCGCCACCACGAATGACCTTCGTCATGGTCCGTATCTTTCCGGCTCGCCGGCGCATTTATCGATAACCTAAACAACAATCCGTTCAACACAAACCTCGTCAAAACCGCGCGAACCAGCGCGCCCCGCCCGCCTCAATAACGGCGGGACCGACGAACCCCCGGGAGGAACCCATGTCGCAACAATTCGAGCAGTACAAGGCCGCACGCGACCAGTTGCTGACCTACCGGGAGGACTACGAAAAAGCGCGTGAAACGTTCACGTGGCCGGACATCCCGGGCTTCAACTTCGGGTTTGACTGGTTCGATCAGGTCGCGGCCGGCGAGCGCGCGAATGACCCGGCGCTCATCATCGTTGAGGACGATGAGACACGCACCACGCGCACGTGGGAGGAGCTTTCGGAACGGTCGAATCAGGTGGCGTCGTGGTGGGCGCAGCTGGGTGTGAAGTTTGGCGACAAGATCATTTTGATGCTCGGCAACCGGGTTGAGTTGTGGGAGTCGGTTTTGGCGTCCGTGAAGCTCGGTTCGGTTTTGATCCCGACGACAACCCAGATGGTGGGGGCGGATCTTCAGGACCGCGTTACGCGCGGCGGGGCGCGCTGGGTCATCGCTGATCAGCATGATTTGGAGAAGTTCGCTGACATCGAGGGCGAGTATTCGTTGATCGATGTTGATTCGGTTTTCGCTGGGGCTCACCATTGGTCCGATGCGGATGCCGCGCCTACCTCGTTCGTTCCGGAACGCAAGGCCACCGGTGACGATTCGATGTTGCTGTACTTCACATCGGGCACCACACAGCAAGCGAAGCTGGTGGAACACACGCATTATTCATACCCAATGGGGCATCTGTCCACGATGTATTGGATCGGCATTGAGCCAGGCGATGTGCATTTGAACGTCGCGTCCCCGGGGTGGGGTAAGCACGCGTGGTCGAATGTTTTTGCGCCGTGGATCGGCGAGGCGACCGTCTACATCTATAACTATGAACGTTTCGATGCGATCAAGTTGATGGAGCACATGTCGGAGGAGTCGGTCACGAGTTTCTGCGCGCCGCCGACCGTGTGGCGCATGCTGATCCAGGCTGATCTGACGCGTCTGACGAACCCGCCGAAGAAGCTCGTCTCCGCTGGTGAGCCGCTCAACGCCTTTGTGATCGATACGGTCGCGAAGGCGTGGGGCCAGACGATCCGTGACGGTTTCGGGCAGACCGAATCCACGGTTCAGGTCGCCAACCCTCCTGGTATGCCGGTCAAGATTGGTGCGATGGGGCGTGCGATGCCGGGCTATGAGCCGGTCTTGATCGACACGACCACGGGTGAGGAAGCGCAGCTCGGTGAGTTGTGCTTGCGTCTGGATCCCCGCCCGGGCGGGCTCATGGCGGGCTACTACAACGAGCCGGAGCGCACCGAGCGGGCGATGCGCGGAGGCCTCTACCATACGGGCGATATCGCTGAGGTGGATGAGCGCGGGATCTACACGTATGTGGGGCGCGCTGACGACGTGTTCAAGTCGTCGGACTACCGTATTTCGCCGTTCGAGCTGGAGTCTGTTCTGGTTGAGCATCCCGCCGTCGCTGAGGCCGCGGTGGTGCCTTCTCCGGATCCGATCCGTTTGTCTGTGCCGAAGGCGTACATCATTCTCGCGGCCGGGCACGAACCGACCCCGGAAACCGCGGAGTCCATCTTCCGTTACTGCAAGGAAAACGTGCCGCCGTTCCGCCGGATCCGCCGCCTCGAGTTCGCGGATCTGCCTAAGACTGTGTCAGGCAAGATCCGCCGCGTTGACCTGCGCAACGAAGAGGCCGAGAAGCGTGGACCTGACGGACAGCTGTTGCCTAACGCTCAGGGCACCGAGTATAAGGAGCGCGACTTCCCGGCGCTGAAGTCGGTCCGGTCTAAGTAGCCACCGATGCGGGCGGCGGCCTTGCACTGCCGAGGCGCCGCACGTTGATACGGTTATGTGCGTGAAGATTGCAACGTGGAATGTGAATTCGCTGCGGGCCCGCGCTGACCGTGTTGAGGCGTGGCTTGAGCAGAATGATGTTGATGTTCTGGCCATCCAGGAAACCAAATGTAAGGATGAGAACTTCCCGTGGGAACTGTTCGAGTCGCTCGACTACGACGTAGCGCATTTCGGTTTTTCGCAGTGGAATGGTGTTGCGATCGCGTCCCGCGTGGGGCTTGAGGATGTTGAGCGGACCTTCCCTGGCCAGCCTGGGTTCGGCAAGGGCGGGGTGGATCCGGTTCAGGAGGCTCGCGCGATCGCCGCGACCTGTGGTGGTGTGCGCGTGTGGAGCTTGTACGTGCCGAATGGGCGCGCCCTGGACGATGAGCACATGCCGTACAAGTTGGAGTGGCTCGCTGAGCTGAACCGTCAGGCGGCCGGCTGGCTGACGGAGGATCCGCAGGCGCAGATCGCGTTGACGGGTGACTGGAACATCGCCCCGCGTGATGAGGACGTGTGGGACATGCAGTACTTCCTCGACAACGGGTTGACGCACGTGTCACAGCCTGAACGCGACGCTTTCCACGCGTTCCTGGATACGGGTTTTGCGGACCCGATGCGTGAGCGTCACCCCGGCCCCGGAGTGTTCACCTACTGGGATTATCAGAAGCTGCGTTTCCCTAAGGGTGAGGGGATGCGCATCGATTTCCAGCTGCTCTCTCCCGCTTTGGCTGCGCGGGTGACGGATGCAGCCGTTGACCGCGAGGAACGCAAGGGTAAGGGCCCGTCGGATCACGCGCCGGTCGTCGTGACGTTGGCGTAAGGTTCCGCTGGGTTGGTCGAGTTGAGTTCAGCGGTCTGATGGCGACTTTTTCAGGCAACGACGACAACGGCACCGGTAGCAGCACTGGCAGCGGCAGCGGCACCGGCGGTTTTCCGGAGATGTCCATGGGGACGTTGCGTAACGCACCGCCTACCGCGTATTTGCGTGTGTATTCGCCGTTTTCCAGTTTCGATGACGCTGAACAATCTCTGATTGTCACGCCGGGGCATACGTTGGATGCGCCGTTCTATGAAGAGGCTGCGCTGTGGCGTTCTTTGGCGCGTATTTCGCGGCCGCGGGTGGATCCGTTTCCGCATGGGACTGTCGAGCAGTATCGCATGATTGTGCTCGACAGGGATCATGGCGATGTCGTGATGTTTTGCCCTGCGCAGGAGCCGTTGCGGGCGGGCATTGCGGCGTCTTTGTTGGAGGATTACGCGCCCGAGGATGTTTTGGATGTCTGGTTCCCTCCGGCTGCGGCGGAGGCTCATAGTGAGCGTTTGCAGGAGCACGGGATGTGGCTGGCCGATTCCCCGTTGTTCACGCGGATGTCTACGTGGCGGGTCCCGTTGAGTTGGTTCACCCTGTTCCGTCCCGGGGATGAGGAGGAGGTCGTCACGGCGGATGATTCGCAGCCGCTGACGGCCGCGGTTCGGGTTCCTTTGGTGTTGGCTCGCCAGCGGGCTTCGTATGCGGTTGAGGCGTTGTCGTCCCTTTCTATGATCATGAGCGATGAGTCCGATGCGAACGAGTTCGATGAGGATGGCGAGCTATCCGGTCTGTTTGGCGCGTCAGGTGTGGCTGATGACGGGTCAGAACCGGGTGGCATGTTGGCGTCGGTTGCCGAGTTGCATGATTGGTTGGGACAGTTCCGCCCGGATTCCATGGTTGAGCTGGATTATGGCTTGTTGACGGCGAGGGCGTGGCCGGATGATTCGGCTTTGGATGTCGCCGATGGGTTGGATGCGTTATTGGATGAGGATGTGTCGACTGCCGCGTCCGCTTATTTCCGGTTGCGGCGGCGGTGGGATTCAATTTCGATGTGGGCGCACGCTGGTTAGCGGCTGACGCCTCGGGCGGGGCGGGATTGTTTTCTGAACGGATCTGCTCCCCGTCCGCTCAGTCTTTGCGTTTCTTCATGAGCGAGGGATGCACGTTACAGGCATGCCCTTTGGGGTTGGTGTTTTTGGCGTGGTGTGAAGATGGTGAGGTCTTGTTTTTGACAGGTTGGATCGTTGGTGGGGTTGCCGGGTGGGCATGGTTGAGAGACGTTGATGGCGGTCAAGGTCCAGGCGTGGACGAAGATGCTTTCCACCGTTCAGCTGCGCTGCAGCGAGTTTACAAAGTTCCAAAAAATGAACTCCGTAGGCCCCTGAGGGGCTGCCCGAGAGTCGATAATCTTCCGTATCTCGACTTCGATCTCAGTGGGCGTTTCGTTGCCAGTGGTGCGACTCACCGTTGTGTCAAACGTTGCAATGTCCTCCTAGGAGAGCACCGAGCTGGTGCTACTGCGGTAGCTGCTCCCTCATCCACGGGCTGAGCGCTTGGGGTGCAGCAGTGACAGCTTCACCTAAGGTTCCGGGAGTACCCGACGTGTCGCGAGTACCCTGCCGTGTTCATCGAACAGGTAGCACGAGAAAGCTAAATGCAAGGGCGTGTTCTCATCATGGACATCGGACTTGAGTCGGGTCCCAATGGGGGCTCCAGTGTGATCCACAAGTACGACCAATTCGGACGATGATGCCAATTTTGCACCCTAAAGGTAAGAGCGAAAGCTCAAGCAACAATGTTGTTTTTAGTACGATATAGTAAACCACAGGAAAGTAAACTGTAGTGGTTCTGTTGAAAATTTCGAGGAGTGACAGTTGGCAAGCGTCGAGTCGAGATCGGAAGAAACCCTCATCGAGCAAGATCTCGAACGATTGATGCATGCGTCGCAGGCGAACGGCATGTTCGAAGCACCGAATATCTCCGAACCCGAATTGCTGGAAGTCAACGAGCTCACACATTCTCTTGCGAATCTGCGCGATGCAGAACGTAAACTCACCGAAGCATCCCGCTCTGCCATGAACCTTTCCGCTCAGGAGATGCATGCGTTGCAGTTCCTTGTGGTCTCCTTGCGCCGAGGAAACGTTCCAACCCCGACGATGCTCGCTAAACATCTGCGCATCTCACCTGCTTCGACGACAAAGTTACTGAACCGGCTTGAACGTGGTGGGCACATCTCCCGCCGCATCCACCCGTCCGATCGACGAGCTTTCACGATTGAAGTGAGACCGCAGACCGAAGCGATGATTCAACGGTCCGTTGGCCGCGAACAAGAACGGACGTTTCTGGCGGCTTCCCGCTTGTCCAGCGGTGAACGTGCAATAGTGACCCGATTCCTTGACGAACTCACCCAGGGCATCACTGCGGATCGTCAGACCTGGGCGAGCGTAGAAAACGTGTTACAAATACTCGACTCTTCGCTATCAATGCCTGACGGTGGGTTGCGTCAGAAACCTAGAACAGTGAGGAGAGCGCCATGATGAGAGAGGGCGATGCCGAAAGCCTGCGGCTTGCGGAACACGAAGAATTAACGTACCCGACAGGTGCCGAAGATGAGCTGATCGCGCTCCCTCGTGATGATGGCAGGATACCGCTCGTGCTGGTGCTCGGAGGAACGGGGTATGTCGGCGGCCGGCTTATTCCGAGACTGTTGGCAGCTGGATACCGCGTGAGGGTTCTCGTTCGGTCGCGAGAGCGAATCTTGGCCATGCCATGGGCGCACAAAGTTGAGATTTGTGAGGGTGACGCATCGGAGGCCCTGTCTCTTCGAAGGGCGTGCGTCGGAGTCGACACCTTGTACTATCTCGTCCACTCGATGACCGCAGGGAAAGAGTTCGCCGCGACTGACCGAACGATCGCACAGGCAGTTGCTGCCGCGGCCGCTGATGCGAGCATACGACGCATCATCTATCTCGGCGGGCTCCATCCAAAAAACACAAAATTGTCGGCACATCTCGCTTCACGTGCCGAGGTTGCGAAGATTCTCCTGGACTCCTCAGTGCCCACGATCGTCCTGCGGGCCGGGGTGATCATTGGATCTGGTTCAGCGTCGTTTGAAATGGTACGGCACTTGACCGAGGTACTGCCGTATATGCCTGCACCCAAGTGGGTCCGAAATTTTATCCAGCCAATAGCGATCAGAGACGTACTTTACTACCTACTCGCTACTGCTCGTATCAACGAAGCGCTCAACCGCGAGTTCGACATCGGTGGCCCCGATGTTCTGCGATATGAGCAGATGATGAACGCATATGCACTTGAAGCAGGTCTGCCCCGACGTCACATTGCGGCGCTCCCCGTTCTGACCCCAAGACTTGCGTCTCATTGGGTTGGCCTGGTGACTCCCGTTCCGCGCCAGATTGCCAAACCTTTGGTGGAGTCCTTGCAGAATGATTGTGTAATGAGTGAGCATGACATAGATCAGTGGATCAGCCCACCGCCCCCAGGACTGACGAACTATCGCGCGGCCGTAAGATTTGCGCTCGGCCGCATAGCTGTTGACGGCGTCGAGACCAGCTGGGTCGATACTCGCGTCCCGCGAGCCCCAAGCGACCCGTTGCCAAGTGACCCCGTCTGGGCGGGGCGAAAAGTTTTCACGGACGAGCGGAGTCTTGAAACCTCAGCCACGCAGGAGGCGTTGTGGCAAGTCATCTCGCAGATCGGAGGCGCGCAAGGATGGTACTCAGCTCAGACACTGTGGTCATTGCGAGGGATCCTGGACCGCGCTCTCGGCGGAGTGGGACTGGCGAGAGGACGACGCACGAGCTCACAAGTGAGAGCCGGTGACGCAATTGATGTTTGGAGAGTTGAACTCGCTATCTCGAACAAACTTCTTCGCCTCAGAGCTGAAATGCAGCTCCCAGGAGAAGCTTGGCTGGAGCTCGGAGTCGACCCCAGTTCGTCGGGTTCCCGCTACTGGCAGAAAGCCACCTTCTTCCCACGGGGGCTGGCAGGAAGACTCTATTGGCTGAGCATGCTTCCGTTCCATGGGTTCATTTTTCGCAGTATGGCTCACCGTATCGTCTTGCAAGCAGAACAATTAGAGGAATAGGTTCCATGGGCCAATGCGCGACGTAGAGGTTGTGGTCAAGAAGACTATCTCGTGAATCGCGTCCTCTACCGTCGGGGTGGGCAGGAGGAACGGCCTATGCAGCTTCCTGGCAAGCGCCCTTCCGATCTCTGCATTGGTTGCATGAACGGGGCCTTCAAGATTTACCGGTCCGGTAATCGTGTGCGCCAGGATGTGATTAATCGCTCGAATCTGATCCTCCAATGAAATTCAAGACCAGACCTGTTTCCCGCTTCCGAGCGGCCCACCGAGACCGAGTCGTGTGAGCTGGATCATTGGACGCAACACTCCTTGCGGGTGCAGGATCGGGGCGGTGCGCAAAAGAGTCACCCCTGTGGTTTCGTCCGCCCTGAGTGCTTCGGATTTCCATGCAGCGCACAACTAGGCAAGAAATGTGTCGCCCACCGGTGACCGCTCCGTAAATTCGAAACCGGGCTTGGAGCCATAAAACCCGGTGGCCGAAGCAGAAATGAGGGAGGGAATAGGTTCGCCATTCTGAGCCAAAGCCCGAATTGCTGGACGATTGTGCGGGTCGCGTCAATTCGGGATCTCCAGAGCGTGTCTCGATACTTCGAGGTCCAGGGGAGATGGCCGACGCTTGCTCCGCCAAGTGAGACAATTGCACTTGCGTTGCGGAGAATATCCGGGTCAAGCTGCCCGGAGTCAGGATTCCAGCTGACCTCATCAGCCGACTTCACGGGGCGCCCCACGAGCCGCACCACACGCTTGCCCTGGTCACGTAGATCAGCAGTCAGTGCGGTCCCCACTAAGCCAGGTGAGCCCGCAATGATCACACTCATGGCTTTCACCTGTTCTTAGTGTTGTTGGGTAGCCCAGCGCTCAGTGGAGACAGCAAGCTCGTTTGCCATATCGTTGATACATCGTGCGACCACCTCGCACTCTTGAGAAGTGAACCGCGCAGCTGTATGAATTCGTTTTGTCTGCTGGCGACCCACCGTCTGCGTGGCGGTTTCGTGCGTGTCAGGCGTGATAGCGAGTGCGGCGGCTCATCTGCCTTCTGGATGAATTGACCGCGTGATGTGACCGCCTCCCTCGAGACGGTCTAACAGTTTTGTTATTGAAACAGTCGAGGGTTTTAGGTGGGTTGCCTACAGCCCCGGGTTGCTATCTTCTTTAAATTCGCTGCGACGATAAGAAAATGCAGAGCGCCCATGTCTTTCCACCCAAGTTTCATGTAAGCCAATGAGGCCTCAAACAGGCGATCCACCGCATCGCGGAGCGGGCCGAGCGCTGCCATGATTTCTCCGATTTGTTGCATGGATTGTTGATCCATTTCGGAGCGACCGATGATCCTGCCTTCAGGGTCATTCGCTTCGACAGCGAAGAGGTGCAGGCTCTCTTCTGGCGTTGAACTGGCAGCGGCCCCGGTATTATATTATCTAATATAAATTATTTACCAAGGTAAATAAATTTCCTTGGCTAGGTATAAGGGAAGCGCCATGAATCCACGTGCAGCACAACCGCTGACAGAATCAAAAGAAGCGCGGCCGAGAGTTCGCCGTTGGGCACGAGTACTGATTCCGGCGCTCCTGATTGTGCTGTGGGTGGGTGCTGGTAGCCTGGGTGGCCCATATTTTGGCAAAGTTGATGAGGTCTCATCGAATGACCAGACTGCGTATTTGCCCAGTTCGGCTGACGCCACCCAGGTGCAAGAACGACTTGCTGATTTCCGCGACTCCGAGGCAATTCCCGCGGTCGTGGTGGTCGCAAGTGAAAAAGTGCTCACTCCCAAACAGCTCTCTCAACTCAGCGATGCGGTGGCATCGCTCCCCAAAAGCGTGCCAGGCGTGTCCTCAGAGGTGTCTTCGCTTATTCCGTCCGAAGACGGTAAGGCCGCTCAAACCTTTGTGCCTATTGAAGGGAAGGATGGGGTTCGCGAAGCAACGACCGGAATAGGTGAGCATTTGCGCGCTGTGGCTCCCGAGGGCGTTCAAGTGTATGTCACCGGTCCGGCTGGGTTCACCGCTGATCTCGTGAACGCGTTTTCAGGGATTGACGGACTCCTGCTCAGTGTTGCACTGCTTGCCGTGCTCATCATCCTCATCATTGTGTACCGTTCCCTGCTCTTACCTGTAGCGGTGCTGACGACAAGTTTGATGGCGCTGACCGTTGCGCTGCTTGCGAATTGGTGGCTCGCAAAATGGGGGCTGTTCACGCTCTCCGGTCAGACTCAAGGCATTCTCTTCATTCTCGTGATCGGTGCTGCAACCGACTACTCCCTGCTATATGTGTCTCGGTTTCGTGAGGAGTTGCGGAAGACAAAGGATCGCGGCACTGCGACCCGGCAGGCCCTTCGCGGTTCGTTCGAACCAATCCTCGCTTCGGGAGGCACCGTAATCGCCGGGCTGCTGTGTCTACTGCTTTCAGACCTCAAGTCCAATAGTTCACTCGGTCCCGTCGCCGCTGTGGGAATTCTTTTTGCGATGCTTGCAGCCCTCACGCTGCTGCCCGCCATCCTTTTCGCATTCGGTCGTGCCGCTTTTTGGCCTAAGCGCCCACACTTTGAACCTGAGGTTGTCGCGGCAGAGCATGGAATGCCAGTGGGCATGTGGGCCCGCCTCGCCAACTTTATTCGTACTCATCCACGACCCACGTGGGTAGTTACTGTCGTGGTCCTCGCCCTAGGAGTGTTGGGGGCCAGCCAGCTCAACGCATCTGGAGTGTCTCAGTCAAACTTGGTGCTCGGAGCCAGTGAGGCTCGTGATGGACAGAAGGTACTCGGTAAGCATTTCCCCGGAGGTTCGGGAAGCCCCATGTATGTCCTCACTCCCGAAGCCACACTCCAGCAGACCAGCCAAACATTGATCGACATCGATGGTGTTGACAGCGTCTCGGTTGTAGCGGCAGATTCACCGAGCGGCACCGCACTGGTCACCAAAGACGGTCTTCAAGCTGTTGGCCCTCCAGGAACTCCCACACCGGAACCTACGGTTTCGCGCGGAGAAGTGCTACTGCAGGCAACGCTCAGCGTCGCAGCAGATTCTGAAGCCGCGGAGCAGGTTGTGCGTACCACTCGTGGAGAGCTTTCGGGTAGCGACGCGATCGTAGGAGGCGTGACGGCAACCGCCGTTGACACGAATGACGCGTCAATCCATGACCGCACGCTCATCATTCCCGTGGTGCTGCTAGTGATCCTACTGATCCTGATGCTGCTGCTTCGGTCAATTGTTGCGCCACTGATTCTTATCGCGACAACCGTACTGTCTTTCGGTACCGCGCTTGGTGTCGCCGCGTTGATGTTCAACCACGTCTTCAACTTTCCCGGCGTCGACCCGGCCGTGCCACTCTATGGGTTCGTGTTCCTTGTCGCACTCGGCATTGACTACAACATATTCCTAATGACCCGAGTGCGCGAAGAATCAGTTGCGCACGGCACAAGAGGGGGCATCTCGCGCGGTCTAGCCATCACAGGCGGCGTGATCACCTCTGCCGGTCTCGTGCTCGCGGCAACGTTTGCGGCTCTTGCGGTCATCCCAGTTCTGTTCCTCGCGCAAATCGCATTCATCGTGGCGTTTGGTGTATTGCTTGACACCTTTATTGTTCGATCGCTACTCGTGCCTGCCCTCGCAACAGATATCGGCCGCAAAATCTGGTGGCCCTCAAAGCTCGGAAAAGGCGAAATGTAGAACTGGGATTCAATGCCTCATGGGCATGTAGCTAGTGGGAGCTGGGGCAGAGTCTTGAACTCGAAGGTTCGACCGACGTCGGGCGATGCGATCTGTGCCGCCTATCTGCACAACGAGGTCAGACCATGACCTCGCGAATGCACGCGCGTTTCGTAAGCTAACTCATGCGCTACCCACGCTGCTAGGTCGTAAAACACAGCACACCTATCCACAGATAGGTTCCGCGGAAAGTTTGAAATCGTGAGGCAGAACGACTGTTCATAATTTCATGTGCGAGGGGGACGAAACAGTTCCAGTCCCCGACGCTACCCAGCACGGCCGCGACGCCCTGGTGGGAGCAGCCCGCGGCTGCGAGCCTTAGCGACCCAGCCCTGCGTAGCACTGAGTGCGACACCGTTGATGTTAGCCATTGTCGCTGACGGGTTCTCGTCGCCATGCCCTGAGAGCTTGCCGTGCTGCAGGGCGACGCAAGACGACGATAGAGCGACGCAGAATCGGCGGGTTAAGGGTCAAATTGTGTGTCCGGGGTCGGTGTTTTCGGTTGTGTTGGCGCGGGTTTCGCCGGATATGTATGGCTGTTGTGCATATATCGGTGGTGTGAGCGTTCATTCCTCGGTGTGGTGTCGTTGATGTGGTACTGGCTAGTGATGTGGTGGCTGGATGCCGAAGAACAGACCACGATGCCACTGCGGTGGCGATATGAAACGCAATGGCACCACCACAAACGGTAGGACGAGGTGGCGGTGCAAACTCTGCGGAGCATCCACCACCAAAACCCGAACGGATATCACCAACGCGGCGGTGTTCAGGCAGTTCATTGATCACTGCACCTCGAGTCGTAGCTTGAAAGACACCGCACAACAGGTTGGGGTGAGCCCTTCCACGTTGAAGCGACGGTTTAGTTGGTGCTGGCTGGTTGAAGTACCTGACCCGATGATCAAGCACGCCGGGACGATCTATGACCAGATCTTTATCGATGGAACCTATACCGGTGGCGGGTGTCTTATCGTGGCAGCCACCCTGGATTATGTCCTGGCCTGGCACTGGTGCAGGCGTGAAACCAGCCTGGACTACCAGAAGCTGCTTCAACGTATCCCCGCCCCGGTGATCGCTGTGATCGATGGAGGACAAGGAGCCGCCAGCGCTATCAAGAAATGCTGGCCTACCACCGTGATCCAACGCTGCCTGGTCCATGCACAACGAGCTGTACGACGCTACACCACCTCACGCCCGCGTACCGATGCCGGGAGGGCGATCTATCAACTAGCGCTGAACCTGACCCGAATCACCAACCTGGATGAAGCCGCCACCTGGGCGAGGCAACTCCATGAATACGGCACCCTCTACCGGGGATGGCTCAACCAGAAAACTTTCACCACAGACCCGCACACCCACCAACGACACTGGGCCTGGACACACCCGAACACCCGTAAGGCCTACAACAGCCTGCTACACCTATGGCGAAGCAACCTCCTGTTCACCTACCTCAACCCACCAGCCGAACTACAACACCGCCACCGCATCAAATCCACCACCAACAGCCTTGAAGGCGCAATCAACGCCCAACTGAAACTCCTCACCCGCACCCACCGCGGCCGGGCCGGGGAACACCAACGAAAAATGCTGGAATGGTGGCTCCACCAAAAAACAGAACTGCCTGACGATCCAACAGAAATCGCCAGGCAGTCCAACTGGGGCCAAAACCAACTCGCCAAAGTACCAGCCCTGACCCACAACGAGAACCAAGCCGACCACCACACAGGACGACCAGCCCTCTACGACAACGCTATCGACACCACCTACACACACTCAATCGGCATCCAAAAAGGCCACATCTAAACCCACGACACACCCAAACCAGACACACATTTTGACCCCTAAGCCGAATCGGCGGCGTCTGACCAGGAAAAATAAGAGAACCCCCACGAGTAGAAACCTCATGGGGGTTCAGCAATGGTCTAATGACCACTACGTGGCTCCGACCGGCGTCGATCCGGTGACCTTTCGATTTTCAGTCGAACGCTCTACCAACTGAGCTACAGAGCCGAACGGCCATCTTGCGATGGCCGTTCAGATGCTTCTTTCGAAGATCTCGCGACCCTGACGGGACTTGAACCCGCGACCTCCGCCGTGACAGGGCGGCGCGCTAACCAACTGCGCTACAGGGCCGTGAAGCGAAAACGCTCACAAGGTCAAAACTCTACCAGGACTTCTCTTGTAGTCCAAATCCAAAGTTTTGAACGTACCCCCAACGGGATTCGAACCCGTGCCGCCGCCGTGAAAGGGCGGTGTCCTAGGCCGCTAGACGATGGGGGCCTAGTGCGTTGTGCACCGAGATACCAGTGTAATGCATAAACGCGAAGTAGACTAATCGAACACAAGATTTAACCTAAAACCCCGAGATTTCAAGGTTTAATCGGCGTGTCACCCGGTGCCACATATGGTTAAAACATGGCTTTCCGCGTCACCACCGAAGCGTTCGAATACGCTGCCCACTCCGTATACGAGCAGCTGCCTCGCGAGCTCACCGCCGCGATGAACAACATCCACATCTTTATCGAGGAAGAGCCCGAGCCTGGTTTCGGCGAACACCCCGACACCCTCACCTACGGCTACTACGACGGGACGCCACTGACCGAACGCGGCGAAGACGAAATGGGGCAGCTCCCCGACCGCATCGTCCTCTTCAAAAGCACCTTCGAAGAAACCTGCGCCAACTGGACCGAGATCGTGCGGGAACTGCACATCACGTTCGTCCACGAAATCGCCCACCACCTCGGCTTCGAAGAAGACGAACTACACGAACTCGGCTGGGGCTGACCACCCCCGTTAAAACCTTTGGCATCGTGTGTGCTGTTACTTGCGACGCAAAATAACAGCACACACGATGCCAAAGATGAAAAATTAGCGGCGAGGCTTCGGAATCGCGTCCTCGTTCGCGGAAACGAAATCGTAGTAATCCCGCGCCTTCAACGCTGCGCCAGCAACCGCATCGACATACACATCACAGCGACGATGGAACTGAAGCACAGACGCCGGAACCATCGCTGCAACAGGACCTTCGACCATGCCCGCGACCGCAACAGCCTTCGCCGCGCCCGTCGCAATCATGAGCACCCGGTCCGCGTCCATAACGGTACCGATCCCCTGCGTAATGCAGTGAACAGGGACAGCATCGATGTCATTATCGAAAAAGCGGGAATTATCCTGGCGCGTCTGCGGGTGCAGCGTCTTCACGCGAGTACGCGAACCCAGCGCGGAGCCCGGCTCATTGAACCCGATGTGGCCGTTGCTGCCGATACCGACAATCTGCAGGTCAGCGAAACCACGCTTAGCCATCTCAGCTTCGTAATTCTCCGCCTCAGCGCGTGGATCCTCAGCCATGCCATTAGGGATGAAAACCTGCTCAGGCTTCAAACCCCACTGCTCAGTTACGTATTTAGTCAGCACCGAGTGATAGGACTCCGGATGCGTTGGTTCCAAGCCAATGTACTCATCCAACGCAAAACACGTGATCTTCGACACGTCTAGCCCGTGGTCGCGAACATGCTCCGCCACGTAGTTGTAAATGCCGATCGGCGAAGAGCCGGTTGCCAACCCGAGAACCAAATCCGGCTTGCGACGGATGGCGTCAACAACTTCAGCGCCAGCCTTCTTTTCGGCATCTGTTCTTGTCTTAGAAATGATCACGTCCATAGAACTACTCTAAGCGCCAACCCGACTCATTCCGCGTAGATTCCGCTGAGTTACCCGAAAGGGGCGCGTCTCTTTTCAGCTCCCCATCCCCTGTAATCAAACCTTCGGCATCAAGAGTGCTGTTATTTCTGCGTTACCTATACGGCCTGCGAGGCCATGCCGCTGCATCCTTCCTGTACTTAATAACGACAATTTTGTTGCCAAAGATAAAGATCTGTGGGGCGAATGTTACTCGTGTTACTCATGTGACTACTGTGGATTGTGTTTACGATGTTGCCAACGTTATAGAAGTTTCGTAGAGTGTCCGAGAGACCTTTACTGAATCGTGATCTCGCCGCAACAAGCGGGCCGCGATTCAGGCAAATCAGAGCTTCCCCAAACAAAAGGACTTCCCCATGGCACAGCGATTCCGCCTTGCCGCCGCGGTCACCGCCGTCGCGATCACCGCAACCACCTTCGTCGGCGTCGCCAACGCATTCCCGGGCGCACCAACCGCAAAGCCACTGCAGAAGCAGCGGGCAAACGTCCCATCTGCACACGAAGTCAACACTGCGAAGCTTTCCCCAGCATCCGCTAAGGAAATGCGCAAAACCCTCGAGACGCAGCTAACCCAGACGTCTCTCACCCTCAATTCCGCCCAGGCCAACGCACAGCTTGCTTGGGACGCCCTCAGCGCCGCTCAGCAGCGCGCTGTCCAGAAGGGTGAAGAAGCCGCTGAAGCCAAGCGCCAGCTCGAGGCCGCACGCAAGGCAGAAAAGCGCGCCAGCAAAGACCTCGGCCGCATCGCGTCGGAAACCTACCGCAACGGCGGCATCAAAGTCGGCCCAGCAGAACTCCTCACCGCCGAAGACCCGCAGGAGCTCCTGAACCGCTCCGACGTTCTCCGTCACCTCTCCGACGCACGCGCCCGCGACCTCACCAACGCACGCAACGCAACCGAGCTCGCATCCCAGTGGGACGCGTACGCACAAGCAACTGCACACGCCGCTGAGAAGGCACTCGGCGAGCAGACCGACGCCGAAACCAAGGCGCAGAAGGTCGCCACTGAAACCCGCGTCACCGTTCTGCAGGCAACCGCAGACCAGAACGAACTGCTTGACCGCCTCGCTGACCTCAACGGAACGAGCCGCTCCGAAGAAGAAAAGGCCTTCCAGAAGCGCGAAGACGAACGCCTCCAGCGCGAATTCGAAGCCGCACAGGCAGCTCAGCGTGAAGAAGAAGCCCGCGCCCAGGCTGAAGCTGCGCGCGCCGAAGCCGAGCGACAGGCCGCAGAGCAGGCCAGCTCCGTCGTCGACGGCATCGAACGCCCTGAAAACGTCATCGAAGAAGAAGCTGACGATGCGGCTGCAGGTGACGCCGCATCGAGCGAAATCGTCGACGGCCCGAGTGACGAAGAGCTAGCTGAAGCACAGCGACAAGCAGAGGAAGAAGCCGCCCGCGTAGAAGCCGAACGCGAGGCCGCCGAGCAGGCCGAACGCGAACGTGTGGCCGAAGAGAAGCGCAAGCAGCTCGAAGCCGAGCAGGCTGAAGCCGCTAAGAAGGCTGCAGAAGCACGCAAGGCGCAGGAAGAAGCCAAGCGCAAGGCTGAAGAAGCTCAGCAGGCCGAACGCGAACGCCTTGAGCGCGAAGCTGCCGAACGAGCCGAAGCCGCTAAGAAGGCTGAAGAGGCTCGGAAGGCTGCTGAGAAGAAGGCGGCTGAAGAGGCCGCTCGCGCTGAAGCCGAGCGGAAGGCAGCTGAAAAGCGCGCCGCTGAGAAGAAGGCCGCTGAGAAGCGTGCCGCTGAAAAGAAGGCTGCCGAGAAGAAGGCTAAGGAAGAAGCGGCTAAGAAGAAGGCCGCTGAGAAGAAGGCTAAGGACGCCAAGAAGAAGAAGGCTGCATCCGCCGGAACAGGAAAGCAGGCCGCTCTCAACTGGGCGCTCAACATCGCCAACTCCAGCGGTTACGGCTACGTATTCGGCGCCAACGGTCCACGGTACTTCGACTGCTCGTCCTTCGTGCAGAACGCGTTCCGCCAGTCCGGTATTTCAACGCAGCGCGTTGCAAGTGCACAGTTCACCGGCGCACCACAGCAGGTCAACCTCAAGAACCTGCAGGTCGGGGACCTCGTGTTCTCCTCCAACAACGGTGCCCCATCGGGTATCTACCACGTAGCGATCTACATCGGTAACGGCCAGGTAGTTCACGCCCGCAACCCGCAGGCAGGTATCTCCGTCACCCCGATCAGCTACGTCAACAACATCTACCCGCTGGCGGCACGCTACTAAACCCCAGCAAACTAACCTTTGGCATCGTGAGTGCTGAAATTATTTCAGCACTCACGATGCCAAAGGTTTTAAAAAGTGAGGGCCTGGCCATGCCCCACCGACATGACCAGACCCCACAAAACGCGGCGGTTAGTTCTCCTCAGCCTCCGGCATCGGACCGAACTCGCCACGGTTCTCAATACGCTCATCCTTACGGGCCGGAACCACCAGCACCGGGCACTTCGCGTGGTTCAACACCGACTGCGACGTCGAACCCAGCAGCATGCCCGCGAAGCCACCGCGGCCACGCGTACCAGTAATCAGCAGGCGAGCCCGCTTCGATTCCTCAATCAAAACCTGAGCAGGAACACCCTCAACAACAACAGTCGAAACGCGCAAACCCTCGAAGTGGTGGCGCAACCAGTCAGCCGCCGCGGAAAGCTGCGTGTTCATCTCCTGAATCACCGACTGCTGATCCATCGCGGAAGCCGCCCACATCTGCGTGCCCGAAAGCGGCGGCAAAGCCCACACGACCTTCAACTCGCACCCGCGTGCAACAGCTTCCTGAGCCGCATCCAGCATCGCCAAACGAGCAGCAGTCGAACCATCGACACCAACAACAACCGTGTCCGACGTTTCCTTACGCGCCAGCGAGCCCTTCGGCACAACCACGGTCGCGCAATGTGCATGCGGCGGAACAGCCGAAGCAACCGACCCCAAGATGCGGCCGAAGAAACCGCCACGGCCGCGGGCACCCATCACAACCATCTCAGCGTGCTGCGAGTACTCCAGCAAAGTGCCCGCCGCATCGCCCGTTTCAACGTAGGCGCGCACGCGGTCAGCCGGAGCGAACGGAACCTCAGGGTTCTCGTGACGGCGGCGATCCAGGTCCGCCAGGGCTTCACGCAAAACCGTCTCCGCACCGGAACGCAGTGTCTCGTCATCCAGCGCCGAATAGCCTGCGTCCATCGCGGTCGCCACGAACGTTGGAATCGTATACGACATCACGGCCTCAACCGGAAGGTTACGACGGCCGCCCTCAGCCGCTGCCCACGCAAGGGCCTCGAGCGACTGCTCCGAACCATCGACACCCACGACGACCGCGCCGGCGCCAGGCGTGTTCTTCTTCTGCGCTTCTTCCCTGTTGCGGGCGTCCTCCTGCTTGCGCGCTTCCAAGCGGATCGCAGCGAGGTCCAGCGCCGACGTGTCAACGTCTGGCTCGTTGGCGGGAGGGGTTGGGGTGGTCTCTGGGTTTTCGGTCATGGTGAAACTCCTACAGATGATTCGCGTTTTCCGCGTTCTACTTCCACCGTACCCGCGAAACCTATGTATCCGCGAGAAGTCGTGGTCTATAACCGGAGATTAATAACAGCACTGGCGATGCCGAAGGTTCAGTTTTTACAGCACTCACGTTGCCCAAGGTTAAAAAGGACGATGGGGTGGCCGCGTCGGCGCCGCTTGTCACCTTCAGTTGGTGTTGGTTGGTTAAAGCGACGGTGTCGGGATCCTTGCGGGTCCCGACACCGTCTGCCGTTGAATCTAAAAACTGCGCGTTATGCGATCTCGTCCATACGCTTTGGTTCGTGCCAGATGTCGGCGCCGCGGCCCTGATCCATGCTGTCGAAACCACCGTCGACGTAGATGATCTGGCCGGTCATCGAACGGTTGCCCTCTGACACGAGGAACGCAAGCACTTCGGCGATCGCTTCCGGCTTCACGGCGCCGTTCAGTGGTGCCGGCATAACGCTCAGCACGGCCTTGCGGCCTTCTTCGGTCGCGAGCAGCTCCTTCGTCATCGGGGTCTCAACAACGCCCGGGCCAACCGCGTTGATCGCGATGCCCTTGCCAGCGAACTCCCCCGTCGGGGCGACGGTGCGAACCCAGGTAGCGATAGCGCGCTTCGACGCCGAGTAGTTCGCGTAACCGATTTCCGGGCCCTTCTCAGCGAGCGCAGTGCCGTACTCGATGGCCTCATCGCGATTGCCGTCCAACAGAAGCTTCACGAGGTTCACGTCAGTTGGCTGAAGCGAAGCTGCCGATGCGGTGACAGCTACGCGTGGATTGTCCGACTTCTCAAGCAGAGGCTTGAGCGCCTCGATCGTGTCAACAGCGCCGAAGAAGTTCACCTTCACATCGAGCGAAGTCTGCGAAGCGGTACCAGCGTTCGCAACGATTCCGTCGATGTGATCGTGCTTCTCGCTGATCGCCTCAACCATGTCCCCGATCGACTCGATGTTCGTCAGATCGACCTCAAGATCAGCGCCCTTCAAGTCGACCCCAATCACGGTTTCACCGCGCTGCCGCAACAGATCCGCAGTAGCCTTACCGATTCCAGAACCAGCGCCGGTGACGACAACAATTCGAGCCATTGAACTCCACCCATTCCTTGAGATCGTGGATTAATGAGACGCCTTAATGATATCAACGCAGTCGCAAAGTATATAGCTTTCAAAGTGACAAAATAGCGACATTCCAGCCGACACCTTGTAGCAGGTCATGTATCGTCGTGCAAGCCATCACGGGCGCGATGTCCCCGCAACCCCTCACCAATCTTTCACACAACCACGCACTAGAAAATCACAACTAAAGCATCAATAAATCGACTACAAAGCCTGCATCTATTCGATAACTTTCAAACCAATAATCATTCACCCTTCAACCTGACACCCCAGACCAGCCCCACCGCGCATCGGACGCCGGCCCACAAAAGCGACCAAAAACACCACGCAAAGCCGCGACATCAAGCCTCACCCCACGTCGCGCAACGGATAGAATTCACACCATGTCATCACCACAAACCACCCAAACCACCAGTGGGTTCGACAAATACTTCAAGCTCACCGAACGAGGCTCAACCCTCGGCCGTGAAATCCGCGGCGGTTTCGCAACCTTCTTCGCGATGAGCTACATCGTCGTCCTCAACCCACTCATCCTCCAAGGCGCCGACACCAACGGCTACGAACTCGGCATCGCCCGCGTCGCAGCAGCAACCGCATTCGTCGGCGGCATCCTCTCCATCATCATGGGCCTCTGGGCGAAACAGCCCTTCGCCCTCGCAACCGGCCTCGGAGTCAACGCGCTCGTAGCCGTCACCGTCGCGACCAACCCAGGGCTCTCATGGCAAGCCATGATGGGCCTCGTGGTCATCGCGGGTGCCATCATGTTCGTCCTCGTGCTCACAGGGTTCAGAACCGCGGTCTTCAACGCGGTCCCGGCCGGGCTTAAGACCGCGATCGTCGTCGGCATCGGCGCGTTCATCACGCTGATCGGCCTCGTCAACGCAGGCTTCGTCCGCACAGGCCCAGGCACCGTCGTCACCCTCGGCATCAACGGCCGGCTCGTCGGCTGGCCAACCCTCGTGTTCCTCTTCGGGCTGTTCCTCACCATCGCCCTCATGGTCCGCAAAGTACGCGGCGCGATCCTCATCGGCATCATCGCGTCCGCAATCCTCGCGAACATCCTGCAGGCGACCCTCAACATCGGCGCAGGCGGCGGAGACAACCCGACAGGATGGGCGCTCGTCGTCCCAGGCCAGAACTTCACGTGGCAACTACCTGACCTGTCCCTCATCGGGCAGGCCAACGTCGTCGAAGGATTCACCCCAGCATCCGTCGGCGCAATCGGCGCGATCCTGCTGGTATTCGTGATCCTGCTGTCCATCTTCTTCGACGCGATGGGCACCATGGTCGGCCTCGCAACCGCGGCCGGCACCATCGATAAAGACGGCAAGATCGAGAACGTGGACCGCGTACTGCTCGTCGATGCCGCAGGTGCGGTCGCCGGTGGTGGCGCAGGCGTTTCATCGAACCAGATCTTCGTCGAATCCTCCGCAGGTATCGCCGAAGGCGCGCGCACCGGTATCGCAGCCATCGTCGCCGGCGTCCTGTTCCTGCTCGCGATGTTCCTGACCCCGCTCGTCCAGTTCGTGCCGTTCGAGGCCGTCGCTCCAGCGCTTGTGACCGTCGGCTTCCTCATGATGAGCCAAGTCACCAACATCGACTGGAACGACATCGGCATCGCACTGCCAGCGTTTCTCACCATCCTGTTCATGCCGTTCACCTACTCCATCGCGGACGGCATCGGTGCAGGCTTCATCGCGTTCGTCTTCATCCGGCTCGTACAAGGCCGAGTCAAAGACGTCCACCCACTCATGTGGGTCGTCTCCGCGTTCTTCATCCTGTTCTTCGGGATGGGGCTAGTCGACGGATGGACAGGCGCCTCCGCCTAACCAAATCTCACCTTCGGCATTAAAATTGTAGAAATAATGCCGACCCCAGCGGAGCTGTTGCGACCAGTGAAAACTGGCCGCGGCAGCCCCGCTTTATATTGGTGAGGTGGGTGGTGGGCGTTGCGAAGGCCGGCGATGCGGGAGGTCGGGTGGCGGTGGTGAGGTGAGTCTGGCGGTGTGGCTCGGTGGTGCGGACCGGCGGCCGGCGGGTGGCCGGCTGGCGGCGGTACGGCCCTCACCGGGGCAACGCAACCGGCGCGCTACCGGCGCGCTTATGCAGCTTTGATGACTCTCGACGTCTTTCACGCTTGTTGTTATCCGCAGGCTCGGACAGGTTCAACAAGGCGAGGCGGTCGTCCTGTTATCGATTCCCGCGGAATTACAGGGAATCCGACCGTTGAAAGCTGTGCTCAGGTTGTGAATCTAATATGAGTTTTGTTCTTCTATGGTGCATCTAGTTGTGTTTGCCTACCTTAGTTTCTGGACGCAGTGACATGTTTAAGGGGCACATTCATGCCAGATCTAAGACGAAGTACTATCGCAACGGGACTCACGCTGGCTCTCGCGGTTGGGCTAGCCGCCTGCGGCGCTAATAACAACGACGCGGCGCCGGCTGATACGGCGCCGTCTGTATCCCAGGTGGCCGACACATCAGCAACACCGTCGGCAACGCCGTCGGCGTCGGCATCTCCCACATCACCATCTGAATCAGCATCGCCATCGGGACCATACGAGCCGGCCACATCCAAGCATCCGGCACGCAACGTCCCCGACCCGGGACCGCTGCCCAAGGTAGCGAAAGAGAAAAGCAAAGTTGGGCAGATAGCTTTCGCTGAGCACTGGTTCAAAGAAGTCAACTATGCGTGGGAAACAGGTGGCTTCCGGGACGAGTTCTGGGAGATCACTTCACGCGACTGCAAATACTGCCAAGCTGCCGAGAAAACGTTTGCGCGCATGAAGAAAGATAATGCTTGGATTGTCGGCGGATACAACCACTTCGAGAATATCCACGCTCCCAATAAGAAACTTGATGACGGAACGTACTACGTCACGTTTACCGCTTATGAAGAAGAGCGGGTCTTCTTTAGGCCTGGCGAGTCAGCAGCAGTAGAAACAACGGCAGCGGGCTCGACTGATGCAGGAACACTCATCTTGGAACGCAAGAATGACGGCTGGGAAGTCCAAGGGGTATACGGTGCTGGGCGCTAAAACTCGCAACAAGATCACCGGCGCTATTGCGGCAATCATCAGCTACTTCTTAATCGTCAATGGTGGTATTGCAAACGCCGCAAAGGTTTCCTACGACGGAGAAGGAGGCAGGTTGGAGGTACACGACGTGCAAGAGGAACGGAACGTCAAAACCCTTCCCGGGGCTTCTTCGCCAGAGCCGGCTACCGCTGCTCCGGTGCGGTTGGGTCCGCGGCCGGTGTGGCATCAAGTATGCCGGACCACGGGTGTCGCGGCACGGTCTGGCGCGGTCACCGGATCAACCACAGTGGTTGGGACCGGGCTGCATATAGCCGAGGTTCAGGATTCTCGGGCTCTCAAGGCAGCTCGTACCCAAGCGTGTACCCACCGGGCCGTGAGCGAGTGCGGTGAACGATCCGACCTGCTCTACACCAAGACCGGGGGCCAGTCCCGGGTCGCATGCCGATACAAAGGCAAACCATCCAAGCAGGCACCAGAGCAGCGGCCACTAAGCCTGAGCGAGGTCCGGACTTTGGTCGCGTCAGAGACGAAGCA
>NZ_QFWG01000008.1 GCF_003143995.1 Pseudoglutamicibacter cumminsii | reverse complement strand
GTTGCTCCCGTTCCTCCAACGCAATCAACCGGGATCATCCCCGCAGGCGCGGGGAACTCCCCCCTGTGGAACGAACGGACTTTCGCTAACCGGGATCATCCCCGCAGGCGCGGGGAACTCCGTCCTTCTGTCTTGGTGATGAGGTCCCCAAGGGGATCATCCCCGCAGGCGCGGGGAACTCTCGCCATTTGTTCTATCCTTATCGTTGTTTCCGGGATCATCCCCGCAGGCGCGGGGAACTCGCCCGCCGTGCGAGCTCTGCGTTCGTCCAGCGGGGATCATCCCCGCAGGCGCGGGGAACTCATGTCCGACCTCACGGCTACGACGTCGCGCGCGGGATCATCCCCGCAGGCGCGGGGAACTCAAGACGGGGCTCTCTAAGGCGCTCATCGGCCGGGGATCATCCCCGCAGGCGCGGGGAACTCACTTGGATCCCATTGGGTCTAATGTACCTTGGTGCGGTCAAAAGATTCACTTTAGACAATACTCGGGAACATTAGTTTGATCTGCGTCCGTAGCGGCGCCATTTCGATGCGTTGCTGGAGCCAACCTTGGCTGAGCTCGAGGAAGGCTGATGCGGTCGCATCATGAGCGTTATCCCATCAAAGTCCACAGGCTCCCAATGATGCCCGTGAATCAAAAACTCAAGACCTTGTTCACTATTCGATTGCCAAACCAGGATCGCCCGGCCAGTGCGGACCGAACCCCGGATCTCTTCCCAAAGAGCCTCACGCACCCTCCGGGAAACGCTCCCAACGAAAACGCCAGGAGAAATCTCTAACAACCACCGAGTCACATGCCCCCGCAACCCTGCAGGCACCGCGGACAGAACTAACACCAACATGACTCAGCCGCCATAGTTGGTATTTGCTGCAACATCCTCACCAAAGCCTCCCCAGAGAAACAGCGGTGAAGAATCAGGATCTTCTTTACTATCCGCCCCCTCATCAAGGAGAAGAGAACGGAGGTCATTCACACACCGTTGAAGAAACTTTCCACCAACCATAAGGTCACGCACTGCACGCCGAGCGGCCGAACCCATATCGGGCGGCTGCTCCGCGGCCAGCCGGAAAGCCAGAGGGATAATCAACTCCGCCTTATACAGATCAGCGACATCCAACACAAACGATCTAACATTCCCAGTGTGAACAAACCCTAAACCAGGCGATAGACCCAACCCGACGACAACTGAATGAACCACTCCATAGAGAGCCGCGTTAGCCGCAGAGAGCGCTTGATTAACCGCATCGCCGTCCGCGAAATCATTCGGATCATACTCACGCGAAGACCACTGGATGCCATATTCCTCTGCAGCCGCACGGTATGCGCGGCGCATCCTAACGCCCTCACGCCCCCGCAACTGTTGCAACGTCAACCCAGAAACATCCTCGCCGGGGAAACGCATCTGATACATCGCTTTAGCTACCTTGAGTCGCCCCCGCGTAGTTGAGAACAACTTCGCCTGAGCCTCCAGCAGCCGCGAAGACTCCGCTAAAGGACGCCCATGACCGTAATAACGGACACCCTCCTCACCCGTCCAGACAGCACAAACACCCGACTGGTGAAGCAAAGTCATCGCCTGATGCGTCACCGTCGTACCCGGCCCCAACATCAGCGTCCCAAGCGTAGACGCCGGGATATGAACCGTGCCGCGCTCATCCGTCGCCGTAATCGCATTAGCGTCACGGTGTACACGGCACCGCTCCAAGTAGACGAAAGTCAACCTGTCAGCCGCCCGAGCCAACTGAGGAAGCTCGGGCGGGACGAACCCCGGCGGCGTTCTAGACATCGCTCGAAGCACTCACAGGCGCCAACGTCAGCAAGCCACAGCCGTACGCCTTCGCAGGACCAACACCCGAAACCAGAGCAGATCTGACAAGCTCCGCATCAGTGACCCTCAGAATCCCCTCGAACACCACCGCACGAATAGTGACAATCCGTCCACTCTGCTTAGAGAACTGCATGTTTTCCTGGCCATAGACCAGAACTTCAGGCTGCCCCATCCGTGAATGCGCCAACTCGAAACCGTGACGCTCAGCTTGACGCTCAAGCCAACCAAGCTGCGCGTCCAGCCCCACGATCGGAACCCGTGCAGAACGCTGGTTCCGCTCTTCCCGGTATTTATTAATGATCGGGTTGGCACGCAAACGGAAACGGAACTCCTGCCCATTCGACAGGGAATCCAGCAACGGCTGGTAATCCCGCGAAGCGATCGCATCTTCGTCGACAAGCAGCTCCTGCGACAGGCGAGAGACATCTGGAGCATCGGGCGAAACGACATACAACGTACGTTGCGCAGCTTCGCCGTCGATGCGCCACAAAACACGACGTTCAGCCCCAGCATCCGTTGCGGCGGCGATAACGGCGTGCATCACCTGCTCGCTTGCAAGCTTCCGTCGCGTACCGCTACGAGTCAGATCCAGCGGAACCCGCGTCAGAGTTGTAGACATCAAGACACTCCTTCGTCATCAGCCTGATCGAGTAACGCCATCGGGTCGTGAGCATCACGCGGCTCTACAGGCTCGCCCTCGCTGTCAGTAATCGCTTCCAACGCGACATAGTCGTGTGTCATGGCCCGGAAATCGTATTGCCGGTGTTCCATCGAGAAACTCACTGGGTTATCTGCAACTGTTTCCGCGGTCGCGAAAGTAGCGTCTCCTGGACGCGACTCGACCGTCAGATGTAGGCGTTCGGAGTCACCCCGTTGCAGGTTTCGCAAGCGTTTAGCCTGGTAGTCGGATGCCTGCCACGGGTAGGCCTTCAACACATCTTCGAGGCCGCCTTCACATATTTCCGTGTGTACTGGGCCGGCAGGTGGGAGAGCCCGACGTCCCAAATACAGAGGGTAGGCAGGTGCCTTGACAGCCTCGAAATACTTCTCGAGCTGTTCCCGGTTAGGGGATTCGAATCCAACGACAAAAACAGCATCCTCAAGCATGTGACGGCGAGTCACCGGCATAACTAATGGTTTCGGCCCCAAGGTTCTAGCGGTTTGGTAGTCCACAGTTAAAGTGCCCGGAACATCAGTACGAGTACCGAATCGAAGCTCGCGGAACTCCGAAAGGTCCGCGCTCCGCTCATAGCCAAGCGCTGAAGCCAGCAAGCCAGCCACACCGCTCTTGGTCGGTTGAGGTTGCGTTGTTCTCCGATTGAACCGGCTCCGGACACCCCAGGCTTGTAGTGGACCCCGTAAAACAAGTACGAGGGTGTACACCATGGTCTAGGCCTCCAGACGGCTCTCTACGGTTTCACCCAGTGCCGTAACGAGCCCTTCAAGGGAGGTGGACTCGCCTAGTTTGCCTAACTCTTCGATGTCGTCGTTGAGGTTGATCACCCACGACTTCACTGGGGTAGTGCCGTACTTTTCGTCGATCTTTTGCGACCACGCGGCCAAACGAGCGGCAGCAACGTCGCTCACGCGGGCGCCCCGAACGGGTTCTTCAAACGCGCCCACCAAGTTGACTGACTGTGAATCACGGACCTGAACCACAACCACCTCAGGCAACGTACGGTTCGCGAACGTATTCATTTTTCCGGAAGGCATCGATGTCAGGAACGCACGCACAAAAGCCTCGACACCAATACGCGTGGCTTCAACATTGCCGAGGTTTGCGGCCAGCGCGTTCACGTTCACAGTTGCGTAACGGTACAGAGTTGATGAGTTGAACTCGATGCTCTGGATCATTGCTGCGCCGGTATTCTCGTTATCATCCTCACCGGCCTCGCTGAATTCGTCCACTGCCGTGAAATAGTCAGCTTCCGTAGGCGTGTCGTGGACGCTGATCGCGTGTGCGACCTGAGCCGCCGCGTCAACGTTTAGGTAGGAAACGTTTGCGACCATCCTGCCGAACAGCGAGACGTCCACCGACGCGTCCTGGGCTGCTGCCTCTTGGATTTTCTTCTTATTTCCGCGGTCTTTCACGAAGGCCTTAACATCGCCCGAGGCGAGGGCGTCCACCGCCAGTTGCGCAAGATTGTTCACCTGAGCTGTAGAAAAGAATACAAGTGCTGGGGCTTGTTCGAGTTTTTCCTTTTCGCCTTTGCGAGCCTTTGGTTTAGCAACTTTGACATCAGCAGCGGTCAAAATTTCAATAGCGGCGGCTTCAAGTTGATCTTGAGCGATGTTTGGATTGAGTTCGTGCATCTTCGAAGCTAGAAGAGCCACAACCTTCACGGTGCGTACACCCAGCAGACCATCCGTTGCGATGTCACGGAACATCATACGTATTGCGCGCTTCCAAGCCTGACTTGAAACACGGGCACGAGTCACACCCCCAAAAAGCGCAGTCTTGGGAGAGCCCGTATCATCGCGGTTCAAGTTTGAAGGTGGGACTGTTTGGAGTGCGTGGATGTCAATAATGGTACGGGTCATTGGAAGAGCCTTTCTGGATGGATTAGGAATCTGAAGTGTGTGGGGTGGTCATCGAGGGGAGGCTGTAGAAATCACGGCCCCAACGGAGGCGTACGGTGTTTCTACGCTCGGGGAATTGCCAATCGAAAAGGTCTTTAGCTAGTTGCCCGTAGTCGAAGGCGTGGCGATCCTGTTTCAGCAGTTGAATCAGGGAACGGAGTCGTCCTACCAATTGGTCCCAGGAAGTAGCCGCTCCGAACTGTTCGAAACGGCGTTCAATACCGGTGCCGTTGGCGGCCGAATTAACAGCCTGGCGTACCGCCTGACCAAACTTCACCGCATCGGTGTGTGGCGAGGTGTCCTTTCGGGAACGGTGATGAACAGCGAATAGAGTCAGGGCCGCGTAGGCCGCCAACTCTGCGCGGGACGCTTGGCCATCTCTACTGACCCAGCCAGCAGGAGCCTGATCAATTGTCCATTTCAACGCTTGCAAAGAAGACCCGATGGGACGCCCCGCAGCCTGGGCAAGGACCGCGGTAGCTTCGACCGCACTCGCCCGATTGGAGCGATAGCCCTCTCCTAGAGTGTGCGCCCGGTGAAGCACAAAACGGACGAGCTCTGACGTCGTTGTGGCGCGGTTTTCAGGTGAAACCGTGGACATGCTTACGCCCTCTCTTCAGTAGTCGTGGGAGGAATGAAAGATTTACGGATTTTCGCTAGCGCGGAACGGAACCAATCTTCGGACAATGGTGCGTTGTAGCGGTGCTTTTCTAGTTCTCTGCCGGAAAAGGAAATTGAAACAGCGCGCGACGTCATGTCGAGACCGATAGCCCGGATCAGAGCTAGAGCCTGTTCGACCCACTCGGGAAGAAGATCAGTAATGTTCTCCGGGGTAGCCCGGGAAAACCACTCACGGAAGGGCGCGTCGAGCGCGTCATAGGCAAGAGTGCTAGCTTCATCCCTCCGCCCTGTAGCATTAAAGCCGCGGCTAGTGGCAAGGTTGGCGGCAAGATTGCGCAACGCTAGGACGGCTTGCTCGGATGCTTCGATCGCGTTGTTGATGGCTTGTTGCACGTGTGGGCTAGTGCTTGCAAACGTTGCAAGCTGGCCGCTGACAACATCGTCATACATTTCTTCGATGACGGAACTGTTTGTCCCATACGTCAAACCAACACCGTGCAAACGCACCGGATATTCACGGGGGAACATCTCCTCGAGGTAGAGGCGGCTCATCCATTCGAGGCTTTCGGATGATTTAAAGCGTTCCCCGACAGAGGTGCTGTTAGGTCCTGTAGGTAGCAGTGCACCGACGTTTCGCCACATCATTCGAGCCGGGTTATGCACCTGAGGCATATAGACAGCGTCAAGCGGCCTACGACTCTTTTTCTTAGCATTGATATTTTGCCAGCCAGACATTGGTTCGAGGTCATACTTGTCTTGCGTCGGTAGAGGGTCGCCTTGCGCAACCATCACATGTTTGATGGCACCGTCCTCCGGGAAGAGACGGACGCGACGGCTTTGCCAGGTGTACAGTGCTTGCGGTCCGGTGGCTTCGAGGTCCGGATTTACGGCAGCCTGAGCATCGCCGGCGGTCCAGTGAAAGGTTTCCCACGCGGGGGCGTCGTCTCGCCACCGATCGCCGCCGCCCGGATGAGTACCTGCCAGGTTGAGCATAAACGTGTCGTGAAGGTTGACGCCTTCGAAGAAGATTCCTCCAAGACGACCGCTCCAACCGGTACCTATTCCGAAGCCTTTGCCGTCTTTGACTCGTGGATCACCTATGGCACCGGTTTTGTTACCGGCAATGTCGAACGCGTGCAAGGTGACGAGGGCTCTGGCGCCTTCGCTGTAGGAGATCGATTCGAGACCTTCACCGATGCGCGTGGTCATGAATGGTTTGTTTGGAGGGACATCCAGAATCAAGCGTTCCAGGCCGAAGCGTTCGTCTTTGGAGTTACGTAGGCCAGCGACTTGGAAGAATGGTGTTTCCGGGTGAAACAGGTCGAAGTAATCCGAATGCTCCGCAAGATAGTGTTCGATCTCCTCGACCGGTAGCCCTTCGTCGAACCATTCAGCCCAAAGTTCGGTATCTAGAGTTTTATCGCGATGTGCGGCGTAGATGATCGCGAGGCAGAGTCGTAGCAGCGCGAAGTTTGTGATTGGCAGCTCCGATGCAATCGCTTTGAGTTGCTTCGCTTCTTTGAACACATCGATGAGTGAGTATTCTTTGACTGCGCCGTCCATTCCAAGGCAAGGAATCCACGGCTCGCTGATGAGCGAGAACGAAGGACGCTCAAGTGTTGCTTCAGTCATGTTTAACCACTTTCAAACCGAAGGTTGGGTCATAGTTCATGGTGAACCAATCTGTTGAATACGTTAGATCTTCATTAAAAATAAGTATGAGTTCGCCACGCAGTTCGGGTGAATTTTGCCAATCAAAGACTGCAGTCCGTTCCAGATGCTCGATGAACGAATCGATGCTTGTCTTGTGGAGCAAGTGTTCTGTGATGTTGAGGCTGCACCGTTTGAGGACGCGGGCAACATCAGCGGGAGGTGCTTCGTACATGGGCAGTGGAGTCCCACCGTGCTTGGAGACCCACTGTGGAATGCACAGCTGGCCGTCGATCATCTGCGCCATGAGCACTTCCACGTTGTCTGCGGCGTCGCGCACACCCATCGAAACGCGTTCATCGGTGCCGTCTTCACTCAGGCCACCTGAAACGAGTCCGAAAATATCTTTCATAGTGGAGGGCCCGTGAAGCAGTGCGGCCCGGGGCTTTCTCCGTGCCTCCTTCGTTTCTTCGCCGAACTTCTGCTCGGCTTTCTCGAGTGCATCTTCCCAACCCGCTGGCGGATGAACCGGCCTCTCATAAGTGCGGTCGACGAGCTCGGGGATATCTGCCGGGATCTGAACTTGGACTTCGCTCTTGTCAATGAGGCCGAGAGCCAGGGTTGTACGCAGCAGGAGGTGCTCGCCATATACCGCGCATGAACCCGTGGATGGAGCGAACGGTGTTGCGTTCCAATCGACTCCGCTGATCCACAGTTCAGCCTCACGCAACAGGGGCGGGCGGATAGCGTCCCGTTGCGTGTGCCGGTGTAGACGTCCTGAGCGCTGCAGGATCAAATCGACTGGGGCAAGGTCGGTGATCATGAGATCAAAGTCCAGGTCGAGTGACTGTTCGATGGTTTGGCTCGCAACAACGATGCTGAGTTCGCCTTCGGGTGCTGAGCCGCCCTTGCCGAAGCGATCCAGCAGCAAGTTGTCTCGTTCTGCACGGTCATTGCCCATGAACCGAGCATGAGAAATGTAGTGGTGGGCATCGGGGAACGCATCATGCAGTAACTCGGAGGTTTCTTGGACTTCGCGAACCGTGTTGCGGATGACGGCAACACGTCCTCCGTCTTTACCTTTGCGTTTGATCAGCTCGATGAGGTCTGCCGAGGTATTGCCTAGGCGATGGACGGTCAGCTCGCGCACCACGCCGGTGCTCTCGGAGGAGCGTTCCATAACACGACCCGAACGTTCCGCTAGGGTCAGCCGAGGGTACGCCTCGACGGGGAGGGTCGCTTGCCGGGGCTCTTCACGCCTCTTCGTGTGGCCCTGGTAAGCGCGGATGAACGCCCCCCTGCGACTGGCTGGAAGGGTGGCCGACAGCATGACTACGGGCACGCCCATCGCGCCGAGCCAGTCGAGCGCACCTTCGAGGAACTGGGACATGTATGTGTCTGCGGCGTGAACCTCATCCAGAACCACAACCTTGCCTGCAAAAGCAAGGTGCCGCAGGGTTACGAAACGCATTTTGAGAGCCAGCATCAACGCGTGGTCAATGGTGCCAATAGTGAAAGGCGCCAACAACCCACGGCGCCGGTCGGTCAACCAAGAGTGGGCCACAACGGAGCTGTGCAGCTTCTTCTTATTGGATTCGTCGCGGACGTGAGGGCCAAAGTAGCGGCGCCAGGCTTCTTTGTATGCGGCGTGATACGTCTCGTTGAGGTCACGCTTTCCGTGAGCCAGGAAGGTAGTAGGAGGGGCTTGGCCTTCTGTGAGCGGGAACTGCTCGAGCCAATGGGTGACCCGTTCAAACATCGCGTTTGTGGAGGCCTGGGTTGGCAAGCCAACGAAGACACCACCGTGGCCGAATTTCTTGGCAAGAATCTCTGCACACATGAGCGCAGCTTCGGTCTTACCTTCACCCATGCCGGCTTCGACGATGATTAGCCCCGGTTCTTGGGACTCTGAAGCAAGTTGGCGTGCCGTGGACTGCATTGGGCGGGCCTGGGCGGAAGCATCTAGGTTGAAACGCTCTCGGAGATGTTCATCGGCATCGGCGGGATGATCCCACGATGTCCATGGACCCGGAAGAGCTAGAGATTCCCAACCTTCTTGGGCTCGTTGCTGACTTGCTTCGACAAAGTCCAGAGGAAAATAATGCTCGTTTGATGCAATCCAGTCCGACATGATGACTGCACCGGAAAGAATCGTTTGAGCGTGCGAGGTCAGCCGGGGGAGAGCAGGAAGCTTTTCTTTGATGATCTTCGAGAAGCCTGTTACGGAATCAATATGATCGAGGAGAACGTTGCGGGCATCGGTCCACATCGGATCTCCTAGGCTCAAGGAATCGTCCAGAGCTGCGCAAAGGATTTGGCTGGATGCAGGTGCTCCGTGATGTGCAAGAACCGGGCCTAACCAGCTATGAACGATAGGAAGCCACTTCACAGCAAATGTGTTCCGCAACCAATGTCGTAATGCCACGCCGGAGATGACTTCGTGGCGCAACCGTGGTGTCAGTAACGTACCGGGGGCCAGCTGTGGGGGGTGGATGAAACCTGCGGCCTGTGCTTGATCAGCTGCGCGTCGATGTTGGGTTGAGAATACCGGGGCGGCCTTGCCTACGTCGTGCGTGCCGGCGAGGAATACGAAGGAAGCCCGCGCCACTTCATCTGAGCCAAGCTCAACTGCGAGCATCTCTTTAATATGTGGGGCAAGAAAGTCGTCCCAAATATGCCCGGCAACAGCGGCGGCATCTTCGAGATGCTGCCGGATCGAAAGAGTCTGCAGTGGCTCAACGTCACTCGAGGCATAGGGGCGAGCCTTAGCCCAAAGTGACTCTACATCTGTGATCTCCACCTTCGCTCCCTTACAGCTCGACTCGTTTATTGAGGAATATAGTCCAACAGCTACCTGTGCTCTGAGTATCCGATAGGGGTCTGACAGTTTGAAACCAGCCGCGTTTCAAGGGGCGTGAAAGCAAGTTGTCAGTCCCGTCTCTTGGTCCATGGTTAGTTGACCCATGCGGCACTCCTGCGCCCCGCGTCTACAGGTTCCAGGTGCGGGCCTTAGCGAAATCAACGAGGGCTTGGACCTTCGTTGAAGTCCTGTGGATGGCCGGCCAGATAACCTCTACTGCTACTGGGGTGACCCGGGGTGTTATCTCTCTTATAGTCAGCGCCAGGTCTTCATAGCTTGCGTCGTTTTCTGGCCGTTGCACGAGGATTCCGTAACCCAGCCCGCGAGCCACGAGGGTCCGAACCACTTCGAAACTCGATGTGCGGTGACGAACCTTCGGCTCAACCCCACGCTCAGCAAACATAGACAACGTATGTTCCCGTGACGGCGGCGAATCAAGCAGAATCATGTCGTGATCCGCTAGTTCCTCCAGCCGCAACGCTTCTTTAGCGGCCAACGGATGGTCAGGCGAAAGCACTACGTAGGCAGGCCTTTCCATGAGTTTGGCTCGCCGTGGTTTTCCTGGCACCAGCGTCTCGTAAACGAAAACCACATCTACTTCGCCGGAATCCATCTGAGCAAACAAACGGTCTTGGGAATCCTCCCTTATTTCAAGAGTCACAAACGGATGCGCAGCCCCGAACTCATCCAAAAGAACCGGCAGAATCTTCGGTGCAAGGGTTCGATAACAACCAATAGTCAACGAGCCAGCCAGCTGACCCTCAGGAGCTTTAGCATCCGCCTCAATATCCTGAGCCGCGGCAAGCAAAGGCCGTGCCTGACTCGCGAGACGCTTACCGGCAATCGTCAGCGTCAGCCCCTGAGACTGCTTCCTGACGCACAGTTGCGCCTGGAAGATCCGCTCCAGCTGAGTAATCGTATCTGACACAGCGGAAGGTGAAACATGCAGCTCAGCTGCCGCGCCGGCGATCGTTCCGTTTCGGGCAGCTGCCAGCAAGTACGAAAGCTGCCTCAAAGTGAAATCTGGCGCCTGCTCCAAAGCATAATTCGATTTTCCTCATCTAATGGTCGGAATAAACCGCTTTTCCTTCTTTCTTTGATTGTCCAGACTAATTATGTGAGGCACATCACAGCAAGGTTTGAATTGAGGAGTGGACCATGCTTACGCGGGAAGAAATGAGCGCGACCACCCAATCGCGTATTCCATCTGGAGCAAAGGAAGCCCCAGTAGCTGACTGGGTAACCATCCCGGAACTCTACAAAGACCCGTTCCCCATCTACGAACGGCTACGCACAGAAGGCGGCGTGCATTGGGTACCTGCAGTTGGCCGCTACCTCATCACGTCCTACAGCGCTGTCAGCGCAACGGAGCATGACCAAGAAACCTACTCCGCCAACGAAGAAGGGTCGCTGCAGATCTGCGCGATGGGGCACTCGATGCTACGCAAGGATGACCCGGAACACTACATCGAGCGAGCCGCATGGCAGCCAACGCTCAAACCCGGCTATGTGCGGCGAGTCTGGGCGAGCATGTACCGCGACCTCGCGGAAAAACAGCTCCAAAAACTCATCGAGAAAGGCCCTGGCGCGGACCTGATCTGGGACTTCGCGGCCCCGTTCGCATCGGATGCCCTCCGAAACATGATCGGTCTTTACAACGCAACGCAAGAGGACCTTCAGCGTTGGTCGCAAACCATGATCGATGCCACGGGTAACTACGCTGACGACCCAGACGTATGGGCCGCCGGTAAACGCTCCTTCGACGAGGTCGATGAGGCACTCGATGAGATGCTGAACTACCACGCGAAAAACCGCGACAACTCTCTCATCTCAGGGTTGCTGTCCATCCCTGACTATCGGATGCCGATCGAACAAATCCGCGCCAACATCAAGATGACAATCGGCGGCGGTCTGAACGAGCCCCGCGACGCCCTCGGAGTGGCCGCCTACGCGCTCATGACGCACCCTGAACAGCGCGCCGACGTCATGGCGAACCAGGCGTTGTGGCCAACAGTCTTCGAGGAAACCATCCGTTGGGTCGCCCCCATCGGTATGTATTCCCGGCAAATCACGCGCGACACTGTCCTCGACGGGACCTTCTTACCGCAAGGGGCACGCCTGGGTATCTGCGTGCTTTCTGCCAACCGTGACGAAAACGTCTGGGACAGCCCCGAGACATTCAATATCCACAGGGAAGCTAAACCACATCTCGCCTTCAGCAAGGGAGTGCACGTGTGCCTGGGTAGTTGGGCTGCGCGATCGCAAATCGCGGATGTCGCTCTACCGCTACTGTTCAACTCGTTCGAAGGCCTGGACCTCCACCCGGATAAGCCATCGGAGGCCGGAGGTTGGGTCTTCCGCGGAATGTTGAGCCTTCCGGTGACCTGGAAGTCAGTAGCTAAAACCCCTGGCTACGGTTCCTCCGGCACTACTGCTCGCTCTGGCAACCAAGCTGGGCCGCGGGTCGCAATCATCGGTTCCGGGCCATCCGGCAGCTTCGCCGCGAAGGAGATTCTGCGCAAGGTCGATGGAAGCAAGATCGACGTATTCGACAAGCTTCCTGTCCCGTATGGTCTGCTGCGCTACGGTGTTGCAGCGGACCACCAGGGAACGAAGACCGTGGAAGCGCAATTCGACAAGGTCTACAGCAACGCACGCGTACGTTTCATCGGTAACACGAGTATCGACCTGGATAAGGGCCTCACCCAGCTACGCGAAAACTACGATGCGCTGGTCCTGGCAACAGGTGCCGCTGATGACCGCGCGCTGGGCCTGCCAGGCGCTGACTTAAATCACGTCTATACAGCGGGTCGCGTGACGCGGTTGCTCAATGGGCACCCGGACGAGTTCAAGACCACTGAGGCTGGCGCGATTCTTCCGGAGCTTGGCTCTACCGTGGCTGTAGTTGGACAGGGAAACGTCGCGATCGACCTTCTGCGCCTGCTCGGCAAGAGCACGGAGGAACTGCATGGCAGCGACATCGGGGATGAGATCCATGGGCATCTTCGTGCGGGAATCCAGCGGATCCACGTGATCGGGCGTTCACCGGCGCATCAAGCGAAATTTGACCCGGTCATGGTGCGGGAACTCGCCCGTGTTCCTGGCATGACCCACACCTTGCACGGTGTCGATCTAGCAACAACACCTGAAGGTAAGGATGCCCGCCTAGACTCACTACGCGACCTGACGGAAGGTAGTGCAGCCCTCGCAGCTGGCGGTCAACCCATCGAGGTTCACTGGCATTTCGACGCTTCCCCGCAGGCCTTCGAAGGGACTCAAGCAGTTCAAGCAGTCCAGATCCAGGACCACACGGGTGAATCAGTCTCGCTTGATGTGGATTCTGTTGTCACTGCTGTGGGTTTCGAAAACCGTGAATACGGTTCACACGGACTCCAACATCTTCCGGCAGTGATCCCGGCAGACGGTCAGCTCGCCCAGGACGTGTACGCCATCGGTTGGGTGCGGAACAACGGCCGTGGAACCATTCCAGACCAGCGAGTTGCGGCTCAAGAGCTGGCCACAAAGATCGCCTCCGAGGTTTCGGCCGGCCGCATCTCCACCGGTGCGGCAGGCATTGAATCCGACCAAGAAGCGGTCGATTTCCGAGGCTGGAAGCGCATCGACCTCAAAGAGAAGATGACTGCACGAGCCGGCCGTTGCCGCGAAAAGATCGTGGACTGGGACGCACTCCTCGAAACTGCGCGCGATGATTCCCTTGACACCGCAGAATCTTCGGTCCACTCCGAAGCAGATGCGGAGCTGGCGGTTGACCAGCCGATCAGCATTCTTTACGGAACTGAATCCGGTAACGCAGAGCTCGTTGCTGAGGAGCTCGCAGAATTCCTGAGTGCACAGCCCGGCCTGGAGGTAAAGAACCTCGCCAACGTCACCCCAGAGGAACTACGCACCGACCGTTTCTACATGGTCATCTGCTCGACCTACGGTGACGGCGAAGTACCAACCTCCGCTCAGGCGTTCTACGAACAACTTGTTCGCGATGGCGCGGACCTCAGTGGCGTACGGTTCGCTGTTTTCGGGCTCGGGGATGCAAGTTACGCCAAAACCTATTCGCGAGGTAGCGAACTCGTTGCCGAAGCGATGGAAAAGAACGGTGCAAGCCGCCTTGGTGAATATGGACGCCACGACGCTGGAGGGCTGATTCCAGCTGACGAGGCTGCATGTGAATGGGCAGAAGGAATTCTGTCAACAGTTGGTGCAGCGGACAAAGAGTTCGCCGCTTAAGTTTCCGCTTTCGGGAATGTTCAGGGTCAAGGAGACCACATGTCTACACAAGTATCTAATGCGAAACCGCCAACAGGTTCGATGGACCGTAAAACTAATCAACGGCGTGTAGCCTTCGCAACCATCGTCGGTACCACCATCGAATGGTATGACTACTTTACGTATTCCGCGGCGGCGGCTTTGGTTTTCGCGCAGCTCTACTTTGCCCCAGCGGGACCAGCTGTTGCGCAGATGCTCTCGTTTGCGACCATCGGAATCTCATTTCTTTTCCGCCCACTGGGCGCGTTCCTTGCGGGACACTACGGTGACCGGTACGGACGCCGTGTCGTCCTCGTGGTCACGCTCATCACGATGGGTTTGGCAACCGCGCTCATCGGCCTGGTGCCAACATATGAATCCATTGGCGTGGCAGCACCATTGCTGTTGATTCTTCTGCGCATTATCCAGGGCCTTTCCGCTGGCGGTGAATGGGGTGGCGCCGCGTTGCTCGCCGTGGAACACGCGAATGATGACCGCCGCGGTCGTGCAGGATCCTGGCCACAGCTTGGTGTGCCCCTCGGTATGTTGCTTTCATCCGCCGTGGTTGCGCTGATGACCGGTTGGATTTCCCCGGGCGATGCGTTCCTCGAGTGGGGCTGGCGTGTTCCATTCCTGCTGTCGATTGTGCTGATCGGCATTGGCTACTGGGTTCGTCGCGCAGTCGAGGACACCCCGGTATATCAGGAGATGACTAAAGAAGCGGCTAAGCAGAAAGCCCCGATTGCGGTGCTCTTCAAGAAACACTTCCCGCTGGTCCTTGTGGCAGCGCTGATCTTTGCCGGTAACAACGCGAGTGGCTACATGACCACCGGCGGCTTCGTCACCAAGTACGCAACGGACCCAGTAGGACTCGACCGCACGGATGTGCTCCTGGCAATCACCTTTGGCTCATTCGTGTGGCTCGTTACTACGGCCATTGCCGGTGTCCTCGCGGATGTCATCGGCCGAGTGCGAACCTACGTTATTGGGTTCGTCCTCCTGACCCTGACAGCCTTCCCGCTGTTCTGGCTCATCGATACTGGCAATTTGGGTGCGCTCTATCTCGCATTGAGCATCTTCTCGCTCGGGTTGGGTCTAACTTACGGGCCGCAAGCCGCGCTCTATGTGGAGATGTTCCCGGCGTCGATTCGCTTCAGCGGCGTTGCCATCTCCTACGCTCTCGGCGCGGTTCTCGGTGGTGCTTTCGCCCCTACGATCGCACAGGCGTTGCTCGAAGCTACCGGAACTACCGCATCGGTATCTATCTACCTGCTGATCATGGCGCTGATTTCTTTGGTCGCGGTTAGCTTGGTCAAGGACCGCCCAGGAATCGACCTATCCGTGGCCAACGAAGCCGAACAGGAAAAGGGAGTCTGGCGCTTCAGCAAGAACTGAAAATCCCGTTGAACTAACCAGCGTGGGATTCAGTACATAACTACATAAACGATGGGGCGCGGACCGTTTGCGCGGTTCGCGCCCCAAACTGTCAGGCCCTTCGTCCACAATGGAGGCATGGCTTCTACCGGGAACGTCTCAGTCGCGCACGGCTTTCTCGCCGGCCCACGCGGGCGGCGCTTGTTGCTTGAGTATGCCCTCGAATCGGAACGGATCGAGGGACTGGATGAGCACGACGGCTCACTCGCTGAACTCGAGTTTTTCGCCTCCTACCGCCTCGACCCAAACCACGGAACAAGCGCACTCCGCGTCGTCGGCTCCGGAGATTCCATACCGAAAATCCCCGCCGTCACCCCAGCGCAAGTCGCCGAGCGGCTCGAAACCGTGCTCCTCGCCGACGTCACCCCGCGGCTTCTACTGACCTGCCTCGTCAACACAGTAGAAACCGCAAGGTACTGGCAAGAACCCGACGGCACCGACGTCCTCGCCGCAACCAAAGCCATGCGTGACGGACTGCGTCGCGTCGCCGAGCACCTCACCGCATCGGAACACACCGCCTGGTGGAACACCCCCATCGACACATCCACGCAGTGGACCGTCCAATGGGACAACGAACCCGGCACCATCCCGGCGGACCCGCTCGCCGTGCTGAAGACAGCGCGGGTACACGCCGTTAAAGAGGAACGCCGCGCTGCCCGCGAACGCCCCACCAACCCAACGGCATCCTGGAGCGGCGAATGGTGGTCCACACCCCACGGCGTCCCCGCATCAACCCGGGAACTCTTCGACACAACCCCCGCCGGGCTGTGGCTCGTCGAAGACAGCCTGGGATGGGAAACCGCCGAAACACTCCGCCTGAGCGTCCCCGGAGGCTGCGGATCTACGAGATCGACTCCGCAGAAGCTTGGGCCGAACTATGCCGCCGCTTCCCGCTCAACCAGACCGCACATAAACGCCACGACTGGTACCGCACCACCGGCCGCAACGGTAAATGGGTCACCCCAGACTGGGCCGAAATCGCCCAACACTACGATGCGGTCCACCTCCCCGTCGCAACCTACCTCGCGGCCGCGGGAACCGCGATCCCGGTCGATGATGCGACGCTCGATGGCGACACCGCGAGTGTCATCGCCGGCTGGGGACCCGACGTAACCTACTGGTTCACGCCACGCATCAACCACATCGGTAGCCCTGTCACTTGGGTTCTGAAAGAACACGACACCGGCGAGAACTGGGAACGCGAGTGACGACGGGTGGTCGCCGTGCTGCAAGGGAAGCGGGCGATGCGGTGGACCAAACTGTGAGACCCCTCCTTCACAATGGATGCATGGCTTCTACCGGGAACTGCTCAAACACGCATCCCTTGTTTGACCTGGATGTGATCGGGGAAGGGCTCGTCTTCGCAGACTCCCTCCCCGAGCTCGACGCCGCCCTCACAACCCACCGCGCCGCCGTCGTCCAAGCCCCACCCGGAACCGGTAAAACCACACTCGTCCCACCCGCGGTAGCCAACCACCTCGCCAGCGCAAACGCAGGTACGCCGCCCGGCCGGATCATCGTGACCCAGCCCCGCCGCGTAGCCGCCCGCGCCGCCGCCCACCGCCTCACTCAACTCACCGGAACCACACTCGGCGAACGCATCGGCTACACCGTCCGCGGCGACTCCCACACCAGCGCCGCCACCATCATCGAATTCGTGACCCCCGGAATCCTCGTCCGCCGGCTCCTCGCAGACCCCATGGCAGACGGCACCGCCGCGATCATCTTCGACGAAGTCCACGAACGCCACCTCGAAACCGACCTCCTCCTTGCGCTGACCGGCGAAACCCAACAAGTCCGCGACGACCTCACCATCATCGCGATGTCCGCAACAGTCGACGCCCCAACCTTCGCCCGCCTCCTCGCAAGCGACGGCACAGAAAACGATGGGATGGGAACTGGTCTTGAAAGCCTGGAACCCGTCCCGCACATCAGCTCCGCAACCGCACTCCACCCACTCACCATCACGTACACTCCACACACGGGAGACCGGATCGGGCCGCGCGGCGTCGAAACCAGCTTCCTCAACCACATCGCAACCACCGCGCTCGCTACCCACCGCGAAGCGCTCGCGACCAACCCGGATACCGATGCGCTCGTGTTCGCGCCCGGAGCCCGCGAAGTCGACCACATCACCCAACAACTCCGCGCAGCCGCAACAGACATCGACGTGCTCCCGCTCCACGGGCAACTACCAGCCCAACAACAAGACCACGCGATCCGCGGACGTGAACCCGGCGGGAAACCACGCATCATCGTCTCCACCACACTCGCCGAATCATCACTCACCGTCCCCGGCGTACACCTCGTGATCGACTCCGGCCTCACCCGCGAACCCCGCCGCGACGCAACCCGCGGAATGAGCGGACTCGTCACCGTATCCGCATCCCAAGCCAGCGCCGAACAACGCGCAGGCCGTGCCGCCCGCCTCGGCCCCGGAACCGCGATCCGCTGCTACAGCGAACGCACCCACGCCGCCGCGCCCGCACACATCACACCCGAAATCACCACCGCAGACCTCACCGAAACCGCCCTCACCCTCGCCGCATGGGGAGCACCCCGCGGCCACAACCTCCGCTGGATCAACCCGCCACCCGCAGCCGCCCTCAACGACGCCGAAAAAACACTCCACGCCCTCAACGCGATCGACAACACAGGACGCATCACCGACCACGGGCGAACCCTCGCTGCGATCCCACTCAACCCACGATGGGCACATGCCCTTGTAGACAACGCGGCGCGTTACAGGGCGGAAGATGTAGCGGCCGTGATCGCCGTGGCTACCGGTGAACAGCGCATCCCTGGCGCCAACCTCCCCGACGCGATCCGCCACCAACAACGCAAACCCCACCGACCAACCCAACGCGAAACGCAACGCCTCACGCGGCTCGCACACAAACACGCGGCAGCGGGAGAGGGAGTAGGCGAAGGGTCAGAGCATGGGGCAGCGCACACCAGCGCGGCAGAGCTCGCCGGCATCGTGACCGCAACAGCCTGGCCTGACCGGATCGCGAAACACATGGGGGAGGGGATCTACCTCCTCGCCTCCGGAACTCGAGCCGCACTCGCACCAGACGCCACACTCGGGCGCCCCGAATGGCTCGCAATCGCCGACGTCACCCGAGCACACGGCCACGCCGCCGCCGGAACCGGCGCCATCATCCGCGCCGCCGCACCCCTCACCACCGCCGAAGCCACCGAGGCCGCCGGGAACCTCGCCGGAACCACAACCCGCATCACCATCACACCCAACGGCACCATCAGCGCACGCAGCATCGAAGCGATCGGCGCGATCGAACTACGCGCAACCCCCACCAAACCCAACCCCGACCAAGCCGCGGAAGCGCTCGCCGAACACCTCACAACCCACGGGCTCAACGCACTCACCTTCAACACCAACGCCACCGCGCTACGCAACAGGCTCGCGTTCCTCCACCACCACATCGGCGACCCATGGCCAGCGATGGACGAACACCACCTAGCCGCGACCGTCACCGAATGGCTCGGCCCAGAACTCAACGACGTCGCACACGGCGCAAGCCTCAACAGCATCGACCTCACCGAACCCCTCCGCCGGCTCCTCCCATGGCCAGAAGCCGCCCACCTCGACGAACTCGCACCCGCCCGCATCACACTCCCATCCGGAAACACCGCGGCAATCCACTACCCAGACGCCAGCGAATACGGGGACGCGGATGGCGTGAGCGAGAGCGAGATACAGGCAGAGCCTCCACAACCCGTGGTCGCCACGAAACTACAAGAAACCTTCGGCTGGACCGAAACACCACGCCTCGCCGGCGGCCGAGCGCCCGTCCTCTTCCACCTGCTCTCGCCAGCGGGCAGGCCGCTAGCCGTCACCTCAGACCTCCACTCGTTCTTCACCGGCCCCTACGCCGACGTCCGGGCAGAAATGCGCGGCCGCTACCCGAAACACCCCTGGCCAGAAGACCCACTCACCGCCCAACCAACCCACCTCACCAACCGCAAACTCCGCGAAAAATAGCCAGCCAACCGGCATCCGATAAACTTAAACGCTGGTGCCCACACGCACCCAAAAGCCTCAAAAACAAGGGGATCGAACACACATGGTGGACAGCGCCAACAGCGCCAGCGCAAACAAGAACAGCGCCAACAACACCCGCACAGAAGCAACCACGGCAGACTACAAACGAGTCCTCGCCAAACCAATGCTCTACCGCGGCATCGTCAGCGCACTCTTCGCACTCGTCGGCGTCTTCTTCAACACCACCCCAACCGTCGGCGCCATCAGCGCAGCCTTCGCGATCCTCTTCCTCACCAGCGCCCTCTTCTACTGGCCCATCATGCGGCTCGCCCTAGCACCCAGCTACCGCACCGCCATCACATCCGCCGTACTCGCATGGGCCATCGCCGGCGTCCTCGCCATCATCATGCGCGACCCAGCCGGCATGGCCATCGCCGTAGCATTCGGCTACACCATCGGCGGCGCCTCAGAACTCTACGGCGGACTCAAAACCCGCGAAACCGGCCGCCCAAGCAAAGACACCACCATCTCCGGCGCACTCGGCGTCATCGGCGGCATCATCATGATCTTCATGACCACCAGCGACCCCCACGGCATCTTCGGCATGGCCTCCATGATCACCGCCGTCATCGCCGCCCACCACCTCATCGCCAGCATCGGCTACATGCAAGACCAACGCCGCGCCAACTAAACTAGAGGCAAACACAACACCAGAGCGCAGCGCAGACAACCCGCGCAGACCACGCACAAAGGAGAATCAGTGGCCAACAAGCCATCCACGTCCGGATCGAAAAAGTTCGGCTGGAAGCAAAGCGTCAAACCAGCACTCGTGCTATCGCTGGTCTTCGGCGTCGTCGCCGGCGTCATCTCCGCAGTGGCCGGCGCAGGCGGAACCCGCAACGGTCTCAACTTCCAGCTCGGCGCGATCTTCTTCCTCGTCGCATTCGTAGCTGGCCTCCTGGTGATCTCCCTGCTCATGATGGTCGCCAAAGACAACCCAGAAGACCTCGGCAAAGGCTCCGGCGTGAACCGCTCATCCGAACTCACCGACGCCGAACTCGACGCCATCGAAGCCCGCGAACGCGCACAACGCGCACGCCAAAACCGCGAAAACCGCGGCTAACTTCTCCTTGACCGCCGCGGCGCCCGCCGCAGCGCACCGTGGCCCGCGACCACGGTCCCCAGAACCAAAACCGCGGCTAATGCTCCTCGACGTAACGCGGCTTAGCTGAAACCAGCCCCGCAACCAACGTAATCACTGCAATACCCAGCAGAATCCACAAGGACGCCGTCCACGAACCCGTCGCCTCACGCACCACACCCAAAACCGGTGGAACAGACGCCGCAACCACATAACCAAACGTCTGCGCCATACCCGAAAGCCGCGCCGCCGACATCGGCGTCCGCGCCCGCGCCCCAAACAACGTCAACGCGACCGTAAACAACCCGCCCTGGGCAGTACCAAGCAACAACGCCCACAACAGCGCCAACTGCGGAACAAACATCGTCCCCACAAGCACCACAATCACCGTGGAAACCGCCACAGCAACAGTGGATCCCACCACGTCGCGTCTCATCAGCCAGCCCGCAACAAGCGAACCCACAATGCCAGACGCCTGAATCACCGCAATATGGAAACCGGCGCTCTCCTCAGAAATCCCCGACGACATCTCAATAGCCGGCCACCACGTCAAAACCGAATAAAACAGCGTCGACTGAAAACCCATAAACGCCGTAATCACCCACGCCAACGGGGACCGCAACAAACTCCGCGGACGCGCCGCCGCTGGTGACGCCGCCGCGCTGGCAGCCGACGACGCGGTGGCAGCCGACGATGCGGTGGCCGAGTTGGCCTGAGCGGTCGCCTCAGGCTCAGCTGAGCCAGCGCCCGCATCGGACGCCGCCGGGGCGACTTGGTTGCGGGCCAAGACCTGCTGACGCCGCACCACATGATCCGCGCGGACCTGCGGCGCGAACACCGCGACACCAATCAAACCGGCACCCAACGTTAGACCGAGAGCGCCCTGCCAGCCCCAACCTGGAAGACCAGCGATCGGGACAGCGACCGCCGCCGCAAGCGCTGCCATGAGCGACTGAAACGCCGAATACACGCCCGTCAACGTGCCCGCATGATCCGGGAAATCACGCTTAATCAGCGCCGGCAACAGAACGTTCATGATCGCGATCCCAACACCAATCAAAACGGTGCCAGCCCACAAACCGAACGAACCAACCCACGAACGCAAAATAATCCCCACGTTCACCGCGATCAAAGCGCCGAACAGGGAATGAGCCAACCCGAAACGCGCCGCAATCCGCGGCACAATCGGCGAGAACACCGCGAAACACAGCAGCGGCAACGAAATCAAAAACGACGCAGACGCCGCAGAAAGCCCCACATCTTCCCTAATGCGGGGCAGTAGCGGGCTCGCGCTGGTCATCGGCATCCGCAGATTCGTGGCGATCAGCAAAATACCCGCGATCGCCAAAGCCGGGCTCACAGCCCTCGCCGCAACGCCCGGCGTCTCTACAGAAGCACTATCCCGCATCGAATTACTCACCCTCGTAACGCTATCGCCCTTCCCGGGCCGCGCAAGCCGGCAACCGTCACAACTCGTCATCACAATCCGCGGCTGCAGGATTACGATGCGGTAGCAGGCACCGCGGGGCGTCCCACGGCACCCACTCGCCGGCTATGCGCGGCCGGAAGGGAAATGCTTAGCTGTGAGCCTCCACCAAAGCGCCAGTGCGGAAGCGGGAACCACGATGCGAATCAGGCAACCAATCCTGCCCCGTCACCGCGGCACGCAACGTCACGGCCTCCGCGGCATCGGCGTCGTCGCCTTCAGCGCCGGCGTCAGCCAACAAACCGCGTCGCCGTAGCTCGGGGCTCACGTATTCAACGAACCGTTCAAGATCAGCCGGCCGCACGCCACTACACACGTTGAAGCCATCCACTCCGGAGGCCGCTTGCCACGCCTCCAACTGATCGGCAACGCTCTCAGGGCCGCCCACAATCACGGGGCCGCGGCCACCCAACGTAACGAACGCGGCGATGTCCCGCACGGTCCACTCCCGCGTCGTGTCGCCAGAGGTCACCGAGCGCAGAGCAGACTGATTCGCGTCCGTCTCAACCTCGGCCAACGGGGCATCCGGATCCAGGCCGGCCAGGTCAACGCCGGTCCAGCCCGCGAACAGTGCCAAAGCACCCTCGACGTCCACATACTGCTGATAGGACTCGAAGCGGCGGCGGGCATCCTCGTCGTCAGCGCCGGTGACCACGGTGACCATCGCGAACGTGCGCACCGCATCGGCAGGCCGGCCCGCGGCCTCAAGCGCATCGTGCAAACGGTCAATGTAACCGCGCACAACGCTCGGCTCCGAACCGATCATGAACACGGCCTCAGCGTTCTCGGCGCCGAAACGCAAGCCCCGCGCCGAAGCACCCGCCTGGAACAAGAACGGCGTGCGCTGCGGCCCCGGATGCGTCAACAGCGCACCATCAACCGAGAAATATTCGCCCTTGTGCTCAGCCTTCCGGACACCCGCCGGGTCCACAAAGACACCCGCATCGGCGTCCTTGAGCACCGAGCCAGGAGCGAAACTGCCCTCGAACAGCTTGTACATAACGTCCATGTACTCGTCCGCGCGGTCGTAACGCTCATCGTGCGGCAGCTGCCTCTCCAAACCGAGGTTGCGGGCAGCGGAATCCTGATAAGACGTCACAATGTTCCAGCCCAGCCGGCCACCGGTGAGGTGGTCCAGGCTCGCGAACCGGCGCGCCAACAGGAACGGGTCCTCATACGTGCACGAAGCCGTCAACCCGAAACCAAGCCTGCGCGTTACCGCCGCCATCGCGGACACCGCAGCGAACGGATCCAGCAACGGAACCTGAACACCGCGCTCATGCGAAACCGCATCGCTGCCGCCGTACACGTCATAGGTCCCCAGCACATCGGCCAAGAACAGCGCCGTGAAGCCGCCTTTGTCCAAGGTTTGAGCCAGGCCGGTCCAGTAGCTCAACTGATCAAAATCCGCCGCCCGAGACTCCGGATGCCGCCACAAACCCGGCGACTGATGCACCGGCGTGGCCATCTCAAACGCGTTAAGAAGCACGGCGCACCTCACCGATCGCGTTGAGGCCCTCCGGCAGAGTCCCGTTCACGAGGTAGTCGCCGATGATCCGCTCACGGAACACAATCGGGTTGTGCGTCGCGACCGTCTGCGCGTTCCGCCAGTGGCGGTCCAGGTTCTTCTCCCGCGACGTGTTCGATGCGCCACCCGTGAGGAACAAGTCAGAGCAAATGCTGGTCACGATGCTCGGCGCAGTCACGTGGGCACGCTCCACAGCGAGCTCCGCTTCAGTTAGCAGGCGCTGCGCATCTGGCTCTTCGAGTGAGAGCACGCCCTCGGCGGCTTCAAGCCGCCGCGCAGCCTCAACCACCGCAGACTCCACTACGAAAGCCTGCGCCGAAAGCCGGCCCACAACCCCCAGAATCTGCGGGTCCTCAGAGTGCGGAACACCCAAACCGGTATTGAAGGAGCGGGTCCGCCGGCGCACGCCAGCCGCCGCATCGTTCACGACGTTGCGAGCAATACCCGCCAGCACAGCGAGCAGAACAATCTGGAACAGAGGCGCCTCAAACTGCGCCTCGGCGCTGCGGGGAACGCGGTTGAGAATGTGCTCGGGCGCAACTTTCACATCGGTGAAACGCGTGGTTCCCGTGCCAGTGAGGCTCTGACCGAAACCATTCCAGTCATCCTCAAGCTCAACGCCCGGAGCCCGCGTGGAAACGACAGCGAACTGTCGACCCTCGGTTGGCGTTCCGTCCGCGTCAAGCAGCGTGGCCGAAACCCGCGTATGCGTCGCGTACGCGGTGCCGGTGCAGTAGTACTTAGCGCCGTTGAGCACCCCGGAGCCGTCCGCCTGCACGGCGAGCGTCGTGTTGAGCGTATTCAGCGCATTCCCTCTCACCTCGGTGGACGCGTTACCCACAACATCGCCGGCAAGAACCTTCGCATACCAGAACTCGCGGGTCTGCTCTTCCTGGTACCGCAGCGTCTCCACGAAACCAGCGTGGGAACGGTACTGATGCGCGATGTTCGGGTCAGCCGCCGCCAGATCGATCAGCAGCTGCACCCAGTCGGAGAACGGAACGCCGGGGCCGCCGTACTCGGTAGGCACGCGCAGCACGGTGAAGCCGGCGCGGTTGAGTTCCGCGATCTCAACGAACGGCAGAACACGGTGCGCCTCACGCTCAGAAGCGCCGAGCGCGATGCGGTCAAAGATCGGGCCGAAATGCTCACGAAGCTCAGCCAGGCTAGGCGTGTGGCCGGCTTCCCATGGGGTGACCGGCGCGTCCTGCGTGGTGACGTAACGCAGACCTTCAGCGAAGCTCAAGTCAGCCGAGGAAACAGCGGTGCTGCCTTCCGCATCGGCGGTGATCTCAGCGCCAGCTGCAGGGTGGACAGGGGTGTGCGTGGACAACGATGACACAGTTATTCCTTTCCATCGTTCCTGGCGGGAGCACCGTGCATAAACCGGTTGCTGCGACTTCAACGAGCCAGGTCTCTCAGTCGCTCTGGATGGGTTACAAGCATCATTTCTATACGTGCCGGCAGGGCACTGTCAACAGCCCACCGGGCGATGCACGTCACAAAACGTCAACAAGAAACGCCCCCGCAGTGTCGTCTTAGGTGGTGCCTGCTTAGATGCAGGCGCCCTAGGTGGAGGTGATGCAGAGGCGTTTCGTGAGGCTTTAGCTGGAATCAGAAGGCGGGGCTCAGGAAGCAGAGATTAGAAGGCGACTTTCTCCAGCAATCGGCTCAGTTCCTGCCGTTCGCTGGCGCTGAGCGCGGCGAGCACCACGTCGTCGGAGGCCATGGTCAGCGCGTGTGCCCGCCGGTAGGCATCCTGCCCCTGCGGTGTGGCGACGACGATCCGGGAGCGACGGTCGCGGGGATCCACCTGGCGCTCGACCCAGCCCCGCTTCTCCAGGAAGTCCACCAGGTTCACGATCTGGCTCGGGTCCAAGCTCAGGAAGTCGCCGAGCTCGCGCTGGGACGGGTTCACGTCCGAGGCGGCCAGGGCCAACACGGAGTACTGGCGGACTTTCATCCCCATCACCTCCTGCAGGACGCGGTTGGCGTGGCTGTGGCCGATGCTGCGCAGCCGGGCCGCCAGGAACTGGACTTGGCCGGCGAGTTCCGATGACGTGAACTCCGCCATGCGCTCTGCCGAGAGTGCAGTGGAGGGGGCGGGGAAGCGCTGGGCGGCCTCGGCCGGGCTGCTTGTGGCTCCGGAGGTGTCCTTTGTGGTCGTCATGTGCTTGCTTCCTTGGTCCGTGTGCTTGAGGACGCGATCTGGCTGATCTTGTCTCTGTACTTGCCCTACAGGGGGCAAATCCTCTGCAGAGGATCGTACTCGAAAAAGCACTCTTCGAAAAATAATTGACATTCTCAATTATATGTACTGTCATGGTTCTTGTGTGGTGAACGCCACATCAGGACACAACCGACATCTAGAACGTCATCCCGAAGGAGAACCCCATGTCCCTCGACGGTAAGGTCGCCATCGTCACCGGCTCGGGCGCAGGCCTGGGCCTCGCCTACGCCCAGGAGCTCGCCCGCCAGGGAGCCTCCGTGGTTATCAACGACGTCAACCAGGAGACCGCGGACGCCGCTGTCGCCTCGATCACCGAAGCCGGCGGCAAGGCCGTCGCCGCCGTGGTCCCGGTCGGCACCAGCGAAGCTGCAGACCAGCTGGTCAAGACCGCCGTAGATACCTTCGGGGGCCTGGACATCCTGGTGAACAACGCCGGCATCCTGCGGGACAAGTCGTTGCTGAAGATGTCCGACGAGGACTTTGACCTCGTCATCGGCGTCCACCTCAAGGGAACCTTCACCTGCGTCCGCGCCGCTTACGCATACTTCAAGGAGAACGGCGTGGCCGGCCGCATCGTCTGCATCGGCTCGCCAACCGGCCAGCGAGGCAACTTCGGCCAGACCAACTACGCCGCAGCCAAGGCGGGCATCGTCGGTATGGTCCGCACGTGGGCCCTCGAGATGAAGCGCGCCGGAGTGATGGTCAACGCCGTCATCCCAGTGGCCGCCACCGCGATGACCAAGACCGTTCCTTTCTTCCAGAAGGCCGTCGAAGCCGACGAACGCGGCGAGGCCATGCCGTCCTTCTTCCGCCATGACCTCGGCTTCGGAACCGCCGACGACGTCGCCGGCCTGATCGCCTTCCTTTCCTCCCCGGAGGCCGACGGCATCACCGGCCAGGCCATCGGCGTCGGCGGAGATCGCCTGCAGGTCTGGTCCCACCCAGAGCCGGTAGCCACCGAGTACCACGAGGGCGGCTGGGATTACGCGACCATGCAGACCCAGGGCGCCGAGCTGGTCAAGGGCAACCTCCAGGAGGTCGGCGAGAAGATGCCTCCACTGCCTGCTGAGCTCGAGCCTGAACAGAAGAACTAAGGACAAGCACCATGACCGGAACCCAGGACACGGCTCCGCACGGGGCTGCGCACGGGAACGACAGCGGCGCCCCTGCCTCTGCCTCAACCTCTGCTCCCGGCCCCGCCCCAGACCCCGCCTCAAACCCAGTCCGCTACGAGCTGGGCGTGGACGCCTCGGCCATCGAGGCCGTGGACATGCACGTCCACCTCGAAGTGGACTCGTGCGGTCACAAGGCGCTGCCGGAAGACTTCTTCGAAGCCTCGGCGAAGTACTTCAAGTCCGCTGAGCGAACCCCGAGCGTGGACACCATCGCGGAGACCTACCGCCAACGCCGGATGGCCGCCGTCGTCTTCACCGTGGACGCGCGCACCCAGTTCGGCCACAAACCGAACTCGATCGATGACCTCGTGGCCGGCTGCGCCCGGAACAACGACGTCCTCATCCCATTCGGCTCCGTGGATCCCCGCACCGGGGCGGACGCGTTGGCCGAGGCCACCCGCCAGGCCGAGCAGCTCGGAGTGCGCGGCTTCAAGTTCCACCCGTCCGTGCAGGGATTCGACCCCTCGGACCGCCAGTACTACCCGCTCTGGGAGCGGCTCCAGGAACTGGGGCTGCCGATTGTCTCCCACACCGGGCAGAACGGCATGGGCGCAGGCCTGCCCGGCGGGCGCGGCATCAAACTGAAGTACTCCAACCCGCTGCTGCTGGACGACGTCGCCGCTGACTTCCCTGACCTGCAGATCATCATGGCCCACCCATCGGTGCCCTGGCAGGACGAGGCGAACTCGATCGCGACCCACAAGGCCAACGTGCACATCGACCTCTCCGGCTGGTCCCCGAAGTACTTCCCGGAGTCCCTGGTCCGCCAGTCGAATAACGTACTGGCTCGCAAGGTCCTCTTCGGAACCGACTTCCCGCTGATCACCCCGGACAAGTGGCTGGCCGCCTTCGCGGAGCTTCCGCTCAAGGACGAGGTTCGGCCTTGGATCCTCAAGGACAACGCGGTGCGCCTGCTGGGCCTGGACCGCGGGTCCGCGACCGAGACGAAGGAGGACTGAGATGGCTGAACCAGTGACCGGAAGCATCATCCCATCCGACTTCTACGGCTACGCCGAGCGGCTGACCGAAGCCGAGCGCGCCGTCATCCTGGACCTCCGGGAACGGCTCGAAACCACGGTGAAGCCGCTAGTCAACCCGGCCTGGGACGCTGCGGAGCTTCCCCAGGAGCTGGTGGACGCCGTCCGCGCGCTGCCGCTGATGGACCCGCCAGCCCTCAAGGAAGCCGGAGAGCCCATCCGTAGGATCCTCACCGGGTTCCGCAACTTCGAGCTGGCCCGCTGCGACATCAACGTCGGCACCCTATATAACGCGCACGCCGGCCTGTTCCGCACGGCCTGCACCCTGGGTGGCGGGGAACAGCAGGCGAAGGAGCTGGATGCGAAGATCCTCGACTACTCGTTGACTGGCGTGTTCGGGCTGACCGAGCCGGACCACGGTTCCGATGTGGCCGGCGGGCTCGCCACCACCGCGACCCATGACCCGGAGACGGACACTTGGGTGATCGACGGCGCTAAGCGTTGGATTGGCGGGGCGACCATCTCGGACGTCGTCGCGACCTTCGCCCGCGACACCGCCGACGGCCAGGTCAAGTGCTTCCTGGTTCCGCGGGACGCCGATGGGGTGAGCATGTCGATCATCCCGAACAAGGCTTCCCTGCGCATCATGCAGAACGCCCACATCGAGTACCGCGGGGTACGCGTGCCAGCCTCTGCCCGACTTGAGGGGATCAACTCCTTCAAGGACGTGGCCCGATGCCTGCGGGCCATGCGCTCGGACGTGGCCTGGATGGCCGTTGGCGCGACCGCGGGCGCTTATGAGGCCGCGCTGCGTTACGTCCGTGAACGGCAGCAGTTCGGCCGTCCGCTGGCCGGATTCCAGCTCATCCAGGAGAAGCTGGCCATCATGCTCGGCAACCTGACCTCCTCCCTGGGGCTGATGGTCCAGCTCACGGAGCAAGAGGAGCAGGGGATCTATAAGGACGAGAACTCCGCCCTAGCCAAGATGATGACCTCCCTGCGTCTACGCGAGACCGTAGCCCTGGCCCGCGAGGTCTGCGGCGGCAACGGAATCACCCTGGACACCGACGTGGCCCGCTTCCACGCGGACGCCGAAGCCGTCTACTCCTACGAAGGCACCCACGAGATCAACGCGCTGATCGTGGGCCGCGCCGTAACCGGCGTCAGCGCCTTCGTCTGATTCACCAGGCCAGCGGGACGCTGGCCCACCGACCTAACCACCCTTTCCACCCCTTTCCTGAGAGGACCGCAACATGACCGAGACCACCGCACGCACCGTCGTCGACTTCGACGCCGTCAAGACCATGGCAGGCACCGAACTGGGAGCCACCGAGTGGCGCGAGATCACCCAGGACATGGTGAACACATTCGCCGACGCAACCGATGACCACCAGTGGATCCACGTGGATCCGGAACGCGCCAAGGACGGCCCTTTCGGCGCCCCGATCGCCCACGGCTTCCTCACCCTGTCCCTGATCATCCCGTTCTGGGGCGAGCTGTTCGACGTTTCCGACGTCAAGACCAAGGTCAACTACGGCCTGGACAAGGTCCGCTTCACCTCCCCAGTCAAGGTTGGCTCCCGCGTCCGTGCGGTCATGAAGCTCGCCGACGTCCAGGAGGTCAAGGGCGACGGCCTGCACCTCGTGGTCGAGGCGACCTTCGAGATCGAAGGCGAGGAGCGCCCAGCCGTCGTGGCCGTCTTCCTGGCCCGCTTCTACCGCTGATCTCTACCGTTGATCAGCGTCGGGTCATGAGGTCGGCCGCCAGCGTGGCGGCCGACCTTCGGCATATTTAGAGTAGAGGCCCCGTTACCACTAGAGAGGGAGCGGGGCCTCGGCCGTGCCTGCCGTTGACATCGCGTTGGGGGCTCAGAGGTCGGGCAGAACCATTTGTTGCAGCCACCTCTCTCCTGACGCGGTTGTACAGGGGGACGTGGTTGAACAGGGGGACGTGGTTGTACCCTGACGTGGTTCTACAGAGCCGATGGTGCCCAGCTCTCGCCGGGCGTCATCGCATGAGAAGTCCTGGGAGGGGAGCTTGCCGCTGGGTTGAGGGCTGTCTGAGCAGATCCTCGGGCGTGGAACGAGGAAAGGCCGCGGTGGGCAAATGCCCACCGCGGCCTTGTGTCCTATCCGGTGCAGTTAGTGTTCGTGGATCAGCAGGTCATGATCCTTCGATTCCCGGGTCAAGAGGATCGCGATGGTGGAGACGGCTGCGATTGCACCGATGAACATGATGACCGGCAGTGTGCTTTCTCCGCCGCCGGGCCGGCGTAGAGCGACGCAACGATCGTTGGGGTGAAGCCGGCACCCAGCAGGGTGGCCAGCTGGTAGCCCAGGGAAGCGCCGGTGTAGCGGGACTCGGTGCCGAACTGTTCCGCGATGAATGCCGCCAGCGGACCGTAGATCATGCCGTGCAAGGCGAGGGCGATGGTGAACGCTGCGAGGATGACGAGCCAGCTGTCGGAACGAAGCATCGGGAACATCGGGAACAAGAACGCGACGTAGAGCACGAGCCCTGCGATCATCACCGGACGGCGGCCCAGTGCGTCAGAGAGCCGGCCGGAGCCGACGACCATGAAGATGGAGATGACCGAGGCCCACGCAAAGGCGTAGAGGACGTCGGAACGGGCCGTTCCTCCGGCCGCGGAGTAGCCGACGGCGAATGTCGGGAGCAGCACCTGGAGGGCGAAGCCGGCGGCGCCGGCGAACATCGTCAACAAGAGCGCCTTCGGGCGGCGAAGCACTGAGATCAACGGCACCTTTGGCTTTTTCTTGTCCTCAGCCTCAGCCTTGATCATGGCGGCCTGGAAGACCGGGGACTCAGAGACCTTAGAGCGGATGATGAGGCCTACGATCAGCAGCAGGAAGGAGACGAGGAACGGGATGCGCCAGCCCCAGGAGAGGAACTGCTCCTCGGAGAGCAGGGCTGAGACGGCGCCCATCATGAAGGTGCCCAACGCGGCGCCGGATGGAGCGCCGGCATTCGTGAAGGATGCGGCGAATCCACGCTTCTTCGTTTCGGAGTGCTCGAGAGCCATCAGAGCGGCGCCGCCCCACTCACCACCGACCGCGATGCCCTGGAAGATACGCATGATCACCAGGAGCACCACGCCCCAGATGCCGATCATCTCTGCGGAAGGGATCAGGCCGATCGCGGTGGACGCCAGGCCCATGAGGAGCATGGAGAGCACCAGCATCTTCTTGCGGCCGAGCCGGTCGCCGAAGTGGCCGAAGAGCGCCCCGCCCAGCGGGCGGGCGACGTAGCCGGCCGCGAAGGTGCCGAAGGCGGCGATGGATCCAGCCAGAGGGTCCGAAGCCGGGAAGAAAACGTGTGGGAACACGACTGCGGCCGCGGTGGCGTACAGCAGGAAGTCGTAGAACTCGATGGTCGAGCCCAGATAGCTGGAGAGGATGACCTTGCGGGACTCGCGGCGGCGTTCCTCGGGGGAGATGTTCAGCAAGGCATCTACGGTGTCTTGCTTCTCTCCGGCGGATGTGGCCGTGCCGTCAGGCCGGCTCTTGGGGGTGATGCTAGTCATGATGACCTCTGTGTCTCTTGTTTGGGGTGTGATGAGGGAAGGGTTCAGGCTACGGCGCTCTCGCGCAGCACGGCCTTGCGGATCTTGCCGGTCGTGGTGCGTGGAAGTTCTTCCACGAGCCGCACCTGCCCGGGCACCTTGTACTTGGCTAGCAGCTCGGCCAGCTTGCCGCGGATCTCTTCTGGATCTAACGAGGCGCCGTCCGCAGGGACCACGAAGGCTAGGCCTGACTCGCCCCATCGCTCGTTCGGGACGCCGACGACGGCCGCCTCGGCCACGCCGTCCAGGGAAAGCAGGGCGTTCTCCACCTCCGCGGGGTACACGTTCTCCCCGCCGGAGATGTACATGTCCTTGATGCGGTCCTTGATGGTGAAGTAGCCCTCGCCGTCACGGACAGCGATGTCGCCGGTGTGGTACCAGCCGCCCTCCAGTGCGGCGGCGGTGGCCTCCTCACGGTTCCAATAACCCTTCATGACCTGCGGACCGCGGACCCAGACCTCGCCGGCGGTGCCGTCTTCCACGTCCTCGCCGGTGAGAGGATCCACTAAGCGGACCTCGGCGAAGAAGTGTGGGCGGCCGGCAGTACCTGCATGGGACAGAGCATCGGACGCTTCCAGGAGGCAGACGCCGGGGGCAGTCTCCGTCATCCCGAAGCCCTGGACGATCTTCACGCCGCGGTCCTGCCACAGGCGGATGGAGCGTTCCGGCAGCGGGGACCCGCCCACCATGACCGAGCGCAGCGAGCTCAGGTCGGACTCGGCGAAGGCCGGGTCCTGGGAAAGGAAGTCGAGCATTGCAGGAACCATGAAGGACCCCGTGACCTTGGAGCGCGAGATCTCGTCCAACACGTCCTTCGGCCGGAAAGCGCGTTGGATGATGATCCGTCCGCCCATCATGAACGTGGGGATCGTGGTCATGTTCAGCCCGGCGATGTGGAACAGCGGGGCCACGGTCAGCATGACCTCGTCCTGGCGGAGGTCGGTGCCGGTGAAAGCGTTCAGGTACTGGAAGGTGAGGTTGCGGTGGGTGAGCATCGCACCCTTAGGGCGGCCCGTGGTGCCGGAGGTGTACATGATGAGGGCGACGTCGTCGTCGTCCACCTCCGCGTCCACCGGCTCTGCGGAGCTGGCGGCCAGTACCGCCTCGTAGCGCTCGCCGGGGCCATCCTCACCCTCCACGGCGATCAGGCGAAGTCCCGTGAGGTTGGTGGCCAGGCGCTCGGCCGTGGGTACCTGGTCGTTGCCGTAGACGACGACGGAGGCGCCCGAGTCCTCCACGATGAACTGCACCTCCGCAGGGGACAGCCGCGGGTTCACGAGTACCGAGGTACCGCCGAGCAGGGTGGTGGCGAAGAAGGTCTCCAGCAGCGCGGGATGGTTGAACCCGACGTAGGCGATCCGGTCCCCGCGGCTGGCTCCTCCGGCCACGAGGGCCTGGGCGAGCCGGTCGACGCGTTCGGCGACCTCGCCGTAGGTGTAGGTGGTGCCCTCGAACTCAAGGGCTACTGCTTCAGGGCGGACCCCTGCGCGGCGGCGAGGGTAGGTGCCTACTCCGATGTTCATGAGGCTGCTCCAAAGGTTGCTCGGGACGGGGATGCTCGGGACGGCCAGAGTGTGGCCGACGTCACAAAACTATGGAATGACATTTAGTTGAGATTGTCAATGGTTGATTTTGTCAGGAGATTCGCGTCAGCTTGAAGATGGACCCCGCGGGCAGTGGTTCGCGCACCTCTCCGGCGGTCATGGTGCTATGGCCTATGCTGGCGCGCGTCACAAATCGACAAAAAGAAACGCCCCCGCGGTGCCTGCTTGGATGCAGGCGCCGCGGGGGCGTTTCGTGAGGTTTTGGCCGGCTTGAGCCGGTTAGAAACCGGTGTTTTACCGGCTATAAGCCGCGTTTAGAGCTGGTTTCCGAGCTTGTATTCGCCCTTCTTCCAGTCCGGCATCTCCTTGTCGTCGTCGCTGCGGGTGTAGGAGAAGCCGTCAGCGCCGATCGTGACCTTCATTTCGGACTCGTCGGAGCGTGCAACAACTTCCTGTGGGTTGCCGTCGAGGTCGAGCACGAGGGACGCCTCGGTGTACCAGGACGGCACAACTGGGGTGCCCCACCAGTCACGGCGCTGGTTGTCGTGCACATCCCACGTGACAACTGGGTTGTCTGGGTCGCCGGTGTAGTAGTCCTGAGTGTAGATCTCGACGCGGTGGCCGTCCGGGTCACGCAGGTACAGGTAGAAAGCGTTGGATACGCCGTGGCGGCCCGGGCCGCGCTCGATCGCGTCAGACATGCGGAGCGCGCCGAGCTTGTCGCAGATCGCGAGGATGTTGTGCTTCTCGTGGGTCGAGAACGCGACGTGGTGCATGCGTGGGCCGTCGCCACCGGTCATCGCGGTGTCGTGCACGGTTGGCTTGCGGCGCATCCATGCTGCGTAGACGGTGCCCTTGTCGTCCTGAATGTCTTCGGTGACGCGGAAGCCGAGGTCCTGCATGTACTTCGCTGCGCGTGGAACGTCTGGGGTGACCTGGTTGAAGTGGTCCAGGCGCACCAGCGCGCCCGGAGTGTAGAGGTCGTAGCGCCATGCGAGGCGCTCAACGTGCTCGACGTCGTAGAAGAACTCGTATGGGAACCCGAGTGGGTCCTCAACGCGGACCGAATCGCCGATGCCCTTGACGAAGCCGTCCTTCTTGCGTTCAACGCGGCAACCGAGCTCCTTGTAGAACGCCTCTGCCTTGTCGAGGTCTTCTGGGGAGCGTACGCGGTAGGAGAACGCGGCAACAGCGGCGACATCGCCCTTGCGCAGCACCAGGTTGTGGTGGATGAACTCTTCCATCGAGCGCAGGTAGATCGCGTTCTCGTCTTCTTCCGTGACCACGAGGCCCAGGACGTCGACGTAGAACTCGCGGGACTTAGCAAGGTCCGTCACCATGATTTCCATGTAGGCGCAACGAAGCACATCTGGCGCCTCGGCCTTAGGGGTTGGGATCGGGTTGTCGGTCTTGACTGGACCTTCCTGGCCTACATAAAAGCCGGACGAGGTCTTCTGGCGGTTCACCAGGTTGCTCATGTTTGTCCTCCTGAGTTTGAGGTGGTGTGCGCTAGAGCACGTTCCCTTATCTCAAATCGTATATGATCCGGCGATGCTAGGGAAGCATGAGCAGAGAAAATCTAGCCGCAGCTAATCTTGCCAGCGGACTGCGCCGGTGAACATGCCTGGCTTATCAGGTGGAGGGCCGATGTGGCCGCGCCGCTTTGCCCACGCAAGCCACGCAAGCGATGCCGCATAGGCCGCTAACCCGCCCAGTGCAATCGGCAACCAGAGCGCCACCGCCGCATCCACATCGGCGAACTCTTGGTTGAACACATGCCACCCCAGAAAGAGGCCACCGATCAAGACAACAATGAAGCCCGGCAAACCAAGGATGAGTCCGAGTGCGATCGTTTTCCGGCGGGCCGACATGATGAGCAGATAAAGCATCCACGCGGTCGGCCACGTGGCCATCGAAACGGTATAGAGAACGAAAGCCAGCCACGCCGCACCATTCTCCGGGATGAGTGCCACGAGTGAACCCGGTGCATGCTGCTCGCGGTGCATGTTTGCGCCAAGGAACACGCACGCCGCCATGACCGCAACACCGAGGGCCTGCGAGATCACGAGCAACGGGATGTAGCGGGGACTCTGCACAATGAAGTTTTGGTCCTTGACGCCAGTGGCACGGTTATACACGACGTAACAGCCCTGGAGGCCAGCCCACGCGACGAGGATGTATGCAGGCTCGACCACGCTCCCGCTGCGTGTGTGGACGCCACCGAACCCGCCGCCCCACACGAATCCCAGCATCGTCAGGCCGGACAAGACCTGAAGCACAAGCATCTTGACTATCGCTTTGCCCCAGCTGAACTCGGCCCATGCCTTAGCTAGCTTGGACGACGGTGGCGGCTGGTTTGTATTTGCCATGAACCTTGTCTACCAAAGATGCGGCGAGCTGAACAGGCCGCGCCAACCACCGCATCGTGCGCTTAAAAGGAACTGCCGCCTGCCGCGGCCGACGATGAAGTCGGTTCCGCAGCAAGCGGCAGTCAGGCTAGGTACCTGTTGCTAGGTACCAGTCGCCGGCGCCCCTCAGGGCTACCGGCCGGGGCAGGTTTTAGTTTTCCTGCTTACCGAAAACTGGGTTGTGTACCTTGCCGAGGTTGATGTGGACGGCCTGCTGATCGGTGTAGAAGTCGATCGAGCGGTAGCCGCCTTCGTGGCCGAGGCCGGACGCCTTGACGCCACCGAATGGGGTGCGCAGGTCACGAACGTTGTTCGAGTTCAGCCAGACCATGCCTGCCTCAACGTTCTGAGCGAAGTTGTGGGCACGCTTGAGGTCGTTGGTCCAGATGTATGCGGCGAGGCCGTACTTGGTGTTATTGGCGAGCTCGAGCGCTTCCTCTTCGGTGTCGAACGGGGTGATCGCAACGACTGGGCCGAAGATCTCTTCCTGGAAGATGCGGGCGTCAGGGGAGACGTCAGCGAAAACGGTCGGCTGAACGAAGTTGCCCTCAGGGAACTCGTCAGGGCGGCCGCCGCCAGCAACCAGGCGGGCCTCTTCCTTACCGATTTCGACGTAGGACATGACCTTCTCGAAGTGCTCAGGGTGCACGATCGCACCGACCTCGGTGGTCTCATCCTGCGGCAGGCCGACCTTGACGCGCTTAGCCTGCGCCGCGTAACGCTCCACGAACTCGTCGTAGATGCTGCGCTGAACCAGGATGCGGGAGCCTGCGGTGCAGCGCTCGCCGTTGAGGGAGAACACGCCGAAGATGGTCGCGTCGATCGCGGTTTCGAGGTCCGCGTCCTCGAAGACGACGGCTGGGGACTTGCCGCCGAGCTCCATCGAAAGGCCCTTGAGGAACGGTGCGGCGTTGCCGAAGATGATCTGGCCGGTCTTGGATTCACCGGTGAAGGAGATCAGCGGGACGTCTGGGTGCTTGACGAGCGAATCGCCCGCGAAGCCCTCTTCGCCGTAACCGTGAACCATGTTGAACACGCCAGCTGGCAGGCCAGCCTCTTCGAAGATGCCTGGCCACAGCGATGCGGACAGCGGCGTGAACTCCGCCGGCTTCAGCACAACGGTGTTACCGGTTGCGATCGCTGGAGCGAGCTTCCACGATTCAAGCATGAACGGGGTGTTCCAGGGCGTGATCAGGCCGGCAACGCCGATCGGCTTGCGGTTGACGTAGTTGATCTGACGGCCCGGAACCTTGAACGTGTCATCGTGCTGAGCCACGATCAGGTCAGCGAAGAAACGGAAGTTCTCAGCTGCACGGTGCGCCTGGCCGCGCGCCTGGGAGATCGGGAGGCCGGTGTCGAAGCACTCCATCGCTGCGAGCTCGTCCGCGCGGGTCTCCACGACATCCGCGATCTTGTGCAGGATGCGGGAACGCTGGCGCGGAAGCATGGTTGGCCATGGACCGTTTTCGAAAGCGTCCTTCGCGGCGGCAACCGCAGCATCGATATCTGCGACCTTGCCGGAGGAAGCCTTGATGTAGGCCTCGTTAGTGACTGGGTTGAGGACGTCGAAAGTGTCGCCGTCGATCGAGTCAACCCACTTGCCGCCGATGTAGTGGCGGATCTGATCTGGAAGGTTCTCCGGGACTGCTTGCTGTGCCATATGTATGAAGCTCCTCAATCCGGTAGTGGTCCGGTGGCCGGTGTGGTCGCGCGGCGTGGCGCTGGCTTTGATGCCGCGTGGCCGCGCGGGCCGGGTTGTTGGTGGGTTGGTGCCCACTTATGTGTAATCGTATACGATCCGCGGGGGCATGGAAAGGGTTTAAATGGACGATGCGGACTGGCTCCGCGCGGAGCTTAAATCGATGGGCCTAAAGCGACGACGCCGGGCGCCCCATGGCCTCGAGGTATGCGTTGAGCGTGTGCATGCGGTGGGCGCGGGCCAGCGCCTCGATCTCGGTGGTCGGCTTCTTGGCGGCGATCGCTTCGATCAGCTCCGCGTGCTCAGCGACGGAATCGTGCGCGCGAGCCGGGATCGAATCGAAGCTCGAAACCCTGATCGCATCCATACGCGTCCACCCGCGGTGCACCAAATCCAGAAGGTGAGTGTTCGGGCAATCCGAATACAACACCGCATGCAGCTCAGTGTTCAGGCGCGTGAACTCGGCCGGATCAAAATCAGCCAGCAACGCACGCATCTGTTCATTCAAGTTCCGGGCGGCCTGCACATCGTCGGCTGAAATGTGTTCCGCTGCCAACGCGGTCGCGGTGCCTTCCAGGACCGCGAGCGTCTGCATCGTGTTGAGGTACAGCTCCGTATCAACTTCCGCGACCGTGGCGCCCTTGTTGCGAGTGAACTCGATGAGGCCCTCGGCTTCCAGGCGACGGATCGCCTCCCGCACCGGAACCACGGAGCACTTCAACTCATCAGCGATGGTTTGCAAAACCAAGCGATAACCCGGCTCATATGTGCGGTCCAAGATGCGTTCACGCACGGCATCGTAGGCGGCCTGGGACTTCGATGTGGTCCGGGGGCGGCGCTTCTGCTTGGGTGCGGAGGTCATATACGGATCGTATACGAGAGAGGGAGGTCGGTTCCGGAATTCACAGCGGCCGATGCGGTGCTTGCTTGTACACATTTCTTATGTAGCAGGTCACAGTGGCAGTCAAAACGTATACGATGAGGGATGAGACCGGCGCGTTCAACAGGGGCGCATTAGCACCAATGTCACTAACCAACGTCACTAACCAACGTCACTAGGAGTGTCAGTAGCAGTGTCAGTGTTCAGCACAACCAACCAGCCCATCGACGTAACCCAGGATGTCCTGGACAGCATCGGCAAGGTCATCGCCGTTCACCTGGCATATTCATCTCGCGCCGAACAGCGCGGCCGTACCCCTAAATACCCGTCCTACTTCATGAAGGCGACCTCCTCGCTCGCTTTGACCGGCGAGACCGTGGAACGTCCAGCGGACACCGAACTGCTCCAGTTCGAAGGCGAGATCGCGCTTGTGATCGGCAAGGAAGCCCGCCGCATCACCCCTAACGAAGGCTGGGCTCACGTCGGTTGGGTCACCGCATCCAACGACATCGGAATCCAGGACATCAAGTACGCCGACAAGGGCTCGAACGTCCGCTCCAAGTCCGGCGACGGCTACACACCGCTCGGCCCGGTCATGATCCCTGCCGAAAACCTCGACCCGATGCACCTGCGCGTGATCACCAAGCTCAACGGCGAAACCGTCCAGGACGCCACGACGCAGGAGCTGCTGTTCTCGTTCGGTCAGATCGTGGCCGACTTGTCCCAGCAGATGACGCTCAAGCCAGGCGACGTGATCCTCACCGGAACCCCAGCCGGCTCGTCGGTTTTCAAGCCTGAAGACGTCGTGACCGTCGAAGTTCAGGCCGGCGAGCAGTCCACCGGCGAACTGCGCACCACCGCGGTCCAGGGCACCGAGGGCTTCAAGGACTTCGGCAACCCAACCAAGGTCACCGACGCCGACCGCATCGACGCGTGGGGCGACGCGGAAGCCGCAGGCCTCGCAGCCGCCGCGGCAGAGGCCGACCCACTCACTGATGAGGTTCGCGCCAAGCTCATGGCATCCGCGACCGCAACCCTGTCTTCCTCCGTCAAGGCGGCAGGCATCGAGGCGTGCACCATCGCGGGCCTCACCGCAACACACGGAACCCAGAAGGTCATCGGCCGTGCACGCACCCTGCGCATGATCCCGCTGCGCCAGGACCTCTTCAAGCAGCACGGCGGCGGCTACAACACCCAGAAGCAGATGTTCGACGACCTCAAGGAAGGCGACATCCTCGTCATCGAAGGCCGCGGCGAACAAGGTGCCGCAACCCTCGGCGACATCCTCGCAACCCGCGCCAAGCTCCTCGGAGCGGCAGGCATCGTGACCGACGGCGCGGTCCGCGACCTCTCCGAAGTTGCCGAAGCCGACATCCCAACCTTCCACAACGGCGCGCACCCATCCGTCCTGGGCCGCAAGCACGTCCCATGGACCATGGACGAAACCGTTGCCTGTGGTGGTGCCGCGGTGCAGCCAGGCGACATCATCGTCGCTGACTCCAACGGCATCGTCGTGATCCCACCGGCAGTCGTGGAGCAGGTAGCCGACCACGCATTCAAGACCGAGGTCCAGGACGAATGGGTTATGGAACGCGTCAAGGAAGGCAACCCGATCGAAGGCCTCTTCCCGCCAACCGGTGAATGGAAGGTCAAGTTCGAGGAATACCTCGCAAACCGCGAAAACGAGCTGAACTAAGGAGCGAACACATGCTGGATGAAACCACCCGCGTGAAAATCGCCGACGAACTCGTCACCGCCGGCGAAACTAAAGTTCCCGTTCCGCTGCTCACCAAACGCTACCCCGACATGGAGATCGCAGACTCCTATGCGATCCAGCGGATCTGGCGCCAACGCGGCGAAGAAAAGGGCCGTGTTGTGGCCGGCCACAAGATTGGCCTGACTTCCAAGGCGATGCAGTACGCGACCGGCATCTCCGAACCGGACTATGGCGTGATCTTCAAAGACATGGTGCTCGAATCCGGTTCGACCCTCGAATGGGACATCTACACCAAGCCGCGCGTTGAGATGGAACTCGCGTTCAAACTCAAAGAGGACGTGAGCGGCCCAGACGCCGACATCTTCGACGTGTTGCGCGCAACCGAATACGTGGTGCCAGCCCTGGAAATCCTCGACGCCCGCGTTGAGATGGAAGGGCGCACCATCGTCGATACCATCGCAGACAACGCTGCGATGGGCGTCATGGTGGTCGGTGGACGCCCGGTCCGCCCGGACGACCACGACCTGCGCTGGCTCGGCGGCCTGCTGTACAAGAACCAGGAAATCGAGGAAACCGGCCTCGGCGGCGGCGTGCTCGGACACCCGGCGAACGGCGTGCACTGGCTCGCTAACCGCCTCCACGAGCACGACGAGGTTCTGCGTGCCGGCCAGATCATCCTCGCCGGTTCCTTCACCCGTCCAATGTGGGTGGATAAGGGCGACACCGTGATGGCCGACTACGGTCCACTAGGGGTTGTGACATGCCAGTTCGTCTAAACCACACCGAACGCAGCTTCAAGCACCTCTTCACCCGGCCGAGCATGGCCGACCAGCCACGCGGCCGTGCCGACGGGGTTGCTGGCCCGGTCGTGGGCATGTTCGTTGCCTCCGGGGATCCGACGGCCGCCGAAATCTGTGCGGGTGCCGGCTTCGATTACCTGTTGCTCGACGCCGAACACGGCCCGTTCTACCTCGAGGGGCTCATCAGTCAGCTGCGTGCGATCGCCGCGTACCCGAGCTTGTCCGTGGTCCGCGTTCCGCGTAATGACGCCGCGATCATCAAACAGGTCTTGGATGCTGGCGCGACCAGCATCATGGTCCCGATGGTCCACACGGTTGAGGATGCACGTGCGGCCGCCGCTGCGATGAAGTACCCGCAGCCAGGCGGCGCTGGTGCGTCCGGTTCCGCTGTCGAAGGTGTGCGTGGGGTTGGTTCCGCGTTGGCGCGTTCGGCGCGCTGGGGCCGTGTGCCTCAGTACTTGAAGCGGGCGCACGAGATCGTGAGCCTCATCGTCCAGGCGGAATCTGCGGAAGCGGTCCGCAACGCGGATAAGATCGCGGCAGTTGACGGCGTGGATGCGGTGTTCCTCGGTCCATCCGACCTCGCGGCATCCATGGGATACCTTGGCCAGCAGACCCACCCGGAGGTGGTTGCAGCCGTCAAGGAGGTCATCTCTAAGGTGCGGGACGCCGGCAAGATCGTGGGCGTCAACGCGTTCGACCCGAACCAGGCACGCGACTACCTCGACGCCGGAGCGCACTTCATCAACGTCGGCGCGGACGTCAGCATCCTCGCTCGCGGAACCGAAAACCTCGCGAACGAATTCATGCCCAACAAGGGCGACGACAACCTCGAATCCTACTGACGTGGCTTGCTAACAAACTGAGCTCGTTAACGCAGCGGGGGCGGGATACCGGTTGGTATCCCGCCCCCGCTGTCTGCTCTAGATCAAGCTGCGTCTGTGCCTCAGCTAGGCCGCGACCATCAGAGCAGGCCTTCGGCAGCCTCCACCGCATCGTTCTTGATAGGTGCCAGGCGCTGAAGCTGCGTCACGTGGCGAGGCTCGAGCTCCTCAACCGAAGAAACACCCAGCAACGTCATGGTGCGCTCGACCTCGGTGCGCAGAATCTCGATGGTGCGGTCAACACCCTGGCGGCCACCAGCCATGAGGCCGTAGAGGTAAGCGCGGCCGATCAGGGTGAACTTAGCACCCAAAGCCATCGACGCCACGATATCGGCACCAGTGCGGATGCCGGTGTCGATCATGACGGTCGCATCCTTGCCGACCCCACGCACAACCTTCGGCAGCAGCTGGAACGGAACAGGTGCGCGGTCCAGCTGGCGGCCACCGTGGTTGGACAGCACCAGGCCGTCGACGCCGTGGTCCAGCAAGCGGTGGGAATCCTCAACGGTCTGAACACCCTTGACCACGATCTTGCCCGGCCACATCTCGCGAATAACCTTGAGGTCCTCGTAAGAAATGGTTGGGTCCATCGCGGAGTTCAGCAACTCACCCACGGTGCCGCCGGTCGAAGACAGCGAAGCGAATTCGAGCTTAGGGGTGGTCAGGAAGTCGATCCACCACCATGGGCGAGGGATCGCGTTCAGCACAGTACCCAGGCTGATCTGCGGCGGGATCGAGAAGCCGTTGCGGGAGTCACGCAAACGGTGGCCCGCGATCGGGGTGTCCACAGTGAACATCAGGGTGTCGAAGCCAGCCTTCGCTGCGCGCTCAACCAGGCCGTACGAGATTTCGCGTTCCCGCATCACGTACAGCTGGAACCAGTTGCGGCCGTGAGGGTTCGCCTTCTTGACGTCCTCAATCGAAGCCGTGCCCAGCGTCGAAAGCGTGAACGGAATACCAGCGGCACCAGCGGCGGCCGCACCAGCGTGCTCGCCTTCGGTCTGCATCAGGCGGGTGAAGCCGGTTGGTGCGATACCGAATGGAAGCGCGGAGCTACCACCAAGGATCTCGACCGAGGTGTCGACGTGCTCGGCTGGCTTGAGGATGTCCGGGTGGAACTCGACGTCGCGGAACGCCTGCTCAGCGCGGTGCATGCTGATCTCTTCCTCAGCGCCACCATCGGTGTAGTCGAAAGCGGCGGCCGGGGTGCGTCGCTTAGCGATCTTCCGCAGGTCGCTCACGGTCAGCGCGTTGCTGAGGCGGCGCTTCTTAGGGTTAAGCTCGGGCTTCTTGAACTTCAGAAGATCAAAAATCTCGACCGGATTGGGGAGCTGACGGCGAATCAACGCTCTTTCCTTTCTCTGAAACAATGCGGCAGGTAAGTACGTGTCGCTCGGGTATTGGTCAGGTTTACGATGCGGTAGCGGCCGCAGCGGGCGCAGAGTCAGCGGCCTCGTTTTCCAGGATCTCATCTTCGATGTAGGCCACGCGATGGATGAAGAAGCTTGCGATCACGGAGATCGCGCAGCAGAAGATGACGTAGCACGCGATTGGCCACCACTGGCCGCCCGAGATTTCGAACAGCCAGACCGCGATGAGTGGCGCGGTACCGCCGAAGATCGCGGCACCCAGCTGGTAGCCCAGCGATGCGCCGGTGTAGCGGACCTGTGGTGCGAAGTTTTCAGCAATCAGGGTGCCCAAGATCGCGTTGACGGAGCCCCAGAGGATACCGAAGCCGAGGATGGTCGCGGCGAACAGCGCCCACGTCTCGCCGGTGTTGAGGATCCAGTAGTACGGGAACACGAGCACGATGGTGGTCATGGCGCACGCGCGGTAGAGGGCTCCGCGGTTCATGCGGTCGGAGATCGCGCCGAACACCGGCATCCAGATGGTTGCGACGAACGCGGCGGCAGCTACTGCGAGCAGAACCATGTTGTTGCGGGCGCCGAGAATGTTGGTTGCGTACGCGACGATGTAGGTTCCGAAGATGTAGAACGGACCGGTTTCAGCGGCCTTCGCGGCGATCGAAACCAGGACTGCACCCCAGTGCTTGGTGACAACTTCTTTGATCGGAAGCTTGAGCTGCTTGCCCTGTTCACGCATGCGGCGGAACTCAGGGGTGTCGTCAAGGCCGTTACGAATCCACAGGCCAATCAACACGAGCACGATCGAAGCAACAAACGGGATGCGCCAGCCCCACAGCATGAACTGGTCTTCTGGCATGAGGGTCAGGAGCGCAACCACAGCGGAAGCGAGCAACATACCGAGCGAGATACCCATCTGAGGCACCGCGCCGTAGAGACCGCGGCGGTTGCGTGGCGCGTATTCGTAGGCGAGCAGCAGTGCGCCGCCCCATTCGCCGCCGATGCCCAGGCCCTGCAGAATACGGAACAGGCACAGCAGGATCGGCGCCCACAGCCCGATCATCGAATAGTCCGGCAGCAAACCGATCGCTACGGTTCCGCCACCCATGAGGCAGAGGGTGATGAACAGGGTCTTCTTACGGCCGATGCGGTCGCCGATGTGGGAGAAGATCACGCCGCCGAGCGGGCGGAAGAAGAAGGTCAGCGAGAACGATACGTAGGCCAGGAAGGTGGCCATGAACGCGTTGTCGCTAGGGAAGTAGATCTTGTTGAAGACAAGGGCCGCGACGGTTCCGTAGATCAGGAAGTCGAACCATTCGATGACGGAGCCGCTGAGGCTTCCGAAAAGAACCCGATAGTTGAGGGGCTGTTTCTCTTGTGGTCCGCTGGCTTTGGAGCCTGCGCCGGCATTGTTGCCAGAGCTTGCGCTTGTGGCAGTTGCTGCCGGAGTCGTTGCGGCGGAGTTCTGATGCGTTGAAGGCTTCAAAGCCACTCCTGAATCTAGGTTTCAATGTAAAGAATAGGTGTGGTCAGACCATGTGGTCTAACCACAGAGAATATGACGTTCCTCACAATTGCGCAAGGGGTGGATTTCTGTGGGCCGGGCAAAGACGGCCGCGGTAGCGTCCGGAGTCAGGCTCAGGCCGAGGTTTCGGCGTAGTAGCCGCGGATGTGTTCCTTCAGCAGATCCGCGGCCGTGTCAGCCCGGCCATGGCGAGCGGCATCCAGGATCGCACGATGCTCGCTACGCAGACGCTTGGACGTCGCCTCCCAGTCGGGGAGAGCTTGGGCGCGCTCAACCGTGTGGTCTTCGATCGCGGTCCGCATCGCATCCATGAGCGTTGAGGCGAGCGGGTTATTCGCCGCGTGAGACAGCGCAACGTGGAACTGGGCGTCCAGGTTCAGGAAATCGGCAACAGGCAGAGCTGGGTCATCCATCATGTCCAGAAGCTTTTCTGCCTTCGTCCACACCGGATGCTGCGGGTCGGCGTGCTCGGGGCCAGCGTTCCGCACGGCCCAATCCTCAAGCAAGAGGCGCATCTCAAACACGTGGGGGTGCTCAACCTGGCTCGTAGCCAACTGGAGGTTCAGCGCAAGTGAAAGCGCTTGCTCAGGCGCCGCGGTAATCACGGTTCCAGCGCGAGGCCCCGACCCCGTCGAACTCCGGATAGAACCCAGCGCCTCCAGAACACGCAACGCTTCACGGATGGAACCGCGGGAAACCTTGAGGGTTTCAGCCAGGGCGCGCTCGCTGGGCAAATGGTCGCCAATGCTGAGGCGGCCCGCCGAAAGTTCGTCGGTCACCCACTGCATTACCAACTCATGAGCTTTCACGGTTGGTATCTTCTCACATCGTCATGCGGTCCCTAGCCGCCGTTACGCTGGCCGAAGCGGCGCAGACGCAACGCATTCAACACCACGATGACGGAGCTGGCTGCCATCGCGATGCCCGCGATCATCGGGTTCAGCAGCCCCATGACAGCCACCGGGAGCGCGGCGACGTTATAGAAGAACGCCCAGAAAATGTTCTGCCGGATGATGCGCAGGGTCTGCCGGGATAGTTCGATCGCGTCCGCGGCCTGCCCGAGCGAGGACCCCATGAGGGTCACGCCGGCGGCCTCGCGGGCAACATCGGTTCCGGCGCCCATCGCGAGCCCAAGATCGGCGGCTGTGAGGGCGGGGGCGTCGTTGACGCCATCACCAACCATCGCGACTTTCGCGCCGTCCGCTTGCAAGCGGCGGATCGCATCGACCTTGCCTTCAGGTTTCACACCAGCCAGCACGTTGGCCTCTGGGATGCCGACCTCGCGCGCGACCGCCGCCGCGACCTCGCGGTTGTCACCCGTGACCATCCACGGGGTCACACCCATCGAGGTGAGTCGCGCGATCGCGTCCGAGGAATCCGGCTTGACCTGATCCGCGACGCTCAGCAACGCAACGGCGCTACCGCCTGTGCCGGGATCACCGACACCGAGCGCGACCACCGTCATGCCCTCGCGTTCAAGCCGCGCAAGCTCAGCACGGTCAGCATCGGTGACGTGCATGCCGCGCTCGGCGAGCAGGTCCAGCGTTCCCACCGCGACGTCCTGACGCACACCGTTCTGGGCAACGATGCCGCTCACGCCGCTTCCGGCGTGTGACGCGAAGTCCTCGACCATGGGTTGGGAGATGCTGGCGCGGGCGGAGTTGCGGGCTGCAGCATCATCCGCGGCGACGACGATCGCGCGGGCGATGGGGTGCTCCGAGTTCCGCTCGAGCGCGGCGGCAAGAGCCAGCGCAGTGGTGGCGTTGATGTCCGCGGTTGCAGCACCGGGAAGTAGGTGCGTGCCGGTCAGCGTCATGCGGCCTTCGGTGATGGTCCCGGTTTTGTCGAGCACCACGGCGTCGAGGTGGCGGGCCTCCTCAAGAACGGCTGGCCCCGAGATGAGGATGCCGCGGCTCGCACCGTTACCGATGCCCGCCACGAGGGCGACGGGGGTCGCGAGCCCGAGCGCGCACGGGCACGCAACCACCAAAACAGTCACGGCGGCGATGAAACCACCCGAAGGGTCGCCGGCAATAAGCCACCATCCCACAAACGTCAGCATCGCTAGTGCTAAAACGATCGGCACGAAAACACCGGAGATCCGATCCACAAGCCGCACGAGCGGGGTCTTCTCAGACTGAGCCTCAGCAATCAGCCGACCCATGGCAGCCAGCGTCGAATCCTCACCCGCGGCGCTCACACGCACCAGCAGGCGGCCGGATGTGTTGATCGTCGCGCCAGTGACCTCCGCGCCGGGGCCGACCGGCACCGGAACGGATTCACCCGTGATCATCGAGGCATCCACATCGGAATGGCCTTCGATCACCACGCCGTCCGCCGCGATCTTCTCGCCGGGCCACACCAGAATCACGGTGCCGACAGCCAGCTCATCGGCCGGAACCTTACGGTGGCCGCCATCGGAATCAACCACGGTTGCGTGGCTCGCACCCAGCTCAAGTAACGCGCGGGTCGCGTCGGCCGCGCCGTGGCGGGCGCGCGCCTCAAGCCAACGCCCCAGCAACAGGAACGTGACGATGACGGCGGCGGACTCGAAGTACAGATGATGGCCGTGCATCGCGTGCACGTCACCGAGTCGGGCGTGGGCTGTCAGCGCCGGGCCGCGCAACAACTGAACCCACGAATAGATCGTCGCGGCAGTCACGCCGATGGAGACGAGCGTGTCCATCGTGGACGTCCCGTGGCGCGCGTTGATCGCAGCCGCCTTGTGGAACGGCCACGCGGCCCACGTCGCTACCGGGAGCGAAAACAGGCCAACGACCCAGCCCCAATGCTTGAACTGAAGCCCCGGGACCATCGAAATCACAAGCACCGGCGCGGTCAGGATCGCCGCGATCAGGAACCGCTTGAACAGCGGCACCCGGTAGCCCGCGGAGGAACCGTGCTCGCTTGTTGGGTCAGGGTGAGTTGGATCAGCCAACGCGGGGTCAGCCACCGGCTGGGAAGGATTCGTCGCCGGCGCTTTCTTGGGAGCCTCGACGCGCGCGTCGTAGCCTGCCTTCCGAATGACCTCGATGAGCTCGCTGTCCTCGACGTCTGCGGGCGCGGTGACTCGCGCGGTTTCAAGCGGGAGGTTGACGCTCGCGGTCACGCCGGGAAGTTTCCCGAGCTTCCGTTCAATCCGGTTGACGCAGGACGCGCACGTCATTCCGTCGATGTCGAGGGTGACAGCACGCTGCGTTTCACTCATGCGCGGGTCACCTTCGCGATGTCATAGCCGGCTTCGTCGATCGCGTCACGGATCTGATCGTCCGTAACGGAGGCGTCGGCATCGAAGGTCACGACGGAGGTGCCGCCGGTGTTGAGTGCGACGTCGACGTTGGTGACGCCGGCGATTTCGCCTAGTTCTTCTTTGACGGACGAGACGCAGTGGTGGCAGGTCATTCCGGTGACGTTCAGGGTTACAGACATTGGGGTCTCCTTCAGTGGGAGGGAAGTGCTGGTGTGTTTATGGCCGATGCGCGGCTTGGGCGAGCCGTTTAGCGTAGGAGGCGGCCGACGGCGGCGGTGACTTCGTCGACTTTGTTCGTGACGATCGCGGCGTCACCGGTGTTGAGGGATTCTTGCGCGGCGCTCACCACGCAGTGGTTGATGTGGTCGCGGATGAGCTCGAGCGAGACCTTGTGGATGGCCGAGTTCACTGACGCGACTTGGGTGAGGATGTCGAGGCAGTACGTGTTCTCCTCAACCATGCGGGAGATTCCGCGGACTTGCCCTTCGATGCGGCGCAACCGGTTGAGCAGCGCCGTTTTGTCTTGCGTGTAGCCGTGGCCCGCGTGCGGATCGTGATGCGTGGTGTCAGTCGTATCAGTCATGACCACCACTATACCCATACCCCCTAGGGGTATCTAGGGGCTGTGATGAGGTTCACCCAGAGCGGAACACATCAGAGTGTGATGCCGTCGGGCTTCAACCGGACGCCGCCGGCACAGCTACTACCACCTAAGCCGGCGGGAAGTCGCGGAACTTCTTGACGTAGTTGACCATCGCCATCGCGATATACAGCCATCGGCGAGGGCTGCGTTCAACCTTATAGAACAGCGGATTCGTGACCTTTCGAGCCTTGATGAGCGCCTTCGCCTGCTCGCCCGAGGTGCCTTTCGCGTACTTCTTCAAAAGCCACAACGGAAGCACCGTGTACAAGTGTTCGCGCGTCAGCACGCGCGTTTCGCCATCTACGCGGGAATCCGCATCGGACACCACCGGGCTGCCATCGGAGAGCCCGAACTCACCGGCATCCAGCCACTGCTGAACATACACGCGCGAAGCCGCGAGCCCCGCCGCCTGCATGTAGTAGTGGTTCCGGCCCAGGCGCGGGTTCATCTCGAACAGCTTGACCACGCCATCGCGCGGATCCAACTTGGCGTCCACCATCGCCCAACCGGTCCATCCGTAGTGCTCAACCAGGGCCTTGACGGACGGCACAATATCCGGGTTATCAGTGGTGACAATGCCCGCCGAGTTCCCCTCAACAATCGGGGAATGCTCCTCAACCACCACATTCGCGTTGGCGACAAACAGCGTCCCGGAACCGTCCTTAGCCCCGTACATCGAGCACAACCGCATGTTCTCGTCCCCGCCAGGAATCATTTCCTGCAGGATGAACGGCTGCGTGTACCCGGCCTCAGCCATGCGGCCCACCATCGTGACCACCGCATCGCGGTCCGTGAAGCGGAAAACCTTCTGCTTGCCTTCAAAGCGCGCGTTGACCCACGCCGCGGAATCAGCCGGCTTACCGATCAGCGGGAACTCAGGCAACTCAGCCGGAACAGCATCCTCCGCGCTGCCATCCGCCGCCTTGCCCGGATCAATCGCCACGGTGTGCGGGTGCGGGATCCCGAGCTTCTCGCACACCGCATAGAACTCGGCCTTATTCGCGGCCGCCGCGATGGTGCGCTCATCAGGGTAGGGGAGGGTATAGAACTCCTCGAGCGCCTCACGGTTGCGCACCAACTGCCCGATGTGGAGGTCCAGTGACCCTAGAAGCAACAGTGGTCGGCGTTGCGGGCCGGCAAGCTCGCGGCCCTGGTCGAGCAGGAACTGGACCACGCGGTCCTCGTCCGTCATGGTTCCGGCTGGTCGCAGGTCCACGATCTTGGAGTTGCTGATCGCACCGTTCGGCTCACCCGTCACGATGACCGACGTGACGCCGTAGTTCTCGTGGAATGCGCGCGCCATCGCGTAGGTTCCTATGTCGCCGCCATACAAAACGGGAACAAAGGGTTGGTTGGGGCTCACGGTCGTCACAGGATGCCTCCTCAGGTTTTGGGGCTGAAACGTGGCGCTGAATCTCGGAGTTGAATCTTGGCGTTGAACGGTGCTGGCGGCGGCGCTTTAGCGGGAGCGTGCCTGCATGTATTTATTGAACGCCCACGTGATCGGTTTGCTGATCGCGATCTCCCATTCGCCGACCATCCGGAACACATCCGCGCCCACGCCCGTCTTGAACCGGGTCAAACCGCCCGCGTGGTCGCCACCCATCTGCAACGTTGCCGTCAGGCCGCCCTGATCCAACACAACGCAGCCGCGCTCAATCGCGGCCTCAATCATCACGGCCTGCAACAGACGCGGGGCGCCAGCGTAGGCGCGGTCGAGAACCGAACCGCCGTACAGGTACCAAGACTGATTGCCATGCATGACCAGCATTGCGGTGGCGAGGTCGTGGTTTTCGTCGTCTGGGGCAGACGCGATGTAGATGCGGCACGAACCCGGTTCTTGATCGTTCAGTTCTTTGTAGAGAGTCTTGAAATACGACGCCGGGCGGGCCGTGAACTCCTGCCGCTTGGCGGTTTCATTGATCAGCGCAGTGAAACGATCGAAACCATCTGCCGGGTCTTCATGCAACACAAAACCGGCGCGCATCGCCTTGCGGGTATCGCGGCGGTTATTGCCCGAAAACGAACCCAGCACGCCATCCAGGTCCAGTTGGTTGCCGTCCGCATCCACAAGCGGAACGAGCGCGAGGTATGCGGGCTGGCCCGCTTCGAAATCCATGCCGCCACCGAGCGGGCGAGCGCCACGGGCGCGCAACACCTCGATCAGCTGCAGACCAACGTCATAGGTTTCGGCCGTCTCAAGCTCATCCAGGGTTTGCATGTTCCCGGCACCCAGAGCCTTCCGGACGTCAGCGGCATCCCACCGCTTGGCCTTGACATTCGGGCCGAAACGCAACGCGAACGCGCCACGGCGCTTCACATCTTCAACCAGCGCATCGACCACTGCCTCCGCAGGGTACTCCGACCAATCGATCACCGGACCCATCGGCACATAAGCGAGGCAACGCTTCACGACCGGCGCCCACCGCAACAAAACCAAAGCCGCGCCAACAAGCTTCTCACCGGCGTAAATACCGAGCGAAACCGAATCCCAATCCGCCTTCACCGCACCCCAAGCGGGGGTCTGCATGAAGCTCGCATCCGGGTGCTGAGCGAGGAACTCACGGTGCTCTTCAGCACTGATTTCACGCGCTTTAATCAAGGGAGCATTCAGTGGGGAAGTCGGATCAGCCATATGCCCGAGTATATCCGCAGAGCGCTCGCCGGCCGCGGACCTGCGCCCATTGACAACCGCGCCCCGCGCGCATCGGCAACCGCAGTCCCGCACTGGCCGCTACCGGGCCGCGCTTGCAACCGCTACAGTGCTTCGCGCACCATCGGCACGTGCGGGATTCCTACGTCGAGGAACTCGTCGCCGTCCACCACGAAACCGAACTGCTTGTACCAGTCGGCCAGGTGGGATTGCGCATCGAGCACGATGCGGCGCTTACCGCAACGGGCCACCGCGGTCTTCATGAGCGTATGCCCGATGCCCTGGCCGCGGCGTTTGCTGTGGACCGCAACCCGGCCGATGCGCTTGGTTTGCTGCGCCGAACCCGCCCCGTTAGAACCCGCGGCGCCGTTACCCGACGCGTTACCACCAGGGTTGAAGATGTTGATGCTCTGCGCATCCCCCAGTAGTCGTAGGCCGAGGCCGGTGCCTTTCGGTTTTTCGTTCATGATCCGCAGGGTCGCGAACACGACCCCGGCGCCGTCTTCGACCCACAAGTGTTCGGTGGTGTCTTCGAGGTCATCGAGGTCCTGGTCGGCGTAATTGCATTCCTGTTCGACGATGAAAACGTTCTGCCGCAACGTGGAAATGCCGGCCCACGTGGGCGCGTCCATCGAACGCAGGTTCCCTACGAAAGCGAGCAGCCCTTCCGGAAGATCGAGGGCACGAAGGTGAGTGGACACGGAACCTCCACGTGAAGAAATGGGTTCTAAACAACGATGCGGGGTGGGGTTTCGTGCGAAACCCCACCCCCTTACGTTATCGGCTACCCCGCACAACGATGCGGCTGACACCTAGCGGTGCGTTAGGCGTTGACAGTTTCCTTGTCCGCACCTTCCGTGCCTGCATCCTTGCGTGCATCCGCGGCGCGCTCTGCGGCGGCGATCTCTTCGCTGAGGGACTCGCCTTCAACGTCCACGTTCGGCAAGACCTTGTCGAGCCAGCGCGGGATGAACCACGCGTGCTTGCCGAGCAGCGTCATGATCGCTGGCGTGATGGTCAACCGGACCACGAACGCGTCGAACAGCACACCGAACGCGAGAGCGAAACCGATCGGCCTGATCATCGCGAGTTCGGAGAAGATGAAGCCCGCGAACACGGAGATCATGATGAGCGCCGCGGCCACCACAACTGGGGCTGCGGACTTCATGCCCTTGCGGACTGCCGCGCGAGGGGAGGCGCCGTGTACGAATGCTTCGCGCATCGCGGTCACGAGGAACATCTGGTAGTCCATCGCGAGGCCGAACAAGATACCGGTCAACAGGATCGGCAGGAAAGACATGATCGGGCCAGGCGTATGGACGCCGAACAGTTCACCGAGCCAGCCGAGCTGATACACCGCAACCGTCGCGCCGAACGCGGCCGCGAGCGACAGCAGGAAGCCGAGCGTCGCGATGAGCGGAACGACGATCGAGCGGAATACGAGCAGCAACAGCACGAGCGACAATCCCACTACGATCACGAGGTACGGCGGCAGAGCTTCAGCCATCTTCTCGGACACGTCGATCATCGCGGTAACCTGACCAGTCAACGCAAGCTTGGCGCCCGTAGCGTTTTCAATCTCCGGTTCGGCCGCGCGGATCCGGTCAACCAGGTCAACGGTCTTCTCATCGGCAGGGCCGGTGGTTGGGATGATCTGGAGCAGGCCGTAACGGTTGTCATCAGTCTGCTGGGTAGGGGAAGCGGCGATCACGCCGTCGAATTCGCGGACCTTCTCTGCGGTTTCGTAGAGCGCCTTCTGTGCTTCAGCCTCCGATGCGCCCTCTGGCAGAGTCACGAAACCGAGGATTGGGCCGTTGAATCCGGCACCGAAATCGTCGGCGATCTTCGTGTAAGCAACCTGCGCGTCCGAACCGTACGGCTCCGACGCGCCATCTGGCAGGGCGGTCGTGAGCTTGGTCGATGGGATCGCGATGACCCCGAGCAGCAGCACACCAACGAGCGCTGCGAGCCACGGCTTACCCGTCGTGAAGCGAGTCCAGCCGGTGTGGTTGCTGTGGTCCTTCGCGTCCTCAGCGCCTGCGGCAGCCGCGCGAGCCGCGCGCTTCTCTTGCTTCGCATCGAAAGCCTTCTGCGCACGCTTCGAAACGAGGCGCTTACCGATCAGCGAAAGCAACGCCGGGGTCAGCGTGACCGCGATCAGTACAGCCAACGCGACTGTTGCGGCAGCGGACAAGCCCAGAATCGAAAGGAACGGCAGGCCCGGAACCACCAGCGCGACGAGCGCAATCACAACCGTCAAGCCAGCGAACACAACCGCGCTACCCGAGGTGCCAACGGCAAGGCCAATCGATTCCTTGACCTCAACGCCCTGCATGAGCTGGCGGCGGTGGCGGTGAACGATGAACAGCGTGTAGTCGATACCCACAGCCAAGCCCAACATGAGGGCGAGCGCCGGGGTGATCGAAGCCATATCCACCACCGAAGAGAACGCGAGGGTACCCGCGACACCCGCGCCCACGCCGAGGACCGCTTGCAGAAGCGGCAGGCCGGCACCCACGAATGTGCCCATCATGATGAACAGCACGAGACCTGCAATAACCAGACCGATGACCTCTCCGATGCCGAAGATGCTGTTGAGGTCAGAGGAGATTTCGGTGGACGGGTAAACCTCAACACCCAGGTTTTCGACGCTGTGAAGCTCGCTCAGCAGGTGATCGCGCTTTTCGGACTCCATGGCTTCCGCCTGGCCTTCGAACTGCATGTGAGCGATAGCGGTAGCGCCGTCGTCAGAGACGAACTTCATGCCTTCCGCGGATTCGGCTTGCCGCTGGCCTTGAGCCAGATCGGCGCGGCCTTCCTCGAGCTGCTTCTTACCTTCGTCGAGTTCTTTCTGCTTAGCTTCGAGCTCAGCGCGCCCCGCATCGAGTTCCGCCTGCTTGGCCTTCAGGCCAGCTTCTTGCCGCTTGAGCGCCTGGATGGTTCCCTGCGCCTGCATGTACTCCGGGCTCTGGGTCATGCCAGCCGCTTCGAGCTGCTGCGCGGCCTCTTCGGCCTGCTTCAGGCCGTCCTCGAGCTGCTTCTTGCCGTCGTCGAGTTGTTTCTGACCATCTTCGAGCTCTTTCTTACCGGCATCCAGTTGTTTCTGGCCATCGGCAAGTTTCTTCTCGTTCTTCTCGAGCTCTTTCTTGCCCTCCGCGATCTTCGCGCCGGCGTTAGAGATCTCTTCTTGGCTCTTGAACGGGTTGACCGCGGTGAGCACGGTCTTGTCGTCCTCGAGGCCCTCGAGGATTGAGGCTACCTTCTGCTTCTGTTCAGCCGTGAACTTTTCGCCGTTCTCGGTCGCGAAAACGACCGAGCCGGTGCCGCCGCTGAAGTCAGGGAAGACCTCTTCAACCTGGTCGAGAGTCTTCTGGGTTTCGGTTCCTGGGATCGAGAACTGGTTGGTCAGTTTGCCCATGAAAAGAGCCGCTGAACCTCCCAAAAGTCCAATGATCACTAGCCAGGACACGATGAATGCCCAAGGGCGCCGCGCTGCTAGCTTGGCGAGTTGGTAGAGCTTATGTGCCATATTCTCGTGATTCCTCGCAGAGGTTGGGGTTGAAAAACGTGTGGATTTAGGGGTTGGGACGCGCTTGGGTTGATGCGTTCAGTGTCACCGGGTTGCCGGGTGTCCCACTTTGAACGCCTCATAGATTTCTTCGCGTTCATCGTTGGTGAGCCAGTCCGGCCACTCGGGGTGGTCGGTGCCAGTGTCCGATGTGGGCAACATTCTTGTCGGTGAGACCAGTGATACGGCCCGGCCGATGTCGCGACGCAACACCTCGACGTCCGCCTTGGTCGGGCTGTGGGAGAGCGCAGCGGCCCAGTGTTCGAAGGCCACTTGAGCGGCGGAAACCGCGGCTCTGACTTGAACCTCGGCCACGAACCGCGCTTTCGGCGAAAGGTGCCGGGTTGGCTCCAGGAGCTGAGTGACGCTGTTTTCCCACGTGCGCAACGATTCGGCTCGAAGCTGGGCTGATGCGCGAGTCAGCAAGAGTGTGCGGGTTGCAGGGATCAGCAGTTCAAGCCGTATCGAAGCAGCGAGCGCTTGCGCGTAGTCAAGCGGTTCTCCGGCCTCGATGTGCTGGTCTTCAGACGCCGGGGCAGAATCAGGGTCGGCGGCGGGATCGGCAGAACCGCCGTTCGTGTCGGTGATTCGTCTAGGAGCATCCTGAATCATTACCGTCAGCGGATAGTGCACCGCTTCAGCCAGTGAGCTGAAGTAGTTGAAGAACGTCCGGCGGGAAATCCCTGCCCGCTCAGCGACCGCATCGACAGTGACGTCTTCCCATTCGATTTCCTCGCCGAGATCGAGGCATGCGTTCACAATCTTCTCGGTTGTGGCCATGCGGTTGAGCTCACGCCTACCGAGCGCTTTAGCTGCTTCATCGTGACGTGATGCAGGAATGTTGGTCATACAACCCATTTTACCAATATGTGCACGCCGTGCAAATATGCTCTGAATGCAAATATGCCCTGCATGCAAAATCGTGTCATGTATGTGTAATGTGCGTGCCGCGTAGGCATCGACCCCGTCGCGAAACCGTTCCGATCAAGAAAATCCGTAAATAACTGGCGCTCAAAATCATCAAGCCCATAGACTTCCTGTGTTCCGGAGGCCGCCGGGCGCGATCAACGCGCATACTCCGGAACCTGACGCTTGCTGAGGAGACGCATGCGCACGCAAACACACAACACTTTCTCCCGCACCTGGATTGTGATCCTGTGCTGGTTCACGGTAGCCCTCGAAGGCTTCGACCTCGTGGCGCTCGGCGCCACGACCCCAATCCTCACGGACCCAGCCGCACCACACGCGGGCCTCACCACCGAAACCATGACGGTGGTCGCAACCCTGTCACTCGTAGGCGTGGGCCTCGGCGCCGTCATGATCGGTCCACTCAGCTACCGATGGGGTCGCCGCCGCACCCTCCTGGCGTGCGTAGCCCTCTTCAGCATCTTCACGATCGCGATACCGCTCCTGCCCACCTGGGCCCTCATCGCGCTCTTCCGGTTCATCGCCGGCCTCGGCCTCGGCGCATCGATGCCTGTTGCACTCACCGTCATGCAAGAAACCATGGCAAGCGGACGCCGGGCACACGCAACCACCGTGACCATGACGGGCTACCACGCCGGCGCAGTCGGAGCATCCCTCGTCGCGCTCGCCGTCGCGGACGCATGGCAGTGGGTCTTCTACATCGGTGGCGGCCTCGGCATCCTCGTGCTGCCGCTGATCTACCTCTACTTGCCAGACCACAGCTCCGCCGAGGAAGCCGACGCAGCCGCCGCGGCCGAGGCGGAAACCAAGCCAGGCATCACCGCCCTCTTCACCAACGGACGCGCACGCTCCACCATCGCGATGTGGATCGCATCGTTCATGGGCCTGTTGCTTGTGTACGGCCTGAACCAGTGGCTACCTAAGATCATGGTCTCCGCCGGATACCCCGTCGCTGACTCACTCGTGATGCTGTTCGTGACCAACGTCGGCGCCGTCATCGGCCTGCTGATCGGCGGCGCAACCGCAGACCGCTTTGGCGCCCGCGGATCCATCGCCGTGTGGTTCCTGCTCGCGGCAGTCTTCCTGCTTTCGCTCGTCATCCGTTTCAACAGCGGCTTCGTGCTCAACGCGTTCCTGCTGGTCACGGGCGTATTTGTGTTCTCGGCCCAGGTGATGATCTACGGGCTCGTCGGCTACATCTATCCAGCCCACCTCGTGTCTACCGGCATGGGCATGACCGCCGGCATCGGGCGCTTCGGTGCCATCATCGGCCCCGCCATCACCGGTTGGATGATCAGCACAGGCAACGGCTACCCAGGCGTCTTTATCTTCTATGCGGTCGCGGCTCTTCTGGCTGTCGTCATGGTGCTCCTCATCCGGAAACCCGAACAGCCAAGTGCCAAGCGAAACTCAAGTGCCAACCGAAACTCACGTGAGACAATGACGCAAGAGTAAATAATGACGCAAGAGAAGCCAGCGCAAAACTAGCAGGGCAAAACTAGCCGCGTGACCCAAGCGCGGCGTCACGGGGGTACGTCACAGTGTTCGTCAAGATCTGTGGGCTGACCACAGCCGAAGACTCACGCCACGCCGTGAGATCCGGTGCAGACGCAGTCGGGATCGTCCACTACGAACCCAGCCCCCGCCACGCAGACCACGAGCAGTCCTTGCGCGTAGCGGAAACGGCGCGGGAAGCCTTCGCTGAGCATCAGCGTCCCGCGCACATCGTGCTGGTTGTTTTCGATACCCCGGCGGTTGCAGCGGCATGGGACGCGATCGAGATCGGCGCGAACGTGTTGCAACTCCACGGGAACTACGGGGCCGAAGACGTAGCCGCGGCACGCGACGTTTTCAGCAAAGCTCCCGAGCTGGGCGCCGAGTACGCGCCGCGGCAAGTGTGGTGGGCGACCTCCCTCAAACACCATCCGCACGTTGAAAGCGGGCAGAGCGGCGAAGACGTTCTGCTGATCGACGCCGCTGTCCCGGGCTCAGGAAGCACGTGGGACCTCGCGGCGCTCGAACACGCTAAGCTCGCGGAACCGTGGCTTCTGGCCGGCGGCCTCAACCCCGACAACGTCGCGCAAGCCATCACCGATGCACAGCCGTGGGGCGTGGACGTTTCCTCCGGCGTGGAATCTGAACGCGGCATCAAGTCGATGAACAAGATCGCCGAATTCATCCATAACGCCAAGACCGCCCACGCCCGCCTCAACGCCGGTTTCCACGCCGCGCACGCCCCGGAACACGGCGCTGGCGTAGATAAGGCCAGCGCAGAGGACACCGACGCGGAGGGCCGAGCATGAGCCCGCTGACCAAGCCAACAGCCCCTGTGAGGTCCGCGGTGGTCGTCGACCACGTGTCCAAAAGCTACGGCGAGGGTGACGCCCGTGCGGTCGCCCTCGACGACGTCTCATTCGATGTGAACCCCGGCGAACTCGTAATGATCACCGGGCCATCAGGCTCGGGTAAGTCCTCCATCTTGTCTCTCATGGGTGGACTGCAGCGTCCGGATTCCGGCCGCATCCACATCGTTGGCACCGACCTTTACGGCTTGAACCGCACGCAGTCCGCGCGTTTGAGGCGCCGAGCCATCGGCTTTGTGTTCCAGGACCACAACCTCATCAGCATCCTCACGGCGGCAGAGAACGTCGCGCTGCCGCTCGAGCTGGATGGTGTGCGGCCGCGTGCCGCGCGGAAAGCGGCGCTTGAAGCGCTCGACGCGGTGGGTCTGAAAGACGCGGCAGACCGTTGGGTCATGGAGTTGTCGGCAGGGTATCAGCAGCGGGTAGCGATTGCCCGCGCGATTACGGGCGAGAAGCGTGTGATCCTCGCGGACGAGCCCACGGGCGCACTCGATCAAGCCGCGAGTACAGAAACGATGAGATTGTTGCGGCAGCAGGCTGCTGCGGGCTCCGCGGTGATCGTGGTGACGCACGAACCGGAAACGCTACCGTGGGCTGACCGCGTGATTGAGCTCAGCGACGGGAAGATCGTGTCTGACACCACCGTCGTCGCCTCCGCCGGCACCTCCGCCGGTGCCACCGGCGCAGCCGACACCGCCTCCACTGACGCGGAACAGTCCACTGCTTCGCTGTTTGACGATGACGTCCTGCTGGGTGGAACCGAGTGAAGACCACAGAGTCCCGCTCACTGACCGTGGCTAACCCGCGCCGCAGTTTCAAGTACAGCGCGTGGCGGCTAGCCAAGCGCATCATCCGCAGGAATCCGTTGCGGCACGCGATCATCGCGTTCCTCATCGCTATCCCTGTGCTCCTGGTGGGTGCCATCGGAACCCTGTTTTATTCAGCGAGCAAGCCTTCGCCGACTGAGTACGCGAACCGGGTGTTGTCGGGCTTCGATGGAGTGCTGATTGACCCGTCTGATCCGACGTTCAACGCCGCTCAGGCCATGACTCTCAACACGGGCGGGGGTTCTGAATCTGATGCGGCGCCCCCTGGACCGAACCCGGAGGAGGGCGAGCGTTCCTCAACGTTCCCTGCCCCCGCCAATCCGAACATCCGGCTCAACGCCCAGAAACTGGCGGGCATGGGTATCGACGCGGAACAGGCCGCGAAAGAAGCCCGCAATCATGCGCTGTGCGGCGAGCCTCCGTGCGACCTGACGGCCGCGATCCCGCCGGGTGTTTCCGTCACGACCGTTGAGACGGTCTCGGTGGACCTACTCGGTATGGGGCAGTATTCGACGGTTCAGACGGTGATCGCGGATTTCCGTAACTCTAAACTCCTCGGCAAGGACGGCCGCTTCACTCTGCTCAACGGCGAGGTCGCCGACCCAGAAGCGGACGAGGTCATGGTGACCCCGCAGCTTGCGAAGCTCCTTGACCAGGCGCGCGAGCGTGCGGAGGCGCGCGGCAAAAGCACTACAGCCGAGGGCCAGGTGGGCATCCTCGACCCGAGCCGCACTGGCCAGGAGGGGACGTATCAGACGTTCACCATCTCGGGCCAGCTTTCGGATAATGCTGAAGGTTGGCCGCAGCTGAGCAACATTTTGCGGCTTGAACCGAGCTCTGTGCCGACGTTGTTCGTGCAGGAGGGCAGCGCGATTGCGAAGAAGCTCTCCGGTAAGGGCACGCAGCGCTTGTATTTGAGCGGCGACGTCCCGGACACGTACGCGCAGTTCCTCGCCTATGACCGCGCGGAGGTCCCTGCGCTGTTCCGTCCAGTGGTGGATGAATTTGGCCATTCGACGGATAAGAAGCCGTTCGATGTGCGCTATCTGCTCAGCAGTGTGATGGGTACGGAGCAGGCACTCCCCGTGGGGATTTTGGCGGTCGTCGCGTTCTCTGAAGCGATTGTCTTGAGCGGTTTCGCGTTGACGATTTCTGTGCGCCGTCAGGGCACGTTGCTGCGTCAGCTGTCGACGATGGGCGCTGAGCCTGGCGTTTTGCGTCGCGTGGTGCTGTTGGTGGGTATCGCATGCGGCACTGTGGGTGCTGTGCTGGGTGGCGCTGTGGGCGCTTTGGTGGGTTGGCTGTGGATTGGTGCGGCTGAGGCGCGGCATGTTGCTGTGTTTGGTCCGCATGTTCCGTGGGTTGAGATTCTCTCTACCGCGGTTTTGGCTTTGCTGGCGGCGTCTGTGACGTCGTGGTGGGTTGGTGTCAGGGCTTCGCGCCGTGTGTTTGCCAATGCGTCGGCGGCGGCTGAGGTTCAGCCGGTGCGTCCGTTGAGTCAGTGGGTCGGCTGGACGTTGCTGATCACTGGTTTGATTGCGTCCATCGCGTTGACGATCCGTGGCTTGTCGATTGAGACCGATGAGCAGTTGCAGGGCGCGCGGGTCATGTTGGGTGGCAGCCAGCTGTTGGCGATGTTCTTCATGCTTGCTGGCGTCATGTTTTTGATCCCATCGATGGTGAGTTCGTTCTCTAAGTGGGACCGCCATCTGCCGTTTGCGTTCCGTCTTTCGGTGCGTGACCTTAGCCGTCGTCGGGGCCGTTCTGTCCCGGTTTTGGCTGTGGTTGTTTCGATCACGGTGGTGGGTGTGTGTGGGATTGTTTTGCTTGCGGTGACGAAGGCGTCGTTGATTGCGTCGTCGATGGATGCGTTGGCTCCGGATGATCGCACTGGTTGGGTTGCGGTGGACGACCGGACGACGCTGGAACGTAAGGCGTTGACGCAGGGTCAGGTTGAAGGCCGCACGATCACGGTCGAGCAGCTGGCGTCGAGCGAGGGCATTTACGCGGGTGGGGCGGCGGGCGTTCACACGAAGATCGCTGATATCGCGCAGGTTCCAGGGGCTCCTCAGGCTGAGCGTGGCTGGGAGGTGTATCAGCCGTTGCCGACGTGCGCTACGCAGTTCTCTAGTTCGTGTACTGAGCTGTACCCGCTGTATCCGGAGGGCAGTCTGTGCAGTTTGCCTATCCCTACGAGCCCGACTCTTGAGGGTCGCGTGGGTGCGTTGTCGAAACAGGTTGGCGAGCTGACTCGTGAGCAGAAGTCTAAGTGTGGCGGTAGCGCTACGGGCGTCGTGACTGCTGTTGATTTGAATTATCCGACGCAGACTGTTGTGGTCGTGGATCCGGAACGTCCCGAGACGATGCCGAGCCCGCTGTGGGGCGAGGATGAGGCCGCTGAACGGGCTTTGCGTGAAGGGCAGGCGCTGGTTTTCGACCCGCAGTATGTTGCTGCGGACGGAAAGATCCGTTTGGGCGAGTTCAGCATGAACCCGGCCGACGAAGGCATCGACGTGGGTGAGCATGCTGACACCGAGGTTGGTGTTTCGTCTCTGAATATGCGGTGGCCGCTCTGGGCCCCGATGACCGAGCATCGCCTCCAGGCTCACGTGTATCAGTCGAAGGGTGTGGGTGCGCGCCCGATCGTTGTGATTCCTTCGTCTGCGCTTGAGGGGACGCATCAGCGGATGGGCTTGGGCGGTTTGCTTGTGAAGTTCAGTGCCCCGATCACGGATGCACAGACTCAGCTGGTCAACGAGGAGTTGTCGTCTTCTAATTTGCAGATGGATACGAACGCGAATCTGCAGCCGGTTGCGGATCCGTTCATATGGCCGGTCACGGGTGCCGCGGCGTTGATGATCATCACGCTGGCGTCGCTGACGGCTGGGATTGGGGTCACGGATGCGCGGCGTGATCAGCTGTTGGTTTTGGTGATGGGGTCAACGGGTGTTTTGCGTCGTGGGTTCTCTGCGATTCAAGCGTTCCTGCTTTCCACGTTGGGCGTGGTGTTGGGTATTGCGGTCGCTTTGCCGCCGCTGATCGGGTATGGCCTGGTGGAGCTCTATACGCTCAGCTGGATTCCGTGGCCGCAGCTTCTTGCGTTGTTGCTCGCTGTTCCTGTGGGGTCCACGCTGGTTGGGTGGCTCTTGGTTCCGCGTTTGCCGTTGCAACGCGTGTAGACCTCGGATGCAGACGCAAGCGGGCCCGCCGGAGTGATTCCGGCGGGCCCGTTGCTTTAGATGCTGATGTTGCGGTTATGGGCGCGGCGGCTGTTCCCCACCGAGCTTGCCTTCCGGCGCGCTCTTGCCCTCTGGCGCGTTTTTGCCCGGCTCCTGTGGCTGCCCTGCTTCTTGAGGCTGTGGAATTGGCTGTGAAGCGGGCTTGTCAGCAACCTGCTTGCCAGTTGGCGCCTTCGGGCCGCCAGCGTTCTTTTCAGCAGCCTGAGCGTTCTTGCCGCCCACCGTCGTAGCATCCGCCTTCTTGCCAGCCGACTTACCGTCCTTGCCGGCAACCGGCTGAGCCGACGCCGAGATGTCAGCGGCCTGCGTCATCGAAGGAACACTGCCGTCGGCGGGCAAGAGGTTGCCTGAACGCAAGATCAGCGGGCCGAACAGCGTGAACATGACCACGCCGATCAGGCCAGCCCACGGAAGAACGGTCGGCATCGCGAACCACAACAAAACCGGAATCAGAATCAGCAGGCCACCGAAAACCCAGTGGATCCGCATCCCGTACAGCGTCGCATCAGGCAACGCAGCGGCGGCCCAACCGACCATCGCGGCGGCGAAGAAAGCCTCCGGGATCTTCGTGGCCATCGCCATCGCGGCCAAAACGCACACGACAGGGATTGTGGCATTAGCGAGTGCGAGCCCTCGCAACGGGTTCTCGCGAGGAAGCCACGCAGGGCCGCCCAGGAGCTTGAGGATCGCCCACGTGATCGGCTGCGCCACCACGGCACCGATCAACAATGCGATCTGGCCAGCAATCGGGGTTCCCCACTGGAACAGCGCGGCAGCAACGCCCCACCACGCAGCCAAAACGAGGAAAGATATACCGCCACCACGCATCACGGCGCGAGCCTGGCGCTGCGCCGGTTCGAGCGTGAAAGCACCAGAATGAGTGGGCTTCGTGGGAAGAGCTTGTTCCTTGATCATGTCTCCAACCTACCTCGTGGGATGATAGAGACACCATGAACACTTCCAAGAAACCTTCGCAGAAGCATCCGCAGTCCGCTCCATCTAAGAGTCAGCGCCCGCAGGTTCGACCAACTGCGGAGGGCTGGAAGCAGCCGATGGGGCCCGATGGCCGCCCGACTCTCCAGTTCGCGCAGCGGCCGCGCGTCAAGCAGCCGCCGCAGCATCTTGCCGATATGACGCTTGCCGAGCGACAGGAAAAGATGAAAGAGCTGGGTCTGCCGGCGTTCCGAGCCAAGCAGGTCTCGACGCACTACTTCCAGCACTACACGGACCAGACGGAAGAGATGACCGACCTTCCGAAAGACAAGCGTGAAGCGATCGGGGAGGCGTTCTTCCCTCCGTTGCTGGCCGAGGTCCGCAGGCTCGTGACCGACGACGGCGCGACCATCAAGTTCTTGTGGCGCCTGTTCGATGGCGCCCTGGTTGAGTCTGTGTTGATGCGGTACCCGAACCGCATCACGCTGTGCATCTCATCCCAGTGCGGTTGCGGTATGAACTGCCCGTTCTGCGCGACGGGCCAGAACGGCTTGACCCGCAACATGTCTACCGCCGAGATCATCGACCAGATCGTCAAAGCTAACCGCGTGATCGCCGAGGGTGGGCTCGGCAAGATCCGCGGCGACGATCAGCCTCAGGCCCGCGTCAACAACATCGTTTTCATGGGCATGGGTGAGCCGCTGGCCAACTATAAGCGCGTCATGAACGCGGTGCACCGTATGATCGCCGATGCGCCGGAAGGGCTTGGCATGTCGGCTCGAGGCATCACGATCTCGACGGTGGGATTGGAGCCGGGCATCCGCAAGCTCGCGGCAGAGAACCTGCAGGTGCGTTTCGCGTTGTCTCTGCACGCGCCCGACGATGACCTGCGTGACGACCTGATCCCGGTTAACTCCCGCTGGAAGGTCGACGAGGTCCTGGATGCGGCCTACAACTACTTCGAGACCACGGGCCGCCGCGTTTCGATCGAGTACGCGCTCATCAAGGACATGAACGACCACGCATGGCGTGCCGACCTGCTCGCTAAGAAGCTCAACGAACGCGGCCGCGGTTGGGCCCACGTGAACCCCATCCCACTCAACCCGACCCCGGGCTCGATCTGGACGTCCTCAACTAAGGAAGTCACGCGGGAGTTCATTCAGCGCCTCGAAGCGGCCGGTATCCCGACGACTCTGCGTGATACCCGCGGTAAAGAGATCGACGGGGCGTGCGGCCAGCTCGCCGCCGCCGAGTAGACGGGGTGGCCGGCGTGGCCGGTGGAATACGAGGCGTTGCTGGCGGGTTGTACACCTCAGGCATGTTGTGTCGACCACGTTAGGAGCAACCCATGGCGACGTTTGATCTTACTGCTGACAAGTTCCAGGAGACGGTCCAGGCCGAAGGCATCACGGCCGTCGACTTCTGGGCAGAATGGTGCGGTCCATGTAAGCAGTTCGCACCGATCTATGAAGCCGTGTCTGAGAAGCACCAGGATGTGCGTTTCGCAAAGGTAGACACCGAGGCCGAGCAGGGCCTGGCATCGGCCGCTCAGATCACGTCGATCCCAACGCTCATGGTTTTCCGTGACGGCCTTCTGGTGTTCCGTCAGGCAGGTGCCCTGCCGGCTTCCGCGCTCGAGGATGTGCTCGAGCAGGTCAAGGCGCTGGATATGGACGATGTGCGCCGCCAGATCGCTGAGGCTGAAGCTCAGGAGGATTCCGCGCAGTAGCGGTCGCGTTGCGCTGTGCAGCGCAGGGAACGCTTACGTACCAGCTGAGCTTTACCAACCAGCTGAGTCTTAAACGACGAAGGCCCCGGCCGATTCTTTCGGCTGGGGCCTTCTGCGTCATCACTCGCACCCTTGAGGTGTCTTCGACATTACCTGCGCATCCTGGTGAGATCCTTGGGTACTCCAGAGTAAATGTGTAAAAGCACCTGGGAGCTTCCTGGGAGTCGCTGTTTGTGCGGCCGGAAGCCGGGCGTGCAAGGCTGAGCCGCGCGAGCCTAGCTACGCTGTGACAACCTAGCTACGCTGTGAAACCCAGTCGACCAGCTGATCCGCGATGCCCGTGTAGGTCTGCGGGGTCAGGTTGAGCAGGCGCTCTTCGGCGTCCGCGCTGAGGCCCAGGCCCTTGACGAATTCGCGCATGCGCTCGCCGTCAACGCGGTGACCACGGGTGAGGTCCTTGAGGCGCTCGTATGGGTTGTCCATGCCTTCAACACCCGCGATGGCTTCTGCGCGCATCACAGTCTGGACGGCTTCGCCGAGGACCTCCCAGTTTTCGTCGAGGTCAGCGGCGATCACGTCGACGGCGGTGTCGAGGCGTTCAAGGCCCTTCGATACGTTGCTGATCGCGAGTAGCGAGTGCCCAACGGCGGTTCCGATGTTGCGCTGGCTCGAGGAGTCGGTCAGGTCGCGCTGCCAGCGGGACTGCACCAGGGTAGATGCCAGCGTGTTGAGCATCCCGTTGGAGATCTCGAGGTTGGCTTCCGCGTTCTCGAAACGGATCGGGTTGATCTTGTGCGGCATCGTGGAGGAGCCGGTTGCGCCTTCAACAGGGATCTGCTGGAAGAAGCGGATAGAGATGTAGCTCCAGATGTCGGTGCACAGGTTGTGCAGGATCTGGTTGAAACGTGCGATGTCTGAGTAGAGTTCCGCCTGCCAGTCGTGGTTTTCGATCTGGGTTGTGAGCGGGTTCCAGCTCAGGCCGAGGCTTTCGACGAAGCCGCGCGAGATGGACTGCCAGTCCACTGCGGGTGCTGCGGCGAGGTGGGCCGCGTAGGTTCCGGTTGCACCGTTGATTTTGCCGAGGTATTCGGTGTTTTGGATGCGGCGCAGCTGGCGGGCGAGGCGGTAAGCGAAGACCGCGATCTCTTTACCGAGCGTGGATGGGGTTGCTGGCTGGCCGTGCGTGCGCGAGAGCATCGGGGTCTTGCGGTCGGCTTCACCCATCTCGGAAAGCTGGTTCACGAGGTCCCATGCGGCAGGCAGCCACACGTCCTGGATCGCGTCGCGGATTCCGAGTGCGTAGGAGAGGTTGTTGATGTCCTCTGAGGTGCACGCGAAGTGCACGAGTGCTTTGAGGTTCTCGAGGCCGAGCGCTTCGAGGCGGCGGCCGATGTAGTACTCGACGGCCTTGACGTCGTGGACGGTTACGGCTTCGATCTCTGCGAGCTCAGCGACCGAATCGGTGTTGAATTCGGTCACGATGGCGCGCAGGCCGGTCTTCTGTTCGTCAGTGAGCGGGTTCAGACCAGGCAGGACACTGTTTTCGCACAGGTAGATGAACCATTCAACTTCCACGTGGACGCGGTTGCGGTTCAGCGCGGCTTCAGACAAGTGGTCAATGAGGCCAGCGACTGCGGAACGGTAGCGGCCATCGAGTGAGCCGAGCGCGAGGGTGGATTCTGACAAGGAAACACGTGAGGCAGACATGCCCCCATTGTCCCATGATTCGGGAGTGGGCGGGTTTCGTTGCACACAGACGTGCAAGCCGGAGCAACTTCTCCACAGGCTGGCCCAACGTTTCGCGCGAGTTTTTACCGTTGAGGAAACGCCACTCAAGGGGAGGTCACGTTGTTTGAGCTGAGTTCTTTACGTTTCAGTGTCGAGTCCTATATTCACTCGGTGTCTGCCATGGTCGCCGATGTCGAGGCCGCTCACGCTGCCGTGAACCGATGCCAGATTCCCGATTGGAAGGGTCAAGCTAAGCGTCGCTACGACGCGGCGCGAGACGAGGCTTCACAGACCATGTACCGCACGCAACAGTCCTTACACGATCTGTTGGCTTGCGCATCGGCAGCCTTGCGTGCCATCGAGGATCAACATGTGCGGCAGGTCTCTGGCCTGGACTTGACGGGAGTGCGGTAGTGGCAATGCATGTCTTGGCCGAGGGCGGGCAACAGATCGAGGTTTTCGGCGGCGGTCATTCGATTGAGGTCGTCACGGGGTCGCTCAAATTGGCCGCGGGGGAGCTGGGTGCATATCAACCGGACTGGGCGCGTTTGAGCGCCACATGCTCTTCTGCGCCGAGTGGATATGGGCTGCCGCCCCACTTCATCGAGGTCACGGGTGCGCTGCATCGGCTGAGTGCCGCGGCCCAAGAGACTGCCGCGAAGATGCGCCTGGCCCACAACCGCATCGAGCATCTGGAAGAGGATTTGGTGCGTGCCGCGGAGCAGTATGAACAAGCGGAGTCAGAGAACCTGGGAACCATCGGGTTCGCCGATGATGACGCCACGTGGGGCACAGTCATGAACATGATGGAAGCATCGCCGAACGCGAAGTATGCGATTGGCGCTGGCGCCGGGCTCACGTACGTGCCGGGGCTCTTGATCCTGGCTCTGCAGGGCAAATTGAACCCTGAAGGAATCAAGGAGCTCGGGGCCAAGAACGTGAAGGGCCTATTCTCGACTGCTTTCCCCTCTGCGCCGAAAATCGAGATGGAGGGCAAGGAACGCCGCCCTGTTCACCGAGCGGACGCCTCCAAGCTGAGCACGTGGATTGAACAGCAACAGTTGGCAGGTCAGGGCCGCGGTTCGATCGTGGTGAGCAAAGTCGTTACGGATTCCGGGAAACACGCGTGGATTGTCACGCTCCCGGGAACCAACGATTCGAAGGGCACCGTGTGGGGTCTGCCGCGCATGAAGCAGGCTTTCAACCGTGAAACCGACGATGTGCGCAAAGCCGTCGATGCGGCCCTCAAGGACGCTGGTGCGAAGCCGGGGGAAGGGGTCTACCTCAACGGCCATTCACAAGGCGGAAGGCATGCCCTCAACTTGTCCGAAGATCAACAGTTCAAGGCGAAGTACACGCTCAAGGGGGCGTTTACAGCCGGAGCCCCTCACGGGGATGAGGACCCGCCGGCAGATGTTCCGCAGCTCATGCTCATTGACCCGGACGATGCGATCCCAGCGCTCGGCGCGGCTGGCGCACTCAAGGTTTCAGCGAATCGCGTGGCGCTGTTCTCTAAGAGCGGGCAGCGTTACGAGACGGACTCTCCATCGTTGCTGGGCCCGGATCACGGTTCCCAGAACTACCTGAACCACGCTCAGGCCGCGGACGGAGTTGAAGACACCGCGTTGCGGGACATCAAGAGGCGGATGCAGATCGAGGACCTCAAGATCACCGAAACTTATCGATTCAAAACCTCTACCGGCTCCGGCAAGTGAGTCGAGCAGGTGAGCTGCGGGCTGAACGAGCCGCGGTTAGGCGCCGATGCGTGCCGTGCGTAGCACGAGGCCGATCAGCGCGGACACGACCGAGACGATGAGAGCCCCGAGGATGCCGTCCCAGAAGAACGAGTCAATCGAGAACACGATCAGGCCGGTGAGGTTAGAGAGCCACGCGGTGATCTCGAACAGCAACGCGTTGACCACGAGCGCGAAGAGGCCCAACGTCAAGCAATACAGCGGAATGGAAAGAATCCGAATGAACTTCCCCAAAGCGGCGTTGACGAGACCGAACAGCGCACCGGCCAGCAGGTAGGAGGCCATAACGGAACCCGAATTGTCCGCGGCGCCAATAGGGCCGATGTGAATGCCGTTAACGAGGGCCGCTGCCGCTGCGAGAGCAAGAGCGTTGACGATGGCGCTGATAATGAAACGCATACCTACAGCATTGCACGTGAGACGTTCGCTGTTCCACGTGTTGGGCGTAACCCGCTATGCGGCCTGTCATAGACGAGATGACATCTTCGGCATCGGAAACCGTCGCATCATGTGGAGGCGTCCATATACAACTGGCAATGTGTCCACCGTCACAAAGATAAGGTGCGAGGATGTCCGCAGAAGGCATACCCTAGCGGTATGTCTGATGTCACCGAAAATGCCGCAACCCCTACTCCACGCCCAGTGATCGGCCGCCTGCCTGACTATAAAGCAGGCAAGCCGCCCGTGGTCATCCCAGGGCTTCAGCCTTATAAGCTCTCCTCGAATGAAAACCCTGGCACCCCAGTCCCATCTGTCGCCCAGGCCATCAAGAGCTATGACGACTACAACCGCTACCCGGACCCACTGTCCACCAAGCTACGCAACCGCCTCGCCGAACACTTTGACATCCCGGCAGACGACATCGTCACCGGAACCGGCTCCCTCGGTGCGCTGACCCAGATCATCAACGCCTTCGCCGGAACCAACGAAGACGGCACCGGCGACGAAGTGATCTACCCATGGCGCTCCTTCGAGGCCTACCCGATCATCGTCGAAACCGCTGGCGCAACCTCGGTTCAGGTTCCACTGACCGAAGACCACCGCATCGACCTCGACGCGATGGTAGAGGCCGTCACGGAAAACACCTCCGTCATGATCCTCTGCACCCCAAACAACCCGACCGGTCCAGTGCTGCGCACCGCCGAAGTCGAGGATCTGCTGAGCAAGGTCCCGACCAGCGTCCTCGTAGTGATCGACGAGGCTTACCTCGAATACCTGCGCGACGACGAAGCCGTCAACGGGCTTGAGCTGTACCGCAAGTACCCGAACGTCGTCGCGCTGCGCACCTTCTCGAAGGCGCACTCGCTCGCGAACCTGCGTGTCGGATACTCGGTGTCCCAGCCGCACATCACCCACTCCCTGCGCAAGGTCGCGGTCCCATTCGGTGTCTCCTCGGTCGCCGAAGCGGCCGCAGTGGCCTCGATCGACGCGATCGACGAAGTGCTCGCACGCGTCGAAGAGACCGTCCAGGAGCGCAACAAGGTCGTCGCCGCGCTGACCGAACAGGGCTGGGACATCCCAGAGACGCACGCGAACTTCGTTTGGCTCCCACTCGGTGAGCGCGCCGCAGAGTTCGCAGAGGCCGCCGGCCAGCAGGCGCTCTCGGTGCGTGCTTTCGAAGGTGAGGGCGTGCGCGTTTCCATCGGCGAACCAGAAGGAAATGCGCGCTTCATTGAGCTCTGTGCAGAGTTCATCAAGCGCAGCTAACCGCTAGATATTCCAAAAGAGGAATATATAGGGAGGCAAACTAAATACAGTTTTGGGCCGCAGAAACACGCGATTTCTGCGGCCCAAAGCACTTCCTTTTGTGCCCCAAATGCGGGTAGGCTCACAAGGAATGTAAAAGCTAAGAAGTCATATTCTGCAGACGGAATATGACTAGCCTGTGCGGGATTCGGTTGCATCACATACGCCGCTGAATCGAAGCACGTGAGGAGCGGTATGACGGTCACCCCAGCGAACAGCGGGCCAGACTCTCGCCAGGTCATGCAACAGGTCCTGAACTCGGAGCCTGTGCAGATGCTGGATGCAGAAGGTCGGCGAATCGCCAACCCTGATTGGGACCATTGGGTCACGGACCTCACGGTCGAGGACTATCAAGAGTTCTATCGGGACATGGTGATCGCTCGCCGTGTTGACCAAGAAGGTTCAATCCTTCAGCGACAGGGTGAGCTCGTCCTGTGGGTTCCGTTGCAAGGCCAAGAGGCCGCGCAGGTCGGCGCCATTAGCGCTGCACGCTCAAGCGACTTTGTTTTCCCGACCTACCGTGAACACGCGATGGCGCTCGCTCGCGATGTGAGCATCACTGACCTTTTCCGTCTCTTCCGCGGTGAAGGCCACTCCGGCTGGGATCCTAACGAGCACAGTTTCCAGGTCTACACGCTCGTGCTCGCGGCTCAAACGCTGCACGCAACCGGCTACGCGATGGGCATTCAGCGGGACCAGGATGGATGGGATCCAGCCAAGCTCGCGCAAGATGGTGAGGCCGTCATCGCATGTTTCGGTGACGGTTCGTCGTCTGAAGGTGACGTGCACGAATCCATGGTTTTCGCGGCGAGCAACCAGTCACCCGTAGTGTTCTTCTGCCAGAACAACCGGTGGGCCATTTCGGTTCCGTTCGAAACCCAGTCCAAGGTCCCGCTCGCTCAACGCGCCGCTGGTTACGGTTTCCCGAGCGTCCGCGTTGATGGCAACGATGTGCTCGCAGTCCACGCGGTGACTCAGTGGGCGCTCGAGCATGCGCGTAGCGGCAAAGGTCCGGTCTTGATCGAGGCAGAAACCTACCGCCTCGGTGCGCACACGACCGCCGACGACCCAACCAAGTACCGCGGCCGCCCGGAAGAGGAAAGCTGGGCTCCGCGTGACCCGCTCGTGCGTGCACGCACGTTCCTCGAGGAATGCGGGGTCGATGAGTCTTTCTTCGACGAGGTCGAAGAACAAGCCGCGGCCCGCACCGCCGAGGTCCGCGACGCCGTCCTGAACTTTGCCGGCGCGACGCTCGACGAGCAATTCGAGCACGTCTATGCCCACCCACACCCGCTCGTCGAGCAAGAGCGAGCCGAGCATCGGGCCTTCATGGAATCGCTTGGAGACGATGAAACTGACCAGGCCGACGCCGACGCCGGGAAGAGGGCGTGAACGTGACCACGCAACGCATGACTATTGCTGGCGCGATCAACGCTGGCCTGCGCCGCATCCTTGAAACCAACTCGCGCTCGCTCTTGATCGGTGAGGACATCGGCAAGCTCGGCGGCGTGTACCGCGTCACCGACGGCCTCCAGAAAGACTTCGGCGAAGACCGAGTCGTGGATTCCCCGCTCGCGGAATCCGGCATCATCGGCACGAGCATCGGCATGGCGATGCGCGGCTACCGCCCGCTCGCAGAGATCCAGTTCGACGGCTTCATTTTCCCGGCCTTCAACCAGATCACGACCCAGCTCGCCAAAATGTTCGCCCGCACGCGCGGCAAAGTCAACCTCCCCGTCGTGATCCGTGTTCCGTACGGTGGCGGGATCGGTTCGGTTGAGCACCACTCCGAATCGCCTGAGGCGCTGTTCGCGCACACCGCGGGGATCCGCATCATGACGCCGTCCTCGCCGCACGATGCGTATTGGATGATCCAGGAAGCGTTTGAGCTGGATGATCCGGTGATTTTCTTTGAGCCGAAGCGCCGCTACTGGCTGCGCGGCGAGGTCGATACCGAGAACCGCGAGGCCGCGCCAGATCAGGCGATGGTCGTCCGCGAAGGCACGGATGCGACGCTGCTCGCGTGGGGCCCTGTGGTGCCTACCGCGCTCGCCGCGGCAGCAGCGCTGGAGACGGAGGACCTCGACGTCGAGGTGATCGACCTGCGCTCCCTGAACCCGATCGATTTCGACGCGATCGAGGCCTCCGTGGCTAAGACCGGCCGCCTCGTCATCGCACACGAGGCCCCGACGTTCCAGGGTCTCGGAGCGGAAATCGCGGCGCGCATCGGGCACCGTTGCTTCTACGCGTTGGAGGCCCCGATCGAGCGCGTGGGCGGCTATCACATGCCGTATCCGCCGTCGCGGGTTGAGGCAGATTATCTGCCGAACATTGACCGGATCGTTGATGCGTTGGACCGCACGTTCGAACACTAGGCACTTTGGAAGGATTTTGAGATGACGACGTTCAATTTGCCTGATGTGGGCGAGGGCCTCACTGAGGCCGACATCGTTGAGTGGAAGGTTGCGGTGGGCGATGATGTCGCTCTGAATCAGCCTTTCGTTGAGATTGAGACCGCGAAGTCTCTGGTTGAGTTGCCGTGCCCGTTTGAGGGGACGGTGACTCGCCTGCACGCCGAGGTTGGTGAGGTAGTTGAGGTGGGTCAGCCGCTGATCGATATCGCTCGCCCGGGTGAGGATGCCGCCGACGACGCGGGTGACGGTTCCGCTGCGTCCGCGGCTCCAGCTGAGGCTAGCGAAGCCGGTGCGGCCGAGGAAGCTGGCCCGCTGGTGGGCTCTGGTCCGGTTGCGGATAAGGCGTCGTTACGTGCTCGGCGTAGGCGTGCTCCGCAGCGTTCTGCTGAGCGTGGCGTGGACTTTGATGGTCCGGCAGCACGGGCGCAGCGTTCACTCCCAGGGGCGGCGGATGTTCCGGCGCTCGCGAAGCCTCCGGTGCGTAAGTTGGCGCGCGATTTGGGTGTGGATCTGCGCGATGTCCCGGCGACTGGCCCGCGTGGTGAGGTCACGCGGGAGGACTTGGCGTCGTTCGCGGATAAGCGTTTGGGAACCTACCGTAGCTCGGCCCCTGCGGCGTCGAGTGAGGTTCCGCGGGGTGCTGTTGCCGCATCGTTCGGTGCGGGCGCTCAGAATGGCGTTTCTGCGGAGCCGCCTGCGGGCGAGGTCACGGTGGTCCCGGTGCGCGGCGTGCGCAAGGCGACCGCAGCGGCCATGGTCCGTTCTGCATTTTCGGCACCGCATGTGTCGCTATTCGTGGATGTGGACGCGACCCGCACCATGGAGTTTGTGCGCCGCTTGAAGGCTTCGCGTGACTTCGAGGGCGTCAAGGTCACCCCGCTTTTGGTGGTCGCGAAGGCCGTGATGTGGGCGGCGCAGCGTAATCCGGAGATCAACTCGACGTGGGTTGAGACGGAGAACGGCGCGGAGATCCACCAGAAGGGCTACATCAACCTTGGTATCGCGGCGTCGACGGATCGCGGCTTGATCGTTCCGAACATCAAGAACGCTGATGAGTTGAGCCTCAAGGAGCTCGCGATCGCGTTGAATGATCTTGCGCTCAACGCCCGCGACGGCAAGACCCAGCCGGAGGATATGCGCGACGGCACGATCTCGATCACGAACGTCGGAACGCTCGGCATCGATACGGGTACGCCGATCATCAACCCTCCAGAGGCGGGGATTGTTGCGTTCGGTACGGTGCGCGAGCGCCCGTGGGTGGTCGATGGCGCGGTGGTTCCGCGGTATGTCACCACGGTGGGTGGCTCGTTTGATCACCGAATTGTTGACGGCGATAAGTGCGCGGTGTTCTTGGCGGATATCGCGGCGATCCTCGAGGAGCCGGCGCTGCTTCTCGACTAGTCCGGCGGGCCCTGCGCGGGGCCCGCCTGCGCCCCGCGCCGCCCTTGTCGGACTATCCGCATCTGCTTGTTGTTTCTTCATCCTTACGGCTAAGTGTTCACGCGGCCGTGTTGTCCTTATAGGGTTGAGGTATGCCCATCCGTAATATTCGTGCTGCTGCTCTTCCTGCCAAGCTTTCGAGGTCTTGGCTGCTCGTCAACGCGTTGAAGCCTGAAATTTTCGGCAAGGCGTTGGCGTCTGAGTCTGATTCGGTGATTTTCGATATGGAGGCGCCGATTCCTGAGGATCAGAAGGAAGAGGCGCGCCAGAATGTCGTGGAGGCCTTGCATGCGGGGATGAGCGGTTGGGTTCGTGTGAACCCGATTCGTTCTGAGATTTGGGCTGATGATTTGAAGGCTTTGCAGGGTGCTCCGGGTTTGCGTGGGGTGATGCTTGCGGAGACTGAGAAGCCTGAGCAGGTTGCGTTGACTGCGATGCGGTTGGCGGCTGGTACTCCGGTGTTGGCTTTGATTGAGTCGGCATTGGGGATCGAGAATGCGACGGCGATCGCGTCTGCGCCGGGTACGTTCCGGTTGGCGTTCGGTGTGAATGATTTCCGTAAGGATACGGGTGCTGGTGGGGATCCGTTGGCGTTGGCGTATGCGCGCGGCAAGCTTGTGGTGGCTTCGCGTGTGGGGCGCTTGCCTGGCCCGATTGATGGCCCTTCGGTGCCTTCCGCGGGCGATGCGGAGGTCATCGAGGATTGCGCGGTGACGTCGAAGATGGGTATGACTGGCAAGCTGGTTTTGAATGTTGATCAGGTTGACCGTGTGAACGCTGGGCTCTCGCCGAGCGAGGATGAGCTGAAGTGGGCTCATGAGTTGTTGGATCAGCATGCTGAGGGCGCGCCGATGACGGACGGCTCGTATTTGCCTCGTTTGAAGCGTGCGCAGAAGATTGCGCAGCTCGCGGATTCGTATGGGCTGTGGAACGCCTGATGTCGACGACGTATACGTATGTTGCGTGCCGTGACGAGGGCAGCATCGAGGCCTATGTTTTGGATGAGGCTGAGGGCCGACTGAACCGTTTCGCGGTCATCGAGGGCCTTGATGATGTCGCTGTTGTGACGATGGATCATCGTCGCGGGATTTTGTATGCGGCGCAGGGCGGCTCCGAGCATGAGAACCCGCTGTTGTGGGTTTTCACTGTGGTGGCTGGCGGCCGTTTGGCGTTGCGTGGGACTGCGCATTTGCCGCGTTCGGTTGCGTATTTGGCGTTTGATCCGACGTCGGGGGATGAGCATCCGGCGGTCACTGGTTCGGTGGGCCGGGATGGCTTGCTGGGGGCGAGCTATTTCGGGGATGCGGTGTTCCGTGTCATGTTGGATTCCCAGGGTTTGCCTCAGGAGGGGCAACCGGCGTGGATCGATGATGCGGCTGGCCGTGCGATGAATTGCGTGGTGCCGTCGCCTGATGGCCAGCATGTGTATGCGGCGAGTTTGGGCGATGACCGTTTGGTGATGTATCGCCGGGGCGCCTCTGGTGAGCCGCCGTTGGTGCGAGCGGGTGCAGTGAATGTTGCTGAGGGTTCTGGTCCGCGGCATGTGATGGTTCATCCGGATGGCACGTATGTTGCGTTGTTGACGGAGATGAGCGGTGAGGTTTCCACGTTCCATCGCGATGCCGAGACGGGCGAGTTGGCTGAGTTCGCGCGGGTCCGGATTGATGAGCCGGAGGATCAGCTTGCCCCGGGTGTCGCCCGCGGTAGCGGCGACGCTGGCTTGGTAGAGGGTGTTGAGGTTCCGGAGCGCCCTATGTGGGCGGGTGCGCTGATGCATGGGCGTAACGCGAGCTATATTTTGGCTACCGAGCGCACGACGAGCGCGTTGACTGTGTTTGATACGGGGGCTCAGCCTCGCCGTAGGGCTAGGACGCGGACGGAGGAGCGTCCGCGTGCGGCTGCTGTTGCGCCGGGCCGTGAGCTGGTTTTGGTGGGCGGCGAGCTTTCGGGGCACATCAGTGTGTACCGGATTACGGAGCATGGGGTTTTGAATCCGACGCAGCGCGTCGCGACGGGTGCTGGTCCGTCTGCGTTCGAGTTCTATCGTCAGTAATCGAGTGTCCTAGGCGGAGTTATCCAAGCCGTTTTCACGCCGGTTGCCACCTTTGTGTGGCAGCCGGCGTTTGCGTTCTAAGGGGGGCGCCGCATCGGGCCGTGTGGTTGAACATGTTGCCCGCCCGAAGGGTTTGTGAGATGAACAACGAGACCTTCCAGGAGTTGAACCTCAAGGTCGACGTTGAGGGCCAGGACCCGGCGGATGTGGCTTATGACTGGATGGGCGAAGAGGGGTACATCAGCGAGAAGTAACGGTTAGGTCGTATACAAAGCGCCTGCCATCTTCGGTCAGCTGGCCGGCGGCGTCGCGCAGACCGCACACGCCACGTAGGTGGGACGACGTGACGTGGGCGTCGACCATCCCGACTGCACACATGAGCGCGAATGCGGTGACTGGCCCGACGAAACGGAACCCGTGCTTACGAAGATCCTTCGCGAGTTCGCGTGACTCCACGCTCTGAGACGGGATCTCATCTTCGGTTGTAGGTACGCAACTCTGTTCGGGGGTGTGCCGCCACACAAACGCTGGCAACCCTCCCGCATCACGCAGAGCAACCGTGGCTTGAGCGTTGGTGATCGCGGCCTCGATCTTGGCACGGTTGCGGATGATCCGAGCGTCGTCCAGCAACCGGTCGATGTCCTCTTCCGTGAACTCGGCGACAGCATCTGGATCGAAGCCTGCGAAGACCTCGCGGAGGGCATCGCGCTTCTTCAAAACCGTGAGCCACGAAAGCCCTGACTGGAAAGATTCGAGCACGATCCGCTCATAGAGTCCACGCTCGCTCGTGACGGGGCGGCCCCATTCGGTGTCGTAGTACTCGGTGAGAAGCGGGTCTTGTAATGCCCATGTTGTGCGGGGGCGGTTCTCGCTGCCGGTTGCTGGCTGATCCACAGTGGTCTCCTGGAGGTCTGAGTTATGCGTTGGACTTCCAGCTTCTCAGTACGGTGAGGGGCCGGAATAGGCTGGCCTCATAATGTGGATAAAGCTCTCGTGAAAGACCAGTGTGGAACACCGAAGCCCGTTTACTGAGGCTCTTTGCCCAAGGGGCGGACACGACTGTCGTTGAGTTTCTTCATGAGCGCTGCGAACGTCGAAACTTCTTCAAGAGTCCACTCTTCAAACATGGCTGCCGACTCTTTTTGCCGCTTCAGAGCATATTCCTGGAACCGCTCCCGGGCTACATCGCTGAGGGACAACAGGAAGCTTCGGGCATCCTTCGGATCCGTGGTCCGAACCAACAGGTCCGCCGATTCCAGCCGCTTGATCGCACGCGAAACCATCGACTTATCCGCGTCAACAACCTCGGATATCTCAGTGACCGTCATCCCGGCATCAGGGGTCTCGCTATCGGTCTCCATGCACTGGCGGTACAGCGCCGAGGCAACAGCCCCATCGAACGGTTGAAGTGACGCATCCAAAGCCGCCGCCTGCTCGCGGAAACTCCGGCGCGCCGCAGCCAACAAAATCCGATACTCGCGGGTCAGTGAACGTAGCTGCTCTGCGAACTCATCGCTATGCACATCAGACATCGCCGCGCACCTCCTGCCGTGCTACTCGGCCGTCAAGCTCTTCAGCTTTGCCGCTATGATCCGCAACTTTATCGGCAGACTCTCCAGCCGCGCGAGCTAGCTCTTCATGACGGGTGTGCGTCGACAAGCTCAGGTTCGGAATAAAGATCGCCGCCAGCAAGCCAAGTGCGGCAATCGGGGCCGCATACAGGAACAGATGCGCAATCGCTTCGCCGTAGGCGTGCTCGATGATGGTCGCAACCGAATCCGGCAACATGCTTGGCGCCGGAAGCTCGCCAGAACTCTGCATCTCCATAATCGAGGCCCGCTCACCGGCAGGAAGCTTAGCGATAGCGCCCATCAGATCCTGCTGACGATCAGCGATCAAAGACGGCGCAAGGTTAGCGAGCACACCGCCGAGCCACGCGATACCAACGGTTCCGCCCATCGAACGGAAGAATGCCACCGCAGACGACGCGACCCCCATCACCCGCGGATGCACAGCGTTCTGAGTCAAGAGCACAAAGTTCTGCATCGTGCCGCCCATGCCCGCGCCCATGAGGAACATGAGCGCCGCCATGAACCAGTAATTCGTGTCCGCGCGAACCACAGACATCAATCCGAGGCCCGCCACCAACACGACCGAGCACGCGATCACATACGGTTTCCACACGCCCGTGCGGGTGATGATCAAGCCGACGACGTTGCCGGAGATCATGCTTCCCGCCATGATCGGGATGGTCATGACACCCGCCATGGTTGGGCTTGCGCCGCGGGCCATGATCATGAACTGAGACAAGTACACGGTCGCGCCGAACATCGCGAGCCCCACCGCAATCGAACCGATGACCGAAAGAGTGAACGTACGGTTCTTGAACAGTCGCAGGTCCAAAAGCGGCTCATCGGTGCGTAGCTCAACGAACACGAATGCGATCAGCAAGATAGCCGATGCGCTGGTCATCCACAGCGTCTCAACGGACTTCCAAGGGAACATCGCGCTGGGGCCGCTGCCGCCCATCGTGACCCAGATGAGGAACAAGGAGATGCCGCCAGAGAGCAGAACCAGGCCCCACACATCGAGGCGGAAACGACGACGTTCTTGCTCCGGAAGGTGCAGGCGTGTTTGGAGCATGACGAACGCGACGATCGCAACCGGGAGCGCGATGTAGAAGTTGTAACGCCACGTGAACGTGTCGGTGATCCAGCCGCCCAGTAGCGGACCGCCAACGGTAGCGAACGCCATTACGGCGCCGAAAACACCCATGTACTTGCCGCGTTCGCGAGGCGAGATGACGTCCGCCATCACGATCTGGGACAACGTCATGGTTCCGCCGATGCCGATGCCCTGGAATACGCGGGCACCGATGAGCATGTCGATGGATTGTGAAAAGCCGGCGAACGCTGTTGCTGAGACGAAGATCGCGAGCGAAACCTGCATCAACATTTTGCGGTCCAGCAGGTCAGATAGCTTGCCCCAGATGGGGACGGTGACCGTCATCGCGAGCATTGAAGCGGCGATGACCCACGAATACTGTGCCTGTGTACCGCCGAGGTCGTGAACGATGCGCGGCATCGAGGTTGAGACGACCGTGTTGGCGATCATGCCCACGAACATCGCGATGATCAGCGCTGTCAGCGACTGGATCTTGGCGCGGTGAGACATCGGCGTTGTCTCAGTTGCAGGCGCGGAACTATCGGTAGATGCAGATTTTGATTCCGGCGCTGGGTTTTTGGCCACTCAACCTCCTGGAAGGGTCACGGAGCCCATGACGTATGTTGTTGACGAAAGTCAACAATAACCCAAGGTAGTTGCATATTGTCAACTATCTCTAGGAGGGGGAGGTTTTCTGAGGCCTTACTGCGCCCGCCGGCCGGGTTCTACTGTGTGAGCCGGCCCTTACTTTGCGAGCGCGCGGATCCCCAACTCGAAGCCAGCAACCCCGAGTCCCACGATGATCCCCTTTGCTACAGGAGAAAGGTAGGAGTGGTGGCGGAACTCTTCACGCGCGTGAACGTTGGAGATGTGAACCTCGATCGTGGGGCAGAAGGAGCCCGAGATCGCGTCCGCGAGCGCAAGTGACGTGTGCGTGTATGCCCCGGCGTTGAGCACAACGCCCACCGCGTTTCCGTCCTTGACGGCGGTCCCGGCTTCGTGGATCCAGTCGATGAGCTCGCCCTCGTGGTTGCTTTGCCGGAAATCCAGAGTCAGCCCGTGCTCGGTGGCAGCGGCCTCGCACAGGTCCTTGACGTCGCTGAGTGTCGTGGTCCCGTATGTTTCCGGGTCGCGGGTACCTAGGAGGTTGAGGTTGGGGCCGTTGAAAACGTAGACGGTACGTGGTGCTTCGGTGCTCAAGGTTTCGCTCGCTTTGCGCTGTTCGTTCGGGTGGAGGTCGGATTGGTTGGGATAGATGCAGGGCAGGTTAGCTGTAGATCGGTTTTCCGGCTTCCCGGTAGGCGTCTTCGCCCCAGAATTCGATGCGGGGTTTAGCGCCGGGTTGGCGCGTGATGCTTGGCATCGTCACGCCGGTGGTCGCGGGTTTGAGGGCGTCCTCAACGGTTTCTGCTCGCGCTAGCCGCTCTAACTGTGCCCATGTGGGTGCCATGACCATCAGCGTGCCTTCCTTATAGCGGCGCAACGCTTCTTCGGGGCGGATCCAGAAACTATCGACCGATTCGCTCGTGTGGCCGTCTGCGATCTGCCCTTCCGGCAGAACTGCCGCGAAAAACCGGGTGTCATAGCGTTTAGGTAGCCCCGCCGGGGTAATCCAGCGGTCAACGCACACGATGTTCTCAAGGTAGGGGACGGCATCGAGCGCGGTCATGGCCTGGTTGATTCCGATGCGGTGTTCCTCTAGCGCGCGACGCCGGGCTTCCCTGTCGGGATGCAGCTCAGTGCCGGTGGCCGGGTTAGCTGGCTCGGCGAGCAAAACGCCGCATTCTTCGAAGGTTTCCCGTACTGCGGCAGCCACGAGGGTTTGCGGCGTGACCGGTTCACCACGATCAGCCGCGGTGACACCGGAAGCTTCCGCGGCGTCGTCGGTCAGTGAGGCAGCAAGGGCATCAGGCAAGCTCCACGAGGCGGTTCCTTCCGCATCGCTCGGATCAACGCCTCCGCCGGGGAACACCACCGCGCCCGGCGCGAACTCCATGCTGTTCGCGCGGACGTGAACGAAAACCTCAACGCCGCTACCGGCCCCAACGCCGCTATTAGATTTAGCGGCCGGGCGGACCAGCAATACAGAAGCCGAGTTCTTAGCTCGCACGGAAGTCGAACCTGTCACACCGGAACCTTTCTCTTGTCGCCGCCGTTCGGCCGGGTATGGGCTTGAGTCTAGTTCTTTTGCAGAATCATGAACCATGCCTGTGGAGAAAGAACAAGGCAAGGTCTAACCTGAAGATCGCGACACTTCCAGCCCGCCACCTTCGAAGGAGCGCCACGTGGCCCAGATCCAAGCCCAACAAAGCGGCAATGCAGCCGCGAAACCATCGGTGTGGTGGGGGCTTGGGCTCGCGTTCGCGGTGGGGACTGTGTGTATCGGATTGGGCGCGTTGAACGCTTCGATCCCGGTCATGCTCATCGCGATTCTACTGGGTGCGGTGTGGCGTAATGTTGCGCCGGTTCCCGCGATCTTTGACCCCGGTATCGCAGTTGCCGCCAAGCGGATCTTGCGGCTTGGTGTTGTGCTTCTCGGCCTGCAGCTGTCCGTCACGCAGGTCATCGGCTTGGGCTGGGGCGTGGTTGTGGTCGCTGTCGCGGCGGTGGCCATTACCTTTGTTGCGACGCTGTGGTTTGGCAAAGCGCTTGGTATCGAGAAGGATCTGCGGATGCTGATGGCCGCTGGTTTCTCGATTTGTGGTGCCGCGGCGGTCGCCGGGATGCAGGGTGTAACTCGCGCTAAACAGGAGCTGGTTGCGGCTGCGGTCGCGATGGTGGTGGTGTGCGGAACGCTCATGATTCCGCTTGCTCCGCTGTTGGTTCGGTTGCTCGGTTATGACGATGGTGCGGCCGGCATGTTCATCGGCGGTACGGTTCACGAGGTCGCTCAGGTGGTCGCGGCCGGCGGTATCGCGGGAGGCGGGGTCATCTTGTCGACGGCCGTGACGGTCAAGCTGGCGAGGGTCCTGATGCTGGCGCCGATGATCGCAGCTGTGTCGCTTGGCGCTCGCCGTGCCGCAGGGAACGGCTCAGACGGTGGCGCGGGCGCGGACACGAAGCTCCCTCCGATCATGCCGCTGTTTGTGCTCGGCTTCATCGTGATGGTCGTGATCGCTTCGCTGCATATCGTTCCGCAACCGGTGCTGGATGTAGCAAAGATCGCGCAAACGTTCCTGCTGGCGTCAGCGATGTTCGCACTCGGCCTTGGTGTTCACGTGAAGTCGCTCATCAAGCTCGGTGGCCGCCCGCTCGTGCTCGGTGCGGCTTCGACCGTTGTGATCGTCCTCGTGGTGATCGTGTGCATCGCGCTCGGCGCGGCACCGGCGCTCAAGTAACTCGGCGCGGCACCCCAGCTTTAGCCAGCCAGCCGAGCTTTAGCCGGCAAGCACGTCGGCGGGTGCAACAAAGTCCATTCCGTGTGCCTCAGCGACACCGCGGTTGGTGACCTTCCCGTCGTGCGTGTTGAGGCCGGATGCGAAGCCTTCATCAGCTGCCAGCGCTTCGCGCCATCCGTTGTTCGCGAGCTTCATGACGTACGGCAACGTCGCGTTGGTCAGCGCGGCGGTTGAGGTTTGCGGGACGGCGCCCGGCATGTTGGTCACGCAGTAGTAGAGGGTGTCGTGGACGCGGTAGGTCGGGTTGTCGTGGGTGGTTGGCTTGGAACCTTCGAAGCAGCCGCCTTGGTCGATCGCGATGTCCACGAGCACCGAGCCTGGCCGCATCGTCGCGACCATGTCGAGCGTCACGAGCTTCGGGGCCGCCGCCCCTGGGATGAGAACGGAACCGATCACGAGGTCGGCGTCCGTCACGAGCTCAGCGATCGCGAGCTTGGTTGAGGCCATCGTCTTGATGTGGCCGCGCGCGAGGTTGTCGATGTCGTGCAGCCTTGAGGCTGAAATGTCCACGATCGTGACCTCGGCACCCATGCCTTGTGCGGTGCGCGCTGCTTGTTCGCCCGCGTTGCCGGCGCCGATCACCACGACCTTCGCGGGCCGGGTTCCGGGCACGCCGCCCATCAGGATTCCGGAGCCGCCGGCTGGCTGCTGCAGCAGCGTCGCGCCGATCTGTGCGGAGAGGCGTCCCGCCACTTCCGACATCGGCGACAGCAACGGCAACGTGCGGCCTTGGGTCACGGTTTCGTATGCGATCGCGGTGGTTCCGGCTTCGAGTAGGGCTTCGGTGCAGGCGCGCGATGCGGCAAGGTGCAGATATGTGAAGAGGATCTGGTCTTTGCGCAGCAGGTCGTATTCGCTCGCTTGTGGCTCTTTGACCTTGAGGATGAGTTCGGCGTCCCACGCTGGGGCGGCGCCGTCAACGATTGTGGCGCCCACATCGGTGTAGTTTTCGTCTGCGTGGCCTGCATGGATGCCTGCGCCTGACTGGACTAGAACCTCGTGGCCTGCGGCTGTCAGCTCGGATACGCCTGCAGGGGTGACTGCTACACGGGATTCGTTGTTGAGGACTTCGGTGGGGATGCCGATGCGCATGTGGACTCCAGGATGATGGCGGGTGTTAACTCCAAAACGAGCTGTGATCTACCACACATCATGCCTTAAGGTGGGTCGTAATGTTCAGTCGGGGATGCCTCAATGTGTCATCTGAACGCTTTGTCCCCCTTTTATGTCTTTAGCTCTTTCTTGGTGGCGTCTGACGGTGCTATTCTGTATTCAATTCCACAAGAAAGAACCTGGTAGGTGCACCGACATCGCTCTGCGAGCGCTTCTTCGCGTGCGTATTCAAGCTGTTGGTGAGCCCTGACTGCCAGGGTGCCGTGACCGTGAGGGAGAGCCCTAATGGAGAAGAAGCAGCCTCGTTTCCTGCGTCTTGAAGATGTAGCTGACGAGTTGAACGTCAGCATGCAGCAGGCCCGTTCGCTGGTGCGTACGGGTGCCCTGCCAGCCATCAAGGTGGGCGGTCGCGGCATTTGGCGCATCGAACGCTCTGAGCTGGAGTCCTATATTCAGCGTCAGTACGCCTACACTCGCGAGGCCGCCGAGAGGGATGCCCTCGCTGAGGAGTTTGCCGACTAAAGGCTTAAAGCATTAGCTTTCGGTAGTTACCGCAGACGACCTCCGCGTCTGGTTGCTTCAACGCCCGTCAAATAGATGACGGGCGTTGAAGCAATTAGAAGACGCGGAGGTCGTCTTTGCTCATGAAGATGGTGCGGCCGGTTTTGGTGTTCCAGCACGTGAGGCCAACTTTTTCGGACTGGCATACGTAGTCGCCGTGCTTCACCACGGTCCCGTAATCGAGAACCTGGCCCTCAAAGCCCTTTTCGCATACGTCCTTCTTGTAGCACTTATCGCCTACCAGGCCGGTGCCGTAGTACGGCGTGCGGTCGACTTGGTTGATGGCAACCAGCGCGTCGTTTTCTGGTGAGTGGTGCTCCACGTTCTTGGCGAACAGCTCCGGTGGGTTAGTTTTCCACGAGTCGACGGTGCACATGATCTGGTTGCCCATGCGGTCGTTATCGGCAGCAGGCTTGTAGATGTTGCAGCCGATGTTGCCGCTAGGTACCTGGATCGAGGCGACGAGGCTACCTTTGTCCTCACGGGTGCGGTTCGCGTCGATCGCGTTGCTTGGGGCGGGATCGCCGGCTTTCGGTAGCTTCCCTTCAAGGACGTTGATGCCGGTGCCGGGGTCCTCGGCCGAGTCGCTGCTGTCGTCGGATTCGCTTTCTTCAGATCCGCTCGGGCTTTCAGAAGCGGAGTCCGTGGCAGACGGTTGCGAGTCGGACTCCGAAGGTCCTGTGCTATCTGAGGCCTCGTTGCTTTCTGTGGTGGTTGACGAGGCTTCAGGTGAAGGCTGGTTCGGTTTGTTTTCGTCTCCGCCGCGGGTTGTGATCCAGATGATTCCCGCAACGAGCACGATGACGGCGATCGCGGCGCTGATACCCGCGATCCATGGCGTTGCTCGCTTCGATCCTGCCTGTTGCTGCCCAGCGGACTGAGGGCCTGGGGTTTGAGGGTTGTGACCATTCATGATGCTGTCCTCCCGGAGGGGAAACTGACATTGCTTTTGGTTTCGTACTGGTCTTTCAGCGGGTTATTGGTACCAGCGATTTCAACTCCTTGCGTTTTCAACGATAAAACGCTCGCGGCGGTGGCGTCTAGAGAAGGCAACGGCGTCTAGAGAAGCTAGTGGGTGCGATGTGTCCTGAATCTCTTGTTAGCCTTCTACAATCGGTATTTGCATCGAGGCCCAGCAGTGAGAGTTGGGCGGCAACATAGTTTGACTGTGATGTTCGAGGATGGAGACATGGACGAAGCGCGTTTGCGTCTGGAGGATCCGCAGCTTTCTGCTGATGAGCTAGTGCGTATCGCTACGGAGCACCCTGAGCTGAGGAGTAAGGTTTTCATGCACCCGAACTGCCCTACTGGGCTCGTGGTGCAGATCCTCTCGGAGGTGCCCGGTCCTCCGGCTCCTACGTCGGAATCTCCAGCGACTGATGTGCTTGATGCGTCGGATGATGCGGATGCGACGCAATGGTCCGTTCCGCCTGTCCCCCCGGCGTCGGCTTCGCCTCTACCGGACTCGATTAGCGAGGAGCCTGGGATTCAGGAGCCTGGCGCATCGGGTGGCGGGCCGTTATTCGTTCCGATTTTGCCGCCGGTATCTGCAGAGGGTGCCGCGGAAGAGGCCTCAGCCGCATCGCGTCATAGCGGGCAACCGCAACCGTACCTGATGCAACATCCGCCGCATCAGCAGTATCCAGAGCAGTCTCACGATGCAGGGCAGCCTTACGACCCAGGCCAACCCTTTGACTATGAGGAAGACGACGACCAGCCGCGCCCCCGTGGCGGGGCCTGGTTGGCCATTGCGCTGGTTGCTGTGATCGCGATTGTTGCCGTGGTTTTCGCTGGTAAGTTCTTGTTGGGTGGGAGCACTCAACGTACCGCCCCGGATGCGGTCGCTGAAGCGCCGGGCTCTAGCAACACGGAAGATGCTGGCGAGAGCTCGGAAGACGAGGGCGAACAAGGCGGCGAGGACAAGCCGAAGGAACCGCTGCCATCTGAGGCGTATCAGGGCGCTCGCGGGGCGGCCCCGTCGGGTTCCTTGGAGCCTAGCGAGACGGTCTCTAAGAGCGGGCTGAAGATCGCCTCGATCGCCACCCCGACCGGCAACATCGGTTGCGACATCCGGTTGACGGACAATTCGGAAGACCCGGAGGACCACTCGAAGGATTCGATCATTTGTGCCGTCAAGTCGTGGAAAGATGACGCGCCTGTAGCCGCGGACCCTAAGCCCGATAAGGGCACAACCCCATACGTCTACCTGGGTTCGGAGGACAAAGAGCCAAGCTACGGCGGCTCACACAAGGGAAAGTTCTGCTTCGAAGAAGACGGCTGCGAAGACGGCTTCAAGGGGCAGAAGCTGGAATACGATAAAGCTGTCACGTACGGTGATTTCGTATGCGTTTCCGAAATGCACGGCCTGACGTGCTGGAACACGAAGACGGAGCGCGGCGTCTTCTTGAGCCGCGATCACTTCCTCACGTTCTAAGGGCTCACGTTCTAATCCCCGTAGCCGTGCCCTGACACCGTCGTGAGGCCTTAGCTTTCGGTCTCGTCTGCTGTTTCGTCTGCGGCTTCGGCAGCAGTGGGCTGCACATCGAAGTGCTTCAGTTTCTCTTCCCGCTCAGCAATGAGCTTCTGGACGGTTTCGATGAACGCGACGCGGGATTCGCCGACGCCGTAATCGCCGAAGTACAGCGCACGGGCTTGTGCTCGCGCGTCCTTATCGCCGCCGTTAGCGAGCGCATCGGCGATCATCTCGGGCAGCGAGTCCACGGTGTCCGCATCGATCACCGGTACAGCCGAGGCGATAGGGGATTCATCCGTGAGCTGTTTGCGGTTGGTGCGGCGGTCGGTCAGCAGCATCGGGCTGTCGGCTTTGAGGTACAGGAAGTCGAGGCCAACGCTGGAGATGTCGGTGATCATGAGGTCGACGTCGGAGAACATCGCGAGGATGTTGCCCTCGTTGAGGACCAAGTGTTCGCCGCCGTCGGCGTTCGCGGCTTCGATCAGCTCAAGGATCCGCTGGTGCCCGGCTTGCATCTCTGGTTGCCGCGCACCCGCAACGCGCGGATGCGGTTTATAGATGAGGCGCGTGCCTTCGGTAGCGAGGGCAGCTTCTACGATCTGTGGGCCGTAGTAGTCGATCGATGTGTAGTTGTTGTTGTCGTTTTCGCCTTGCCAGGTGGGTGCGTACATGATGGTGCGCAACTGGCTGGCTGGAAGCTCGTCTTCGTAATCGAGATCAAGCTGTGGGCGGCCAACCGAGATCAGCTTCGATTCGTCGAAGTCGATGAGCGCGCGGCGGTGGCGGCGCAAAGCTGCTGGGCCGGCGATGAAGACGGAATCGTAGGCTTTCGCCTGGTTAGAGACCATCGAGAGTTTGTCTGATTCGCCGTGGTTGATGTGCACGTGCACGGCTGGCGCGTAGCTGAGGGTCTGGAAGTTTGAGCGGCCGTTGTTGACGTAGAGGAACAGCTTGGGCTTGTGCTCTTCGTAGTAGCTGATCATGCGGTCGAAGCTTCCGCGGTACACGATCGGCAGGTTTGTCATCTCTTCGACGGCCTTAATGGCCGATGGGCGGCGCAAGAAGATCGCGGTAGGCACGGTTTCGTTGAGCTCTTCGAGCACCGGGATCCACTGGCGTAACTGGTAGAGCTTGGCCTGGGTGTCACCGAAGTAGGCGAGCACTTGAGCTCCGGGCGCCGCGGATTCTGCGTGTTCTTTGGCGGCGATGTTGTATTGGCGGGTTCCGCGGAGCCATTGGCTACTCGCTTTCCAGGCTTTAGACCTGAAAATTTTGCGTGCGATCTTCTTGAGCTGCTTTTCCACGGATCTCCTGCAAGACGTCAAAGTAGACGCCCTCAACGTAGGGGCGAAAACTAGGTGACCGGATAATGACCTTTATCTTACAAGCGTGAAGTAGCGACGGGCGGCTGGCGCGGGTGTGATCTGTGTTGGCATCTGCTCGCGTAGTGTGTTCGAATGGTGAGCATCCATACGGGTGCCCCTGCGAGGGGCTGAGACAAAGCTGTGAGCTTTGGACCGTCGAACCTGATCCGGGTCATACCGGCGTAGGAAAGTGAGGATTGCGCTATGTCTGTGCGCCCTGACGACGTCATTGAATCAACGTCCACCATTGAAACTGCCGAAACTGCCGCCGCATCGGATGCGACCACATCGGCTGCCGACATCCAGCAACGCGAACAGTATGAATCGCATCGGCTTGCATGGGTCGAAGACAAGGAACATGGCATCCGAGTTCCCGTCACCGAGATTTCGCAGCTCGATTCGCCAGATGGAACTCCGAACCCGCCGTTGCAGGTTTACCGCACGATGGGGCCTGGAAGCGTCCCGGAGGAAGGGCTCGCGCCGTGGCGTGAGCAGTGGATCCTCGAACGTGGCGATGTGGAAACCTACGAGGCCCGTGGGCGCAAGCTGGAAGACGATGGCCGCTCGGCCGTACGCCGCGGTGCGGCTTCGCAAGAGTGGAAGGGACGCCGGCCTGTTCCTTTGCGGGCAAAGCCAGGCCGCCGCGTAACGCAGATGCACTATGCGCGGCAGGGGATCATCACCCCTGAGATGCGGTATGTGGCGTTGCGTGAGAACTGCGACGTCGAGAAGGTGCGCACCGAGGTGGCGGCTGGGCGCGCCATCATCCCTAACAACGTGAACCACCCGGAGTCTGAGCCGATGATCATCGGCCGGGAGTTCCTCGTCAAAGTCAACGCGAACATCGGAAATTCCGCGGTGACAAGCTCCATTTCCGAAGAGGTTTCCAAGCTCGAATGGGCTGCCAAGTGGGGCGCCGATACCCTCATGGATTTGTCCACAGGTAACGACATCCACACTACGCGCGAGTGGATCATCCGTAACTCGCCGATCCCGATCGGCACGGTCCCGATCTATCAAGCGCTCGAGAAGGTGGACGGAGACGCGAACGCGCTCACGTGGGAGATTTACCGCGACACCGTCATCGAACAGTGTGAGCAAGGCGTGGACTATATGACGGTGCACGCGGGTGTTCTGTTGCGTTACGTTCCGCTTGCCGCGGACCGCGTTACCGGCATCGTGTCCCGGGGTGGTTCGATCATGGCCGGGTGGTGCTTGGCGCATCACCGGGAGAACTTCCTGTACACGCACTTCGATGAGTTGTGTGAGATTTTCGCGCAGTACGACGTCGCGTTTTCGTTGGGTGACGGCCTGCGGCCGGGGTCGATTGCGGACGCGAACGATGCGGCTCAGTTTGCTGAGCTGGATACGCTCGCTGAGCTCACGAAGCGTGCGTGGGAATATGACGTGCAGGTCATGGTCGAGGGGCCCGGGCATATTCCGTTGCACAAGATCCGCGAGAACGTGGAGCGTCAGCAGGAACTGTGCGACGGCGCGCCTTTCTACACGCTGGGCCCGTTGGCCACGGATATCGCTCCGGGTTATGACCACATCACGTCGGCTATCGGCGCCACGGAGATCGCGCGTTACGGAACTGCGATGCTGTGTTATGTGACCCCGAAGGAACACTTGGGCCTGCCGAACCGTGACGACGTGAAGACGGGTGTCATCACGTACAAGATCGCTGCGCACGCAGCGGACATCGCGAAGGGGCATCCGGGAGCGACCGAACGTGACGATGCGTTGTCGAAGGCCCGCTTTGAGTTCCGTTGGCACGATCAGTTCGGTTTGGGGCTGGATCCTGTGACCGCGCTTGAGTACCACGATGAGACATTGCCGGCTGAGCCCGCAAAGACCGCGCATTTCTGCTCGATGTGCGGGCCTAAATTCTGCTCGATGCGCATTTCGCAGGACATTCGCGATACCTACGGCAGCCGGGAGGCTCAAGAAGCCTTGGTGGGTATGCAGAAGAAGAGCGAAGAGTTCTTGGCCTCGGGAGGCAAGGTCTATTTGCCGGCTCCGAAGGTTGGCGCTCCCGCTGCAGAATAGTGCCCTCGTCAACCCCGGTGTAACCCCGCCATAAACCCCGCTCTGTGAGGGGCATTTAAGTATGGACTGCGTCTCGTTCGAGGCGCAGTCCATACTTAAGGGGGTGGGTAAGTGCGGTGATTGCGGGTTCCGCAATAGAATTTATCTACTACATCTTGTAGAGTAAGCGGCGTACCCACTACGACAACGTCCAAACTCGTCGAGCTACTGGGAGAGATCAAAGCAATGACACGAACACTGCCGAGGCCTATTGCTGCACTGAGTGCTGTGGCGTTCGCGCTGTTGTTGGTCATCGCATCGGTCTTCGGTGCATCGGTCTTTGGCGCATCGCCCGCGCAAGCTCACGACCGTTTGGTCAAATCAACACCATCCAGCGAAGCCGCCCTCGATCAATCCCCAGGGAACATCACGCTCGAGTTCTCGGGCCGCCCGATGGACCTGGGAACCATGATCATGGTCGTAGACGCTGAACAGAAGAACTACGCCGAGGGCCTTGACCCTGAGTTGAAAGACTTTAAGGTCACTCAGCCCTTGACGGAAGACCTGCCAGACGGAAACTACGAAGTCCGCTGGCGTGTGGTCTCTGAGGATGGACACCCCATCTCGGGCACCATTCCGTTCTCTGTAGGTGATGTCACGAACGCTCCGAAGGTTCCTGCCCTTGAAGGAAAGGACGTCGATAGCGGCAGCATCTACGACGGTGCTGCCGAAGCCGCAGACGGCGCCGATTCCAGCAAGGAGTCCGGTGTCCCTGTCTGGGTTATCGCGGCCGCTGGAGCTGGCGTGGTCATTGTGGGTCTGGCCATCTGGTACTTCGCCAGCCGTGGCACGAAAACCAACTGAGGCAACCTCTCTTCGTAAAGGATCAGTATGAACCGCCGCATTTCCGCCGCAATCGCGCTCAGCGCAGCTGCCGTTCTTGGCTTGTCAGCATGCTCGGGTGACACCAAAGAAAACACCAAGCAGGAAAGCTCGCAAGAAGCGCTCACGACCAAGGAAACCTGGGTCAAGGCGGCTTCCGAGGGCATGACCGCCGCATTCGGTGTCATCGAAAACAAGACCGATAAAGACATCACGATCGAGTCCGCGTCCAGCGAGTACGCGAAGAAGGTCGAGCTACACGAAGTTATCGAGACCCCGGACGGCGCCAAGAAGATGCAGGAGAAGGAAGGCGGGTTCGTCGTTCCAGCTCACAAGAGCATCAACCTTGAGCCAGGTGCAGACCACTTGATGTTCATGGGCCTTGAGAAGGAAATCAAGCCAGGCGACACCATTAAGATCACGCTCAAGACCACGGATGGCGACACCTTCGATTTCGAAGCCCCAGCCAAGGAGTTCACGGGCGCTAACGAAAACTACGATGGCGACATGGACCACGGCGACATGGATCACGGTGACCATGGCGACCATGGCGACCACGATCACGGTGACGACCACAGCGATCACTAAGTAAGGCAATCCGCCTCAGCATGCACACGCATCGACGTCGATAGAAAGGAAACGCACGTAATGACCCGCGCGGAACAAGACGACCAGAAAGGTCGGGGTGGCTTATCGCGCCGCTCGTTGCTCTTCGGGGGAGCCGCAACCGTAGCGGGAGCTGCGGCCGTCGTCGGCGTCGATGCGTTTGCAAGCAACCGTGAACAACAGGCGAGGAAAGAAGCGCTCGCCGAGGCCGACGTCATTCAGGGCGTCAAGAAGTTGCCGTTCTATGGCAAGCACCAAGCGGGGGTTGAGATGTACCCGCAGGCGCATCAGACGCTTGTGGGGCTCACCCTCAAGAAAGAAACGGACCGCGACGGTCTCTATCGTTTGCTCAACATTCTCACCGACGATGCGGCACGCCTTACGCAGGGGACCGGCGCGTTGGCAGATACCGAGCCGGAGCTCGCGTTCTATCCGTCGCGACTCACTGTGACCTTTGGGTTTGGCTCCGAGATGGTCAAGCGGATCAATCCGGATCCGAAGGCCATGCCGGACTGGCTCAAGCCGCTGCCTGAATACAAACGGGATACCCTCAAGCCGGAATGGACCGGGGGCGACTTTCTGATTCAGGTGGCCGCGGACGATCCGGTGACGGTCGCTCACGCAACCCGCATGCTGCTCAAAGACTCGCGCCACTTTATGGATGTCGCGTGGGTTCAGCAGGGCTTCCGCCGCGCATACGGATCGCAAAAGGAAAACCACACGCAACGCAACCTTTTCGGCCAGTTGGACGGCACCGTCAACATGGCGCCAGAAACTGACGACTTCGCGTCAGTCGTGTGGGAAGGCCCGGACAAGAACCCTGCCTGGCTTGACGGCGGAACGAGCCTCGTGATCCGCCGCATCGAAATGATGCTCGACAAGTGGGACCGTCTGGACCGCGACGGCCGCGAAGCGTCGGTGGGTCGGCGTATGGCCTCGGGCGCTCCGCTCACGGGACATAAAGAACACGACGAGCCGGATTTCGAAGCGAAGAACGCTGCGGGCTTCCCCGTTATCGCGGAGTTCGCGCATATCCGCCGTGCACGCTCCGATAATCCACACGAGCGGATCTTCCGCCGCGTCTACAACTACGACGTGCACCCTACCGGGACTGAGGTCTCAGATTCCGGACTCATTTTCACTGCGTTCCAGCACAACCCGGTGACGCAATACCATCCGTTGCAGAAGCGGCTCGATGACCTCGACCTGCTCAACGAATGGATCACGCACATCGGCTCCGCGGTGTTCGCGATCCCGCCAGGTTGCAAGGATGGCGGGTTCATCGGGGACACCCTCTTCGGGTAACCACCCTGCCGCAGGCCGGAAGCGCCGCTAGGTAGCGGCGGCCGCCTGCATCTGCAACCTGTGCGCCCGCGCAAGCATGCCGGCGTCACCAAGTTCCGTGCCCATCGTCGTCAGCGCCCCTGCTAGCGCGGCGGAACTTGTGGCTTTAGTTGCCGCGTCATCGGCGGCTAGCTCAACCAGCAAGAGCGAAGCCCTGCGCAGCTCACGGCCGGCCCGAAACGCGCCAAGAGCAATCGAGTTCACGTGCGCGATCCGCAACGCGAGCCCATGCCGTTGCGTCAGGTGGGCGTGCTCGTGGGCGATCACCGCATCGAGCTCAGCATCCGTCAGCGCCTCACGCAGTCCCGAGGAAACGAACACAGTCGCGCGTTTGAGGGGGACAGCGCACGCAAGCAGCTCATCGGCGTGGAACAGGATCAGCTCATAATCACGATGCTGGGTGCGGCTGTAGCCCGCGGACTCAAGGTGGGAAACCGTGGACTTCTGGATCTCCACTAGCGGTTCATTTGCCGTGTAAATCAAAGCCGTGACCGCGCCGAGGGCGAGCAGGCCGATCCAGGCGAGGAGCGAAAGGGCCAGCGATTCGAGCCCAGTTTCTTCCGGGGGAGTGGACACCGCCGCGCTTGCGCTCAAGATCAAACCAAGCGCGGTGAAGCCTAATCCCGTGAAGAATGCCCCGAACCACAATGAAAGACCGAGCCGCGGGCGTCGCACATGCCAATGTCCTTTGGTGAGGACGATGGGCGCTACAAAAGCTAGGAGCGTAGAGACGCCGAAGCATGCGAGAACCCACCAGAGCATAGGCACAGTATGTCAGGATTTGCGGCGTTTCTTAGAGTTGAAGGCTTCATTGAGAAGGGCTACATCTGCGGCGTCGAGGTTACCTGCGAAAGCAAGCAAGGCGGCCTTGCGGTCGTTGGCCTGACCAAGTGCTGCGAGCATGCCGTGGCTTGCCGCATCTTCGTCGCTGTGGACAGCTTGGAACGTGGTCTTGCGAGGAGACGGACCTCCGCGGGTCACCTGGCCCTTCTTTTCGAGGCGGGCGAGCACCGTCATGATGGTCGTGTAGGCAGGTGCTGGCTCGTCGAAGGCGTCCTGAAGCTGGCGAGCGCTCATGGGTGAAACGTTCTCCCGAAGGAGATCTAGCACCTCGCGTTCAAGCTGGCCGCGTTCGCGAATGGGCGTCATGGGGTCACCTCCTTGCCTGTTATTGCCTCTCATTGCTTGCTTAACTCTACAAGATGTAGCGCCTGCGGGTGTGTTTGGCGGGTGGACGATGGGTAGGCTGGTTTTATGAGCTTTCAGCGTGTTCAGCAGGTTCGTGTCGCCGTCCCTCGTGAGGCTATGTGGGGTGCCTTGATGACCCCGGATGTGTGGCCGGTTATGGACGATGCGGTTCAGCGTTGCGCGCCGGTTGCTGAGGATGGCACGGTTCTGGACGATGTAGCTGCGGGCGAGGCCGGTGACCTGACTGTGGGTCAGCGGATCATGGTGGTTCCGCGGGCGCTCGCGCGGGGGACGGTGCATGCGTTGACGGCGCCGCCGGCCAGGGTTGTTGAGGTGGTTGAGGGGTTCCGCTTCGCGTGGCAGCAAGATCAGCCGGGTGGTTTTACACGGGTCACGTGGTCGCTGATTGATTCGGCGGATGGCCGCGGGACTGTGGTTGAGCGGCGGATTGAGGCGGAAGGCCCGCTGGGTTCCGCGGCGGGTGGCGCGGCCTTCGGGGGCCTACTTGACAGTGACCTGTCAAAGGTGGGTGCGCGGTTATTCGAGATGCTCGCCGATGAAACTGACCGCGATGCGGCGCAGGCTTTGCCACTCGTTGTGATCGCGGGCGGCACAGGTTACTTGGGCACCCGGCTTGCCCATACATTGTTGGCGCGCGGCCGCCGCGTGGTGGTTTTGAGCCGTCAGCGCAGCACGGATGCTTTGGTTCCGCGGCGCGAATGGGATGGCGTGAGCCAGGGGGAGTGGACGGAGTTGTTTGCTGACCCGGCGGGTGTTTCGGTTGTGAACATGGTGGGGCCGCGCATGTTCAAGAAGGCGACCGCGGAGAAGATGGCGGAGCTACGCGTTGCCCGCGTGACGGCGGCACGGGCGCTGAGCCAGGCTGCGCTGAAGGCGAGGCGTGTGACGGGCTGGATTCACGCATCGGCCCTTGCGTTGACTACGGATGCTAACGCCGCGGAATATACCGCGCGCACCTCGCCGGGGTGGGCGCCGGAATCGGTTTCGGGGATGGCGGCGTTGCTGCGCGAATGGGAGGCTGCGGCGCCGTCTAACGCTCTGGTGGTCCGGACCGCGCCGGTTTTGGGTTCCGGGATGCCGGGGCTGGCCGGCCTCAAGGCTGTTGCGGGGGCGAGGGTTCGCCCTGATGTGGATCCGTGGTTGTCATGGATTCACGTGGAGGATTGGGCTCGGATTGTTGTGCACGCGTTGCTCATGCAGGAAGAGCAAGCAGTAGCCGAAGGACGTGGCTTCGGAGCTTTGAGGCACCGCGTTGTGGTGGCGGCGGCGCCGGAGCCGATCAGGCTTTCGGAAGCGCTACGCCTGCTGGGTTCGGCGTCGGGTAAGGGCTGGCAGTTCCAGGTTCCTGCGGGGCTGATGCGTGCGGCGGGGCAGTTGGTTGGTTTCGAACCGGAGCTTTTGCTGACAGGCGTGAAAGCCCGCACGAACGCCACCGAGGTTCTGGGGCCTGTGTTTGAGTATCCAAACTTTGAGCGGGCCGCGGCGAGCTTCCGCTAAGGGAAAGCTCGCCGGACCCGCTCAGAGTGCTCGGCTGTTGGCCGGTTAGACTGTCTCGGCTAGATGCTCTCGGTCCCTGTCTTGTCTGGGCCGCCCTTTGGGCGGGTGCGCTTGAGCTCGTAGAACGAAGGAACTGGGGCGAGCTTCTCGAGGCCGTCCCACAGGTCGAGGCCTTCTTCGCGGCTTGGGAGGGCGTTGAGCACTGGGCCGAAGTAGCCCTGTGGTTCCGCGCCGTCCTTCGTGAAGAGAACGATCGGCACGCCGACGTCGTTACCGACAGCATCGAGCGCTGCCTGCTGTTCGGCTTCGAGGTGAGCGTCCCAGGAGTCATCGTCAGCGGCGTCAGCCAGCGATGCGTCGAGGCCGTGGTCCTTCAGCACGGTTGCGATGAGGGCGTCATCCATCGCGCCATCCTGCGTGTGGTAGGCGCGACCGAATGCGGTGTAGAGGGCGCCGGCGTCTGCTCCAGCCTTTTCAGCGGCGGCGATCACGCGTAGCACGCGGTGGCCGGCGACGTGGCCGCGGCCGTTGTGGTTTGCGGTGCCGTTGCCGAGCTCGTCGTTCTTGATTGCGAGCGAGAACGGACGCCACGTGATGTCGATGTCGCGGTCCTCTTGGGCGCGGACGAGCCAGCGGCTGGTGACCCAGCAGAAGGGGCAGGAAGGGTCGTAGTAGAAGTCGACGGTGGTGCTCATGGTGCTCCTTCGGTTGGGGCTTGAGATAGATGCTTGCGCAAGAGGCAGGCTTGTGTGTTTTAACCGGTTCCGGGTCCGGGTTTATTCCGTTGGAATTGAGTTTCGTGGCTGGGTTCGCTGTGAGTTGAAAACGGTGCTAGCGCGCCACCAAAGGAGTAAAATTACAGATGTAAAGTTAATCCTCCTGAAGGAGCGGAAGATGTCTGAAACTAACAACGCAGCTGAATTCACAACCGTCACAGTTCTGGGCGGAGGCGTGCTGGGGTCGCAGATCGCGATGCAGGCCGCTTACCACGGTAAAGACGTCACTATTTACGATCCGTTCCAGGAGTCGATCGACAAGCTGCCTGCCCGCTGGGCGTGGATGCGCAAGGGCTATAGCGAGGACCTGGCCGACTTCGCGGAAGAGAAGTTCGAGGAAGCCGTAGCGCGCATCAAGGCGACGACTGACCTTGAAGAGGCGGTTTCCGACGTCGACATCATCATCGAGGCTGTCCCGGAGAACCTCGAGCTTAAGCGTGAAACCTGGGCTAAGGTCGGCAAGTTGGCTGATGAACGGACCTTGTTGGCGACCAACACGTCGTCGTTGTTGCCGTCGCTGTTCGCTGACTCGACGGGCGCTCCGGAGCGTTTCCTCGCTATCCACTACGCGAACCGGATCTGGAAGCAGAACCTCGCGGAGGTCATGGAGACCCCGAAGACGGATCAGGCCTTCGTGGAGAAGGCGCTGACCTTCGCGAAGGAGACCGGCATGGTTCCGGCTCACGTGAAGAAGGAAACCCCGGGTTACTTCCTGAACTCGCTACTGATCCCATGGCTCAACGCCGGTAGCGATCTGTACATGAACGGCGTGGGTACCCCTGAGGATATCGATAACGCGTGGAAGCTCGGAACGGGCTTTGCTCGCGGCCCGTTCGAGGTGTACGACGTGGTTGGGTTCCATGTGGCTTCGAACATCGCAAGCACGTCCGAGGATGAGACCCGTCAGCGTTTCGGCAAGAAACTCAAAGAAGCGATCGATGCCGGGTTCAGCGGTATCGCGGACGGCAAAGGCTTCTACGTCTACGACGAGAACGGCAAGCCGGTAAGCCCGAACGAGTTCTTCGCCAACTAACAGCTAAGGCGGCGAAGATCCGCAACAGCTAAAGCAAGATGCTCCAGGATCTGGACGATCCTGGGGCATCTTCTGTTGTAGGTAGCTTCCGGGCGAGAACTTTCTAGATGAAGCTCCACACGAGTGTGGCACTGGCTAGGGCGAGCATCCCCAGGCAATTGTTCCAGAAGGCTGAGCCTGTTGCTTTTGCGCGGATATGGGCTACAACAGCACAGAGGAAGTAGGCGATTACACCGCTGTTTGCCGCGAAGGCTAGTCCGGGAACCCAGATCCCTGCGATGAGCCCGGCTGCGGCTAGCACCTTGATGACGAGCAGGGACCACCACCATTCTTCAGGAAAGCGGACACCGTGGAGGCAGTCGCGAATAAATTGGACCGGCCGGATTGATAGTGCCACATCGAGAATGAGAGCGGTTGCTAAGAGCGCTGGTGGTAGCTCTGATGAGGGAATCAGGATCATGAGTTGCTTCCTGTTGGCGGGCAGATTGCGGTGAAGACTTTGCGTAGCTGAGTGAGGAGGTCGGCGCCGGACTGTTCGGTGGTGGATGCCCAGATGAATAGGTTGCCGATATAGGCAGAATGAAGGGCTTCGGCTCGTCTATGTGTGTCTGCCCGGCTTGTGCATCCGTGGGCGGTGATGAGTTGTTCAAACACATCGATGAGTCGGCGTGCAAGGTCGGTGAAAACGACGGAGGTGTGGCGGCCGCGCACTAGGACCGATGCATAGGTGCGGGCGAGTTCGCGGCGTTCCTCGAAGAGAGCGACGAACGGTTCCACGATGGATATAGCACTGTCGCCGCACGGCTCGCTGGTATCTAAGTCGAGGGAATCGATGTGTTGTTGGCGTTGATCGATGAGGTCATCGAAGAGCTCAACGAGGAGGGCTTCTTTGTCCCCGGCGGCCATGACGGTGCCGACGCTCACGCCGGCTTCTTGAGCGATCTCACGAATCGTCGTGGAAGCGAACCCGCGCTCGCCGAATAGGCGACTTGTAGCTTTCAACACGGCGCGGCGGGTTGCTTGTCTAGTTTCATTTCGGCTGCGGGGCACGAGTAACTCCTGAACGCGTTCACTGAACATGTTCAGTTTACACCTGACCGATCTCGTCTCCGGATGTCCAACCTTTCTAGTTGCGACGCCCTGGGGCGCAGGCTGGCGACTACCTCGGGGTTGCAGCGTGGATGAGGGTTAGCGTCAGGACTGCAGGCGCTTTAGCCGAACCGAACTTCGCTCTGTGAAAGAAACCGCCCATGTCGTTGTTTCGTCTCCAAGGTAGAATTTGATTCAGGGTTGTCTTCGATTCAAACCCGTTTGGAGGTGGCGTGGTGAGTGTTCGCGTTGAGGTCGCTCCCGATCTGCTCCAGTGGGCTGTCGAGAGGGCGGGATGGGATGTTGAAACTGCTGAACGGCGTGCCCCTAAACTTGATGCCTGGATCTCCGGCGCTGTCCAGCCGACACTAAAACAGCTCGAGAAATTCGCTGACGCCACGCATACCCCGTTCGGGATGCTGTTCCTCCCTGAGCCACCCAGCGAGGAAGTTCCCATCCCAGACATGCGCACCATCGGGAATGTTGCTGTCCCGCAGCCATCGGCTGATCTGCTGGACACGATCTACATGTGTCAGTCCCGACAGGACTGGTACCGAGCCTACGCACAAGAGTGCGGCATGGTTGCCCCCGACTTTGTCGGATCCGTAACCACGGACACGTCCCCGGAGCTAGTGGCGGATGAGATGCGCCGTTTGCTGGACCTCGGCTTGTCCCGAAGAGAAGAGTTTTCCAGCTGGGAAGATGCTCGTCGAAGCCTGATTGATCGGATCGAACACATCGGTGTTTTGGTAATGATCAATGGGATCGTAGGGGCGAACACTCACCGGAAACTCAATCCTGAAGAGTTTCGGGGGTTCGCACTGTCTGACCCGCTTGTGCCACTGATTTTCATTAACGGCGCTGATACGAAAGCAGCGCAGATCTTCACTCTGATCCACGAGCTCGCTCATGTGTGGCTGGGGAGAAGTGCGCTCTCCGACGCGGCGTTGACTGCCAGTACTGGCTTAGCCGAGGAACTGTGGTGCAATGAAGTTGCGGCAGAAGTGCTGGTTCCGCTTGATGCATTGCGAAGAGATTATCTGGGCGAAGCGATCCTTGAGGAGCTGGAACGCCTGGCAGGGAAATATCGAGTCAGCACCCTGGTGATTCTCAGGCGCATTTTCGACGCCGGACTCCTGACATGGGATGGCTACCGCCAGCGTTATCAGGAAGAGCGGGATCGCGTTATCAAAATCCTCGCCGAGAAACACGGTGGGTCGGGTGGAGGCAACTATTACAAAACGCAACCGCTCCGGCTAAGCCGCCGGTTTGCTCGGGCTGTAATTGCTAGCGCCTATGAAGGAAACACTACCTATCGGGACGCTTACAGGTTGCTCGGCACTAAAAAGCACGAGACATTTGAGAATCTAGCTACCGAGCTGCAGGTGGCATGATGTATCTACTCGACACTAACGTGTTTATTGAAGCCAAGAACCGTTATTACGCCTTCGATATCGCTCCTGGATTCTGGACCTGGCTCGATACAGCTCACCAGAAATCGTTAGCTTGCAGTATCGAGGCGGTCCGCAAAGAACTCCTTGCTGGTGAGGATGAGCTCGCGAGGTGGGCTAGGGGTAATGCGGCCTTCTTTCAGCCTATCGATCAAGGTACAACGCGACACTTCGCCGCCCTCACTACTTGGGCAAAATCGAGGAACTTTACTCAAGCTGCATTAAACGAGTTCACCGGTGCCAACGCCGACTACCTTTTGGTGGCCTACGCGCGGGAGCATAAGTATACGGTGGTTACCCATGAACGCCCTCAACCTAATTCTCGGAAGAGGGTATTGATTCCGGACGCTTGCATGGCTATGGACGTTGATACGCTGGACACTTTCCAGATGCTCCGCCAAACCGGGGCCCAATTCCACTTACAGTAGCCTCGGTTTAAGTCCTGTAACAGTCCGTTTTTCGAGTTATCTTTCTTCGATATCGCGAGGCTTGCCTAGCCCCAAGTTAGCTGTAAGGGCTTTTCGAAGGGAAATGTTGAGAAGATCTAGTGAAAGCTCCATGACGCGGTCCTTTTGTCTCCTGGCAAGCTCGCGAAGGATGCTGCTCTTTCCGACACCGTAAGGCCCGGAAAGAGCGATGTTGCGGATTTCATGATTCTTGAGCGCGTTCTCAAGCTCCGACACGTAGCCGCCATGCTCATTTTCAATGTATTCAGGCGTAAGCGGCACCAGGTTCCATTTTGCTTCGCTCATCAAACCCTCCGTCGCTGCCAGCTTCCCGCATTCAACAGCCGAACCTTGACGGTCGTGGAAAGGTGGATGCCACTAGCTATACGAACGAAGGTGAGCTGCTGAGATTTGCTCTCATGCTAAGTGATAACTGTGTGCAAGCAGTACGTTTTGTCCCGCCGGTCCCAGTACCCGAATTCGACTACACCGCGCGAGTCCCCGACGGGTGGAAAATATATGTCTCCCTTGACGATTTCGAAGATACGCCGATTACGTCTTACGGGCAGGTCAGGTGGGCGCTAGAAGAAATCCAGGAACTGGCGTCAAACAATGACCAAGTCTTTCGTGATCATCAGCAATGACGCTATCCTAAACGGTTCCGTCCAAACTCTTTGCTTCAAGCCAGATAAGCGCGGGCCAGAAAAGGGCATACGCTTCTACTGAAATGAAGTACAGCTCCGTGGCGAAGGATGCTACCTCTACTGGAGACCCACAAAGAAAGGAGACAGTGTCCTAGAAACTAAAATCGATGACACGGCTCTTATCTTTTGCACCTTCATCCGAGATGGCGGCAAACTCCCCGAGTTTCCACACTTGGTAGGGATCTACGAGAAGTACTAAATCGTGTTCCCTGAGCATCCAACAGCACATATCCAATCCCACACCGGAACCTGAGTGGAACCGCGGGTACCACTCGGCGAAACTTCAGGAAGCTTCGATAACCTTGTTTAAAAGGTTGAATCATGTAGCGGCGCGTAACACCGCCGCCGTCTAGGGAGGTTCAGATGACGTTCGTCAACATCACAGCACTCACATACCCTGAAGGGGCCGAAGCCGAGATCGAACAGCGTTTTGCTGCACGGAAGAAAGCCGTGGATACCGCTGAAGGTTTCCAGGGTTTTGAACTGTTGCGTCCGCAGATCGGGGAGGACCGCTACTTTGTTGTGACCCGCTGGGAAACCCGCGAGCACTTCCAGGCATGGCTGGATGCGCGCCCGGCCCGCGATCACGGAGGCGACGAGCGACGCGGCATGAGCGTGGAACTCCTGGGCTTCGACGTCGTCCCGCTCGACGACTAGCCAAGCCTTCCTCTAACTAAGCCTGCCTCGAGTCTGTCCGCGGCCGCCATCATTCACTGTGCGCGGTCGTGGACAGCCTCGTTAATGCGCCGTTCCAAACCAACCGGATCATCAACCGAAAGAATGAGGCGGCTGTATTCAAACGTCGGACCCAACTCAACCACGAGCACATCCGATGCACCAGTCACGTTCCAGTAGTGGCGTTCCCCGTCCTTGCGGTACCTCGCTGACACCTTTTTGCCCAGCGTATTCAGCCCCGGTGAACGGAACCCCTTCGGTTCCCTCACCACGCCCGGGTCGAATGTAGCCCCGCGAACAAGTGACAGCGGCACACGGATTTCTCTCTTGAACGACCACATCTTGTCTAGGCCGCGCGGGGTGACGATGAGCTCCCCATCCTGAATTTCAACCTTGTTGCGAGCCATGCGTTTCTCCTTCTTCAATACCTATAGATCTAGCCGGTTGCCTCGGTGAGGCAAGCCCGCTCGAGCGCTCGCTGACCAAGTGCTTGTGCTGTAGTCCCAGTGGTGTTGATGATGCGCTGAACCAATTCCGCGACGTCACGGTTGTGGGGAGCGATCTCGAAAATAGCGACGTTGAGCAGGTCAAGCAACACCTCGGGATCCGAGTTGTCGCCACCGCTGTGTTCGTCTGCGGCATGTTTGAGGGCTGCAACGAAAATGCCCTGCTTCGACCCGAAGATCGAATACAGGCTGCCCCTCACCACCCCCGTGGTTTTCACGACCTCGTCGATCGAGGTCGCAGTGAAGCCCCGCCTAATGAACAACTGACCCGCCTGGTGCAGGAGAGCCGCCGTATCAAACTCCCGTGGTCTTGCCATAGTTTCAGAATAAGAGTTCTAGAACATCTGGTCAAGAATGTTTGTGGGTGTCTTGAGGCGTCCGGAAATCTTGCTGAGTCTGGCCAGAAGCCCTCCGAGAGCGGCTACTCAGTGTGCCAGAGCTTGTCATGCACCCCAGCGGAACATGGCGACACGCTTTCCTGGAAAGAAAGAGGTGTGAACCGGGCTGTCCAAGAGTGTAAATGTAAGGGGTAGTACTATGGCGCTGTGGATGCCAACGTAAAGGGGGATGGGGCTTGGTAATGGCGGAACTAGACAGCATGGCCAGGCTGGCGCAGGAGATTCTGGCAGTGCCAGATGATCGTTTCTCTGCTGCGCTCAAGATTGCGGACGGCATGTCGATTTCTCACGTGAAAGAAGCGCTGGAGGAGCACGTCGCACCGGCTGATTCGGCGCTTTGCCACCGCTTCATCGAGCAGTGGATTGAGCGCTTCGAGCCTGTGCAGAAGTTAGCCGCCGCTCTTGCGGTGTCGGATCTGTATGTATTGGACCTGGTGGATGTTCCGCACGCTGAAGACCTCATACTTTTGCGCGCACTAGAGAACGGCGCGGACGCGCTTGAGGCATTGAATTCGGAAATTTTTTCGTACCGCGAGGTGGCGCGGAATCCAGACGCTAGTTTCGGACCGAGCTTCGTCAAAACTGTCGAGGCGGAATGCGGCGCCGCGTTGGAGGAAGCTATCGAGAGACTGCGCTTGAACGCCGAGCGGCTCGGTGTCCTAATCCGGCGCGCAGACGATGAGGCACAGGGGTGAAGATAAGGCACAGGGGTGGTGAAGCACAGGGCGATCAAGCGCATGCCGGGGGATAGTTGCCCATCACATCGATCCGTATGGGCCGCAACTCACCCTAGAACAAAAAAGTCTCGGGACACCGTATGAACGATGTCCCGAGACTTAACAATTTGTGGAGGTAAGGGGATTCGAACCCCTGACCTTCTCCATGCCATGGAGACGCGCTACCAACTGCGCCATACCCCCGCAAGCGATGTTCAACAGTTAAGTTGTGGTGCTCGCGTTGTTCACCTCGCTGAGGCGAACAGATGAAACCATACCACGGCTTCGATGCAGAACCCAAAACGTCCCTGGCTGGCGAAGAAGAAGTGCCGTCGCGGCAACAGGCCCGGCAGTAGACCCGGTATCAGGCGCGCAATAGTCGCGACAACAGGCGCGCGCCTTTGCGGGCGGAGCAATAGAATAGAGCCGAATGTGTTGAGAAGCTGATGTAGCTGGGGAGAGACGTATGGCTGAGCGCCAGGAGCCGTCAGAAGAGTTCACAGCGGAATCGAATGACGCCGTGACGGGCGAAATCCCGATTGTCCCGGACACTGCTGTCCCGGACGCCGCTGGTCCTGATGCCACTGTTCCGGATGCCGCTGACCCGGACGCGCCTGCTGCTTCCTCACCGGAGGAAGACGAACTGACAGCCACCGCGTCGGTGGCCACATCGTCGGCGGAATCAGAGCCCGATGCGGATCAGCCCGATGCGGTTGTCGCCTTGGATTCCGATGCCCCAGAAGACGCCGCTGAATCCTCAGCGGATGAAGCACGTAGCGACGCCGATGAAGAATTCACCCCGGCTCGGAGTATCGGCGTGATCCCGCTTGATGAGACCGGTAAACCTAAGGATGAGTTCTCAGCCTCGGCTGGGCAGGCCCGCAAATGGGAAGAAACCCAGCAGGCTGGGATCCCCCGCTTCATCAAGGTCACGCTCGGGCTCGCGGCTACCTGTATCATCTTGATGTTCGTGCGGGACCTGCAGGACATCATCGCCCCGGTTTTCCTGGGACTGAACCTCATGATCGTGGTCTATCCGGTGCAGAAGTTCCTGCAGCGCTGGGTCCCACCGTTCGTGGGCGCCGTCGTCTCACTGCTCTTAGTGCTCGTGATCCTGGTCCTGTTCGTGTGGCTCATCGTGTGGTCGTTGCTTGCATTGATCCAGCTCATGCCGTCGTATAACGATCAGTTCGTTGAGGCGTGGCGGTGGATTCAGGAGATCGCGGTCGAACTCAACCTGGACTTCAGCGAGATCACGAGGTCGCTTCAGGCCATCCAGCCGAACGACGTCATGTCGCTTGTGGCGCCGCTGTTCTCGAACGTTTCCTCGATCCTCGCGCTGCTCACCACCTTGGTGATCGCAACGCTGTTCTTGGCGATGGACTCCGCCGGCCTGCATTCGCGCCAGCAGTTGCTGCGCATCACCAAGCCGCGCGCCTTCATCATCACCAACGACTTCGCGCAAGGTGTGCGCCGCTACTGGCTCGTGACCACCGTGTTCGGCCTGATTGTGGCTATCGCAGACGTCGGGGCTCTGTGGCTCTTGGGTATCCCGCTCGTGTGGGTGTGGGGCATCCTCTCGTTCATCACCAACTACATCCCGAACGTCGGCTTCTTCATCGGCCTCATCCCGCCGGCGCTACTGGCGTTCCTTGAGAAGGGCTGGGGTTCGGCCGTCGCGGTGATCGTCGCGTATTCGGTTCTGAACTTCGTGATCCAGTCGATCATCCAGCCGAAGTTCGCAGGCGAATCCGTGGGCGTCACCCCGACCGTTTCCTTCTTGTCCCTTCTGTTCTGGGTCTGGGTCCTGGGCCCGCTGGGCGCGCTTCTTGCACTTCCGGCAACGCTACTGCTGAAATCCTTCCTCATCGACTCGGATCCGAACGCTCGATGGCTCAACACGTTCATCGCGGTCCCCGCGGACTCCGCGTTGCCTGAGGATGAGCGGCCGATGCCGATGTCAGAACGCAAGGCCCGCGCCTGGAGGGAACGTAAAGCAATCCTGCGTGGCTAGCGTTCTCTGAACCGAGACCGTTGCCTTGCCACTTCTATTCTCTGTTAGTCGAAAAATTTCATGTCCCCTCAATACGGTAAATATGAGCAGCTAATCCCGAGCGCCCGCCGGCGTTGGGCGGCTTTGGCGCTGCTCATGATTGTTGTCCTGCTAGTTTCCGTCGATAACTCCGTGATGGTGCTGGCGTTGCCGGAGATCGCCGTCGAGTTGCACGCGAACGCAACCGAGCAGTTGTGGGTGCTGGACATTTACCCGTTGATTTTGGCGGGCCTCTTGGTTCCGATGGGGAACCTGGGTGACCGGATTGGCCGCCGCCGCATCATGATGATTGGTGCGGTGGGTTTCGCTGTGGTGTCAGGTATCGCGGCGTTCTCCGTGAGCCCGACGATGCTGATCGTGTTCCGCGCTCTACAGGCGGTGTTCGGTGCCGCGCTCATGCCGGCCACGCTGTCCCTGATCCGCAACATTTTCCCTGACCCTCGGGAGCGCACGACGGCGGTTGCCATTTGGGCGGCCACGTTCTCGGCGGGCGCGGCGCTCGGCCCGATCATCGGCGGCGTTCTGTTGAACTTCTTCTGGTGGGGCTCGGTTTTGCTGATGGCGGTGCCTATTCTGGTTCCGTTCCTGGCGGGCGCGCCGTTCTTGCTTCCGGAATCGAAGGACCCGAATCCCGGCCCGCTCGATGTGCTCAGCATCCTGCTGGCGATGGCGACGTTGCTGCCGCTCACGTACGGCATCAAGACCCTGCCGCAAGAACCGTGGGTTGGTGTGGGCGCGATTGCGTTCGCCATGGTTGCTGGGTTTGTTTTTGTGCGCCGCCAGCTCGGCGCGGACATCCCGTTTTTGGATGTGCGTTTGCTCTCGCGTAAGGCGTTCGCGCTGCCGCTCACGATCAACCTGCTTGCGATGTTTTCGCTGGTCGGTTTTCTGTACTACTTGTCGCAGCATCTGCAGCTGATTGAGGGGCGTAGCCCGGCGGAAGCGGCGCTGTTCATGCTGCCTGGCATGGCGATGACCGTGGTGGCTGGGTTGGCTGTTGTTCCGGTGGCGCGGCGCACGGGCCCGGTTGCTGCGATGGTCGCGGGCGTGCTGTGCAGCGCGTTGGCGTATGGGATTCTTGCCGTGTTCGTGGGTAGCGGCGACTGGGTTCCGATGGTCGCGTTCCTGCTGATCGGTGCTGGCGCGGGCATGGCGGAGACGATCTCGAATGACTTCGTGCTGTCTGCCGTTCCGTCTGAAAAGGCGGGTGCGGCGTCTGCGATGTCCGAAACTGCGTACGAATTCGGCACCGTGATGGGCGCCGCTGTTTTGGGCGGTCTGCTCAATGCGCTGTACACAGCCAAGTTGGTTCCGCCGGCCGGCTTGAGTGAGGCGCAGGGTGTTCAGGCGGCGTCCTCGCTAGCCTCGGCTCACGATGTGGCTGCAGGGCTTCCTCATGAGCGCGCGGCTGAGGTGCTGCAGGCGGCATCGCACGCGTTTGATGCGGGAGTCACGGTCACTGCGACGGTTGCTGGGGTGCTCGCATTAGTGGTTTCTATCGCCGTCTATTTTGGGTTGCGTTCTTCGAAGAATCAGTGAAGCTGTGACTCATTGATGCCTAGCCGTAGGTTTGCTATGGCGTGCAATTTCACGCCTATTTACTGAGCACCGTCTTGTCTCATTCTGTGGAAATTCTGAAGAAACTGTTTCACATGCTTGTTACGGGCTGGTAGTTTGTCAATCAGCTTGGCTGGTAGGAGCCTGAGAAACTCTAGCCAGTTGAGAAAGTACCACCCGTTCGCCGGGTGGTAGGGCTAGCAAAGGTATATTCATGAATCACTCCACTGTTAAACGGCGGGGTGCCCGGAACAAGTGGCTGATTTCAGCCGCTAGTGTCGGGTTGGCTTTTGCCATGGTTGGCCCGGGTGCAGCGGGGGTTTCCGCCGCACCCGGCGAAACCCAACCAACCGATTCCGCACACACATCAACGAAGACTGCATACACGGCCGACGGCAAGAAGCTGGACGGCAACTCTGTGGTGACTCAGGGTGACGAGATCACCTACGCCGTCTCGGATAAGGTCCAGAGCGGGCCGAACCTTCCGGACCCTCGGGTGCTGACTGACACGATGTCCAGCAACCAGTCTTACGTGAAGGGCTCGTTGACTGAGCTAAACGAGGGCAACCCTGGACTGAAGGTGTTTGAGCCTTCTGCTGTTGACTGGTCGAAGGGTCAGCGGATCGCTGCGTTCACCCCTACTTATGGCGAACCGGCGACTGAAACCGACGCAGGGACCAAGCGAACCGCAGATCCGCTGTTCGGTCAGAACGCCCAGTATGCTGAAGGTGTTGCGCCGAAGGTCTCTGGTGACAAAGTCGTCCAGAACAGCGACGGCTTCAACCCTACGATTGCGTATAACAAGAAGGGTGAGCAGATCGTTTGGTCGATCACTCACCACGAAAAAGATGCAACTCTTGGCTGTCAGTTTGTTGGCTCGCGGGATAACTGCTCGAGCGCAAAGAGCTACTGGGGCTCGGAGTTCTGGACGCAGCAGAACGTCCCAACTATCACTCGTAACCGGACCACTGGTCTCATGAGCTTGAACAAGGGTGTTGGCAACTACTTTGTGGGTGTTGTTGACTTCGCCGATGTTGCTCCTGGTGTTCCGCCGAAGAAGATCACGAAGGAACCTGTCCAGATCCTCTCTGGTACCCGCGGTGAGGGCATCGTCAACTTCCAGGCCAGCGGCCTGTTTGAATCGGACGGCAAATACTACATGATTGGCCGTACCGAAGGAAGCAAGAGCCAGTTCAAGCTTGGCTGCTTCGATGCCGACACCAACGCGGTGTGTGAGGGTTTCAGCCCTGAAGGCAATCTCGTCGCGACGGATGACTTTGTTGCCAAGGCCGCCGAAATGCGGGTCTATTCCGAGATCCACTTGGCCGGCGGCAAAATCGCATTCACGACTGCACCGGCTGGAAATAATGCTCAGTCCGCACTGTGGTGTGTCAAGCCAGAAGGCAACACCATGGTCAACTGCGACGGTTCAGCAACGATTAAACCGCTCAAAATAGGCGATTCATACACCGCCGTCCCGGTCGTTTCGAAGGACACCTCGGGTACCACGATCGTGCCTGAGGTAGTCAACGAGGGCCAGGAACGCCAGCGGGTCTCTGGTTTCTGTTCCGGCCCGCTTGGCAACAACGCCAAAGCGAAGGAATGCTTCGACCTGAACGGTAAGTCCATTGGCATGCCGTACCCGGGCCTTCCGGTATACAACGTTGCCCACACGCGTCTTCACGATGCTTTCGCCTACCCAGCAAACTCAGCGCAGGCTATTTACCCGCTCAGCTACGGCAACAACCGGGCTACCTGCTACGACTTTGAAAAGAAGGCACTGTGCGATCGCTCCGTGAGTGTCCCGGGTAACAGCGACACCACGTGGCTGGATGAGCAGACCATCAAGGGCACGAAGTATCAGGGCAAGATCTACGGTGCTCGCATGATTCCGGGCAGCTCGAACTGCATGGTTTCGCTTGGTGACACCGCAACGTTCCTGTTCTGGACGGTTGATGCCAACGGTAAGGTGACCCCGGCGGGCAACAACTGCCAGCCGCTTTCGGTGAACTTTGTTGACCAGGACAAGCGTTACTGTGCTCCGGGCGACAACGGTATGACTGAGTGGGGCGAGCTTAAGCTCCGCACGGTCAAGACTGGCACTGCTAAAGAGGGTGTCTCGGTTGATGCTCCACAGCTCGAGTTCTACGAATACGACGCAGTTGAGGGTAAGCAGACCGACAAGCTGATCGGCCGTGCCACCATGCAGGGCTCCGGGTCCGAGTGGACGCTGGCTAAGCCAGAGTTCCTCAATTACAAGAGCACCAAGAACTTCACGGTTCGTGTTGTCAACGCGCATGAAGGTGCAACGTATCAGTTCACGCAGCACCACGATGCCGATGCTCAGCCTTCGGTTTGCTACAAGGCTCGCGTGATCCAGAACTGCGCGCCGGAAGCTGACATGAAGCTGACGAACAAGGCAGTGTGGTCGACTGGATCGCTTGAGACTCGTGCCCCGCTGGAAAAGACTGCTGAGACGGAGATTGAAATCCCAGCTCAGCCAGGTGAGGGTTGCTTCAAGGTTCAGAAGGAATCCATCACCGAGCAGGTGAAGACTAAGGAAGGTGGCACGTGGTCGGCTGATTACAAGATCACCGTCACCAACACGGATAAGCCGAACCTGACCTCGGAGCCGGTTACCGACAAGCCGACTGTTCCAGCCGGCTTCACGATCACCGAAGTCAAGGTTGATGGCAAGGCTGTAACCCGTCAGAGCGACGGTATGTTCACCGTGTCTGAAGGCGTCAACCTCGACGGTGGTGCTTCGAAGAGCTTCACCATTACGCTCAGCGGCGACGTCGCAGAATCCGGTGTTGACTGGACTGCAGCTGGCGAATGCGACATCACTGGTGAAGGCAACCCGAAGAAGGGTCTGTTCAACCTGGTTGTCATGAACGGTGACGGTGACGGCCCAGAAAACAACGACGCCTGTGTACCGGTCATCAAGGAAGACGATCCTGTCTTCAAGGTGAAGAAGGACTCGGCTTCCGCTGGTGCGAAGGCTGAGAACGGTGAGTGGACTTCCGCTTACACCGTGACTGTCACCAACGATGGCGAAATCGAGGGTACCTCGAAGGCTGTCACTGACACCCCGAGCGTTCCGGAAGGCTTCAAGCTCGAAGGTGCGACCGTTGACGGTGAGACCGTCGAGCTGGTTGATGGTTCGTTCACGGTGACCGAGGGCGTTGAACTCGCTGCCGGTAAGGACAAGGTGTTTGAGGTTGTTCTCTCCGGTACCTACGACGCAGCTTCTGCTGACTGGGTAGCCGTTGGCGAATGCGAGACCGAGGGTGAGGGCAACCCTGATAAGGGCTTGTTCAACAAGGTCACCTTGGAGGGTGATTCCGATGGTCCTGAGAACAATGACGCCTGCAACCCTGTCGGTAAGGATCCATCGTTCAAGGTGAAGAAGGACTCTGCCGAAGCTGGCGCTACGGCAGCTGATGGTGAGTGGACTTCTGCTTACACCGTGACCGTTACTAACGATGGTGAGATCGCTGGCACGTCGAAGGCCGTGACCGATACTCCTTCGGTTCCTGAGGGCTTCAAGCTCGAAGGTGCGACCGTTGACGGCGAAGCTGTTGAGATCACTGACGGCACCTTTACGGTGACGGATGGTGTGAAGCTCGCAGCCGGTAAGGAAAAGCAGTTTGAGGTTGTTCTCTCCGGTACCTACGAAGCCGACAAGGCTGACTGGGTAGCCGTTGGCGAATGCGATGTCACCGGTGAAGGTGATCCTGCGAAGGGTCTGTTCAACAAGGTGACCATGGAGGGTGATTCCGATGGTCCTGAGAACAATGACGCTTGCAACCCTGTCGGTAAGGATCCATCGTTCAAGGTGAAGAAGGACTCGGCTTCCGCTGGTGCGAAGGCTGAGAACGGTGAGTGGACCTCTGCTTACACTGTGACCGTCACTAACGATGGCGAAATCGAGGGTACCTCCAAGGTTGTCACTGACACCCCGAGCGTTCCGGAAGGCTTCAAGGTCACCGGCGCCAAGGTTGACGGTACCGAGGTCGAGATCACTGACGGCACCTTTACGGTGACGGATGGTGTGAAGCTCGATGCTGGTAAGGACAAGCAGTTTGAGGTTGTTCTTTCCGGTACCTACGACGCCGACAAGGCTGACTGGGTAGCCGTTGGTGAATGTGACATCACCGGTGAGGGTGATCCTGCGAAGGGTCTGTTCAACAAGGTGACCATGGAAGAGGATTCTGATGGCCCTGAGAACAACGAGGCTTGTAACCCTGTTGGTAAGGATCCGTCGTTTAAGGTGAAGAAGGACTCTGCCGAGGCTGGCGCTACGGCAGCTGATGGTGAGTGGACTTCTGCTTACACCGTGACCGTCACTAACGATGGTGAGGTTGCTGGCACCTCGAAGGCCGTGACCGATACTCCTTCGGTTCCTGCTGGTTTCAAGGTCACCGGCGCCAAGGTTGACGGTGAGGCCGTCGAGCTGGTTGATGGTTCGTTCACTGTCACTGATGGTGTGAAGCTGGCTGCTGGTGAGAACAAACAATTTGAGGTTGTTCTCTCCGGTACCTATGAGGCCGACAAGGCTGACTGGGTCGCCGTCGGTGAATGTGACATCACCGGTGAGGGCGACTCCTCCAAGGGTCTGTTCAACAAGGTAACCATGGAGGGTGATTCCGATGGACCTGAGAACAACGACGCTTGCAACCCTGTTGGTAAGGATCCGTCGTTCAAGGTGAAGAAGGACTCCGCCGAAGCTGGTGCTAAGGTAGCTGATGGTGAGTGGACTTCCGCGTACACCGTGACTGTCACTAACGATGGTGAGATCGCTGGCACCTCGAAGGCCGTGACCGATACTCCTTCGGTACCAGAGGGCTTTGAGCTGACTGAGGCCAAGGTTGACGGTGAGACCGTCGAGCTGGTTGATGGTTCGTTCACTGTCACTGATGGTGTGAAGCTGGCTGCTGGTGAGAACAAGGTCTTCGAGGTTGTTCTTTCTGGTACCTACGAGGCTGGTAAGGCTGACTGGGTAGCTGTCGGTGAATGTGAGACCGAGGGTGAAGGTGATCCTGCAAAGGGTCTGTTCAACAAGGTCACCATGGAGGGTGACTCTGATGGCCCTGAGAACAACGACGCCTGCAACCCGGTATCGAAGGATCCAGCGTTTGCTGTGAAGAAGGATGCAGACACCACGTCTGTCGTGACTTCTGAAGGCAAGACTTGGAAGGCCACCTACACGGTGACCGTTTCGAACACCGGCGATATCGCTGGCACCTCGAAGGCCGTGACTGATACCCCTTCGGTTCCAGAGGGCTTCACCGTGACCGG
>NZ_QFWG01000007.1 GCF_003143995.1 Pseudoglutamicibacter cumminsii | reverse complement strand
GACCGAAGAGGCTCCATCCCAGGAGGCACCTTCCGAGGAAGCTCCTTCTGCGGAAGCTCCATCCGAAGACGCTGAGGACACCACGGGTGTCGTTGGCGACAACACGAACGACGCTCAGGGCCCATCGACTGGCGGCGACCTGGCGCGCACCGGTGTCAACACCGAGCTCGTCTGGGGCGCAGGCCTCGCGGCAACCTTCATGCTCGGCGGCATGACCGTTCTCCTGGTCAACCGCGCACGCCGCGCAGAAGCTACCAAGTAAGTAGCCCCAACATCCTGAAACACCGGGCTGACTGAGCCCACCAGTATCAGGACAATCACCATCGGTACCGCCGTGGACGCCCACGGCGGTACCGATGCGTTTAAGCCCGGACGCGGAAGCCCAGATACGCTTGAATCATGGCATCTGACATGTACCTCATCGCCGGCCTCGGCAACACCGGCACCCGCTATGCGAAAAACCGACACAATATCGGCTTCATGGTCGCCGATGAGCTCGCCAGCCGCATCGGCGGAACCTTCAAAGCGTCCTCAGCACACCGCAGCATGCTCCTAGAAGGGCGGCTCGGCATCGGTGGCCCACGCGTAGCCCTCATCAAACCCACAACACTCATGAACCGGGTAGGCGGTGCCGTCTCGAGCGTTGGAAAGTACTTCGGGGTCCCGGCTTCCAACGTGATCGCAATCCACGACGAAATCGAGCTGGACTTCGACACCACACAGTCCCGCCTCGGAGGCTCCGAAGCCGGCCACAACGGGCTACGAGACATCACCAAAGCCCTAGGAACCCGAGACTACTGGCGCATCCGGGTCGGAGTGGGGCGCCCGCCTGGCCGCCAACAGGTCGCAGACTACGTGCTCTCGGATTTCTCCTCACAAGAACGCAAAACCCTGCCGATCACGATCTCAGACGCGGCTGACGAGGTCGAGAAGCTCATTTCCTCGCTGTAGGTTTCGGCGGTTAGGTTCCGCGCTGTAAGTTTTGGCGCTGTCAGTTTCCTCACTCTCAATCAGCGGCAACCTGTCAGGTAGCGGGATTGAGGCCCATAAATCCGCGGATCTAACCGGACGCATCAACCCTGTTCAGCGGATCTTCACGTGATTATCTGGGGTTTTCCATGGCTATCCCAGGGTTTATTGAGACTCGGTCTGTAGTGTCGAAGACACCTCAAGGGTGCGAGTGATGACAGAGGAGCTCCGGTTGAAGAACAACCGGAGCTCCTCGCTTTAAACAGTGAGTTATTGAAGCAGCGCAGTGGGTGTTGAAGCAGTGCAGTGAGTTGTTGAAGCACCGAGTGCGGGCTGGGCCGCTAGTACTTGACCTGGCTACGCTCAGAGGCCTGCTTGGCCTGTGCTTCTTGCTTGTAGCGGCGGTTGCGTGGTGCGAGCCAGATGCTTGCGAGTACGGCCGCGAGAACCGATGCCAAGAGGATCGCGATCTTCGCGTCCTCACCGTGTACGGACTCGACGCCGAAGGACAGCTCAGCAACCAGCAACGCGACCGTGAAGCCAATGCCGGCGACCATCGTGACACCCAGCAGGTCGCCCCACTTGATCTTCGGATCAAGCTCAGCGGCCGGGGTGCGGGTGATGAGCCACGTCGCGCCCATGATGCCCAGTGGCTTACCGACCACGAGACCAAGGATGATTCCCCACACCACGGTGTCGGTCATCGCGGTCTTGAGAGCATCCATGCCAGCGACGGTCACACCAGCGGCGAAGAACGCGAACACTGGAACCGCGAGGCCGGTTGAGAACGGACCGACGCGGTGCGCGAGGACCTCAGTGAGCGGAATACCACGGTGACCCTTCTTGACCTTCGCTGGAACCGTGAAACCAAGGAGAACACCCGCGATAGTTGCGTGGATTCCCGAGTTCAGCATGAAGACCCACGCGAGGAAGCCAAGGCCCAAGAGAATGATCCATGGGGCCCAGTTCTGGCGACGGAAGAAGTTCGGGAACAGCTGCGCGAGCGTCCCGTAGATCGCGATCGGCACGAGCGAGAGGCCGAGCCACATGAACGAGATGTCGGAAGAATAGAAGACCGCGATGATGATGATCGCGATGAGGTCGTCAACCACAGCGAGCGTCAGGAGGAACAGCTTGGCTGGGGTGGGCAGCCACGCGCCGACGACGGCAAGCACCGCAACCGCGAACGCGATGTCGGTTGCCGCTGGGATTGCCCAACCATGGAGGGCCGATGCAGGCTGGCCGATGTTGACTGCGAGGTAGATGAGCGCGGGAATAGCCACGCCGCCGAAGGCCGCAGCCATAGGCGGGAGCGCGTGCTTGAAGTTCCTTAGTCCTCCGGTGACGAACTCGGTTTTAAGCTCGAGGCCCACCACGAAGAAGAACACCGCGAGCAGGCCGTCGGAGGCCCAGTGGCCGATCGACATGTCGATGGTCGTGAAGCCGAGCGGCACCACGAAGTGCGAGTCACGCACGGCGTAGTACCAGTCCTGGAGCGGGGTGTTAGCCACGGTGACTGCCGCGATGGCGGCGATGATGAGCAGGATGCCGCCGATCGAATCGGAGCGCAGAATGTTGCCTACCCGGTGGCTGAACTTCGATTGTCCTGCCCGCGCCGGCGGGGTATTGAAGTGTGTCAGGTCATCGAACGGGACGTGATAAACCTGGCCGTCATCGGGGTGCTGAATAGCGACGGTGTCTTCACGGGGTTCCGTGAGCAGGAGGGGCTTGTTCTCGCCCGCGCTTTCTTCGCCTACGTTCTCCGTGCCGGTGTCAGCGGCGCTATCTGTGTCCAGGTTTTCTGGAGTTTTCAGATCTTCCGTTGCGGCATCGTTGTTTTCTGGTTGCTTCAAGGAACTCTCCTGCTTTTCGTTTCCATTGCCGACCAGACTTCCCGGCGCACCAAGGCAATATCCTAACGAAATTCTTTCACGTTAGCCGGCACCGCACGGAGTGATGCGCGTTTATGGTAAAGAGGGTTTATTGCGAAATACGCGTTTTACTGCGAAATGTGGGCGCTGATGGCGTTAGCGCGGATTGTGAGGATCTTCCCGACGAGCGGTTCGGCTTGTTGCGCGATCTTCGGACCGAGAAAAGGGATCGAGCTCGTGACTTCGCCCGTGATACCCATCGTGGTGGAGTTGTTTTCGGTTGTGAGCTTCTCGGTTCCAGCGAAGGCCACGGGCACGCCAGAGACGCGTGCGGTGAGTTCGGCCTGGGCGGCGTCGCCGCCCGATGCGTGGCTCCAGTTTTCGGTGATGGTCACATTGAGGCCGTTTTTGATGAACTTCTTGACGGCGGCCGGCAGCTGTTCGGCAGGAACACCTACGGTCATGGTCACGGTAGGGGAGTCCGCGTCACCTGTGACGCTGTGGTCGATCAGGGTGCCTTTCGCCTTCGCTGCGAGTGCTTCGGCTACGTCGCGGGAAGCGGCGGCGGCGATGATGTCGGCGACGGGGGCGTTGATGCTCGTTGTGGAGGACAAAGCCATGGGGGTGGTCTCGCTCTCAGCTCTAGGTGGATGGCGGCGCGGCACCGATAGGATGTTGGATGCAGTTAATAGTACGTGCCGGTCGCTGTTGTGAGTGGCTGGATTCGATTGATCCCTTGTGGAAGTCCCCAGTGGGATGAGGAAGGCGCCGCATGTCCTTGAACGGTCTGCTCACCGCGTTGGCGAAGGACCCTGCTTTTGAGCGGATCCGGGTTTCTGCTGAGCGTGGGCCGGACGCTGCGGACGAGAAGGAGATCGCAGCACCTGATGGCTTGCGGCCTCCGTTGGTCGCGCAGATCGCGCAGTCCCTGCCGCAGCCGGCTGGCGGTGCGGGCGGTGCGGGCGATGCTGCGCGCGCGGTGACTGTGGTGGTGACGCCGACGGGCCGCGCGGCCGGGGACTTGGTCGATGCGCTGGGTAGTTATCTGCCTGAGGGTTCGGTTGAGGAGTTCCCTGCGTGGGAGACGTTGCCGCATGAGCGGTTGTCCCCGAAGTCGGACACGGTGGGCCGCCGGTTGAACGTGCTGCGCCGTATGCATGTGCGCGATGAGGCGCTCAAGGTTGTTGTGATGCCGGTGCGTTCGTTGATCCAGCCGATTGTGGATGGCCTGGGCGCGTTGGAACCCGTTGAGCTGGTGCGTGGCGCTGAGCTGGATTTCGATGGCGTGGTTGCCTCGCTCGCGGCTGCCGCGTATTCGCGTGTGGACATGGTCGCTAACCGTGGTGAGTTCGCGGTGCGTGGCGGGATTATTGATGTGTTCCCGCCGACTCAAGAGCATCCGGTGCGTGTTGATTTCTTTGGTGATGAGATCGAGGAGATCACGTATTTCTCTGTCGCTGATCAGCGTTCTCTGCTGGGCGAGGACGCGGCGTTGGAGCGGGTCGAATGCCCTCCGTGCCGCGAGATGTTGGTGGATGAGGGTCTGCGTGAGCGTGCGCGCCGGCTCGCGGATTCGATGCCTGGCGCTCGCGACATGCTCGAGAAGATCGCGGCCGGTTTGAGCGTTGAGGGCATGGAGTCGTTGGCTCCTTTGCTTGCGGAGAAGATGGTTCCGCTGTCTTCCGTGTTTGGCCCGGGGTCTGTTGTGATCGTCGCTGATCCGGAGCGGGTTTCCGGCCGTGCCGCTGATTTGTTGGCTACGAACGCCGAGTTCTTGGAGGCCTCGTGGTCTTCTGCGGCGATGGGTGCGGATGCGCCGGTTGATATTTCGCAGGTCACGGGCGGCATGGAGCACGATGCTGAGGCGGCTGGTTTCCAGACGTTAGGACAGGCTCGCGCTGGGGTTTTGGATGCTGGCTTGGCGTGGTGGACGATGACCGCGTTGGGTTCGGATGAGGAGCTCGTTCAGGAGGGGCTGACGGTCCGGATTCCGGCGCGGGAGCCGGCCGCGTGGCGCGGTGATGTCGCTCAGATGCTCGAGTATGTGGGTGGCCGCGTCCGGGATGACTGGTCAGTTGTTGTGGTCACGGATGGCGCTGGCCCGGCGAACCGTTTGGTTGAGCTTTTCTCTGATGCGGATATCCCGGTGAGCCGTGTTGAGTCGATCGACGAGGCGCCGCGGCCTGGCCTGATCCAGGTGACGCAGGCGCTCGCCGGCAACGGCTTCGTGCTGGATGATGTGAAGCTTGCGTTCCTCACGGAAGCCGACGTGTTGGGCCGCGCGAGCTCGGCTGTGGCGCGGTCCACGAAGAAGCTGGCTTCGCGTCGTCGGAATGCTGTTGACCCGCTGACCCTGGAGGAAGGCGACTATGTTGTGCACGATCAGCACGGCATCGGACGTTTCATCCAGATGCAACAGCGCAAGACCGCAGGGGCGGTGCGCGAGTATTTGGTGATCGAATACGCGCCGTCCAAGCGTGGCGCGCCGGGGGACCGGCTGTTTGTTCCGACGGATCAGTTGGATCAGATCACGCGGTACGTGGGTGGGGATCAGCCGACGCTGTCCAAGATGGGCGGCTCGGATTGGTCGCAGACGAAGTCGAAGGCGCGCCGTGCGGTCCGGGAGATCGCGGGCGAGCTGGTCAAGCTGTATTCGGCGCGGATGGCCTCCCGCGGGCACGCGTTCGCGCCGGACACTCCGTGGCAGGCCGAGCTTGAGGCAGCGTTCCCGTTCGTTGAGACCCCGGATCAGCTGACCACTATCGATGAGGTCAAGAAAGACATGGAGTCCGAGGTCCCGATGGACCGCTTGATTTCCGGCGACGTGGGCTTCGGTAAGACTGAGGTTGCCGTGCGTGCCGCGTTCAAGGCGGTTCAGGACGGCAAACAGGTCGCGGTTTTGGTCCCTACGACCCTGCTTGCTCGGCAGCACTTTGAGACGTTCACGGAGCGTTTCGCGGGTTTCCCGGTGGTTGTGCGGGCGCTTTCGCGTTTCCAGACGGCGAAGGAATCGAAAGAGACCCTCGATGGGCTCGCCGACGGTTCGGTCGATGTGGTGATCGGTACGCACCGGTTGCTTTCCAAGCAGGTTGCTTTCAAGGACTTGGGTCTCATCATCGTGGATGAGGAACAGCGTTTCGGTGTTGAGCACAAGGAGCAGCTCAAGAAGCTACGCACCAACGTAGACGTTTTAGCGATGTCCGCGACCCCGATTCCGCGCACACTCGAGATGTCGCTGACGGGGATCCGCGAGACCTCAACGTTGGCGACCCCGCCGGAGGAACGCCACCCGGTTTTGACGTATGTGGGCCCGTACACGGACAAGCAGGTGGTTGCGGCGATCCGCCGCGAGCTGATGCGTGAGGGCCAGGTTTTCTACGTCCACAACCGGGTGTCCTCGATCGATAAGATTGCGGGGCAGCTCGCTGAGCTGGTGCCGGAAGCGCGGATCGCTGTTGCGCATGGCCGCATGTCGGAAAGCCGGCTTGAGCAGATCATGGTGGATTTCTGGGAGGGCAGCTATGACGTGCTCGTGTCCACGACCATCATCGAGACCGGCTTGGATATCGCTAACGCGAACACGCTGATCGTGGACCGCGCGAATAACTATGGCCTTTCGCAGCTTCATCAGTTGCGTGGCCGTGTGGGGCGTGGCCGTGACCGCGCGTACGCGTATTTCTTGTGGGATCCGGAGCGTCCGCTGGGCGAGGTCGCGCTTGAGCGGCTCAAGGCGGTTGCGGCGCACAACGAATTGGGTTCGGGCCACCAGCTGGCTATGAAGGACCTCGAATTGCGTGGCGCGGGCAACCTTCTGGGTGGCGAGCAGTCCGGCCATATTCAGGGCGTCGGATTCGACTTGTACATCCGTCTGGTGGGCGAGGCCGTTGCCGCGTTCAAGGGCGATACGGACTCCACGAGCCAGGAAATGAAGATCGAGCTTCCGTTGAACGCTCACTTCCCTGAGGATTATGTGCCGAGCGAGCGACTACGCCTGGAAGCGTACAGGAAGCTTGCGCAGGCCGCTGAACCGGAAGCGGTCGATGCGGTGGTCGAGGAGCTCAAGGACCGTTACGGTGAGCTTCCGGAGGCTGCGCAGCTGCTGGTTTCGGTTGCGCGGGTGCGTATTGTGGCGCGTTCGGTGAACATCAACGAGATCCAGGCCCAAGGCAACTACATCCGTTTCGCTCCGGACAACCTCGCTGAATCACGGGTCATGCGGATGAAGCGCCTGTACCCGGGCGCGATGCACAAGCCTGCGTTGAAAGCGGTTCTGGCTCCGTTCCCGAAGGGGCAGGGGCTCGGCGCTCAGCGGCTCACCGACCAAGAACTACTCGACTGGGTTGAGACGTTCCTGACTAACGTGTTCGGCGAAGCCTGAGCGTTTTAGCCTAGGCCGTTCAGCGGCCTAGGTTAGTCGCCTAGGAGAACGGCCGAGCGCCGCGGGAAAACCTACAACAGAAACGTACATACAGAAAAGGTGGGACGCATCCGTGACGGATGCGCCCCACCGCAAAGCTTTTAAGCCGCGAAGTTTATGAGCTCCTACTTGGAGACGGCCTTGCGGTATTCGTCGTCGACAGCGTCCAGAGCGCCGGCTTCGTTCGCGGTGACGTCTGGGTTCTTGTCTGCGCGGCCGGTCACGTGCTTGCCGATGCCGAATGCGAGGGTACCGCCCGCGACACATGCGATGAATGGGAACCATGCCTTCGCTGGGTCATGCAGATCAGCGAAAGTCAGGGCGTAGATACCAGCGAGGAGAATCGCGAACAGCACCACGAACAGAATGATGTTGCTGACTGCGTGGCCTTCACCTGAGTGGTTCTTGTTCTTTCCATCGGCCGAGTACACGGATGGCCTCCTTGGGGCAAAGCATTGGGGCAATGCATTGATTCAAAGCAAAGCGATGATGACAGCGCTTGCGCGCATTCGTGTCTATCGTATCAAGTTTGAGCGGCTCCTGCGGCAACGTCGCCGGATCGTCGTGACAACCGCATCGTACGCGATCCCTCCTGAAGGGCGATTCAGCGAGCTACGGGGATTCAGCGAGCGCGTGCCTGAGATGACACGCGTGCCTGAGATGACACAATGGAGGCTGTGAGCGCTCAAGTTGATTTTAACTCTCCACGTCTTGTCATTATTGGTGGCGGCCCAGGTGGTTATGAGGCCGCGATGGTTGGTGCGCAACTCGGTGCGCGGGTGACCTTGATCGAGGAACAGGGGACGGGTGGTTCGGCTGTTCTGACCGACGTCGTCCCTTCCAAGACTCTGATTGGTTCCGCAGACGCCGTGCGCCGTGTGTCCGTTGCGAATGAGCTGACGATCCGTGGCACGGATGAGCATGAGGTTGATGCGGACCTCGGCTACATCAATGAACGTTTGCTTGCGTTGGCGGCCGAGCAGTCGGCGGACATCCGGGCTGGCTTGGTTCAGGCGGGTGTCGAGGTGGTCGATGGCCGGGGCCGTTTGGTGGGCACGCACACGGTTGAGGTCGAGGGCAAGGACGGCTCGACCTCCCGCTTCGATGCCGATTATGTGATTGTTGCGGTGGGCGCGCATCCGCGTGAGTTGCCGACCGCTGTTCCTGATGGTGAGCGCATCATGACCTGGAAGCAGGTCTATGGGATGAAGGAGAACCCTGAGCATCTGATCGTGATCGGTTCGGGTGTCACGGGTGCCGAGTTCGCTTCCGCATACAACCTTCTGGGGTCCCGTGTGACCCTCGTGTCTTCGCGCGACCGTGTTCTGCCTGGCGAGGACGAGGATGCTGCCCGCTTGCTTGAGGACGTTTTCGAGGAGAACGGTGTTGAGGTCCGTTCCGAGGTCCGAGCCAATTCGGTGACCCGTGACGGCGACAAGGTCACGGTAGAGCTCTCCGACGGCACCACTGTTGAGGGCTCCCACTGTCTCGTTGCGGTCGGCGCGATCCCGAACACCGCAGACATGGGGCTTGAAGGAGCCGGGGTTGCGGTTTCTGAGTCCGGGCACATCACGGTCGATGGTGTTTCCCGCACCACGGCTCCGCACATCTATGCGGCCGGCGACTGCACGGGTGTGTTCCCGCTGGCTTCGGTTGCTGCGATGCAGGGACGGATCGCTGTGGCTCACCTGATGGGCGACGCGGTGACCCCGCTCAGGGTGGACGAAGTCGCCTCGAACGTGTTTACCTCCCCTGAGATTGCAACGGTCGGTGTGAGCCAGGCGCTCGTTGATCAGGGCGCTGTGGTCGCTGATTCCTTCATGCTGGACCTGACGACGAACCCGCGCGCCAAGATGATGGGCATCAAGCGTGGCTTCATCAAGATTTTCGCTCGTCGCGGCACCGGTACCGTGCTCGGCGGCGTCGTAGTGGCTCCGCGCGCGTCTGAGCTCATCTATCCGATTGCGACCGCAGTGCGTAAGCACATGAACGTCGACGACCTCGCGGACACCGTGACGATCTACCCGTCGCTGTCTGGCTCGGTCGCAGAAGCCGCCCGTCGCCTGCACCGGCACATCTGACGCGGCTTGCGGTACTGCTTGCGGACCGACGCCGCATCGGGTGGTGACCGCCACATCTGACGCGGCCAAGCAACCAGCTACAGACGCGGCCGCATCAGCACAACGTAAGGGCCAGGAAACTTCCAAGTTTCCTGGCCCTTACATTTATGAATTGTGAATCGGCATGATTCCTATCCGGCGCGATTCTTATTCTTCACCGCTTATTCGTTGTCAATGGTGCAGAGCACCTCGGATGCGGAGACGGTCCCGCCGACGCTCGCCTTGAGCTTCTTGACCACGCCGTCGCGGTGCGCGGTGATCGGCTGTTCCATCTTCATCGCTTCAAGTACCACGATCAGATCGCCTTCGGAGACTTTCTGGCCGTCCTTGACAGCAACCTTGACGATCGTGCCCTGCATAGGCGAGGTCAGGTCGTTGCCGGAAGCCGCGGCAGCCGCACCGCCGCGAGCGCGCTTAGGACGCTTCGGCTTGTGCTGTGCGCGGGCGCCGCCGGAACCGGAACCGAGCGAGGCCGGCAGAGCGATCTCGAGGCGTCGACCGCCAACCTCGACCGTGTAGTGCTGGATGTCCTCGTCGTCTTCCTCAGCCGGGGTGGCCTTGGTGTACGGCTTGATCGTGTTGTTGAACTCGGTTTCGATCCAGCGGGTGTGAACCTCGAACGGCTTGTCCTCATCCTCAGGGATGAACGCCGGGTCTTCCATCACGACGCGGTGGAACGGAACCACGGTCGCCATGCCTTCAACCTCGAATTCCTTCAAGGCGCGGCGCGAACGTTCAGCAGCTTCCTGACGGGTTCGGCCGGTCACGATGAGCTTAGCGATCATCGAGTCAAAGTTACCGGTCACGGATTCGCCCTGCTCAACACCGGTGTCCACGCGAACGCCTGGGCCGGTAGGGAACTTGAGGGTCGACAGCGTGCCTGGGGTTGGCATGAAGTTACGGCCCGGATCCTCACCGTTGATGCGGAACTCGAAGGAGTGGCCGCGCAGCTCAGGGTCTTCGTAGCCCAGCGTTTCACCGCGTGCGATGCGGAACTGTTCACGCACTAGGTCGATGCCGCTGATCTCTTCGGATACGGTGTGCTCAACCTGAAGGCGAGTGTTGACCTCGAGGAACGAGATCACACCGTCCTGGCCTACAAGGAACTCACACGTACCTGCGCCGACGTAGCCGGCTTCGCGCAGGATCGCCTTCGAGGACTCGTAGAGGCGCTCGTTCTGCTCGTCCGTCAAGAACGGTGCAGGGGCTTCCTCGACAAGCTTCTGGTTGCGGCGCTGAAGCGAGCAGTCGCGGGTCGAAACCACGACGACGTTGCCTTCCTTATCAGCGAGGCACTGGGTTTCGACGTGGCGAGGAGCGTCCAGGAAGCGCTCGATGAAGCACTCGCCGCGGCCGAACGCCGCGGTTGCCTCACGAACAGCGGAATCGTAGAGCTCAGGGATGTCCGAGCGGTCGCGAACGACCTTGATGCCGCGGCCGCCACCACCGTGGGCAGCCTTGATAGCGATAGGGAGGCCGTGCTCGTCAGCGAAGTCCAGAACCTCCTGGGTCGAGGACACGGGGTCCTTCGTGCCAGGAACCAACGGAGCGCCAACCTTCTGCGCGATGTGGCGGGCCTGAACCTTGTCGCCCAACGCACGGATCGCTTCAGGGGACGGGCCAATCCAAATCAGGCCAGCATCGATCACGGCCTGAGCGAAGTCAGCGTTCTCCGCGAGGAAGCCGTATCCCGGGTGGATCGCATCGGCCTTGGAGCGCTTAGCGACCGAGATGATCTTCTCGATATTCAAATAAGATTCGGTAGCGGAAGCCCCACCCAGCGCGAACGACTCATCAGCCATGCGCGCGTGCATGGCGTTGCGGTCGGAGTCGGCGTACACGGCGACGGACTTAATGCCCTCATCGGCCGCCGCGCGAATAATGCGGACAGCGATTTCGCCACGGTTGGCGATCAAAACCTTGGTCAGTTCTGGCATGAGCCTGGCTGCTCCTTACGTTGCATAGACTCTGTGAGCCTATCCGATATGTGGGGAACCTCCTGAATTATCCAGGATTTCCCGCCCGAATTGGCCTGTTTTTTGTGGGAACCCTACAGACCGTTGCACTGCCTTAAGCCTACGACGCCCTGCGCGCTTTGGTCATTTCCGCTCAAGTTCGCGGTTGGCTGGCTTACGCAGGCGGCTGGTTGGCTAGGCAGGCCACACGAGTGTGAGTGGGTGCCCGAGCTCGGCGAGCATGCGCCGAAGCGCGGCGGGGGAGAGCCCTACGACCGCGTGGAAGTCGCCGTCGATTCCGTCGATGAGAGCGGCTGCGCGGCCATCGACCGTGAAGGCACCAGCGCACGGGAGAGGCTCCCCGGTGGCGATGTACGCGTCGAGCTCGGCATCGCTGATGTCCGCGAAACGAACCGTGGAAGATACGCACTCGGTTGCCTGCCGGCCCGTTTCATGATCGATCAGGCAATGCCCCGAATGAAGCACGCCTTCACGGCCTCGCTGAGCAAGCCAGCGTTCCCGCGCCACCTCGGGGGTGTGGGGCTTCCCGTACGCGACACCTTCGAATTCGAAAACCGAATCGCATCCCAAAACGAGCCGCGAACCCGTAGGGTTCGCGCGTAAAGCCTGTGCCACATCGGCGGCTTTCGCTTCAGCCAACAGCTGCGCCTCATCCGCAGGGCTCAACTGTGTTTCTCCCGACGCCGTGGCCGAGGCGACCACGGCGTCCTCATCCACGTGCGAGGCCTGCTGAGCGAACGCGATTCCAGCGGCCGTCAACACGGCCGCACGGCCAGGAGAAGTCGAGCCCAGCACGAGCGCCGGAGGTGTAGCCATAGCGCAGTCAGCGACAGGGGAGTTAGCTGCCAAGGTGGCCCTCCAAACGTTCGGCACGCAGAGCGGCGATCGCCTGGATCGGGAGGGGAGCGAACTGCACCCCGGTCGCAACCGTGATGAGCTCGTCAGCCAATGCCGGGTTGCGGGCCAAAACCGGCCCATGCGGATACGTTCCGTACACGGTGCCCTTGACAGCGCCCTCCGTGCCGTCGCCGTTGCCCACGCCTTCGATCACATCAGCGAGCGGCTCAGTGCCAGCCAACAACCGCGTCTGGCCGCCGTGGTTCTCAAAGCCAGTGATCAAAGCATCGTTGCCGGTCACGCCGCGGCGACGCGTCACAATCTCGCCCACCGCGCGTGGATCGCAACGCACCGTCTGGGCGTTCAACAAGCCCAGGCCCTCACGCTCGGCGTTATCGTGGCCGACCGTGAACGTCTCCCCAAGAATCTGGTAGCCCGCGCACACGCCGAACACGACCGCACCGCGCTCAACAGCGCGAGCCAGCACGCCATCGGCCGCAAGCGCACGAACGGCTGCGGTCTGGGCGCCGTCCTCGCCGCCGCCCAAAACATAGATGTCGGCATCGTCCGGGACCGGGGAACCAGGCTCCGCAACATGCTCGATGACCTCAGCCCCGCGACGGCGGGCACGCTCAGCCAAAACCATCGCGTTACCGCGGTCGCCGTAAATACCCAGTAGCGACTGGTATACATTCACGATGCTGAGCGTGCGGCCCGCGAGTTCCTTCGATGCGGTTACGGTGCCGTTGTTCGGGGTTGCGCTGTTGTTCGTGCTCGCGTTGTTTGCTGTGCTCACTTGGCGCCTCCCATACGACGCAAAACCTGGAACGGAGTGTAGGTAGCGATGACGTCGAGCGGCGCGGACTGATCCGCGCGCATCGAGCCTGCGGTCTCGATCGCGGTGCCGAGGTCCTTGATGGTCTGGCATTCAACGCCCGCGTAGTCGAGCCGGACCGCGAGGTCGAAGGTGTTCCGGCCGGTCGCGATGACCTGCCGGCCCCGCAACGACTCAAAGTCGACATCCCACAGCCAGGACACATCGCGGCCGTCAGCGAGAACCGAGTCGATCGCCAAAACAAGCGGATCGCTCGTACCCAGCGGAAGCGATTCCGCCCAGCCGGCCGGGTTCTTCGAAAGCATCAACCGGCACTTCACGTTGCGAATCTCGTTGATCCCAAAGCGCCCAGCAGGCGCCTGAACCTTCCGCATACCCGCCAGAGCAGTGTCAGTGTCCACACCGAATTCACGCACGGTAGCCAACGCAACAGCGGCGTTGCCGACGTTGAACCGGCCGGGCACATTCAGCTGCAGATCCAGCTCGTTGCCGTCCGCATCGTGCACCGTTTCACCGCGAACCACGATCGTGGCCTTGTGCTGGCTCCGGTCGCAGCCAGGGCAACGCCACGTACCGGCGAACGTCACGTTGCCATCGTCATCGACCTCAGGGTTTTCACGTTCCAAAACCGTGTCGCACCCCGGGCACAGCACGGCGTCGTCGTTCCACACCGAACCCGAGTTGACCCACACGGTCTCGCGCGCAGTTTCCGCAGCCCAGGCAACCAGAGGCTCTTCCGCGTTCGCGATCACGAGCGGGCCGTCTTCGCCGGCTTCCTCGAGAGCGTTCCGCCACGCGCGAGCCAGAGCCTTGATTTCGTGGTTGCGGTCCAGCTGATCTCGGGAGAAGTTCAGCATCGCGAGGATCTTCGGTTTCCCGAGCTTCACGAGGTCCGCGACGACGCGCTCGTCGACCTCGAGCACCGCAATGTCGGCTTTCGGGGCCTCAGAAAGCGCGGATGCGATGCCGCGGTGGAGGTTCGCACCGTCAGCGTTCGTCACCAGGCGTGAGGCATCCTTACCCAAGGCTTCGCGTACGGCTGCGGCGACAAAGTGAGTGGTCGTGGTCTTGCCGTTGGTTCCGGTGACCGCGACGATGGTGCGGCCAGCGAGCAAGTGTTCGAAAGCTCGCGGGGCCAGGCGGGTCAGGATCGCGCCTTGGATCGACTGCCCCGAACCACGGCCTACGACGCGTGAAGCGAGCGATGCAGCCCGCCCCGCGAAGGTAGCCAAAGACAAACGCGCACGGTCAAGCGCCGATAAGCCGGCTTGCGAGCGTGGGGTGGATGCGGGTGGTTCGGGTAGTTGCTGGGAAACCATAGGTTCTATCTTCGCACGTGGGGGAAGTACCGGCCGGTACTTCCCCCACGTGGATGTCAGGTTATTTATGCTGAGCGCTGCTTAGGTGAACGCTGCTTAGCCGAGCGCTGCGTAGCTGTGCGCCCTGCTTAGCGGAGCGTCTTCATTAGCGGAGCGCGCGGCGCAGTGAGTCGAGACCCATACCGCCGAGCTTGAGCGCGCGGGTGTGGAAGTCTTTAGCACTGAACTCGGAGCCTTCACGCTCTTCGGCTTCTGCGCGGATCTGCATCCAGATCTGCTCGCCGATCTTGTAGGACGGTGCCTGGCCTGGCCAGCCCATGTAGCGCAGCCACTCGAATTCGATGCGGCCTTCGGACTCGAAGACGTTCTTCTTGAGGAACTCGAGGCCCTTCTCAGCAGTCCAGACGCCGGAGCCCCAACGCTCTGGGATGTCGAAACCGCAGTGCAAACCGATGTCGAACACGACGCGGGCCGCGCGAAGGCGCTGTGCCATGAGCATTCCGAGGCGGTCGCCTGGGTCTTCGAGGTAGCCGAGTTCTTCCATGAGGCGCTCAGCGTAGAGAGCCCAGCCTTCGCCGTGGCCCGAGGTCCAGGAGAATTCGCGGCGGAAGCTGTTGAGTTCGTCCGAGTTGATGGTCGAGGTAGCGATCTGCAGGTGGTGGCCTGGCACGCCCTCGTGGTAGACGGTCGAGGTTTCCGACCACGTCGTGAACGTGTCTTCGCCCTCTGGCACGGACCACCACATGCGGCCCGGGCGGGAGAAGTCATCGGATGGGCCCGTGTAGTAGATGCCGCCTTCGTTGGTTGGGGCGATCATGCATTCGAGGCGGTCCATCGGAGGGTCGATCTCGAAGTGGGTTCCTGCGAGCTCGCGCACGGCCTTGTCGGAGAGCTCCTGCATCCATTCGCGCAGTGCATCCGTGCCGTGAAGCTGGCGTTTAGGGTCTGCGTTGAGTACGTCCATCGCTTCTTCGATGGTTGCGCCCGGCTTGATCTGCTCGGCGACCTCTTCTTGTTCTGCGATGATGCGGTCGAGCTCTTCAACACCCCACTGGTAGGCCTCTTCGAGGTCTACTTCGGCGCCGAGGAAGTCACGCGATGCGAGTGCGTAGTATTCGCGGCCGCACGCGTCTTCTTGGCGGGCCGATGGGCGCAGAACGTTGGTGACGTACTCAGCGAAATCTGCGTAGGCTTCGCCGGCCTGGGACGCGGCGGCAACGAGCTCATCGCGTGCCGCATCGTCGAGTCCGGCAGGGGCTGCGATCTCGGCGATCTTCGCGAAGTAGCCGTCCTCGGCCGCGTAGGCCGCGCACTGCTCAGCGACGATGTCCACCTGGCGTACTGCTGGGACCTTGCCGTTGGTGCGTGCCTCCTCGAGGGTTGCACGGTAGCCCTCCAGCGCGGCAGGGATGTGCTTGATGCGGCGCGTGATCGTGGCCCAGTCTTCAGCGGTCTTTTGCGGCATGAGGTCGAGGATCGATCGGATGCCTTGGGCCGGGGAAGCGATGTTGTTGAACGACGGAACGCCGGTATCCAACAGTTCGAGCTTGACCGTGAGGCGCTCGTTCATGATGTCGAGCGTGACGGCGTCGGCGTCATCGGTTGGCTCGAGCGTCTTGAGCTTCTCGAGCGTCGATACGTACAGTTCGCGCTCCTGCGCCGTGCCTGCAGGGGAGTAGTCCGCGTAGTGGTCGGGAGCGTCCGGGCTCCCGATGCTCACGAGGTGTTCAGGTACGAGCTTGCCGAACGCGGTCATAAATTCCTCGGCAACTGCATCGATCGCCGAAGGGGTACGTGGTGATGTAGGTGTAGTCATGAAACTAGCCTAAAACGTTATCCCTCTAAATGAGAGCTCGGTCACGTGTAGACGCGTTCTGCTGAGGGAGGAATCGGCTCACACGGTCCGGTCCGCCGAGAGCGCGGAGCGCGTAGAGGATGCACGCAAGATCCACGACCTCCTGCAGTAGCGCGCCGATGGTTGCCGGGATGAAACCGAACGCGGCGAAGCCCATGAGGCCCAGCGAGAGGGCGATACCGATGAGGATCGCGGTGATCGCAACCTGGTACGTCCATTTACCGACGTCGACGGCGCGGGCGACCAGCGAGATGTCTTCGCGGGTGATGACGGCGTCGGCGGATTCACTTGCGGCCGATGCGCCGCGCGCACCCATTGCGACGCCCACGCCGGCCGCGGCCAGCACTGGGGCGTCGTTAATGCCGTCGCCGACCATGAGGGTCGGCTGTTTCATCTCGGTAATGCGGCGGACTTTGTCTTCGGGCAACAGGTTGCCTGCGATGTCGGTGATACCGATGTGCGTACCGACCGAATCTGCGGTCGCCTGGTTATCGCCGGTCAGCAGCGCGATGTTGCTCACGCCGAGTTCGCGGAGCGCCTCGATGGTTCCGGCGGCTTCTTCGCGAACCTCGTCTGCCATCACGATGACGCCACCCAATGTGTCCCCAGCGCTGATGTATACAGCGGTTTGGGAGGCCTGCAGTTCAGGCTGGGCGATATCGCCTACGACTTCTTCGATGAAGGTCTTCTTGCCGACACGGACGTTGTGGCCGTCGACGACCGCGCTCACGCCGTTGGTTGCGATCTCACTCGCATCGTGGGCTTCGAGCATCTCGAGTCCTCGTTCTTGCGCTTCCTGGATGATGCCTTCAGCCAGAACGTGGGATGAGAACTGTTCGGCAGTCGCGGTGATCTGCAACAGTCGGTTTTCTTCGAAACCTTCGGTGGGGAGGATGCGTTCGATGCTCGGGTGGCCGAACGTGACGGTTCCGGTTTTGTCGAAGGCAGCCGAGTTCGCGCGGGACAGCGCCTCGAGTGTTGCGCCACCCTTGACGATGACACCCAAACGGGATGCGCGGGACATCCCGCCCATGAACGCGACCGGGGCACCGATCAACAGAGGGCATGGCGTCGCCAAAACCAGGACTTCGGCGAAACGTACCGGATCGCCAGACAACCACCACGCGGCACCGGCAACGAGGAGCGAAACGATCGTGAAAGGCACAGCGAAACGGTCCGCGACGCGCACGGTCGGTGCTTGTTGTTGCTCGGCCTCGCGCACGAGCTGCACGATGCGCTGATACTGCGAATCGTCCGCGGTCGCGATCGCGCGAACACGGATAGCGGTGTGACCGTTGACGGAACCCGACATGAGCTTCTCGCCGCGCGTTTTGCTGACGGGGAGCGGTTCACCTGTGAGGCTCGCTTCGTCGACCGAAGCGTGATCGTCGAGCAGTTCGGCATCCACTGGAACGACCTCGGACGGGCGGACCAGCAGAACATCGCCAACCTCGACCTCAGTGACCGGAACATCGACGAGGCCGAGCCCCACTTCCAGCTCGTGATCTGCGGAGCCAGCCACCGCATCGGCGGCCGCGAGAGCATACGAGTCACTTGAGGTGATGTGATGGGCGGTATCGGGTGCCCGGTCGACGAGCGCGGTGAGCTCACGTTGAGCCCGTGAAGCCGCATAGTCTTCGAGGGCTTCGCCACCGGTGAGCATGAGCGCGATGATCGTCGCGGCGATGTATTCACCCACCAAGAGTGAGGCGACCATCGCGACAACCGCGAGGATGTCGAGGCCGAAGTTGCCGCGCAACACGCTCTTGACCATGTCGACGGCCGTGATGAGGATGATGAGCGAAACGTACACGGTAGCGAGCCAACGCGCCGCCGGGCTGCCAAGCGCCCACAACGTGACGACGACCGCGAGCGCTACGAGCGCTGTGATCGCCAGAAAATACTTCTTCGCAAAACCTTTAAAACCGCCCATGCATCCATGATCTGGTAAACCCCTGACAGTTTCTAGCGAAGAGAGGCTAACCATAGTTAGATCAGCGTTATCAGACCTATATCTGGAACGTCTAGGTTCATACGGACTAGGTAATTCTCGAGTCTCAAAATCTCCGCTAAGGTGAGGTGCAGAACGGGTGACCTGGATCACTAGAGGAGGGTCTAGGTCACTAATGCGAATGTGTTGTGTGAGGAGTGGGCCTGATGTTCATTGCGCCAGCCGCAGTGGTTCGAGCCACAACATCGGAAGACATGGCTGTATCTCGCGAGCAAGCCAAGACCTGGCGATCCGAGGGCATGGGAATCCCAGACCGTTTCCTCACTGACCACGCACTTGAAGACCTCGCTGCAACCGCAGAATCTCTAGGTAACGAGACCTTTGTTCGTACCGTCGCCGCAGTTCAAGCAGCACGCAAGGGCGACTACGGGACCATCCCGAGCATCGAATCGGCTGAAGCGCTCTTCAAGCAGTTCCTCGCCGACGACAAGATCGACGGCTGGGTCTACGTGCAAGAAGAGGACGGCTATCTGCACCCGTATCTAGTAGCCGACATCAAATTTGAACACGCCGACATCTCTCGCGATGCACGCGTCAAGATCACGATGGAGGCTGACAGCCCCACGGTGCAGCGGCCTTCCAAGACGCCACGGCTTTTGTTGCTGGAAGACTCCGCGATCGTGGGTAAAACCCCGGAGCAGGCACTGACGGCTCAGGGAGCATTCCACGAGACCGAAGAGCTCAAGGCCGCTTACCAGAAGCGCCGCGACGTGTACCAAGATGTCATCGATAACGGCTTCGCGCAGCAGTTCATGTTCACCGGAACCGCGATCCGCACCGAAGACCACAAATCCCCCAAGAGCCGCACCAACCGAAAAGTGGTTCAGGACGTCAAGCCAGGCTCGATCGCCCCGTTGCGTACCGGTTCACCATCGGTTCTTGCTGACAGCACTGACGGTCAAGGCCTCGGTGAGGTTCCCGTCGTGACCGCCGTCGCGGTCTTCGACCTTGCCGCGCAAGACTACATCGACGTCAACGTCGGCGACCTCACCCCGTACGAATACGACGAAAACCTGCGAGACAAGCTGGTTCTGCCAGAGGAGCAAGTCGAGCTGCTCGACATCCTGACCTCCGACATCTCCGTGTTCACCGGAGACATCATCGAAGGCAAGTCTGCAGGCAACGTGATCCTCGCTCGCGGCCGGCCAGGCGTCGGTAAAACACTGACCGCGGAGGTATACGCCGAAGTTTCACACCGTCCGCTGTACTCGATCCATACCGGAACGCTTGGGATTAACCCCGAATCGATCCGGAAAAACCTCGAGACCGCATTCGAGCGTGCCAAGCGCTGGGACGCGGTGCTGTTGCTCGACGAAGCCGACGTCTTCGTGCTGCAGCGCGGGCTTGAGCTTGAGCAGAACGCGATTGTTGCGGAATTCCTGCGCACCCTCGAGTACTACGACGGGCTCCTGTTCCTCACGACCAACCGCGTGGACGGGGTCGACGAGGCCATCCTGGCTCGTTGCGCAGTCGTGATCGACTACGACCTGCCGAGCCGCGAAGACGCCCGCACCATCTGGGGAATGCTCGCAGACGGCCACGGCGCTGACCTCGGGGACGAGTTGCTGGACACCCTCGTAGAAACGTTCCCTGAAGTCACTCCGCGCGACATCAAGATGATCCTCCGCCTCGCACTGCGCATCGCGGCATTCCGCAAGGATGAGGTGAACCTCGAAGCATTCATCACCGCGGCGAAATACCGGGGCATCCATCCTGCATAAGCCTTCCGTAGCGGCACCAGACCAGACGCCGCATCGGGATATAACCTCAACCCAACCCAGAACGACCACAACTACTCAACCCATAAGGAGCAATCATGGCTACCCAGCACACCCAGGCATCTGAAGCCCGCGCCGCAGACTCCGGCGCACAGGCATCGGCCCGCTTCAAGGACCGCGCTGCTGCACACCGCAGCGATCAGCCAGTTGACCACGAACGCGTCAGCCTGCTTGCCGGCAAGGCCATCAAGGCCCTGACCGACATCGTCTACGAAGAGAAGGTTTCCTACGATGAGTACAACGCTCTGAAGTCTTGGCTCATCAAGGTCGGCGAAGACGGCGAGTGGCCGCTGTTCCTCGACGTGTGGATCGAGCACGCAGTTGAGGACGTAGCAACCGAGCACCGCGAAGGCTCCAAGGGCACCATCGAAGGCCCTTACTACGTCGAAGACTCCCCAGAGTACGAGTGGGACGCCAAGATCCCGATGCGCGAAGACGAGCCGGGCACTCCGTTCCGTTTCAAGTCCAAGGTCACCGCTGTTGACGGCACGCCGCTGTCCAACGCGAAGATCGAGATGTGGCACGCCGACGAATACGGCCTGTATTCGCAGTTCGCTCCAGGCATCCCGGAGTGGAACCTGCGCGCAAGCTTCCTCGCTAACGAGGACGGCGAATTCGATATCAAGACGATCCGCCCTGCGCCGTACCAGATCCCAACCGAAGGCGCATGCGGTCAGCTGATCGAGGCCGCTGGCTGGCACGCATGGCGTCCAGCGCACATCCACGTCAAGGTCTCCGCGCCAGGCTACGAGCTGCTCACCGCCCAGCTCTACTTCCCAGGCGACGAGCACAATGACGACGACATCGCATCGGCAGTCAAGCCTGAACTCATGCTCGACCCTAAGCCGGCAAGCGACGGCGAAGGCGAAGAGGTCCAGTATGACTTCGTTCTCGACCCAGAACGCTGATCCGTATACAGCGCTGATTCGTTAGGGCGTTGAATGAAGCCCTGCGGATGAGGTAGGCGCGTGGCCCCGACCGTAACGGTCGGGGCCACTGTCGTTTGATTGATTCTGTAGCTTCAGATCTCCGTAGCTACAGATTTCAGCATTTACAGGTCCACGCGGTAGCGGTTGAGTTTGTCTTCGTCGATCTCAGCGCCGACTCCCGGGATGTCGCGGACCGCGATGCGCCCGTCAATAATCTCGATAGGGTCAGCGAGCAGGTCATCGGCCATGTCGAGGAAGTTGGACAGCTCGCCCGCGCGTGCTGAGGTCGCTTTGTGTGCGGCGCCGAACGTTACGGTTGCCAGCGAGCCGACCTGGGTGTCAATCTGATTGCCTATCGTCACGTCAACGCCGAGGCCTGTGCACAGCCCGAGAATCTCGGTCGCCTCAGTGAAACCGGAGCGCGCGGTCTTGATGCAGATCGCGTTGCAGCCGCCGGACAACAGCTCACGCGATGCGTCCCCGGCGGTCGGAACCGACTCGTCGCCCACAATCGGGATGCGCGAGTGCTGCACCAATCGACGGCGGCCCATCGCCTCTTTCGCATCGTTCGGTTCTTCGAACAGCGTGATTGGGAGGTCCTCGATCTGCCGCAGAACATCCATCGCCTGGTTAGCGGTCCAGCCGCGGTTAGCGTCCAGGTAGATCTCCACATCGTCGCCGAGGTGCTCAACGAGCGCATGGCACGCCTCAACATCCTCGCTCACGGGCAGTCGGCCGACCTTGAGCTTGAACGTTGTGATGCCGTACTTCTCACCGAACATCTGAGCTTCCTCAACCAGCTCAGCGGCTGGCTTGAACCCGAGCATGTGGGAGACCCGCATCGAATCCGTATAGCCACCCAAAAGCTTATGCACCGGCTGCTCGGTGATCTTGCCCGCGATGTCCCACAGCGCGATATCGACCGCGCCCTTGGCTACCTGGTTGTGGATCGTGCGGTGCATGATCGCGCGAACCTTCTCGCGATCCAGCGGGTTCAAACCGATGATTTCCGGCGCGAAAACCTCGTCGATGATCGACTTGATCGAATGCTGGGTTTCACCGTAGGTATAAGGCCGTGGAGGGGCATCAGCAACGCCTGTGACGCCGGCATTAGTGTGGATGCGCACCAGCACGTGCTCGGCGTTGTGCACCTCGCCAGAGGCGAACTTGAGCGGCTTCACGTACGGAATGTTGTACGGGATCGCCTCGATGCCAGTGATTTTCACGGTGTCCTCCCACGGTCTGTAGGTTTTAGCTCTTGCGTGTGCGGTTCCGGTCCGTCTTATCCCGGCCCGTTATGTCTGGGTATGCCACGTCCGGCTGCGGCAGCTTGGCCGCCGCGTCGATGGTCGTGGTGATGAAGTTTTCTGCGATAGGGGTCAGCGCGTCGCCCTTCCACGCGATGCCGAGGCTGACCGTGATGTCGGTCTGCAGTGGGCGCAGGACGATGGACTCCTGGAAGGGGTACTGCGCGGAATACGGAACGAACGCGACCCCGATGTTCGCAGCCACGAGCGCGTTGAGCGTGCTGGTTTCGGTTGCGGTTTGCACCACGCGCGGCCGGAAGCCGTGTTCGCGGCAGGCTTGGTAGGCGAGCGATGCTACGGCGGATTCACGGGGATAGCTCACGACGTCGATGTTCATGACGTCTTCGGGGCTCACTGGACCGGAGTCTTCCGCGAGGGGATGGTTCCGGCTGATCGCCAACGCGAGCCGGGTGTCCATGATGGGCTTGTAGTTCAGTTCATCGGATGAAATAGGCGGCCGCAGTACAGCCAGATCCATGCGGTTATCGAGTAGAGCTTGCTCCATGTGAGGGGTCAGCAGCTCACCGAAGACTTTGAGCCGTACCGATGGGTATCGATGGTGGGAGAGGCGGATCGCGGCCGGCATGAGTTCGTGGGTCGCGCTGCCCGTGAAGCCAACCCGCAGCACACCCGCGGAGCCGGCACCGACATCGGCCACGTCACTTTGCGCGGATTCGACGGCGGAAAGGATCCCGGTCGCTCGCTCGAGGAGCAGCTCACCGGCGGGGGTGAGATCAACGCGGCGGGTCGTGCGTTCAAACAGCTGAGTTCCGAGTTCTTGTTCGAGCTGTTTGATCTGCGCTGAAAGCGGCGGCTGTGCGATGTGTAGTCGCTGGGCGGCGCGTCCGAAGTGCTTTTCTTCTGCAACTGCCACGAAGTACCGCAAATGGCGTAGTTCCATGGGTCCTCTCCGTTTCGTGCAGGCAGTGATACTCGGTCTGATACTCGGTCGCGTTGGGCGCATCGCACTCGAATCTCGAGTCCGGTGACGTATCTCACCCTAGGTTCAGCGGGGGCGAAATGTGAAAGACTTTTATGAGCCCTACCCATACGCCCCAGGTATCAATGCCTGTGGTTTAGATACTTCAGACTACGGTAAAGGGTGAATAGGCTGAAGCCTAGGCATACAGACTGAGCACACACCAGACTGCACATTCACGCGAAGGAGATCACGATGCTGTTTCTGGCCCGCATGGACGTTCACTTCCCGGAGGACATGGACCCGGACACGATGGCTGACTTCCAGAAGCGAGAGAAGGCCTACTCTTCTGATCTTCAGAACCGCGGCATCATGAAGGGCATCTGGCGCGTGGTCGGGGAGTACTCGAACTACTCGATGTATGACGTCGACGGCCACGATGAGCTCCACTCGATCTTCCAGGGCTTCCCGATGTTCAAGTACATGGACGTCAAGGTGACCCCGCTGGCTACGCACCCGAATGCAACGAAGGCCGACTTCTTCGCGCCTGTAGAGGGCAACTAACAGTAGGCGCCTAATTCGCGTTAAACGCCGGGGCTCCAGAGAACGTGTCTCTGGAGCCCCGGGGCGTTAAAGAGTAACCGCGCTAAACCGCAACCGAATTAGAACGCTGGGATGACGGTTCCGTCTTTCCAGTTTTCTTCGATGAACTGCTTGACCTCATCGGAGTGCAGCAGCTCGTCGAGCTTCTTGATGTTCTCGTCATCCTTGGTGGACTCGCGGACAGCCAGCAGGTTCGCGTACGGGTTGTCTTCAGCCTTCTCGAGGAACAGGCCGTCCTCGGACGGGGTCAGGCCGCCTTCAAGAGCGAAGTTGCCGTTGATGACCGCGCCGTCGAGGTCTTCCATGACGCGCGGCAGGGTAGCGGCATCGGCTTCTACGAACTGGAGGTTCTTCGAGTTCTCATCGATGTCGTGGATCGTCGCGGAAACGGCGTCAACGCCGTCCTTGATTTTGATCAGGCCAGCGTCTTCAAGCAGCTTGAGCGCACGGCCCATGTTGGATGGATCGTTCGGGATAGCGATCTTGCCGCCGTCCTTGATCTCATCAACGCTCTTAGCCTTCGAGGAGTACAGCGCGAGCGGCTCGATGTGGATGCCCTCGAAGTGGGCGAGCTCGTAGCCCTTCTTGGAGATCTCTTCCTTGAGGTATGGCTCGTGCTGGAAGTAGTTGGCGTCGATGTCGCCGTCGTTGAGCGCCTGGTTAGGGAGCGCGTAGTCGGTGAATTCCTTGATTTCGAGGTCAAGGCCGGCGTCCTTGGCGAGGTTATCGTCCACGAACTTGAGGATCTTGGCCTGCGGGACCGGGGTAGCGCCGATCGTCAGGGTCGTGATGTCGCCGTCTTCTTTACCGACGCTGCTCTTATCGTTGCCGCCCATGAGGCCGCATCCAGCGAGGCTGACGGTGACTGCTAGTGCGGCAGAGCCTGCCGCGAACTTACGCAAGAAGCGCATTGTTCTCCTTAGGGGTGAGTGTTCCCAGATATGCGTATCTGAGGACGGTTTGGATTAGCGGTGGTTGACGCGGCGCGCGAGCCAGTCACCGAACATTTGAATAGCGATAACGATTGCGACGACGACGATGATGCAGGCGATCATCGTGTCCGTTTGGTATTGGCTGTAGCCATAGTTCATCGCGAGCGCACCGAGGCCTCCGCCGCCGACTGCGCCGGCCATCGCGGTGTAGGAAACCAGCGTGACCGCGGTGACGGTCGCCGAGGAAACCAGCGCGGGCATCGCCTCAGGGATCATGACTTGGCGCACGATCTGCCCGTTCGTTGCGCCCATCATCTGCACGGCTTCGATCTTGCCTGTAGCCACTTCACGCATCGCGCTTTCAGCGAGCCGCGCGAAGAACGGGATCGCGCCCACAGCGAGCGGGACCACGGTCGCTTCCCACCCGATCGCTTTACCGACCATGAACCGTGTGAACGGGATCAACGCGATGATGAGAATGATGAACGGGATCGAACGGCCGAGGTCAACGATCGAGCTGATGATGCGGTGCACCACAGGGTTCGGAGCGAGTCCGCCCTTTGACGTCATCCACACCCAGATACCCAGTGGAAGGCCTAGGACTACCGCAAAGACCGACGAGAAAACGGTCATCAGCAGCGTCTCTTGGGTTGCTGGCCACAGCGAATCCCGGATCACCGGGTTGTTGAACCAGGTTTCCCCGTCTGCGGCGAGCACCTGCCCAGGGACAGTGTGGAGGTGTGTAGCGAGCGTGTTCAGTTGTGTAATCATGCTGCCTCCTCGACGTAGATTCCACGTTCGGACAGGGTGCGAGCCAACGCGCGGGTGGCTTGAGTGTCAGTGCTACGGATCCGCATGCGGCCAACATCGAGGCCTGCGATACGCTCCAACATAGCGGCCTCAACTTCGACGATCGGGGTTCCCGCCTGCTGTGCTGCTTCGAATACCTCTGACGCGGACATGCCGGCGATGCTGATCTCCAGCATCGCGGTGTCGTCTTCGGCGTCGCGGATCGGTGCGGATGGCAACGGGATTAGCTCGCGCGCCAACGTAGACGACGGGTCGGAGAGCACATCACGCAACGATGCGGTGTGCTGATTCCGGCCTTCGGCGAGCAGGGTCACGGAATCGCAGATCTCACGGACCACCGACATTTCGTGGGTGATGATCAAGACGGTGATGCCGAGGTCGTCGCGGAGGCGCTTGATGAGGGCGAGGATCTGGGCGGTCGTGGTTGAGTCGAGCGCCGACGTCGGCTCGTCACACAACAAAATCTTCGGTTCGGTCGCGAGCGCGCGTGCGATACCGACGCGCTGACGTTGCCCACCTGAAAGCTGAGCCGGGTGGTTGTTTTCGCGACCATCCAGACCAACGAGGGTTACGAGTTCACGTGCCCGCTCCATCGCCTGCTTCTTCTTGACCCCGGCGATCAGCAGAGGGTGAGCGATGTTCTCGAGCGCGGTCTTGGAATCCAACAGCTCGGCGTGCTGGAAGACCATCCCGATGGATCGGCGGGCTTTACGCAAACGAGCGCCGGTGTAGGCGGTGACGTCTTCGCCGTTGATTTCCACGGTTCCCGACGTCGGGGTTTCGAGTCCGGTGAGGCAACGAATCAGAGTCGATTTACCTGCGCCCGAGCGTCCGACGATTCCGTGGATGAGGCCGGACTCAACGTGCAGATCGATGCCTTCTAAAGCAGTTGTGCCTGCGAACTCTTTACGCAAGCCTTTCAACGTAATCATCGGACCCTCCCTTCACAGTGGCACCGGCCTTGGCGGCCGGGAATAAGTAATTCCAGGGTGTCTAGCGTACGCCTATTACCGTGCAACGACGGCTCACGCGCGCGTTAACCCGGGAACACAAACACTGACACAGTATGTGCATGACCAATAAAACAAATGCGTGTTGTGTTACAGAACATGTCAGGAATCTGGCCAGAACCGAGCGATTCGTGGCAGGGATCACCCTGAGGTGATCATTCCTGAGAGGCGAACTGGGTCCGGTACAGCTCGGCGTAGCGTCCGCCCTGAGCTAATAGCTCCTCGTGGTTACCTTGCTCGATGATGCGGCCGCCCTCGACCACAAGGATCGCGTCCGCCGCACGGATCGTTGAGAGCCGGTGGGCAATCACGAGTGCTGTCCGGCCAGCCATAGCTTCCGAAAGCGCGTTCTGAACCGCGGCTTCGTTCGTCGAATCCAAAGCCGAGGTCGCCTCATCCAAGACGACCACAGCCGGAGCCGCGAGAAGCAAACGTGCAATCGTGAGCCGCTGCCGCTCGCCACCAGACAAGCGGTAGCCGCGCTCACCGATCACCGTATCCAGGCCATCGGGCAGTGCCTCAATCACAGGCTTGAGCCGCGCACGCTCGAGCGCAGACCACAGTTGCTCATCCGTAGCGTTCGGCGAAGCGATCGCGAGGTTATCGCGGATCGACTCATGGAACAGGTGACCGTCTTGGGTCACGACGCCGATCGTGTGCTTGAGCGAATCGAAACTCACGTCACACACATCGACATCGTTGAGCGTGATGCTACCTTCCGTCGCGTCATACAGCCGTGGAAGAAGCGACGCGATCGTGGACTTACCCGCGCCACTCGACCCCACGAGCGCAACCGTCTGGCCCGCCTCAATCGTGAAGTCGATCCCGTGCAAGACCTCGGAACTGTCGCGCTGATCAAGCACCGCGACGTCCTCAAGGGAAGCCAGCGAAACCTGGTCGGCCGTCGGGTAGGCGAACCGCACATCGTTGAACGCAACCTTGACCGGGCCGGAACCCAAAGCGACCGCATTCGGCTTCTCCTTGATCAGCGGATCCAGATCCAAGACCTCGAAAACCCGCTCGAATGAGACGATCGCGCTCATGATGTCCATGCGAGCGTTCGCGAGCATCGTCAGCGGGGCGTACAAGCGCGTCAACAGCATTGCGAGCGTCACCACTTCACCCGCATTGAGGTGCCCCAGAACCGCCTGGACACCACCCACGCCATACACGAGCGCCAAAGCCAACGCCGAAACCAGCGTGAGCGCCTGAACAAAGGTGGTCTGCAACATCGCAGTCTTGACGCCGATGTCCCGCACCCGGCCGGCGCGCTCGGAAAATGCCTGGGACTCCGCGTTTGGCGCACCGAACAACTTGACCAAGGTAGCGCCACCCGCGGAGAACCGCTCCGTCATGCGCGTGGACATCGCCGCGTTGTAGTCCGCCGCTTCGCGCTGAAGCGAGGCCAAACGGCCACCCAGCAAGCGGGCAGGGATCAAGAAAACCGGCAACAGCAAGATCGAAAATAGCGTGACCTGCCACGAAATCGTGACCATGACACCCACGGTGAGAGCGAGCGAAACGATGTTCGCAACGACCCCGGAAAGCGTGTTCGAAAACGCTCGCTGAGCGCCGATGACGTCGTTATTCAAGCGTGAAACCAGAGCGCCCGTACGGGTGCGGTTGAAAAACGCGATTGGCATCGTCTGTACGTGATCGAACACCGTGGTGCGAAGGTCGTAAATCAAGCCTTCGCCGAGCTTCGAGGAAAAGTAACGGTTCAAAAGGCTGAAGCCGGCGTCGGCGAGCGCGAGTGCAGCGATCGCGATCGCGAGCCACACAATCACTTCAACTGGCCCGCCGGAGGTAATCGCGTTGACAACATCACCCGCGAGGACCGGAGTGATGACCCCGATCACCGAAATCACAACAGAGAGACCAAGGAACAGGAACAGCATCGTTTTGCGTTTGGATGCGAATCCCCAGATGCGCTTGAGCGTCCCCTTGGAGATCTTCCCGTGGTCTTTGGTTCGCTGTCCTGCCATGGTGCGGTGCAGAACCATCCGCGGTGAAAACTGACTCATCGACATCCTCCTTGGGACGCATCATGTACGCCGCGCTGTCAATAGCGCGCTGAGAACGATGCGGCAGGCCGATGCGTACGGTGTTCGTACGCATCGGCCTGCCGTAAGGCGGTGGGTTGCGGGCCACCGATTGAGTTTATTTGCGCCGGAAAAGCCCCGGTAGCGTCGTCAACCGTCCGCGGATGGTTGCGGCGCGGCGCAGGATTTCGCTGCGGGTTGACGGTGGCGCTTGCTCAGCGGCCTGGCGTGACTGAGCCTCTGCAAGGATGACGGCGAACAGTGCCGCGATCTCCTCATCGGTGGCTTCGCCACGCACGACCCGAAGGTCCGCCGGCTGTGGAGCCGACGTGGTTTGTGGTGCCCAGGAAAAATCTTGCTTGGTGCTCACAGTGGAATGTTCCCATGCTTACGGTCAGGGTTGGTTGCATGCTTATCGCGGGTTGCACGCAAGCCCTTGACAATCTGAACGCGGGTCTCGCTCGGGGCGATCACCGCATCGACATAACCGAGCTCAGCGGCCTGGTACGGGTTGAGCAGCTCGGCTTCGTACGCATCGATGAGCTCGGTGCGGCGAGCCTCGACGTCGCCGCCTTCCTGCTCAACGACTGCTAGGTCACGGCGATACAGGATGTTGACAGCACCCTGCGCACCCATCACGCCGATCTGCGCGGTAGGCCAGGCCAGGTTGATGTCAGCGCCGAGCTTCTTGGAGCCCATCACGATGTACGCGCCGCCGAAAGCCTTACGGGTGATGACCGTGATCTTAGGGACGGTCGCCTCGGCATACGCGTACAGCAGCTTTGCGCCGCGGCGGATGATGCCTTGGTCTTCCTGATCCTTACCTGGCAGGAAGCCAGGCACGTCGACGAACGTGAGGACCGGAATGTTGAACGCGTCGCAGTGGCGCACGAAACGCGCTGCCTTCTCGGAAGCTGCGATGTCGAGGGTTCCCGCGAACTGCATCGGCTGGTTCGCAACGATGCCCACGGTGGAGCCTTCAACGCGGCCATAACCGATCATGACGTTCGGAGCGTAGAGCGCCTGCATCTCGAAGAACTCGCCGTCATCGAGCACACCCTCGATGACCTGACGCATGTCGTAAGGCTGCGAGGCCGAGTCCGGGATCAGCGTGTCGAGGGCTTCGTCGTCCTCAGTAACCTCGAGCTCAGGTTCGTCGGCGTAGAGCGTCGGCGGGGAGGCGAGGTTGTTGCTTGGCAAATAGGAGAGCAGTTCGCGCACGAAGTCGAGTGCGTCGTCTTCATCCTCCGCAAGGTACGTGGACGTACCTGTTTCAGCGTTGTGGTGGCCAGCGCCACCGAGGGTTTCCATGTCCACGTCTTCGCCCGTGACAGCCTTGATGACGTCCGGGCCGGTAATGAACATGTGGGACGTCTTGTCCACCATGATGACGTAGTCCGTCAGGGCAGGGGAGTATGCGGCGCCGCCAGCCGATGGGCCCATGATCACAGAGATCTGAGGGATGACGCCCGATGCGTGCACGTTATTGCGAAAGATGTCAGCGAACATCGCAAGGGAGGCGACACCCTCCTGGATGCGGGCGCCACCGCCGTCGAGCAGGCCGATAACCGGCATGCCGTTACGCAGAGCGAATTCCTGAACCTTGACGATCTTCTCGCCGTTGACGTTGGAGAGCGAGCCGCCGAAGACCGTGAAGTCCTGCGAATAGATCGCGACCGGGCGGCCGTCTACGGTTCCGTAGCCAGACACGAGGCCGTCGCCAAGCGGGTGCTTCTTCTCCATCCCGAAGGCCGTGGTGCGGTGCTTAGCCAGCGCATCGAACTCAACGAAGGAGCCTGGGTCAAGGAACATGTCGATGCGTTCGCGGGCGGTGTTCTTGCCGCGGCTATGCTGCCGCTCAATCGCGGCTTCGCCACCAGGGTTGATGGTCTCAGCCATGCGGCGATGGAAGTCCTCGAGCTTACCGGCGGTCGTTGTTAGATCCAGCTGATCCTGCGGATCTGACGGCTGTGCGGTCATCGCTTGCGAACTCTCCTTCGTTTTGGTGGAAACCTCTCAAAAAGAAAGGCATCTCGCCCATTCTACGGGGTATTTGCGCCAAAGCATTTGTGGGAGTCCTACAAAAACAGGGTAGAAAGCCCAGTCTGTGTCGACGGAACCGTCGGTGGGGCGCCGGCAGTGTGACCAGGCGCGCTTCTAGTTACTCTCTAGTCACTTGGGCAATGTAACCTGGATCACAACTGTTCTGTTTTGATCTTGCACCGTTCGCGACTGCATCAGGAGGCACACGTGAGCAACCCAACTGCGACTCTCAAAGGCAAAACCATCCTCATGTCCGGAGGATCCCGAGGCATCGGCCTCGCGATCGCCCTCCGAGCAGCCCGCGACGGCGCCAACATCGCAATCCTCGCCAAAACCGCCGAGCCACACGCTCACCTCGAAGGTACCGTGCACACCGCAGTCGAAGAGATCAACGACGCCGGAGGCCGCGGCCTCGCAATCGTCGGCGACGTACGCAACGACGACGACATCCAGCGCGCCGTCGACGCAACAGTGGAAGCGTTCGGTGGCATCGACATCGTGATTAACAACGCCTCCGCGATCAACCTGAGCCCCACCCCGGCGCTCGACATGAAGCGCTTCGACCTCATGCACCAAATCAACATGCGCGGAGCCTTCGCACTGCCGAAAACCGCGTACCCGCACCTCAAGAAGGCAGAGAACCCGCACATCCTCACGCTGTCCCCGCCGCTGAACCTCGACCCGAAATGGGCTGGCGCACACCTCGGCTACACGATGGCTAAATACGGGATGAGCATGACCACGCTCGGGTTCGCGGCAGAGTTCGCGAGCGACGGGATCGCCGCCAACTCGCTGTGGCCCGCATCGCTCATCCACACCGCCGCGATCGAAAACCTTCCCGGCGGCGAAGCGATGCTCTCCGGCGCACGCACCCCAGACATCGTCGCCGACGCCGCACACCACATGCTGACCCAGCCATCGCGCACCTTCACCGGCCAATTCCTGACCGACGAAGAAGCGCTCGCTGAGGCCGGCGTCACCGACCTCAGCGGCTACGCGATCAACCCCCACCGCCCGCTCACCGCCGACATCTTCCTGACTAAAGACCGCATGCCGAAAGGATCGATCTCGCCGATCCCAGGGGAGTGACATCGCTCATCTCAGGGCAGTGAGTCGCCGCGGCGGGGAGTGAGGCGCCGCGGCGCGATATGTTGATCAGGGTAGGTTCATAAGGCGAACCACCATCGTAAGTTCAACGCGAGCAAAGGTTGACATGCACACCCCAGAGCGACTTGAAGCCGACATCATCACCGCCAACGCGCACGCCGAATGGGCGGCCCTGCACGGTTCTGAACGCACATCTGTATGGCCGCGGCTCATCGTCAAGGACCACACCGAGTCCACGAACGATGACGCGATCGCTCTGCTGTCCAGCGGTGAGCTGGGCGGACCGGACATGCCCGATGCGACGGGAACGTTGATCGTCACGCTTGATCAGCGCTCGGGTAAAGGCCGGCTTGGCCGCGTGTGGGAAGCGCCGGCCGGCGCCGCGCTTGCGATGACTCTGGTGATTCAGGCGCCGCCGAGCGTTCCGACGGAATCGCTCGCGATGGCGTCGACGCTCGTGGGGCTCGTGTGGCGGGACGTTCTCGCGGCGTCCACGGCCTCCGACGTGAGCCTCAAATGGCCTAACGATGTTTTGATGGGCGGCGAGAAAGTCGCAGGAATCCTCGCGCAGGTCGCTCCTTCGTCGCCTGGGCCGCGCGGCGCCGCGGCTAGCACGGACGGCAACAAGACTGGAATCGATAACACTGGTGTCGCCGACAAAACAGGACTGGCTGATAAGACGGGCGTCGCTGACAAGACCGGTGTCAAGAACGGCATCACAACCGGGGAACCTGCCAAGGCGACGCGCGCTGGCGGCCTCAACCTCGTCGTCGGCATTGGAACCAACCTGACCCAGACCAAAGACGAACTGCCGGTGCCAACCGCTACCTCGCTCGCGCTCCACAACTGCACGACCGACGTCCATCACCTCATCTCGGCGTTCTGGACCCGCGTCATCGCGGTGCTCTCCGAATGGCTGCCGGCCGGTGGCCCGCTCGATCAGCCGCTGGGTTCCCTCGGCTGCACAAGCCTCATCGACGCAACCCGCAAACACTGCGCAACCATCGGAGTGGACGCGCGCGTCCACCTGCCGCAAGACGTCGAAATCACAGGCGTTGCGCGCGACGTCGACGAATACGGCCACCTCATCGTCGAAGACAGCACGGGCAAGCGGCACCAGATCTCTGCAGGCGACGTCATCCACGTCCGCCGCAGCGATGGTCACTACGCTTAACAGCCGATAACGGCTCACCTGAGTGGAAGAGTAAGAATGGTCCCGCGGAAACTGCTGCACCCCGGCGAAGAGGTTGTGATCCGAACTCGTCGACACCCGCGTGCGCTGCGCTCCGTGGGATGGGTTCTGGTGACCGTGACGATCATCGCCGCGATGCTGGGCGGATTCGCGTGGCGGATCGCGGAGCTCGGTGACCCGTGGACGTGGATCTCCCGAGTAGCGGTGGTGCTCGTGGTTGTTGCGTGGGGCTTTGCCTTGCTTCGGTGGGCCCTCCGGCCTCTCTGGCTGTGGGCAACGACTCACATCACTCTCACTAACCAGCGTTTCTTCATTCAGCGTGGCCGGACGGTTCAGCACATCCCCGTGCACCAGGTCACCGGGGTATGGTTCAAGCCGGTTGATCGCGAACAGCGCTCGCCGGGGGTCCTGGTCTTGGCGGCTAACGGTCGTGAAGCGACGTTTCGCAACGTTCCCGACGTGGCCCACGTTGCGGGATGCCTCCGGCGCGAAGCTGCGGCCGCGCAGAGGCATATGGTTATGGTGCCGTACGGCATGTGAATCATGGTGCCGTTCGGTATGTGAACGGTTGACCGCATCGTGGACATGACGTGACCTTTGACACATTTTTCGATGCAAGGTGTAAGAATGGACTGGGAATGTTTTGACCTCAGCCGCTGCATACACAACAACGAACTACTTTGACGGGAAGGACGGTGCAGACAGTGAGTCACGAGAACCCACCTGAACGCACCGAAAACCCCGACGAATATACGGCGCTGAGCCCGGTCCCGCCGCCGTCGCTCAGGCCTGTTACAGCGGAAATGAGTAGCGTCGCTCCGGAAGAATCAGATGCCGGAGAACATGCCGAAGGCGGCGGCGAACGCATCGTGACGGCTCAGATGCCAGCCGTAGAAATGCCCGTTGTTTCGGGGCACATTCCTGTGGCGCAAACCAAGCCGAGCGAACCGGCGATGCCGGTGAGCGCATCGAACCCAACTGCATGGGAAGCGCTCGACACCCACGCTATTGGGGCCGTCCCTGAGCTCGGCCCGATCACGACGTCGATGCCCGTTCTTGAGACCAAAACCGAGACCGAGGACGAGGTGCGGGCCGCGGCCCAGCGCCTCGAAATGCGGTTGCGGGGTTCAGCTCGCACGATGCGCCGCCGTGAGATCGCCGCGCACGTCGGGGTTTCGCTGCACTCGGCGCGCAAACTGTGGCGCGCGTTGGGGCTTCCGCGGGTTTCTGACGATCAGGTCGCGTTTACGATGCGGGATCAGCGCGCGCTCGAGACGATGGTCGATCAGGTTCGCCAGAAGCGTTTGTCTGAGGACGCGATGCTCTCGATCGCGCGTTCGATCGGTCAGCTCACGGACCGCATGGCGATTTGGCAGATCGAGGCGCTTGTTGAGGACCTCGTTTCGACTCACGGGATGAGTGACCTTGAAGCGCGCCGGCAGGTTGTTTTGCTGTTGGACGAGATGTTGGACCCGTTGCTGAAGATGGTCAACTATTCGTATCAGCGCAACCTCGCGGCAGCGATTCACCGGCAGGTTTTGCGCGCTGAGTCGGGTTTGCGTTCCTCGAATGAGTACCGGACGGGCACGGAGGACGATGCGGCGCTTCCGTTGGCGCGGGCGGTCGGCTTTGCTGACATGGTGTCCTTCACGTCGCTTTCTCGGGGCATGGATGCGCGGCGTTTGGCGCGGTTGGTTCAGAATTTTGAGTCGCGGTGCGCGGCGATCATTTCGACTGGTGGTGGCCGGTTGGTCAAGACCATTGGCGATGAAGTTCTTTACGTTGCGGAGACGCCGCAGGCTGGCGCTCGGATCGCGCTGACGTTGGCGCGGGCTTTCAGCCCGGAAGAGGACATGCCTGAGGTGCGTGTGGGCTTGGTGTGGGGCCGCATCTTGTCGCGTTTGGGCGACATTTATGGTGCGACGGTGAACATGGCCGCACGGTTGACGTCGATGGCCGAGCCCGGCCAGGTTTTGATCGATCCGCTAACAAGCCAGGTGTTGGCCGGCGACGAGCGGTTCGTGATTGAGCAGCTGCCTCCAGTTGAACTGCAGGGCTTCGGTTCGGTGACCCCGTCTGAGATGTCGCCGGGGCCTGACGCAATCTTGCCGGTCGACTGAGGTTCGTGACTTAACGGTCGCGGTATACGACATAGCCCGTGTTGACGACATAGCTCTGTTTACGACATAGCCCGTGCCTGTGGTTCAAACTGTCAGACCCCTGGGGCATGATGGATTCGTGGCAACTGACAAGGCATCGAAAGCATCATCCATACCGGCTGCATCCGTAACGGCTGAGGGCTCTGCGGCTGGCGAGTCCGTGGCTGTAGAGTCTGCAGCTGTTCCCGCACACGAGTTGCGGGAAGAGTACGCGGACCTCGTCGATAAGGTCCGTAAGTACCGGCACGCGTATTACAACGAGAACACGCAGCTGGTTTCCGATGCCGAGTTTGATGAGTTGTTTGCTCGGCTTGAAGAGCTTGAGGCTCTGCATCCTGAGCTGGTGACGAACGATTCGCCGACCCAAGAGGTGGGTGGCGAAGTTTCGGCGGCGTTCTCGCCGGTTAAGCACCCGAGCCAGATGTATTCGCTCGAAGATGTTTTCAGCTACGAAGAGCTGGAAACGTGGTTTGAGCGTGCCCGCACCAACAGCGCCTCGCTTGCGCCAGGGGTTGAGGTTAAGTGGCTGACCGAGGTCAAGATCGATGGTCTCGCGGTCAACCTGATTTACCGCGATGGTGTCCTGGACGTAGCGGCAACCCGCGGGGACGGCACGACGGGCGAGGACGTCACGGATAACGTCAAGACGATCGCGGATATCCCGCACGAGTTGAAGGGCGAAGGCTGGCCGGCAGAGCTCGAGGTCCGGGGTGAGGTTTTCATCCCGTCGAAGGAGTTTGAGGCGTTCAACGAGTCGCTCATTGCCGAGGGCAAAGCGCCTCTTGCGAACCCCCGTAACGCCGCGGCGGGCTCGTTGCGTCAGAAAGACCCAGCGCAGACGGCTAAGCGACCGTTGCGGATGTTCGTTCACGGCGTGGGCGCACGTGAAGGCATGGATGTTGAGTCTCAGCACGAGATTTACGCGCAGCTTGAGGCATGGGGGCTCCCGGTATCCCCTTATAACAAGCTGTTCGACACCACCGACGAGGTGTTCGCATACATCGATCAGATCGGACAGGACCGCCACAGCCTGGTCCATGAGATCGACGGCATGGTCATCAAGATCGATGACTTCCAAGCGCAACGCGCACTCGGCTATACCTCCCGCACTCCTCGTTGGGCTGTCGCCTATAAATACCCGCCGGAGGAAGTGCACACGGACCTTCTGGAAATCCGCGTGCAGGTCGGGCGCACCGGCCGAGTCACGCCATATGGCGTGATGCGCCCTGTCACGGTTGCCGGTTCGACGGTTGAGCGTGCAACCTTGCACAACCGCGATGTGGTCAAGGCCAAGAACCTGCTGATCGGTGACGTCGTGGTGCTGCGTAAGGCAGGCGACGTCATCCCTGAGATCGTAGGCCCGGTGCTCCCGCTGCGTGAAGGTCGCGAAGACGAACTTTCTGAGTGGGTCATGCCGAGCGAATGCCCGTCGTGTGGAACGCCGTTGCGTCCCGCGAAGGAAAGCGACGTAGATCTCCGTTGCCCTAACAGCCAACACTGCCCAGAGCAGCTGGCTCAGCGTGTTGAATACGCGGCATCACGTGGCGGGCTCGACATCGAGGCTCTCGGCGCCGAAGCGGCTATCGCGCTCACGATCGGTCCGGGACCTGACCCGGCCGAGAACAACGGGGTTCCAGCTCCTTCGGGCCCTGGACCTTTGACGACCGAACGCGATTTGTTCGACCTTGCTGACCCGGAGTCTGAGCTGTCGAAGTCGCTCGCGGATGTCCGCGTGTGGCGCGAGAAGCGTTCGAAAGGCCAGGGGACCGGCGTGTGGGAGCTGCGCCCATACTTCTATACGCGTGGAACCTCGGCTAAACCCGCCGGGCCCAACGCGAATACGCAGAAGCTGTTCCGCGAGGTCGCTGGCGCTATGGGCAAGGACCTGTGGCGTGTGCTCGTCGCGTTGTCGATCCGCCACGTCGGCCCGACCGCATCGCGGGCTCTAGCTCAGCGCTTCGGCTCGATGGACGCGCTGCGTGAGGCCGTAGCGAGCGAGAACGCTGTCGAGATCCTTTCCGATATCGACGGCGTGGGCACCATCATCGCTGAAGCGCTCGTGGACTGGTTCCAAGAAGACTGGCACGTCGAGATCGTGGACGCGTGGCAGCAAGCCTGGCGGGCCAACGGCTACGAGATGGCCGACGAACGAGACGAAGAGATTGCTGCGATCCTCGAAGGCCTCACGATCGTCGTGACAGGCTCCCTTGCGGACTTCTCCCGCGACGAGGCGAAAGAAGCGATCCTCGCCCGCGGCGGCAAAGCAACAGGTTCAGTCTCCAAGAAGACGAGCGTTGTGGTTGCAGGTGAAGCCGCAGGCTCCAAGCTCACGAAAGCCCAAGAGCTCGGCATTCCAGTACTGGACGAAGACGGATTCAAAGAACTCCTCGAACACGGCACATCCGTTCTCGAAGATGGTGCTGCGCCGGAAGATGGTGCTGCACCGGAGGAAGGTGGCGACCAGTGAGCCACGCTCAAACTGCACCAGACTCTGTGTTGGCTGAGGTGTTCGATGTTGGGCTGGGCGCTGCGCATGCGGGCGCCACGGTTCTCGCGTCGATGCGGGGCCAGGCGGACATCACCGCTGCCGCAGACACGAAATCCGGGGCAGGGGACTGGGTCACCCAGGCCGACCGCGCATCCGAGCAAGCGATTCGCGAATACATTCACGCTCGCCGGCCCGACGATGCGCTCACGGGCGAAGAATACGACGCAACCGGCGACACTCATGCCGAATACCGCTGGTGCATCGACCCGCTGGATGGGACCGCGAACTTCGTGCGCGGATTGCCGCACTACGGGGTATCCGTCGCCGTGGCGCGGCGCGAATACCTCCGCGAGAATCTCGATGAAGACGGCAACCCAACCGAAGACACCTCATTCGTTGAGCAGTGGGTCGCCGGGGTAGTGATCGCACCCGAACTCAAGCAGATGTGGGCGGCCACCGCATCCGCAGATCCAGCGCCTGCAGAAGCAGGGCATGCGTACACAGCTGCGTGGGATGCCGAGAGGGCCCCTTCCCGGTACGGGGAGGAACCCAGCCGAGCCCTCACAGCGGAGGCATCCGCAGGCGCTTCCAGCCAGGCTCGGATTCTCGCTTATGGGTTCGGCTACGGCGCTGGGCAGCGTCAAAACCAAGCCCAGGCGCTCACGCGCCTCATCCCGCACTTCGACAACGTCCGCCGCCTCGGTTCAGCGGCCATCGACATGTGCCTTGTAGCGGACGGGACACTCGACGCCTACGCGGAAACCAACATCAACGAATGGGACTGGGCGGCCGGCGCATTCATCGCAGAAACCGCAGGCTTCCCGGTACAACGCCCCCTCTGGAACGGCTCCCACAGCTACGGATGGTGTCTTGTAGGCGATGTCCACGGACAATGGCTCGGACCAATCGCCACGATCAACACGGGCAATGCAGTCAGCGTTAGCGATGCAGCCAACCGTGACGGTGAGGTCAACGCGGGCGCCATCACGCTCCGTTATGCGACCTACCACGATGATGAAGCTATTCGTGAGCTCACCGAGCGTGCGTACCTACACGCGGGATACTTCGAGTCCGCAGACCACCGGTACATGCAGCGGGTTGCGCAGGTAGCGGAACGCCGCCGGCACGCACTCATGTTCGTCGCGGAAGACGCGGACCAGAACATCGTGGCCTCCGTGACGTTCTCGCTGGCAGGCAGCCTGTGGGCCGACCTCGCAGAGGACGGCGAGCTCGAGATGCGCCTCTTCGTTGTGGACCCGCGGTTCCAACGCACGGGTCTCGGCGGGAGACTTGTCGAAAAGTTCCTCGAGTTCGCCGAGACGTTGCCCGGTATCCACAGTCTTGTTCTGACCACCACACCCGATTGGGAACCAGCGATGCGTTTCTATGCGCGTTACGGATTCTCACGCGACACCCACCGGGACGTCGAGATCCCAGAAGTACCTGGGCTATGGCTCGCGGCATTCAGCAAAGAAATCAGCCAGCACCACACGTCGGGGTCCTGAACAGAACTCACATATAGACCCCAAAATGCCAACTACGGCAACTGCGCCTAAACTGGTGCAAGCACTTAAACCCATCGGGACTTTGAAAGATTGGGAGGGAAATGTCTGGAATCTCACGTGACCAAGTGGCGCACCTAGCGACCCTGGCACACATTGCCATGACAGAAGAAGAACTCGACAGGATGTCCACAGAGCTCGACGCGATCGTGGACGCCGTCGCCTCAGTCAGCGAAGCCGCAACTGACGACATCCCGGCAACCAGCCACCCCATCCCGTTGACCAACGTGATGCGCGAAGACGTCGTCGGCGAAACGCTCACCCAAGCGCAGGCACTCGCCAACGCTCCTGACGCCGAAGACGGCCGCTTCCGTGTCCCAGCGATCCTGGACGAGGACTGATAACCCATGGCAGAGATCTACGAACTTTCCGCATCCGAACTCGCCGCAAAACTGCGTGCACGCGAGATCACCAGCGAAGAAGCCGTCAAAGCCCACCTCGACCGCATCGAAAAGCTCGACGGCGTCGTCAACGCATACCTGCACGTCAACGCTGACGAAGCGCTCGAAGTAGCGCGCGAAGTCGACCAGATCCGCGCAGCAGGCGGGGCAGAAGCAGAAGCCCTCCACCCGCTCGCCGGCGTGCCCATCGCGATCAAGGACCTCATCGTCACCAAGGGTCAGCCGACCACCGCAGCATCCCGCATGCTTGAAGGCTGGATGAGCCCCTACGACGCGACCGTGATCGCCAAGATCCGCGAAGCCAAGTTGCCGATGCTCGGCAAGACCAACCTCGACGAATTCGCGATGGGTTCCTCAACCGAATACTCCGCGTTCGGTGTCACCCGTAACCCGTGGGACCTCGACCGCATCCCAGGTGGTTCCGGCGGCGGTTCCGCGGCAGCAGTCGCCGGCCACCTCGCGCCACTCGCACTCGGAACCGATACCGGCGGATCGATCCGTCAGCCATCCGCTGTAACCGGCACCGTCGGCGTCAAGCAACCTACGGCGCGGTCTCCCGCTACGGCGCGATCGCGATGGCATCCTCGCTCGACCAGATCGGCCCCGTAGCACGCACAGTGTGGGATGCAGCCGCACTGCAAGAGCTCATCGGCGGCCACGACCCGAAGGACTCAACCTCGCTCGAAGGCAGCTCCGAAGGCCTCATCAAGGCAGCTGAAGAAGGCGCGGCCGGCGACCTCACCGGCGTCAAGGTCGGCGTGATCTCGCAGCTGCGCGGCGGCGAAGGCTTTGAAGACGGCGTGACCGCATCCTTCGAAGAAACCCTCAAGACCCTCGAAGCGCGCGGCGCTGAGATCGTCGAAGTTGACTGCCCGAACTTCACCTACGCGGTCGGCGCGTACTACCTCATCATGCCGTCCGAGGTTTCCTCTAACCTCGCTAAGTACGACGGTGTTCGCTTCGGTCTGCGCGTACTCCCAGAGGACGGCCCAGTCACGATCGAACGCGTCATGGGTGCATCCCGCGCGGCCGGCTTCGGCGACGAAGTTAAGCGCCGCATCATGCTCGGAACCTACGCGCTGTCCGCAGGCTACTACGACGCCTACTACGGTTCGGCACAGAAGATCCGCACGCTCATCCAGCGTGACTTCGCGGCCGCATTCGAGAAGGTTGACGTGCTCGTGACCCCAACGGCTCCGACCGTCGCGTTCAAGATCGGCGAAAAGATCGACAACCCGGTTGCAATGTACCTCAACGACATCGCAACCATCCCAGCGAACCTCGCAGGGATCCCAGGTATCTCGATCCCATCCGGGCTCTCCGAAGGCCTCCCAGTAGGCGTTCAATTCCTCGTGCCAGCGCACGAGGACGCCCGCATGTACCGCATCGCTGCAGCCGCTGAGGCCGCACTCGAAGAAAGCTACGGCGGCCCGCTTCTGACCCAGGCACCAAACCTGGACGAAGCAGTCGCAGCCCGCGTTCAGGAGGCTAACTAAACATGACAGAGATTGTTGATTTCGACGAAGCCCTGACGCGCTACGAGCCAGTCCTAGGCTTCGAGGTACACGTCGAGCTGAACACCAAGACCAAGATGTTCTCCTCGGCACCCAACGAATTCGGTGACGACCCGAACACCAACGTCAACGAAGTCGACCTCGGCCTGCCAGGTGTGCTTCCCGTCGTGAACAAAGCAGGCGTCGAATACGCGATCCTGCTCGGCTTGGCGCTCAACTGCAACATCGCAGAATACTGCCGCTTTGCCCGCAAAAACTACTTCTACCCGGACACCCCGAAGAACTTCCAGACCTCGCAGTACGACGAGCCGATCGCATACGACGGCTACCTCGACATCGAGCTGGACTCCGGGAAGGTCTACCGCGTCGAAATCGAACGCGCACACATGGAAGAAGACGCCGGCAAGCTGACCCACGTCGGCGGCTCCTCGGGCCGAATCCAGGGCGCATCGAGCTCGCTCGTCGACTACAACCGTGCAGGTGTCCCGCTCGTCGAGATCGTGACCCGCCCTATCACGGGTGCCGGTGCGGACGCCCCAGAGCTTGCGCGCAAGTACGTTGAAGCGATCCGCGACATCGTCAAGGCGCTCGACATCTCGGATGCCCGCATGGAACGCGGTAACGTCCGCTGCGACGCGAACGTATCGCTCATGCCGATCGGTTCCGAAAAGTTCGGTATCCGCTCCGAAACTAAGAACGTCAACTCGCTGCGCTCCGTCGAACGTGCCGTTCGTTACGAGATTTCCCGCCACGCGGGCATCCTCGACGCCGGCGAGACCGTGGTTCAGGAAACCCGCCACTGGCACGAAGACACCCGTACTACGTCGTCGGGTCGTCCGAAGTCCGACGCCGACGACTACCGCTACTTCCCAGAGCCAGACCTCGTGCCGATCGTCACCACCGCCGACCAGGTTGCCGAACTGCGTGAACGCCTTCCAGAGCTGCCAGCCGCGAAGCGTTCCCGTCTCAAGGCTGCGTGGGGCTTCTCTGACGAAGAGTTCCGCGACATCGTCAACGCCGGCCTCATCGACACGATCGAAGAGACCGAGAAGGCTGGCGCGGACGCATCCGCTGCACGCAAGTGGTGGATGGGCGAGATCTCTCGCATCGCGAACGAAGCAGACAAAGACGTCACCGAGGTCGGGATCACCCCGGCGCACGTCGTCGAGATCGAGAAGCTCATCGGCGAGAAGAAGATCAACAACAAGATCGCCCGCCAGGTGCTGACCCACGTCGCAGACGGCGAAGGCACACCGGGCGAGATCGTCGAGAAACGCGGCCTTGCAGTTGTGTCCGACGACGGCGCGCTGACCGAAGCCGTGGAGCAGGCGATGGCCGATAACCCGGACGTGGTCGAAAAGATCAAGGCCGGCAACCAGAAGGTCATTGGCGCCCTCATGGGACCGATCATGAAGGCGACCCGCGGCCAGGCTGACCCAGGTCGAGTCCGCGAGATCATCCTCGAGAAGATCAACTAACCTCACCTGGTCCCCGTCACAACCCAACACGTGACGGGGACCAGCGGTTAACCCACCCGACGCCGCCGCTGTCGTCGAGATCCACCCCAGCAGGCGCACCAGTGCAGCAGGCGCAGCACCCAATCAGGCCCATCACCCAAGGAGAACGTGCATGAGCAAGCCAACCGTCACCGTCGTGGGGTCCACCAACCTGGACATCACCGCAACCGTGCACCGCCTCCCTGGGCCAGGCGAAACCCTCCTCGGACGCACGCTCGTGCACTCACCAGGCGGTAAAGGCGGAAACCAGGCGCTCGCAGCATCCCGCGCAGGCGCCAACGTCCGGTTCATCACGGCAGTCGGAAGCGACGAAGCCGCACGCGAAGCTCACGAGCTACTCGCCGCGGACGGCGTTGACCTCGAACACGTCCTCGTACGCGAAGACGAACCAACCGGGACCGCGATCATCACCGTCGACCACGGCGCAGAGAACACGATCATCGTGATCGCCGGCGCCAACCAACACCTCGACGCCGGCGCAGTCCAAGCGCGTGCCACCGCGATCGAAGGCGTCGTCGTGCTTCAGGGCGAAATCCCCGTCACCGGAATCCAAGCGGCCTTCGCGGCAGCAAAAGACCGGGTCGTATTCAACCTCGCGCCCGTCATCGAGGTGCCAGCGGACCTGATCCTGCGAGCAGACCCGCTCGTCGTCAACGAACACGAAGGCGCAGGCGCCCTCACGATGCTCGGCGGAAACCCAGACGGCCTGAGCGACGAAGAGATCGTGCACGCGCTCAAAGCTGCAGGGGTGCGCTCGGTTGTCATGACGCTCGGAGCCAACGGCTCCCACGTCATCGACAATCAGGGCGAACACAAGATCCCGGCCCACACCGTAACTCCCGTCGACACGACCGGCGCCGGTGACGCCTACGTGGGCGCGCTCGCCGCGCGGCTTGCGGCAGGGGACAGCCTCGCCGACGCCGCCGCGTACGCAACCCGCTACGCCGCCGACACCGTGACCCGCGCAGGAGCGCAAGCCTCCTACGGTGTTCTGCCCGTACGCTAAAACTGTCAGGTAGCGGTTAAGCCTGAGGCCAAACCCCTGACGCGAACCAGGTCAGATCTGAAAGGATAGACGCATGGCTACTATCGAGTTCCAAGGTAAGACCCTCAACACCGTTGGCGACCTCCCTGCAGTGGGCCAGGCCGCTCCAGAGTTCACCACCGTCAACACCGACCTCGAAGACGTAACTCTCAAGGACTACGCCGGCAAGCGCGTTGTCCTGAACGTCTTCCCATCCATCGACACCGGCGTGTGCGCCCAGTCCGTGCGCGAATTCAACAAGCGTGCAGCAGGCCTCGACAACACCGTCGTTGTCACCGTGTCGATGGACCTCCCGTTCGCACTCGGCCGGTTCTGCGGAGCTGAAGGCATCGACAACGTCGTCGCAACCTCCGCGTTCCGCTCGAGCTTCGGCGAAGACTACGGAATCAAGTTCGCAGACGGCCCAATGAAGGGCCTCATGGCTCGCGGCGTCATCGTCATCGACACCGACGGCAGCGTGCTGTACTCCTCCCTGACCCCAAGCGTGGGTGAGGAACCAGCCTACGACGAGATCCTCAACGTCCTCTAAACCACACACGTGCTGGCGCCCGGGGTCACAAACCCCGGGCGCCTCGCGCATCCAAACAACCCTCGCTCAACAACCGGGGCTAAACAACCCGAGCAACATAACCCGGGCAACACTGTTCCGCGCGGTCATCGTGGCTTAGCTGCTGTTCTTCGTCCCGAACCCCAACCTCATCATCGGCATCACGATCGTACTGATGATCGCGGCTTGGTGGGCCGTCGTAGCGTTCTGGCCCATCGAGCCGCCTAAGAAGCCGGGCGTACGAACCTACCGCTCGCAGTAACCGAGCTGCGTTGGCGCCTGCGCGGCTTTAGCACAGCAGTTCGAAGCACGTGCCCGCAGCCTGCCCGGCCCACACGATGCGCGGCTGCGTCTTCCTCAAGAGCCGCCCCCACGTCTTGACCCCGCCGCGTAACGCGGCGTCGGCAACACGCGTCAACGCGAACGCCCCATTCCACACGTGAGCCCGCGCCGCGAAAAACTCATCCGGCGCCGCCTCATCGATGACATCCTGGCCGTGCCACAGCGATAAATGCGCGAGGTTGATCGCAGGGTCCCAACGCGAAGCCTTATCCCAATCCAGAACCCCCACCAGTTCTCCGTCACGCCAATGCATGTTCCTGCCGGCTAGATCCCCATGCACCAAACCCTGTGGCACAGCGGAACCCGCTGCATCCTCAATCTCGTGCACGGCAGCCAACACGGAGGCCGCACTTTCACGCACATCGGGTTCCAACGCATCGATCGCGGCATCCGAGCGGGCCTGCGTCCACTCCGGCTCGGCATCCCACGGGGCACCCACCAAGGCCTCATACGCGTCGTGAGTGATCGCCATCAGGTCGGCAACGATTCGGCCCAACACAGCCGGGTCACCTTCACGCAGCGGGTGCGCGGCTCCTGGGATGAAACTTTGGATGATCCCTCCAGCCGCATCGACGGGGGAGCGGGACTCAGGAACGAGCCAGGGAACATGCGGGGCAAGCGCGTCTACCAAAGCGGCCTGGTGTGGCTGCGCGAGGGCTTCCTCACGCGTTCGCGCCATCCGAAACACAACCTCAGGAACCGGATCACCTGGGATCAGAACTACGTTCGACTTACCCGATTCCTCAACCTGGCCGGAAACCCAATCGGCATCAGGGTACAAAGCAGCGGCGCGTTCGATTTCCTCACGGAGTGGTTCCCTGGCCATGCCTCCAGCCTACCGAGCATAATCGGATGCATGAGTTCCCGACCCTCACACTCGAACACCGGGCATGACCAAGTCGCGCCGGCGCAGGCTGTTCCGTCGCACACTGCTCCTTCGACGGCAGTTCCGTCGCGCGCGGTTTTGGGGTGGGAGATCGCTATTGTTTTGGCGCTGTCGCTCGGCAAGTCCGGCGTCTACGCCCTCATCGACCTGCTCGACACGATCACGCGAGGCCCTATTTCATCCGGTACCGCGGCGCTCAACACGTCAACGGGGACCCGCCCGTGGATCGATCTGCTGTATCAGCTTGCGGGGATTTTCTTTGCGCTCGCGCCGGTCGCCCTCGTGATCTATCTGGTGTCGCGCTGGCCGGGCAACAAGCCGTTGCGTAGGTGGGGCATTGACGCCCGACGATGGGGTACGGACGCCGCTGTAGGCGTCGGCTTTTTCGTGCTGATCGGTGTGGGAACGCTCGGCGTGTACGCGGCGGGCCGCGCGTTGGGCATCACGACCGCGATCACCACATCGGGCCTACCAGATGCGTGGTGGAGCATTCCAGTGCTGCTGCTGGCGGCGCTCAAGAACGGTTTGCTCGAAGAGATCGTGGTGCTCGCGTACCTGCATGAGCGGCTCGCGACACTCAAGTGGGGCCCTGCAGCCATCATCGTTTTCTGCGCTGTGGTGCGCGGCTCGTATCACCTGTATCAGGGCATCGGGCCGTTCATCGGCAACGTAGCGATGGGCGTGATCTTTGGGATTTATTACCTACGGAAGCGCCGCATTATGCCGCTGATATGGGCGCACTTTTTGCTCGATGCGGTAGCTTTCGTGGGCTACCCGCTGTTGGCCGCCTGGTTCGGTTACGGTAGCTAGAGCGCGGCGGCTAGGCGCCGCCGAACCCAGTGGCTCGCGCTAGATCGTGACGAGGCCCTTAGGGGTTTTCAGCGTGACCGACTGCAGGCCCGGCATCCCGGAGGGGGCCGTGTAGTTGAACACGACGTTGCCCTTGAAGTCTTCGCCCGGGTGGCCGAGCCATTCGTCGATGCGCTCGCGGTTGCCGGAGATCGTAAGTTCTACGATTTCGCCGTGTGGTTCTTCAGCCATGGACGGATGCAGGTCCTCGAAGCCTTCATCCCAGCGCAGGAAGTAAGGTAACTGTGGGTCTGCGATGAGCCCGTTGATGCCGATTTGCCGCCAGGTGAGTTCGCGGCCGTCCGGGAACTTGCGGGAGCCTGGGACGGCGCCGCGCTGGAGCCGTTCTTCGATCGGAGTCATGTCGTCGACGGAAACGACCCATCCCATCCAGCCGCCGCCCATCTCGGAGCGCTCACGCACAGCTTTGCCGAACGGCTGCTGTAGCGTGGCCGGGTGGTCGAGTACTTCTACAACTTCGAGGTACTGGTGGTTGCGGAGTGGGAAGAACACGTTGCGTGTTCCGAAGCGTGGGTGCACGCCTCCTTTGACGTATCGGAGCCCGAGCTGCTCGGCGATACGGTCAGCAGTAGTCGTCAGGCCTTCTGGCCCGCATGCGTAAGAAACGTGATCGAGCTTCATGCGTTAAATCTGGCACTGTGTGAGCTACATCTCTACTTAGGCTTACCTAAGTTGCGATTATCTGTGCGCTGGTTTATGTGACTTAGAAGGGTCTGCAGACCTTCGTGAAAGGTCGTGAAACAAACGCCGATGCGCGGCTCAGTTCATATTGTGAACACCACCTGGCTTCGTGGTTCAGGCGTGCTGTACGCTAAATGACAAGGTCATGAGTGCCAGTGCAAAACCCCGGTTTGCTGGCCGGCAACCCTCCGTCCGCGGCGGGGTGCCCCGGGTGAGGACCTGGCCACACGGGAATGCCGCTGTGGCAAGCGCGGGCTATGCCCGCCCGTCATCGGGTGGACGTAACTTCTCCTCTTCGAGCGCTTTCGCCGTCCGGCACTCGCGGGCAAGCCCCTCACAGTGAGCAAGGGGTGCTCTTTTAATGTCGCAGCAGAAGTTTGAAACTCGTCAGATTCACGCCGGCCAGACGCCAGACCCGGTCACAGGTTCGCAGGCTCTGCCGATCCACTTGACCAACGCGTACGTCTTCCCGGACACCGAAGCGGCGGCGAACCGTTTCGCGTTGAGTGAGCTCGGTCCGATCTACACGCGCCTCAACAACCCAACCACCGAGGTCATCGAAAACCGCCTCGCAAGCCTTGAAGGCGGCGTCGGCGCGCTGTTCGTCGCATCCGGCATGGCAGCAACGAGCTACGCGATCCTCAACGTCGCGGAAGCAGGCGACCACATCGTCGCCTCCCCGTCCCTCTATGGCGGAACGCAGAACCTCTTCAAGCACACGCTGCCTAAGCTCGGCGTTGAGGTCACCTTCGTAGAGGACCCAGACGATCTCGACGCATGGCGCCGCGCGATCAAGCCGAATACCAAAGCGTTCTTCGGCGAAACCATCGGCAACCCGCGTCAAGATGTGTTCGACATCGAAAACATCGCCGCGATCGCCCACGATGAAGCCGGCGTTCCGCTCATCATCGACAACACGCTGGCAACCCCGTACTCGCTGCGGCCTATCGAATGGGGTGCCGACGTCGTCGTCCACTCCGCAACCAAGTACCTCGGCGGCCACGGAACCGTGATGGGCGGCGTGATCGTCGACTCCGGCAACTTCGACTACACCAAGCATCCGGAACGCTTCCCGGGCTTCAACCAGCCGGATGAGTCCTACCACGGCATCGTCTACGGCCGCGACATGGGTGTCGGTTCGCCTCTGGGCGCGAACCTCTCCTACATCCTCAAGATCCGCGTGCAGCTGCTGCGTGACACGGGAGCGGCGATCTCCCCGATGAACTCGTTCCTGATCGCTCAGGGCCTCGAGACGCTGTCGCTACGCGTTGAGCGCCACATCGAAAACGCGCAGAAGGTCGCTGAATGGCTCGAAGCCCGCGACGACGTCTCCGCGACCATCTACGCGGGCCTGAAGTCCTGCCCGTGGTACGAGCGCGGCCGCCACTACGCACCGAACGGAGTGGGTGCGATCGTCTCGTTTGAAATCAAGGACGCAGAGGAAGACGAAGAAGCCGCCCGCGCTTTCGTGGACGCGCTCGAACTGCACTCGCTCGTGGCCAACCTGGGTGACGTTCGCTCGCTCGTCGCGCACCCGTCCTCCACGACGCATTCGCAGTTGACCCCTGAAGAGAAGAAGGCCGCAGGCGTTGGGCCGGGCACGGTCCGACTCTCCGTGGGCCTCGAACACGTCGACGACATCATCGCTGACCTGCAGAAGGGTTTCGACGCATTCCACGCCGCCCGCGCATAACGCACGGGAAGCGCCACTTGCTGGCGCTCAGCAACGGAATCGTCAGGAACCCATCAAGCAAAAGTACTAAGCGAAGGCAGCGTCATGACGTTGGATGTACGAGAGCACTTGCAGCACAACGCCCCGGAGAACGGCGTGAAGATCCTTTCCCTGGGGCCGCTGGATCTGGAGACGGGCGGGCACTTGCCGCAGACCCATATCGCGTATGAGGTTTTCGGCGAGCTCAACGCGGACCGCAGCAACGCCGTCCTGGTTTTGCACGCCCTGACCGGGGACACTCACGCCGCGGACGGCGGGCCAGCCAACGATGCGGTTGCCGGCACGCAAGCCGACGGTGCGGCATCCAGCACCGCGGCTGCGCCGGAGCAGGGTTGGTGGCGCGATGTCGTGGGCCCGGGTAAGCCCGTGGACACCAACACGTATTGCGCGGTGGTTCCTGCGGCACTCGGCGGATGCTCCGGGACGATCGGCCCCGCATCGCTGGCCGAGGACGGCCAGCCGTATGGCTCGCGCTTCCCGTTCGTGACGATCCGCGACATGGCCGCACTGGAGTTCCGGCTCATGCAGGCGCTCAACATCGATGCGTGGCATGCCGTTGTGGGCGGCTCGATGGGTGGTGCCCGCGCGCTCGAGTGGGCCGCGAGCTATCCGGAGCACGTCAAGCGATGCGCCGTGATCGCGGCGACCGCGGAGTCCTCGGCTGAGCAGATCGCTTTCGCCCAGATCCAGACTCAAGCGATCCGCCTTGATCCTGAATTCCACGACGGTGACTATTACGGTCACGGCAACGGAACCGGCCCACAGCGCGGTCTGGGTATCGCGCGCCGTCTTGCGCACGTTTCCTACCGTTCCGCTGCCGAGCTCGACCATCGCTTTGGGCGCTCGCCGCAAGGCGAGGAGCTGCCGCTGGGCTCTGCTGGCCGCGATGAGCGCGGCCGGTACGCCGTCGAGTCCTATCTTGATCACCAGGCGCACAAGCTCGTCAAGCGCTTCGATGCGAACGCATACCTCACGCTCACGGAGGCTCTCATGAGCCACGATGTGGGGCGCGGCCGCGGGGGAGTCGAGTCGGCTCTCGGTGCCCTAGGCGGCATCGAATTCTTCATCGCCGCAGTCGACACGGACCGCCTGTACTACCCGCAGGAGTCGCAACGGATCGCGGACGCGCTCCCGGGCGATGTTGAGGTTCATGTGGTCTCAACGCCGGTAGGGCACGACGGTTTCTTGACGGACGGGCATCAGCTGGACGCGCCGTTCCGCGAATTTCTTGCGTGAGTGCCGCCCGTCGCGTGGCAGGATGGTGTTATGAGCGAAAAGTGGGAACCGTTTGTTGTTGAGCATGTGCCTGAGGGCGTAAATGAGTCTGCGCCGCTCTTGGTTTTCTTGCATGGTTTCGGCGCGGATGAACGCGACCTGTTGCCGATTGCGAGCATGCTTCCGGAGCAGTTCATTGTGATGTCGGTGCGCGCGCCGCTTGAACTGGGCTTCGGTGGTTACGCGTGGTTCCCGCTCTCTAGCCAGGATTTGGAGTTCAACTCGGCTGATTACAGCCAGGTCGTTGAGGACCTGACCGAGTGGGTTGCTGAACGCAAGAAACAGCACGAATCGGTCACGTTGGTGGGCTTCTCACAGGGCATGGCGATGGCGACCTCGGTTGCGCGCCGCGATCCGTCCGCTGTCGATGCGTTGGTGGGCTTGTCTGGCTTCACGCTGGAGCAGTTCGCCGACGATGCGGGTGAGGACTTCTTCAAGGATGAAGAGTTGGCCTCGCGTGAAGAAAAGTTGCCGATGTTCTGGGGACGCGATCCGGAAGATCCGGTGATCCCGGACCGGTTCATTGAGCCGACCAACACGTGGGCGCGCGCGAACACGGACCTCACGAAGCTCAACTACCAAGGGGTCGGTCACGGCGTCGGCCAGACCGAGATCCGGCACATCGGCGAGTTCTTGACCGCCAAAGTGCTGGGTGCCCAGGTGTAGGTCGCTGTCCCAGCGGCGCTAGAAGTCTTCGTCTTCGCGGGCGACACGCAACGTCATGTCGTGGAAGCCGACCACGTCGTCGAAATCTAGTTGCCGGCCACGGCGGGTCTCGACTTCGCCGTTGACGGTTGCGGCGCCGTCGGCGATCTCTTCGCGGGCCTGCACGCCGTCCTCAACCACGTTCGCCAGCTTCAAAAACTGGCCCAAACGAATACCTGCGGTGCGAACGGGTACGTCAATGATGTCTGCTGAGCTCATGTCTCAAGGGTCTCACGATGCAGGGTCTCGCGAGCACAGCGAACTACGCACGCCTTCAATAACGCGCCAAAAATCTACGTAACCGTTAGGATTGACGTCAGACTAGAACGGACCGCAGCCGGCGGCCCGTGACAACCGATGGAGTTCTATCAACATGGCAGCAGCGTCCAAGCTGGACAAGGTCATTTCACTCGCTAAGCGGCGTGGGTTCGTTTTCCAGGCAGGTGAAATTTACGGCGGTTCGCGTTCTGCATGGGACTACGGTCCGCTGGGTGTTGAGCTCAAGGAAAACATCAAGCGCCAGTGGTGGAACACGTTCGTGCGTTCCCGTTCGGACATGGTGGGCCTGGACTCCTCGATCATCATCCCTACCCCGATCTGGCAGGCGTCCGGCCACGTTGAGACGTTCACGGACCCGCTCGTCGAGTGCCTTTCGTGCCATCGCCGCCACCGTGAAGACCACCTCCTTGAGGCGTACGAGGCTAAGAAGGGCCGCATGCCGGAAGAGGGCATGGCTGGGATCGTGTGCCCTGACTGTGGCAACCGCGGCCAGTGGACTGAGCCACAGCAGTTCTCGGGCCTCATGAAGACCTACCTCGGCGCCGTCGACGATGAGTCCGGCCTGCACTACCTGCGCCCGGAGACCGCGCAGGGTATCTTCGTGAACTTCCTCAACGTCGTGAACTCGGCGCGCCGCAAGCCGCCGTTCGGCATCGGCCAGATCGGTAAGGCGTTCCGCAACGAGATTACCCCAGGTAACTTCATCTTCCGCACGCGCGAGTTCGAGCAGATGGAGATCGAGTACTTCACCCCGCCTGAGCAGGCGTCTGAACTGTTCGATGAGTGGGTTGAGGACTGCTGGAACTGGTTCGTTGACCTCGGTGTTGACCCGGATAACCTGCGCAAGCTCGATGTCCCTGAGGACGAACGCGCCCACTACTCGGATCGCACGATCGACCTCGAATACCGTTTCGGTTTCCAGGGTTCGGAGTGGGGCGAGCTCATGGGTATCGCTAACCGCACCGATTACGACCTCAAACAGCACATCGAACACTCCAAGACTGACTTGTCGTACTTCGATCAGGCGAAGGGCGAGCGCTACGTTCCGTACGTTGTTGAGCCTTCGTTCGGCCTGACTCGTTCGATGATGGCGTTCCTTGTGGACGCGTACCACGAGGACGAGGCACCGAACACGAAGGGCGGTACCGACGTCCGCACCGTGCTCAAGCTTGACCGTCGCCTGGCTCCGGTCAAGGCCGCTGTTTTGCCGCTGTCCCGCAACGAGAAGCTGTCCCCGCTGGCTCGCGAGTTGGCCCAGAAGCTCGGCGCACAGTGGAACGTTGACTTCGACGACGCGGGCGCGATCGGTCGTCGTTACCGCCGCCAGGATGAGATCGGTACGCCGTTCTGCATCACGGTTGACTTCGATTCGCTTGAAGACAACGCCGTCACGGTGCGTGAGCGTGACACGATGCAACAGGAGCGCGTCGCGATCGATGAGCTTCCTGCGTACCTTGCAACCCAGCTGATGGGAGCTGTATGAGTGTGGCTGAACTTGAGGGCCTGACGTTCCGCCCGTGGGCGGAAGGCGACGACCTGCGTCTGTTGGAAGTGTGGGGTGGCCCCCGCACACCGCAGGCGCATGAAGACCGAGCCATGTTGCGGCCCTCGAGTGATGAGCCGTTCGCTCGTTGCATTGTCGCCGAGTTGGATGATGTTCCTATCGCGGCGGGCGTTGTGTACTCCTCGAGCCTGCATCCGCAACGGTACTGGTTCTATGTTGAGGTCGCTTCGGGCGAGCGTCGGCAGGGGATCGGGCACCAGTTGCTCGCGCTTTTGAAGGCTGAGCTGCCGGAGGGCGCGCAGCTGAAGGCGCGTTATACGGCGGCTGCCGCGGGTGAGAACCCAGATGCCGATGGTGCGGCTGGCTTCCTCGCGGCCGAGGGCTTTGGCCTGATCAACAAGTCGATGCTTGTGGTCGTTGAGCCGTCTGCGTTGCCTTTGCCTGAGTTCGCTGAGGACGGGCTGGTGCTTGAGGAAGCGGCGACGGGCTCTGTTGAGTTGTCCACGTTGGTCGCCGAGTTCTATAACGCGACGCATGCATGGGATCCGTCGACGATGACGGTGGGACTTACTCAGACGATGCTGTTGGGTCCGCACACGGGTGCCAAGGGTGCCGTTGTGGTTCGTGACCGCGCGATGGGCGAGGACGCTCCGATCCTCGCGTTCGCGGTTTCGTATGAGCCAGCACGCCCGGACGCTCCGACCGAGGTTTTGCTGGGGTGGAACCCTGAGCTGGATGAGGATCGCGCAGCGCAGGCTTGCCGGGATTTGCTGGCGATGTTGGTGCATCAGTTCCCTGTTCAGCTCGAGGTTGATACCGCGATGGTTCCGCTGGGCCGTGTGATTGACGAGCTGGGCCCGAAGGGTTTGGCCACTATCGTCACGACGACCAACATTGTTGCGACGGATGCGTAAGGATCTTTTCCGCCGCAGCGCTGATGACCGCTGCTCTGCAGGGCACGGTGCACACGGTGCCCATGAGCACGGTGTTCATGAACCTCATGGGCACAGCCATGATGCTCCGATCGCTAACCCGCGGTTGCGTCGTCGTGCCACGATCGTTCTGACGGCCATCCTCATCCCGCTTGCCCTGCTCACGATCGCGGGGCTTGTGTGGTTGTGGCCGAGCGACTCGGATCGCCCTCATTCGTTGGGGCAACCGTATTCGGCTGCGCCGGGCGTCAGCATTCTGACGTTGCCGGTGGACAAAGTGGATTCGGACGGCAGTTGTGCCGCTTCGGATTCGCATGCCGGGGACGTGGAAATCGAGTCGGACGAGACCTGTAGCGTCCCGTACGTCACGGATCCGGAGACGGAACAGTTGGTTCCGATGCAGATCCCGCCTGAAGTGGAGAACCACAATCCTCCAGAGGTTGGGGACAAGATCCGCGTCATGCTGATCAGTGCTTCCGTGGGTGGGGAAGACATCGGCCCGGATGCGGCGCCGACCGCTACGTTCATCGATTACAACCGCGATTTTCCGGTCGCGTTGCTCTCGATCGTGTACGCACTGCTCGTGATTGTGGTCGCTGGCTGGCGTGGCTTCCGCGCTCTGATTGGGCTCGCGTTTTCGTTTGTGATTTTCGGCTGGTTCATGTTCCCTGCGTTGCTGGCAGGTAAGCCTGCGCTGTGGGTTGGGTTGGTCGGCGCGATCGCGATCATGTTCGTTGTCTTGTACTTTGCCCATGGACTTACGGCACGCACCACGACAGCGTTGCTGGGCACCATCGTCGGGCTTTTTGTGACCGCGGGCATCGCGGTGTGGGCCACCGACAGCGCATCGCTGCTGGGACTGGGCGAGGATTCGACGTACACGCTCAACCAGGTCGCGCCGAATGTTTCGCTTTCGGGCATCGTGTTGTGTGGCCTGTTCATCGCGGGTCTTGGTGTGCTCAACGACGTGACGATCACGCAGGCTTCCGCGGTGTGGGAGCTCGCTGATGCTAAGCCGGACGCGTCGGCGCGCGAACTGTTCAGGTCTGCGATGCGCATCGGGCGCGACCACATCGCCTCGACGGTGTACACGATTGTGTTCGCGTACGCGGGTGGGGCGATCGCGACGTTGCTTTTGATGAGCATGTACGACTATTCGATGCTGAAGTTCCTCACGACGGGTGAGCTCGCTGAAGAGGTCGTGCGCACGTTGGTTGCCTCGATTGGTTTGGTCATCGCGATTCCGGTGACGACGCTGATCGGTGTGATCGTGGTCAAGGCCTCGATGCAGGGCGCCGGTTCGCATGGCACGCCGGCCGCGGAGCATGGCACCATGGAATCGTGACTATTGCAAGCCCTATCGCCCCGTTGAGCACCGGTGAGACTGATCATCCGGTCAAGCTCACGCTGCCTGAATTACGTCTGCGTGACCTCAGGTTCGCTTCGCCTGTGGTGCTTTCGCCGATGGCGGGAATCACGAACTCGGCGTTCCGACGTTTGTGCGCCGAATACGGCGATGGGTTGTTTGTATGCGAGATGGTGACTTCGCGCGCTCTGGTTGAGCGTACGCGGGAGTCGATGCGGATCATCAAGCATCACCCGGATGAGCGGATCCGCTCGGTTCAGCTCTACGGCGTGGAACCGAATACGGTACGTGCGGCGGTGCGAATGCTCGTCGAAGAGGGGCGCGCGGACCACATCGACCTCAACTTCGGTTGCCCGGCTCCTAAGGTCACGCGCAAGGGCGGCGGTTCCGCGTTGCCGTGGAAGATCGACCTTTTTGAACGTCTGCTGGCCGGCGCTGTTGAGGAGGCGCATGCGGGTAACGTGCCGTTGACGGTCAAGGTCCGCAAGGGCATCGATGACGATCACTTGACGTATATCGAGACCGGCAAGATGGCTCGCGACCTGGGTGTTGACGCGATCGCGTTGCATGCCCGGACGATGAATCAGCATTATTCTGGCCGCGCGGATTGGGAGGCGCTCGCTCGTTTCCGCGAGGCGCTTCCAGACATTCCGGTGATCGGCAACGGCGATATTTTCAGCGCCGAAGATGCGGTGGACATGGTTGAACAGACCGGTGTTGACGGCGTCCAGATCGGTCGAGGCGTTCAGGGTAAGCCGTGGCTTTTCGGAGATCTTGAGGCCGCGTTGAACGGTTCGCCTGTGCGTTACCGGCCAACTTTGGGCGATGTTGCTGGCGTGTTCCGCCGCCATGCTGAGCTGCTCATCGAGCATTTCGAGGACGAGTTCCGCGGCTTGCAGGATCTGCGCAAGCATGTGGCCTGGTACTTCAAGGGCTATGAGGTCGGAGGCGAGGTCCGTTCGGGGCTCGCGAAGGTTTCGGCGCTCGATGAGCTGGATGAGTTGCTCTCGAAGCTCGACTGGGATGCCCCGTACCCGGGCAAGGCGGCGGAGGGTTCGCGTGGCCGTGCCGGTAGCCCTAAGCGACCGCATCTGCCGCAGAACTGGCTGGAGTCGCGCTACTTGAATGACGAGCATCAGGCCATGATTTCCCACGCCGAATTGGATATCTCCGGTGGGTGATGTGAATTTGAAGCATCCGCGGTATCACGTGGGCGTTGCCGGTGAAGCCCTGGCGTCCATCGCCGGCTACGAGACCCACGACATGGAGCGCTGGGTTCCTGAACCGCCTAAGAAGGCGTATCGTTCCGCGTTTGAGCGTGACCGCGCCCGCGTTCTGCACTCCTCAGCGCTGCGCCGGTTGGGCGCTAAAACCCAGGTGGTCGCGCCGTTTTCGGATGACTTTGTGCGCACCAGGCTGACGCATTCGCTTGAGGTCGCGCAGGTGGGCCGCGAACTCGGCGCGGCGCTGGGTTGCGACCCCAACGTCGTGGATACCGCGTGCCTTTCGCATGACTTGGGGCATCCGCCGTTTGGACATAACGGTGAGAAGGTTTTGGATCAGCTCGCCGATGAGTGCGGCGGCTTTGAAGGCAATGCGCAGACGCTGCGTTTGCTGACTCGGCTCGAGACGAAGACGTTCCGTGCGAACGGGGCTTCTGCCGGTTTGAATCTGACGCGTGCGACGTTGGATGCGACGATCAAATATCCGTGGACGCGGGAGGAGGCTCCGCTGACGCGTGAGGGCCGCCCGACCCGCAAGTTCGGCGTGTATGCGGACGATGAGCCGGTGTACCGCTGGGTTCGCGATGGTCGTGAGGATTCTGCGACTCCGTTGGAGACTCAGGTCATGGATTTGGCGGATGACGTCGCGTATTCGGTGCACGATGTGGAAGATGCGGTGAACGCGCATCGTTTCCAGTTGCGCTGGGTTCAGGAGAAGGCACGTCGTGCCCGGGTTATCGATTACACGCAGCGCTGGTACCTGCCGGACACGCCTGAGGATGAGATCGACGCGGCGCTGAAGCGGCTCGAGCGTGCCGAGGAATGGGTTCCGGTGGTCGATGGTGGCCGCCGTTCGCTGGCTGCGTTGAAGGATATGACGAGCCAGTTCATCGGCCGGTTCTGTTCCGCTGCGCTCAGGGCGACGCAGGAGCGCTACGGTACGGATCCGTTGACGCGGTACGCCGCGAATCTTGTGGTTCCGCGTGAGACTGAGGTTGAGATCGCGGTCATGAAGGGTATGGCAACGGCATACGTCATGACGGTCGATGAGCGCCAGCCGATCTATGACCGCCAGGGCGAGGTCTTGAGCGAGCTCGTTGAGTTGTTGCTGAAGACGGAGGGGGAATACCTCGAGCCGATTTTCCGTGAGGACTATGTCATGGCGGTCGACGACGCGGCGCGGGTGCGCGCTGTGATCGATCAGGTTGCATCGCTCACGGATTCCTCGGCACTCGAGTGGTATTTCACATTGGTGCGTGGCGGCCAGTTCCCGCCTGCGGTGGGGTCGCATGATTTCTTTGTCCCGGTTTCGACGCCTGACAAGAAAGCACCTGGCAAGAAGTCGCCTTTTGGGAGCTCGCGTGGCACCGCACCTAATGCGGAGCCACCTATTGGAGGGTCACCTAATGGGCAGGCACTTGATGGGGAGTCACCTAATGGGCAGGCCTAGAGTGGTGGCATGGCTGGGTTGATTAGGCGTGCGGACATCGATGAGGTCCGGGAACGCACGGATATCAAGGAGATCGTCGAGGAGTACGTTTCTCTCAAGTCCGCTGGTATTGGCTCGTATAAAGGCTTGTGTCCGTTCCATGATGAGCGGACCCCGTCGTTTCATGTGCGCCCGCAGATGGGTTCGTACCACTGCTTTGGTTGTGGTGAATCTGGCGACGTCATCGCGTTCTTGATGCAGATGAATTCGACGTCGTTCGCGGAGACCGTCGAATACCTTGCGGGACGTGTGGGTGTCACCCTGCATTATGAGGACGGCGGTTCTGGCCCGACCAAGGAGCAGGTGGGCCGTCGTCAACGGCTTTTGGATGCTCACAAGGTTGCTGAGGAGTTTTTCCGTAAGCAGCTACAGACCCCTGAGGCGCAGACGGCGCGCGAAGAACTGACGAGCCGCGGGTTCACCGCTGAACATGCCGAGCAGTTCGGTGTCGGTTATGCGCCGCAGGGCTGGGACAACTTGTTGCGCTTCTTGCGCAACAACGGGTTCACGGAGGACGAGCTCAAAGAAACCGGGATGTTCTCGGAGGGCCAGCGCGGTATTTATGACCGCTTCCGTGGGCGTTTGATCTGGCCTATCCGCGATCTCACTGGTGCAACGATCGGATTCGGTGCCCGCAAGCTGTATGGGGACGATCAGGGGCCTAAGTACCTGAACACTCCGGAGACCGCGATCTATAAGAAGTCGCAGGTTCTGTACGGCGTGGATCTGGCGCGCCGCGAGATCGCTAAGAAGAAGCAGCTCGTGGTGGTTGAGGGCTACACAGACGTCATGGCGTGCCACCTGGCGGGGATCACTACCGCGGTCGCAACATGCGGTACCGCGTTCGGTGCCGACCACATCAAGGTTGCGCGGCGCTTGCTTTCGGACTTCGGATCCGGGGGCGAGGTCATCTTCACGTTCGATGGCGACGAAGCTGGTCAGAAGGCCGCGTTGCGTGCGTTTCGTGAGGATCAGCGCTTTGTCGCGCAGACATTTATTGCGGTGGGTCCGGACGGCATGGATCCGTGCGATGTGCGTCAGAAGCGCGGGGATGAAGCGTTGCGTGACGTGTTGAATCACAAGACGCCGTTGTTTGAGTTCGCGCTCAAGGCCGAATTGAAGCAACACAATCTGGAAACGGTCGAGGGTCGGGTTGCGGCGATGCGTGCTGCGGCGCCGATCATCGCGTCGATGCGGGATTCCGCGATGCGCCCGGCGTATATCCGCGAGGTAGCTGGCTGGCTCGGTATGGAGGTCGGGGAAGTCCGGCGCGCCGTCGCTCAGTCCGGCCGGGGAGGTCAGCCCGGACGCGCTGGTCAGTATGGTCAGGGCCAGTATGGCCAAGGCCAGGGTGCTGGCCGCTCGTCGGCGAACGCTCCGGTGCATGGTTTTTCGGGTGAAGCCGCGGGGCCGGTGATTCCTGCCGGCGTAAACCTGACGGATCCTGCAACCAAGATCGAGTGGGATGCGCTCGAGGTTGTGATTCAGAATCCGCATCTGATTGATGCCGATGCGTGGGCGCAGTTCTTTGAGACGCAGTTCCTGACGCCGGCGCACGCCGCGATCAAGGACGCGATTGTTGTTGCCGCGACCATGCAGGTTTCGACTGCGGTGTGGGTTGAGACGATTCGTGAGCAGGTCCCGGAACCTTTGGCTGCGTTGGTTTCGCAGATGGCTGTTGCTCCTTTGCCAGCCTCGAACGAGGATGAACTGCGCCGTTATTGCAAGGGGATCGTGAACCGTTTGCTCGCGATGCAGATCAACCGGCAGAAAGCTGATTACGCGGCCGAGCTGCAACGTGTGGGCTCGGATGACCCTGAGCGGGTTGAGCAGTTGCATCGGAAGCTTATGGAGCTTGAGATGCAGCGGCGCCGCTATCAATCAGAAGCGTTGTGAAGTTTCAAAAGGGCGCTGTGACCGTGCAGTACCAGGCGAATTCACCGCGAAAGATGACCTTCGCCACAACAGAAAGCATCCGTTTTGCCATCCAGGTAAACGCCTGGTAGAGTCTTCTTCTGTTGTCGATCCCTCGTAGCTCAACGGCAGAGCACTCGACTGTTAATCGAGCGGTTACTGGTTCGAATCCAGTCGGGGGAGCTGATGCAAAAGCTCCGGAACTAAAATGGTTCCGGAGCTTTTTCTTTTTGAGTTGCTTTTTCGGGATCGCTTTCCGGCGTTGGCTTGCGGAGGAGTGGGTTCGTGCACTTGGTTGTTGATGCGCGGTATACGCGCACCGATCATCACGACGGTATTTCACGTTTCACGGCGTCCCTGATCGAGGCGTTGGCGCCGCACCATGATGTGCGGATGCTGATTTCTGATGAGGCTCAGTTGCCGATGTTGCCGGCGGTTCCGTACGTCAAGATCAATTCGCCGACCTCCCCGCTGGAGCCGTTGACGGCGTTGCGGGTCAACCGCTTGCGCCCGGATGTTGTGTTCAGCCCGATGCAGACGATGGGTTCGCTGGGGCGTCGGTTCCCGCTCGTGCTGACGTTGCATGACTTGATTTATTATCAGCACCCTACTCCGCCGGGTTTCTTGCCGGCTCCGGTGCGGTTGTTGTGGCGGCTGTTCCATAAGGCGTATTGGCCGCAGCGGTTTCTGCTGAACCGCGCCGATGTTGTGGCTACGGTTTCGGGGACGACCCGCTCGCTCATGCGTGAACACCGCCTTACAAAGAGACCTATCCGCATCGTTTCTAATGCCTCGGCCCCGTTGGGTGAGCCGCGGGATGCGGCCGAGGGGGCCGCGAATGAGCTCGTGTACATGGGTTCGTTCATGGAGTATAAGAACGTCGAGACTCTGATCCGGAGCATGGCGCATCTGCCGGGGTACACGCTGCGCCTGCTGTCCAAGATCCGGCCGGACCGCCGTCGTGAGCTTGAGGCTCTGATCCCGGATGGTGCCTCGGTTGTTTTCCACGATGGTGTGAGCGAGGAGGAGTACGCGCGGCTGCTGCGGCGTGCGCGCGCTTCTGTCACGCTATCGAAGGCTGAAGGCTTCGGCATTCCGTTGGTCGAGGCGATGGGCCTGGGCACTCCAGTGGTGTGTGCGGACACCCCGATTTTCCGTGAGATCGGCGGGGATGCCGCGCTGTTTGTCGACGCGGAAGACGACGCGGGCTTCGCGTCCGCTGTTCGCTCGCTTGAGGATGCGGATGAGTTCGCGGCGCGCAGTTCCGTGAGCAGGGAACGTGCCGCTGAATACTCGTGGGAGCGTTCCGCTCAAGCTTTGTGGAAGGCGTGCGAGGAAGCGTACGAGCTGTACCACGCGAACGGGCGGTAGCCCCGTGCGGTGTGAGTTGATGCTCAGCTGTGTGGAAGCTGGGATCTGAAACTCATGTTTCTGAGTAAACGGTGATAGTTTTGTTCTAGAAACCACAAGCGATTCGCACCCGGTTTGTTCCGAGTGTGCTAGGAGACCGGATTTCATGACACAGCAGGAGCAGTTGCCTCAACCGCAGAACCTGCGTCAGACCGCATCTGTGATGATGCGTTTGGCCCCTAAGCAGATTAATGACGAAGTTCAGCTGACGTTGCGTCAGCTTCAGTCCAAGGGTGTTTCCTTGGGTGTGGCTGTTGCGTTGCTCGCTGCTGGCCTGGGCCTTCTGGGCTTGCTGGTGATCGCTCTGGTTGTTGCCGCGATCGCTGGTTTGGCAACCGTGATGCCGCTGTGGTTGTCCGCGTTGCTCGTCGCTGCGTTGTTCCTGATTCTGGCCCTGATTTTCGTGGCCGTGGGCGCCACACGCGCTAAGAACGTCGTTCCTGAAGCGATTGAAATCCCGAAGAACGCCGTGACTCGCTTGCGTTATGACATGGGTGCGCTTTCGCAAGGTACTGCCTTCAGCATCGCTGAATACGAACAGAAGCAGAAGGAAAAGGCTGAAGAGAAGAAGCGCAAGAAGGATGCTTCCAAGAAGCAGACCAACCCGAACTCGCGCGAAGACCACTCGCAGACGTACCAGGAGAAGCCTTCTGAGGGCGAGCTGAAGCGTCGCTTGTCCCGCCGCCGTGAGCACTTGGCACACTTGCGTGACACCTTGGGCCGTCAGTCGGATGTCAAGGCTCGCGTGGGTTCGGTTGCTCAGCGCACCGGTCTGGTCAGCACGGGTAGCGACTCCTATGAGGCTAACCGCGCAGCTGGCGAGAAGGTCATGCCAATCCTTGGTGCCGCTGCCGGTATCGCTACCGCGTTGCTCGTGATCTTGGGCATCTCCAAGAAGCACAAGAAGAAGAAAGCCAAGAAGGCTACCAAGGCAGCGAAGCAGAACTAGACGAAGCTGACGCACATCTAGCGTGTAATCGAGTTCAGCTGGTATTCGAGTTTTGAACAATACATTGACGCGCTGGCAGGTCGGGAACACCGGCCTGCCAGCGCGCGTCTACGGTGCATAACATGGTCTGGATAGCTGTCACAGCGGCCTTTGTGTCGGCCGCGTTCCTGGCGCTGGGTACTCAGCGTCAGGCCGCTGCCGTGCGTAACGCACACGGCCGTGAGGTGAGCGGCAAGCAGATCGTCCAGATGCTCAAGAACCGGACGTGGCTTTTTGGTCTCGTCCTGATGATCACCGGCGTGATCCTCAACATCGTTGCGCTGTCCTTGGCACCGCTCACGGTCGTCCAGCCGCTCGGGGCTGTCGCGCTCGTTTTGACGACCATCATCACTCGTGGGACCGCAAGATACGCATCAACGGCGCAACGTGGAGGGCCATCGCGGTGTGCACCATCGGCGCGATCGGCTTCGTGCTCCTCGCGATCAAGGCGACCCACGAAACCTTCGTGACCGGTAATCAGCGGGTTATGATCATCATCCTGCTCGGCATCAGCGGCATCATCCTCGGCGTCCTCGCGCTCGTGCATCGCCGCCGCAAAGGCGGTGCGATCTTCTATATCGTCGGCGCGGGTATCCTTTTCGGTTTCACCGCTGTCCTGGTGCGCACCATCGCGGTGACGTTCCTGAATTGGGACCCGGAAGCTATCTGGTGGGAGCAGGTCCCTTGGGGCGCGATGGTCGCGATCGTGATCGTGGGCATCATGGGTCAATACTTCAACCAGCACGCGTACGCTTCCGGGCCGCCAGAGCTTGTGGTTGCGGGGCTTACGGTGATCGACCCGATGGTCGGCGTGCTGATCGGTGTCATCATCCTTGGCGAGCTAGCGCCAGGGCTTCCGTGGTACACGGCCTGCGGGATGATCGCCGCGGGAGTGATCGCGATCATCGGCGTGTTGCAACTTTCACGGCACCACCCCGATTCAGTGGCACCCGAACGCACCGAGGTTCGGTAGACTCTTGAAACTGTAACTATGACGTCGAGATAACTGGAGTATGCGTTGGTGACACAGGAAACGCCACTGCGAATCCTTATCGCTTGCGATACCTACCCGCCCGACGTCAACGGCGCGGCCGTGTTCTGCTACCGCTTGGCAACCAACCTGACCAAGCGCGGCCACGAAGTCCACATCCTCGCGGTACGTAACGACCGTGGCCCATCCTTCGTTGAGCATCGGCCAGAGGCTACCGTTCACCGCGTCACATCCCACAAGGCGCCGACGCACGAAACATACCGGCTTGTAACCCCGTACTCCGCGAACAAGGTTGCGGGGCGCGTCATGGACGAAATCAAGCCAGACGTCGTGCACATCCAGTGCCACTACATGATCGGACACGCCGCTCAGAAGCAAGCGACCAAGCGTGGCATCCGTTTGATCGCAACCAACCACTTCATTCCGGAGAACCTTGAACCGTTCCTCCCGTTCCCGCAGTGGTTCCTCAACATCGTTTCTCGCAACTCGTGGCGCGACATGGGCAAGATCATGGGTAAGGCCGCCGTGGTCACCACACCGACCCCGCTTGCAGCACGCGCGATGCGCGAGAACGCTGGCCTCACAGACGTCTTGCCTCTCTCGAACGGGATCAACTCCGCACACTATGAGATGCGCGAGAACGAAACGCTGCCGCAGCGCGACTACCAGACGGTGTTATTCGTTGGCCGCCTCGCGGTAGAGAAGAACATCGACGTCCTGCTGCGTGCGATCGCTCGTTTGAATCAGCATCCACGCCCGCACGTGCGGATTGTGGGCGAAGGCGAGCAACGGCCTAAGCTCGAGGCGCTCGCCGCTGAGCTGGGCATTGAGGACCGCGTGCACTTCCTCGGCTTTGTGGACGACGAAACCTTGCGCCAGGAATACCTGTGCGCCGACGTCTTCTGCCAACCGGGCACAGCGGAGCTCCAGTCGCTCGTGACGCTTGAAGCGCTTTCGGCTTCCCGCCCGGTGGTGCTCGCGAACGCGCTCGCACTGCCGCACCTCGTGGACGAGGGCGTCAACGGCCACCTGTTTACCCCGGGCGATGACCAGGACCTCGCGGAGAAGCTCGCAAGCATCCTCGATCTTTCGCCGGCTGAACGCAAGGCGATGGGGGAGGCTGGCCACCAGATGGCGCTCAAGCACGGCGAAGAGAAAACCATCAAGACGTTCGAGGCGCTCTATCGCGGCGCCGACGTCCACGATTACCTCTAAAGCTCACTACTGCCAGCTGAGCGGGGCTAGTTCAGTTGCAGCTCGCGCCTCACACTTCACACAACGATGCCGGGGTCACCTTCTGAGGTGACCCCGGCATCGTCATCTAGCCAGCGCTATTGTGCCTGCTGAGCGGTGTGCAGCGTTAGTCCTGCTCGCGGTGATTGCTCCACGGGTGTGCGGCAACGAACTGGACTGCGGCCTCGATATCTGGGGCGAGGAAACGGTCCGGTCCTGGGCCTGGGACGGTCTCGCGGAACGCTTCGAGGACCTCCGCCGTGGCTGGGGATGCCTTGAGCGGAGCGCGCAGGTCGATCGCGCGGGCCGCGGTCATGAGCTCGATAGCGAGCACACGACGCAGAGCATCAATCGAGGTGCGGAGCTTGCGGGCCGCGTGCCAGCCGAGTGATACGTGGTCTTCCTGCATCGCGGAGGACGGAATCGAGTCGACCGAGGCCGGGGAAGCGAGGCGCTTCATCTCCGCAACCAGGCCAGCCTGGGTGTACTGGGCGATCATGAAACCGGAATCCACGCCCGGATCATCCGCGAGGAACGGCGGGAGACCGAAGCTACGGGACTTATCGAGCATGCGGTCGCTACGGCGCTCCGAGATCGAAGCGAGGTCGGCGGCAGCGATCGCGAGGAAGTCCAGAACGTAAGCAACCGGCGCACCGTGGAAGTTACCGTTCGAAGTAACCGTGCCATCTTCCAGAACAACAGGGTTGTCGATCGCGGAAGCGAGCTCGCGCTCAGCAACCACCTCGGCGTGCGAGATCGTGTCGCGCACTGCACCGGCAACCTGCGGGTGGCAACGCAACGAGTATGCGTCCTGAACGCGGGAACCTTCGTTCATGACATCGGCGACGATCGGGGAGTCCTTGAGCCAGCGGTACACGTTGGCCGCCGAACGCGCCTGGCCCGGGTGCGGGCGGAGCGGCTCGTGGAGCTGAGGCGCGAACACGGTGTCACGACCACGCAAGCCCTGGATCGACAGCGCGGTGGTCAGGTCGGCAACATCGACGAGGTCACGCAGGTCATCCAGAGCCATGAGCAACATGCCGAGCATGCCGTCGGTTCCGTTGATGAGGGCCAGGCCCTCCTTCTCCGCAAGATCAAGCGGCTCAATGCCGGCCTCGGCAAGTAGCTCAGGAACAGGACGCTCAACGCCTTCAGCATCGCGGGCGCGGCCTTCGCCGAGCAGAACGATTGCGCAGTGGGCGAGCGGCGCGAGGTCGCCGGAGCAGCCCAGCGAACCGTATTCGTGAACAACCGGCGTGATGCCAGCGTTGAGCAGCTTCACGAGGTTCTCAAGCACCACGAAACGCACACCCGTGCGGCCAGTAGCGAGCGTGCGCGCCCGCAAGAACATCAGCGCGCGGATTACTTCCCTCTCAACCTCAGGCCCGGTTCCGGCGGCGTGGGAGCGGATCAGGCTCGACTGCAGCAGGGTGCGGCGTTCCTGGGGGATCGAGGTGTCAGCGAGCGCGCCGAAACCCGTGGACACGCCGTACACAGGGGTCGTGGATGCCGCGAGGTCCTCAACGTGCTGGCGCACTGCGTTGACGGTCTCGAAAACTTCCGGGCCCAGCTCAACCGTGGCTCCGTAGCGGGCGACCGCCACAACGTCCTCGGCGCTGACACCCTTCGGGTTCAACACCACGGTCGAACGTGCAGCGGAGTTTCCTGGATTCTGCGCTAGTTTCTGGTCTAGTTTCTGTTCTAGTTTTTTCTGGTCTAGGGACACTGAGTGCTCCTTCATGAAAAATCAATACGTGGGCCACGAGGTGACCGGAAGAATAATTACTCGAACGAACCGGCGATCAGCTCGCCGTTCTTGACGGTTGCGCGGATCCCCACCATGCCTGGGCGGTACGCGAGGTGGATCGCGGCGGGGGCGTCCACGACAGCGAAGTTGGCAGGTGCCCCGCGGCGCAAATGCCCGACGTCGGTGCGACGTAACGCTGCCGCCCCACCTAGCGTTGCGGCTCGGATGGCCTCGGCCAAGGTCATGTGTTGCTGCAACACCGCAGTGGTGATGCAGAACGGAACCGATGACGTGTAGGACGTGCCAGGGTTGAGATTGGATGCGATCGCAACCGTCGCGCCCGCATCCAGGAGCTCGCGCGCTGGAGCGAGCGGGGCGCGCGTCGAAAGATCACACGCCGGGAGGATCGTCGCGACGGTGTCGGAGGCGGCGAGCATCTCGATGTCTTCTGCGCTCATGAAGTTCACGTGATCAACACTCGCGGCCCCGAGCTCGACCGCCATCGCGGCTCCGCCCGTGTGCCCAATCTGGTTGCCGTGAACACGCAAACCGAGCCCGCGTTCCTGCCCGGCCTTCAAGACCCGCATCGATTCCTCGACCGTGAACGCACCCTGTTCACAGAACACATCGATCCACGCGACATGCTCGGCAACCGCATCCAACATCGGGCCGCATACGAGGTCAACATAGGCTTCGCGGTCATGCTCGTACTCGGGCGGAACCAGGTGGGCACCTAGGAACGTGACTTCCTCGACGTGCCGGGCGGCAACCCGCGCCGCGAGCGCCTCAGACTCCACGTCCAGCCCGTAGCCCGTCTTGGTCTCCAGCGTTGTCGTACCCAACGCCGCGGCCTGTGCAACACGCTCGGCAACCAACGCGTCCAGCTTCGCTTCCGACGCCGCGCGCGTCGCCTCAGTCGTGACCGCGATACCGCCGGCCGCATAGGACTGGCCGGCCATCCGCGCCTCAAACTCAGCCGAACGGTCGCCGTCGAAAACCATGTGGGAGTGGGAATCAACCCACCCTGGAACCACGACGGAACCTGCGAGATCAACCCGCGCATCGGCGTCTGGGGCGGCAGACGCGGGGCCGGACCAAGCGACCACGCCATCCTCAACAACCAACGCGGCATCAGTCACGACGCCGGCCTCAGCCGCGGTAGCGAGCTTCGCAGAATCCACGGCGCCGTGCTCAGGATCAAAGGACCACAGCTCACCGATCGAGGTGTACAGGGTCGAGGTCATGAGCGCTCCTCTCCAAAACTCGTGCCAAACACTCCTGGATGGAATGGCAGCGATGTATTGGCCAGTGATGTTTCGGCCAGTTATTCAGACTAGTCGCGAACGCGCGGCTTCATTGGAACGCGCACGCCGCGCTCATCCGCAACCTCAACAGCGCGCGAATAGCCGGCGTCGACGTGGCGGAACACGCCCATCGCAGGGTCATTGGTCAACAGAGCGGTCAGCTTAGCGGCGGCGAGGTCGGTGCCGTCAGCGACACCCACCTGGCCCGCGTGGATCGAACGACCCATGCCCACGCCGCCACCGTGGTGCAACGAAACCCACGTCGCGCCCGAGCTGGTCGCCGTGAGCGCGTTGAGCAGAGGCCAGTCAGCGATCGCATCCGAACCGTCCAGCATCGACTCGGTCTCACGGTATGGCGAGGCCACGGAACCCGAGTCGAGGTGGTCGCGGCCAATCACAATCGGGGCCTTGACCTTGCCCTCGGCAACGAGGCGGTTGAACAAGAGGCCAGCCTGGTGGCGCTCGCCGTAGCCGAGCCAGCAGATGCGGGCAGGAAGACCTTCGAACTCGACGTGCTCAGCGGCGGCGTCCAGCCAACGATGCAGGTGCTCGTTTTCAGGGAACAGTTCCTTGAGTGCCTCATCGGTTACGCGGATGTCCTCAGGGTCGCCCGAAAGAGCAACCCAGCGGAACGGACCCAAGCCTTCGCAGAACAGCGGGCGAATGTAGGCGGGGACGAAGCCAGGGAAGTCGAACGCGCGCTCGAAGCCCGCGTGGCGTGCCTCATCGCGGATGCTGTTGCCGTAATCGAAAACCTCAGCGCCGGCGTCTTGGAAACCCACCATCGCCTCGACGTGGGCGGCCATGGATTCGCGGGACTTCTTAGTGAAGCCAACCGGATCAGCCTCTGCCTCGCGGTCCCAATCCTCGAGCGCGATCTCTGCAGGGAGGTACGAGAGCGGATCGTGCGCCGAGGTCTGGTCGGTAACGACGTCGATTGTGAGCTCGCCAGCCTTGTGGCGGCGCAACAGCTCAGGGAATAAAGCCGCGGCGTTGCCTTCAATACCAATCGACACCGCCTCGCCAGCCTCAGCTGCCTGCTGCGCGCGTGCGACTGCCGCCTCCAGGTCGTCTGCGATCTCATCCAGGTAGCGCTTGGAACGGCGACGCTCCAAGCGGGTGCGGTCTACATCGACCACGAGAGCGACGCCACCGTTGAGCGTCACGGCGAGCGGCTGCGCACCGCCCATCCCGCCGCAACCGGCGGTCAGCGTGATGGTGCCTTTGAGAGTTCCGTTGAAACGCTTCTTGGCAACCGCGGCGAACGTCTCGAACGTGCCCTGCAAGATGCCCTGGGTTGCGATGTAGATCCACGAACCCGCGGTCATCTGGCCGTACATCATGAGGCCTTCGTCTTCGAGCTTGCGGAATTCAGGCCAGTTAGCCCAGTCGCCCACCAGGTTCGAGTTAGCGATCAACACGCGCGGGGCCCACACGTTGGTGCGGATGATGCCGACAGGCTTGCCGGACTGAACCAGCAGCGTCTCGTCTTCGGCGAGGTCCTTGAGGGAATCGACGATGGCGTCGAATGCTTCCCACGAGCGTGCCGCGCGGCCGGTGCCTCCGTATACGACGAGGTCGTCGGGGCGCTCTGCAACCTCGGGGTCGAGGTTGTTCATGAGCATTCGCAGGGGTGCTTCGGTCTGCCACGAACGGGCGTTGAGCTCGGTTCCGCGAGGCGCACGAACTTCACGTGGTTCGTGGCCGGGGGAGGTGATGTGGGCAAAGCTCATGATGATCTCCTTCGCTACTGACTGCGCGGCTTGAGGGCTAGTGTGCAGTTGTTTTAGTGACCTGGAGATAGCTCATCATGAAACACGTCACACTGCATCAAAAACCGCGTGATCACGCGAAGCGAATCCGAGATCTCGGACAAAGTGCGGATGTGGCTGTGTTCGGGAGGGGTGAATGACCGGTGGCTTAGATGCGGGCGCGAACGTTCGCGCTGACCGAATGGTCAGCTGACTTGGCGGCGGTAGGGGTGGCCTCGGGGGTCACAAGTTCGTTTTCAATGACGTCGTTCGGCTGGTGCGCGATGGATGGGGCAAGGATGCCTAGTCGGCGCTGCAACGTCGAGGCCGCTTCACGCAAGAGCTCGAGGCGACGGTTGAGCGCGAGCTGGTCTACTGGGGCCTTACCGCGTTTCCAGGTCAACGCCATGGCGGCGATAGGCCAGTTCGAGGAGTCAAGCACCGGGACTGCAACTGAACAGAATTCAGGGGTGACTTGGCCGTCTTCCCAGCCGTACCCGAGCTCTCGCGTCTTCCTGATCGCGACTGCTGCGCGCGTGCGCTCAGGGCCTAAACGGTAGAGGGCGTTGATCTGCTGGCTCGGCATGTGAGCGAGGATTGCTCGGCCGCTTGCGGTGCGCAACGCATCGAGGCGGACGCCAACATCGGTGATGAGGCTTGTTCGGTTCTGTGCGCGAGCCTCAACCAGATAAACAATCTCGTGCCCACGCAAGATGGAAAGGTGCCCGGATTCTCCGACCTTGTCAACGAGCCCTTCTACCACGCGACGGCCCAGGCGGGCCATTGGTGCGTGACGGTTGTAGCCGGAGGATAGCTCGTGAGCGGAAGGGCCGAGTCCGTAGGCGCGGTCTTCAGCGTGGTGAATCACGTAGCCGCGGGCGATGAGCGCCTGCAGAATGTCGTAGAGACTCGAGCGGGGAATCTCCAGCGCGCGGCCGATGTGGCTCGCGGCGGTAGGTCGCGGCTGGGCCGCCAAATACGAGAGGATACGCAGCGTTGCGTCTGCGGCAGGTACTTTCGACATGATGGCCCCTCCCTGGAGTGTGAGCGGAATCTCAAAACGTAGGTTTTATTAGTTCACCACAAATTTGAAGTAAATGCTTCACTTTCTTGAAAACGTCTCGCGGAATGGAACTGTGAGCTAACTTCATCTAAGTCATGCCATAGGCGCTATAGAGTGCGGTTTGTTTAGTGACTCAAGCCCAAAAGTCACTTGAAAGTGTTGCGTTAGATAAGTGTGTCGCTGGCATGGGGTGTATTTTCACGCACTGTGGACGGGTCGGTTAGGCTTAACAGTCGTAGTTGCCGACATCTGAAGCAACTATGGGGCGTTAGCTCAGTTGGTTAGAGCAAAGGACTCATAATCCTTGGGTCGCGGGTTCAAGCCCCGCACGCCCTACGAATCTTCATATCGATACGCCGTACCCGTCGGGCTCAGCCTGTGCCACACTGAAAACATGACTGATTACACGCCAGAGCAACAGGCGAGCCTCGAACGGCTCAACGTAGCCCAAGACAACCTCAACGAAGCCCGCGCGGCCCATGAGAAAGCGCTGGAGGGGCTCGAAGCCATCAAGATGTTCAGCGAAACCATGAAACCGCTCATGGACTACTACGACAACGGATGGCTAGCCGACGTCAACGCCACCTCGTCGATCTACGAACGGCCAGAAGCCGCAGGTGAAGACGAAATCTGGAACATGCACGGCGGCCAATACGAACTCATGCGCGAACTACTCGCGATCTCCTCACAATTCTTCGTACACGTCCCAGACCAAGAGGGTGAATCGGGAAACTAGCCGGCCAACACGCGGACCTCAACCGCTTGCCAAGAAGCCCAATGACAACGATGGCGGAGTCACCACAAGGCGACTCCGCCATCGTTATCTAAAAACTACGCATTCTAGCTGTTAGCTAGCGCAGACTGCTCCATGCATTCCGGGCATTCAGGATGCTTGCCAGCCGCAGTGCAATCCTCGCAACGCAAGAACTGCGAACGGCACGAAGGGTGCACGCAGTTCACAAACTTCGGGGTACGCTCACCGCACTCGATGCACGAACCAAGGCTCTCGGCGCCCGCACCGAACTCCATGTGCATGCGCTTATCGAACACATACAGCGAGCCATCCCAATAGCCGTCGTTCCCGTAGGCCTCGCCGTAGCGGACAATCCCGCCATCCAGCTGATAAACCTCCTGGAAACCACGGTTCTTCATGAGCACCGTGAGAACCTCGCACCGCACACCACCCGTGCAATACGTCACGACCGGCTTATCTTTGAGGTCGTCATACTTGCCGGACTCGATTTCTTCGATGAAATCGCGGGTCGTGTCGGTGTTTGGGATCACGGCGTTACGGAAACGGCCGATCTCGGCCTCCATCGCGTTACGGCCGTCAAAGAAAACAACATCCTCACCGCGCGCATCCATGAGCTCATGAAGCTGCGCAGGCTTAAGGCGTTCGCCACCGCCCACAACGCCGTTCGCATCGACATGGACCTCATTCGGGGTCGTGAACGTCACCAGCTCAGGTCGCACCTTGACCGAAAGGCGCGGGAAATCATCGCCCAGGCCATCCGACCACTTGATGTCCGCAGTGCGGAACGGCTCATAGGAACGCGTGTTCTTCACATAGCGCTTGACATCCTTGATGTCGCCACCGAGGGTCGCGTTGATCCCATCCTTCGAAATGATCACGCGCCCTTTAAGATTGCAGCTTTCAGCCAGCGTGTACTGCCACAAACGCACAGCCTCAGGGTCTGCGAGCGGAGCGAATACGTAGAACAACACAATTTTCTGAACCGACATACCCCTTATTCTACGCCGATGGCGCCGGAACCTCATGTGAGATCCGACGCCATCGAACGCTATGCCTTAGTTCTTCAAGGCTTTATATCTTCGCTTTAGAAGATGCCCTTCGACTTAGCTGGCTTACCGCCGTCGTTGAGGGTGATCTTCTTGGAGCTGACGCCCTGGTCGTTCCAGGTGGACTTGTCGCCCTTAGCGCCCTTGATCTGGGTCACCTCGATGCTGTTCTTGAGGCGGCCTTCCGAGGTCTTGCCGTCGCCGAAGCTGAAGGTAGCGACGTGCTGCTGCTCGCCAGCCTTGATCGGGTTGGACAGGGTTACCAGGAAGGAGCGGGTCGAGGTCTTGGTGTTGAAGCCGAGATCACGCACGTGAGCACCCTTGTACTGGGTCGTGGTGATGAGGCGGTCAACACCCTTCGGGCCGTCTTCGGTCTTGACATCTACGCGGTAGGTGACCGATGGGGACTCCGAGTAGTAGCGCTCGGTGCCAGCGTTCTTGATCTTGAGGGCAACCGAACCTGCGAAGCCTACAGCCTTAGCGTCAGAAACGGTCAGCTTTGGCTCGAGGTCCAGCTTTGCTGGCTCAGCTGGCTTAGGGTTGATCGGCAGCTTCGGCTCGAGGTCGGCCTCGATTTCCTTGTTGACTGGGCGGTCGCCGGCGCCTGGCTTGCCGCTCTGGTCGGAGTCTGCAGCGTTGTTGTAGAGCTTGACGCGCACCTCGTTCTTGATTGGCGCGAATGCGGTCCATGCGGTTGGGGTGGACCACGTGCCGTTTGCGAGGCAGAACTGCTGGGTGCCGGTCATCGTGATGGCGCGGAAGCCGTAGGTTGCGTCGCCGGTGTAGCCGGCTGGAACGTCGTATGGGCCGATGGTCTGGCCGACCTGCCAGGACAGCGAGTAGGAAGCCGAGCCGCCGATGGTCTTAGCCAGGGAGAACGCGATGCCTGCGTTGGTCGTGGTCTTGTCTTGGCTCTGGCTGCCGCCCAGGTTCACGTCCATGGACTGCGACTTGGAGCCGTTGACTTCGAGGCTGATCGACTGCGACTTCGAAGTGTTCTGGGTCAGCGGGATTGGATTCTTGGTGTTGTTGGTCGTGGAGACCGTGCCGACTGGCAGGAACGAGTCGGTGACCTTGTAGACCGTGGTGCGGCGGTCTTCGCTCGCGTTGCAGACTGGGCGAGGGTTCAGGACGTTGGCCTTGAGGTGGTCCGACTTGTGCGTGGTCTTGACGATCGGCAGGTTCGCGTTGAAAGCCGGGGTTTCTGGGTATTCGTGAATGTCGGTGGCCGCGTTTGCAGGTGCAAGGCTCAAGCCGCTCAGCAGGAGAGCGGATGCTCCGATTGCGGCTGCGGTGGTGGTGCGCAGTGTTGTTTTGCGGGACATGGTGTGTCTCCTTGAACTGTGTGTCTCGTCGAGACGATCGAAAGATTGAAACAGGAAACACCATATGCGTGAGAGGGGTCACAAATTACTCACGAGTAAGTACTAAATCTTTCGGATGCGTTTTGTTCCGCTTCTGTTCATCTAAAAACCCTCATGTGTCTAGGTTCTAAGATAAAAGAGACTGAGAATTGGCTATGTGTGAGGGTGAGTTCCGCGAGATCGAGCGGTTTTTGTTATTCCAGCGAGATTATTAAAGATTTTTTGACGTTTTATGGCGTGTTGGAAAGAAACGAGTAGGCCTCGGAAACGTTCTGTACCTCGATTGGGATGGGGGCTAGCGTTGATAACGAACTAGCACAACCTATAGCGACTGCAAGGTTTGAATGACACTGGCAATGCGTCGTGTATGAGAGGTGTGAAATGAACAGAGACGAACAACAGAGTCAGGCAGAATCAGAGTTCAGTCTGGACCCGATCCCGGTAGAAGGCGCGCCCGGCGAGGTCCTGGTCGACGGCGTGCAGATTGCCGAGGACCGGATCCCTCGCGAGAAACTCGCCCAGGCTAGCGAACACGATCAGAAAGTCCACCAGGACCGCCGTTTCATGGGGCACCCCATGGGTCTCTTCGCGCTCTTCAACCTCGAGATCTGGGAGCGCTTCTCTTATCTTGGCTTCCAAGCGATTCTCGCGCTGTACTTCGCTGATGCGATCGCCAACGGAGGTCTCGGCTACGAACAGTCCACCGCATCGTCGATCGTGGCGGCCTACGGTGCCCTGGTCTATTTGCTGGGTATCGCTGGCGCATGGGTTGCGGACCGCATCGTAGGAACAGGGCGAGCCACACTGTGGGGCGCGATCATCATCGCCGCAGGCCACATCTGCATGGGTCTGCCGGCCGAAGTGACCACATGGACTGGCCTGGGACTCATCATCCTCGGCACAGGCCTGCTCAAGCCGAACGTCGCGACCCAAGTTGGCGAGCTGTACGGCAAGGGCGATGCACGCCGCGACTCCGGCTTCGCGATCTACTACGCCGGTATCAACATCGGTGCGTTCCTTGGCCCGCTCGTTGCAGGCTGGTTGGGCCAGAACATCAATTGGCACCTCGGTTTCGCATCCGCGGCGGTCGGCATGGTCATCGGCCTCATCCTGTACATCGCGATGGGGCGCAACCTCGGCGGTAAGCGTCGCGAGGTTCTGGTGCGTGCCGCATTCAAGCCGGATGCGAACTTCTGGATCATCGTCGTTGCTGCGGTGGCTGTGGTTGCCGTCGGTATTTTCTTCGGAACCCGCTCGACCTCGGGCCTCGACAACGTGGTCAACGCGGTCACGGTCGTGACGATGATCGTTCCGGTCGCTTTCTTGCTGTGGATGTACTTCTCCAAGCGAGTTACCAAGGCTGAACGCGGCAACCTAGGCCCATACGTGCTGCTGCTGATCGCACTGATCGCCTATAACCTCACATACTTCCAGACCGGTAACACGCTGAACTTCCTGGCGCTCAACAAGACCAATAACAACGCGTTCGGTTTCGAATACCCGTCCACGTGGTACATCTCGCTGACCGCGATCGTTGAGATCATCATGGGCCCTGTTCTGGCGTGGCTGTGGGTCAAGATGGGTCGCCGCCAGCCGTCCGTGGCCACCAAGGTCGGCATCGGTACGATCCTCGGTGGTCTCGCGTTCCTGACCGTTGCGATGGGTGCGGCAGTGACCCCGGCGATGGGGTTGCTGGCTAGCGCTTGGCTCATCGGCTGCTACATCTTCCTGGGTCTGGGTGACCTGATCCTCCAGACCTCCGGTATGAGCGCAACCACCAAGTTGGCTCCACGTGCGTTCGCTAGCCAGACGATGGCGGTGTGGTTCGCTGCGATGGCCCTGGTTCAGGGCCTGCAGGCGCAGATCGTGAAACTGTTCGACTTCGACGAGTTCTCTAATGCCGTCGCGTACTTCGGTATTCAGGGCGGCCTGATTGTTGCCTACGGTGTGTTCTTGATTCTTGTGAGCCCGTGGATGACTCGCCGCATTAAGGCTGTTGCCTAGGCAGTTGCGCAAGCTGCTTAGACAGCCGCGTGAAGACTTACCTGTAACGAAAGGAATGGACATGCTAAAACCTGAAGACCTTCCGTTCGACGTCAAGATTATTGAAGACTGGATTCCGCTCAGCGACGGCACCCGGCTGTGGATGAAGGCTTGGATGCCGGTCACAGATGAGCCGGTTCCAGCGATCCTTGAGTACCTTCCATACCGCCACGGTGACTGGACAGCGCCGCGCGACCACGAACGCCACCCTTTCTATGCAGGCCACGGTTACGCATCCATCCGCGTAGATATTCGTGGTCACGGAAGCAGTGAAGGCGTTCCTGGGGACGAATACGATCAGCAAGAACACGATGACGGGCTCGAGGTGATCGAGTGGATCGCCAAGCAGGACTGGTGCACCGGCAAGGTCGGTATGTTTGGCATCAGCTGGGGCGGGTTCAACTCGCTTCAGCTGGCGAGCTATAAGCCAGAGGCGTTGAAGGCGATCGTCACGGTCTGCTCGACCGATGACCGCTACGACAATGACGTCCACTATTTCGGTGGCTCGATGCTCGGGATCGACATGCACGCGTGGGCTGGGACGATGCTCGCGTTCGAGTCCCGCCCGGTTGATAAGCGCGTGTGGGGCGAGAAGTGGCTCGATCAGTGGAAGTACCGTCTAGAGAACATCGAGCCGTTCATCGACACGTGGGTTGCGCACCAGGTGCGCGATGACTACTGGAAGCACGGCTCGGTGTGCGAGGACTACAGCTCTTTGGATGCTGCGGTCATGGCGGTGGGCGGCTGGTATGACCCGTACCGCGACACCGTTCTGCGTTTGACCGAGCACCTTTCTGCGCTCGGCAAGAATGTTCGCGGCATCGTAGGTCCGTGGGCCCACCAGTATCCGGATCGTGACCTGCGCCCTGGCCCGCACATCGACTTCTTGGGTGAGACCCTGCGCTGGTGGGATCACTGGCTCAAAGGTGAGGACAACGGGGCGATGGATACGCCACTGTTCCGCGGGTGGATCACGGATTCGGTTCCGCCGCGCTCGGCATACGAGAAGATGCCGGGCCGTTGGGTTGCTGAGAATCAGTGGCCGAGCCCGCACATCAAGCCAACCGAGCTGAGCTTGGACGGCGCGCACGTTGCGCCGGTCGCGGCGCAGACCACCACTAGCGACGGCACGGTAGAAGTCCGCGTGGCCTCGCCTCAGGATGTGGGTGCCGATGCGGGCCGTTACTTCCCGTACGGCAACGCGGCTGATCTCCCCGTGGACCAGCGAAGCGATGACGGTAAGTCTGTGGTGTTCGATTTCCCTGTGGTTGAGGACATCGACATTCTCGGCAACGCTTCGGTCAAGCTACGGGTCAAGTCGCCGACGGAGCGCGGGCAAGTGTATGTGCGCATCAACGACGTCGCCGAGGACGGTTCTTCGACCCTGGTGACGCGCGGCAACCTGAACTTCAGCGCCCGCGAAGGCCGCGACAAAGCTGTCGCGATGCCGGTGGGCGAGTGGGTTGACGTCGAAGTCCCGATCACGGGCGTCGGCTACCGCATCCCTGCCGGGCACGTGTTGCGTGTTGCGATCTCGAGCGCTTACTGGCCGTGGGTTTGGCCTCAGCCGGGCGGCGAGGGATTCAGCCTCGATCCTGCTGCGAGTGTGCTCGTGTTGCCTATGCGTGATTCGACTGATGGCGACGATGCGGGTGAGCGTGCTGCGCTGGACGCTTCGGTGCGTTTCGATGATCCGGTTCGCCTGGTTCCGTTGGATGTGAAGTATCCAGAAGCCGGTGAGGCTGGTGCCGCTGGAACGGCTCGCCCGGAACGCCTGATTTCGCAGGACGTCGTGGCCAACGAGACGGTGTTGCAAGTCGACCCCGCCTACGGTGGCACCCGCGTGTATCCGGATGGTCTGCACTACGACGAAGACACCGTCGAGACCTACTGGATCAACAAGGATGACCCGTTGTCTGCCCGCACCGAATCGGTGTGGACAGTCGGGATGCGCCGACCAGACATGGACTGGGATACCAAGGTCGTCGCGACAACCCGCATGCGCTGCGATGCCGAGAACATCTACACGTACTCGCACGTGCTCGCGTATAACGGCGACGAGCTGATCTTCGAGAAGACCTGGGAGAAAGCGCACCCACGTATCGCAAGCTAAGTGAGTGAATTCGCGGCAAAGTGAACTCGCTCAACAGTAGCGGGGCTAACGTCTAGACCATTAAGACCCGGATCCTGGCGGGGTGTCAGCATCCGGCCATAAGACCGAAGGCTGTTCAGACAACAGCGTTCGAGGGTCCTTGTATAAGACGTTGGCCCCGCTACCTGTTTTTAAGCCCCAGTGAACGCATCGCTGATCACACGGGCCACCCGTCGCAACAGTGCCGATGCGCTCGCCGGCAGTAACGTGGTCGCCCTTGCTAACCGATGCGTCAACAGGTTCAACGGTTGTACGCCAGCCTGAAGGCAACTGGATCGCAACCACCGGCCGGCCAGCAACTTTCCCTACGAAGCTGACCACGCCGTCGGCGGGTGCAACCACCGCATCACCCGCCGCGGCGTTCAACTGGACCCCGCGGCTTCCAGCACTCCACACATGCTCAGGGGCTTCGAACCCACGCAACATCCCTACGTCTTCCCATGATTCAGAGCCCGTGGGTTCACGGCCGACCGGCGGAACCGGTTTCGCCGCCGTGAGAGCTACCGTACAAATCAGTGCAAGCATGCATAGCAAAACGGTGCGAGGTAGGCCGGTGCCGGGGAGGGGCGCGATAGTCGAAAAGCGGTTGCGAGCAGGGGAGGGGGTGTGAGTTTTCATGGTTCACAGTCCACTGCAGGATCGATGGGGAAGGGCGGCGGCGAGCGAAATTGTGGATAGACAGCCGACGCAAAAGAGCCTGTGGATCGGTGGAAAACGCAAGCCAAAACAGGCTCTTCAGAGTTGAGTGTGGGCACGCCGATCGGGCACGGGTGCTAGGGGGTAGACGTCGAGGTCCCCGATGATGAGCGGACTCTAACCTCTGCTCACACCAAGGACCTCGACGATGCCCAACTCTACGTGCGCCTGCTCCGACACGCTCAACCGCTGCTGCCGATGCGATCTCCTCCTCGACTTCCCCAACCTCCATCTGACCGCAGTACTGAAAGACCCCACGAGCCTGGTACTCGAGGTGGAGTCCTGCGATCCCGTCGCCGGATGCCCCGGCTGTGGAGTCATCGCCACAGGGCATGGCCGGATCGTGACCTCGATGATCGACGCGCCCTGGGCAGGCAGGCCGGTGAGGATCCGGTGGCGCAAACGCCGCTGGATCTGCCGCGAGCCCCTCTGCGACGTCGCCACCTTCGTCGAGCAGAACCCCAACGTCTGCGCTGCGCGAGGGCTGCTGAGCACGCGCGCGATCCGCTGGGCAATCGGACAACTCCGCCGTGAGGGGGCGACGATCCAGGGCCTGGCCCGCCAGCTCGGCACGACCTGGAACACCCTCTGGTCCCAGATCCGACCAGTCCTGATCGCGGCCGCGAACGACCCATCCCGCTTCGAGGGCGTGCAGATCCTGGGCGTGGACGAGCATGTCTGGCACCACCGCAACCCAAGACGGCGCGGTCCGAAGGAGCTCACCGGGATGGTGGACCTGACTCACGGACCCCACCCCACCGCCAGGCTGCTCGACCTCGTCCCCGGCCGATCCGGCAACGCCTACCGGGACTGGCTCGACGAATGCGGCGAAGGGTTCCGCAAGCAGGTCGAGATCGCCACACTCGACCCGTTCCAGGGCTACAAGAACGCGATCGATGACCAGCTCGAGGACGCCACCTGCGTGCTGGATGCGTTCCACATCGTCAAGCTCGCCACCAGCGCCGTCGATGACGCGCGCCGTCGGGTCCAGCAGGAGACCCTCGGCCACAGAGGCCGTACGGGCGACCCGCTCCACGGCATCCGTCACATCCTCCGGGCCGGGCAGGAACGCCTCACCGCCCGCCAGCAGACCCGCCTGGAAACAGCGTTCGCAGCCCACCCCGATCACGTCGCGGTCGAGGTCGCCTACATGTGCGCCCAAGACGTCCGTGACGTGTTCCACCAGCCCACCCCTGCCCAGGGTCGGCGTCTGGCCGAGAAGCTCATCAACTCGTTGCCGTCCTGCCCGATCCCGGAGATCGCGAGGCTGGGAAAGACGCTGCGCCGGTGGAGGACAGCGTTCCTGGCGTACTTCGACACCGACGGTGCCAGCAACGGCGGCACCGAGGCCATCAACGGGCTCATCGAGCTCGGTCGTCGCATCGCTCGCGGCTTCAGAAACTTCGAGCACTACCGACTCCGCATGCTGTTGATCACTGGCGGGCTGGATGCCTCACCCCACACTCAACTCTGAAGAGCCAGTTATCCGATCCCTGTTAGCTTAGGTGCATGCTGGATGTCTCCCTCCTCCCGATCACCTGTGAGAACACTCGTCTGCGCCAGCTCTCCGAGCTGGACGCGGAAGCGTATGCAGCAGGCACCAGGGATGAGGCCGTGCGGCGCTTCGGCCACCTGCCAGAGCCCACCTACATCCCCGAGTCCGTACGGCGGATGATCCGAGAGGAGGTTGCGGAGGGCCTGTCATCGAGCATCACGGCGTCCCGATCGGCGACGTGGCACTGTGACTCACCGACCCCGAGCACCGCCAGGCCGAGATCGGGTGGGTTCTCGACCCGTCATACGGCGGGCACGGCTTCGCCAGCGAAGCCGTCCGGGCAGTGCTTGCCCTCGGGTTCGACCACTACAGGCTCCACCGCATCACTGCGCAGATGGATGCCCGCAACAGCGCTTCCGCAGCACTCGCTCGCCGCGTCGGACTCCGGCTCGAAGCGCATCACATCCAGGACTGGTTCAGTAAGGGCGAGTGGACCGACACCCTCGTCTATGCGCGGCTTGCGTCCGAGAGACTGCAACACTCATCGGAAGACTGATAGTAGGACCCCGCGCCGGCTGAACAGCATCAACAGCGAGGCGGAGCAGTTCCGCGACAGCGGCCACCGCGCGCTTCCCGGGCGTGAACGAGGGGTGCTCCCACCAAGATCCACATGCCCCTCCATAGCGGGAGGATCGAACGCACCGGCGGCTACGTGCCGATGAATGCCTTCACGACGCCGCCCGTACGCTTTCGAGACCGACCGCAGAGAATCGATCAGGGTCTGGAGGCACCACTTCGACTACCGTTTGCCCCACACCACCTGCGGCGAGAAACCTCGGCTTGATGCCTTCGCACCATCGTCGACAACGCCTTGGCCTACTACACCTCCCCGCGCGCGGCAGCTGTACGGATGCCAAGAACAATGAGAATCGTCCCGCCTCCGACGTCAATCCACCGCTTCCAGGACGCTACGCTGAAGGCGCTGGACAGCTTCGCGAGCCCCGTTGACCAGAGCCCAAGCCAGACGGCCATCACGCAGACATGGACCAGAGCGAGCATCAGCATCGAAGTCACTCCGATCAGGTCCATCGGCACGAACTGTGGCGCCAGCGTGAGGTACACGGTGGCCGCCTTCACGTTGAGCACGTTCGCCAAGTACGCCTGCCCTATCTCCTGCGCAACGGATTTGGAGTCGCTTCGGGCATGCTCTCTCTCCGCCGGGGCGCGGCTGAGCCGCGAGCGCCACACCAGCCACGCACCAAGGCCGATCAGATACATCGCGCCAACCAGCCGCAGAACCTGATACAACTCCGCGGAGCGCACCACCACCCCGGCGAGTCCCAGCCCCGCAAGCACACCATGGCTGATGATTCCGGCAGCCGTCCCCACGATCACAGCCCAAGCACCACGCCTGTCCCCCACCAGCCCTCGTGAACTCACCAACGTAAAGCTTGCGCCCGGAGTGATCACAAGCGGAGTCACCGCAACTCCAAAGGCGAAAAGCGTAGCAACCGAAAGCATTCGCTCAGTATGCCATGCGTCGACCGATATCCGACTCCGCATGTTGATGATCACTGGCGGGCTGGATGCCTCACCCCACACTCAACTCTGAAGAGCCCCAAAACATGATGTAGACTTGGAATAGCAGTTTTGTGCGTGCGATCTCGTGTGCCCGAAACTGACTTCGCGTGAAGACGCTGCATGTCGCCGATATACATCATCATCGATGCGCATCACAGGCATGCACGCCCATCCCACGGTCCAACAACAGCCAAACCTGTCCAGGCTTGGTGCGATGTTGGAAACGGATGAAGCGACCAAACGGTGCGTTTTCACTAGGGGCCGGCGCAATGCCTGGCCAATAACCGTCAAATACAACAGGGCCACCGTGCCCGTACAAGGAGAACGCAATGTCCGTCGTGACCATGCGCCAGTTGCTCGATTCCGGTGTCCACTTCGGCCACCAGACCCGCCGCTGGAACCCAAAGATGCGCCGCTTCATCATGACAGAGCGCAACGGCATCTACATCATTGACCTGCAGCAGTCGCTGTCCTACATCGACCGCGCATACGACTTCATCAAGCAGACCGTCGCCCACGGTGGCACGATCCTGTTCGTCGGCACCAAGAAGCAGGCCCAGGAAGCCATCGCTGAGCAGGCTCAGCGCGTCAACATGCCATACGTCAACCACCGCTGGTTGGGCGGCATGCTCACCAACTTCGCTACCGTTTCCAAACGTGTTAACCGCATGAAGGAACTCGAAGAGATCGACTTCGACGACGTAGCAGGTTCGAAGTACACCAAGAAGGAACTCCTCCTCCTTGAGCGCGAACTCACCAAGCTTCGCGCAAACCTCGGCGGTATCCGCAACATGAACCGCACCCCATCCATGCTGTGGGTTGTTGACACCAAGAAGGAACACCTCGCCGTTGACGAGGCAACCAAGCTGGGCATCCCAGTTGTCGCGATCCTCGACACCAACTGCGACCCAGACGAGGTTCAGTACCCAATCCCAGGTAACGACGACGCCATCCGCTCCGTCTCCCTGCTGACCCGCGTTGTTGCTGACGCTGTTGCTGAGGGCCTCATGGCTCGTCAGGGCGGCAACAAGGGCGAAGCTGAAGAGCCAATGGCTGAGTGGGAGCGCGAACTCCTCGAAGGTGAGAACGCCTCCGAGAAGGCAGAGGAAGCTCCAGCTGAGAAGGCTGAAGAAAACGGTGGCCAGGCGGCTACCGAGTCCAAGTAATTTTCCGTCCATCACAACTTCCTACGAACGGGGATAACTCGAATGGCGAACTACACCACCGCAGACATCAAGGAACTGCGTGAGCGCACCGGCGCCGGCATGATGGATGTCAAGAAGGCTCTCGACGAGGCTGACGGCGACACCGCCAAGGCCCTCGAGATCATTCGCGTGAAGGGCCTCAACAAGGCCTCGAAGCGTGAAGGCCGTGCAACCGCTGAAGGCCTCGTTGCCGCAACGGTTGTTGACGGTGCAGGCTACATGCTCGAACTCAACGCAGAGACCGACTTCGTTGCTAAGAACGAGAAGTTCGTTGAGCTCGCAAACAAGGCTCTCGAAGCTGCAGTAGCTAACAACGTCGCTGACGTTGACGCTCTGCTCGCAGCAAAGATCGGCGACAACACCGTTGCTGAGGAAATCGAAGAGCTCTCCGGTGTTCTGGGCGAGAAGATCCAGCTCCGCCGCCTCGAAAAGGTTGAGGGCGCTCTCGTCAAGGCCTACCTGCACAAGACCTCGCAGGACCTGCCAGCTCAGGTCGGCGTTCTCTTCGCAGTAGACGGCACCGGCGAAGCCGCAGAGACCGCAGCTCACGACGTTGCTGTTCACGCAGCAGCTATGGCTCCTGTCTACCTCACCCGTGAGGACGTCCCAGAGGATCTGGTTGCTGAAGAGCGCCGCATCGCTGAGGAGACCGCACGCGCCGAGGGCAAGCCAGAGCAGGCTCTGCCGAAGATCATCGAAGGCCGCATGACCGGCTTCTTCAAGGAGAAGGTCCTGGTCGACCAGCCATTCGCTAAGGACACCAAGCAGTCCATCCAGCAGGTTCTGGACGCTGCTGGCGTCAAGGCTGTCGCCTTCGCACGCTTCCGCGTAGGCGCCTAACACGCCTCAGAGGAGCGTTACGCTCCAATAGCGCAACGCGTGCCCGCACTCATACCAGAGTGCGGGCACGCGCGTTTAATAACACGCGCGTTTAATAAACAGAGTGCGGGCACGCACGTTTAAGGCAACTACCGCATCGGACGCCAACGTGCCGATGAACCACGCGTGACTGACGCAACCGGCACGCCTCGCACAGCCTCGCTCCGCGTATGCGAAAATAAAGTTCGATTGCCTACATACCTTCAAAGCCCAGAGGAGCCCCGATGTCGAACACCCCAATCAAGCAGCGCCGTCGAGTCCTGTTGAAGCTCTCAGGAGAGGTTTTCGGTGGCGGCAAACTGGGTGTGGATCCAGCAACAGTACGACGCATCGCCGAACAGATCGCTTCAACCGTGGGCGAGGTGGAAACCGCGATCGTCGTGGGTGGCGGTAACTTCTTCCGCGGCGCCGAACTCGCTGAATCAGGCATGGACCGCTCCCGCGCCGATTACATGGGCATGCTCGGCACTGTGATGAACTGCCTCGCGCTCCAGGACTTCCTCGAGCAAACCGGCGTTGAAACCCGCGTCCAGTCCGCGATCTCGATGTCGCAGGTCGCAGAGGAATACATCCCACGCCGCGCGATCCGCCACATGCAGAAGGACCGCGTCGTGATTTTCGGTGCGGGCGCCGGCCTCCCATACTTCTCGACTGACACGGTTGCCGCTCAGCGTGCGCTCGAAGTCCACGCAGACCAGGTCCTCATGGCCAAGTCGGGCGTTGACGGGGTCTACACCGCCGACCCTAAGACCAACCCTGACGCCAAAAAGTTCGACACACTGACCTACAGCGAAGCCCTCGCCGGCAACATCCGCGTCATGGATCAGACCGCGATGACGATGTGCAAGGACAACGGCCTCGACATGTTCGTCTTCGGCATGGAAGGCGAAGGTAACGTCGCCGCGGCGATCCGAGGCACCGCGGAAGGCACCCACGTCACCGTAGGCTAAGTGCCGCATCGGCCGCCGTCACGCTACAAGCCAAACAGGGTAGACGTGAGGCTCGGTGCCGCCGGCGAGTAGCCTAAGATATAAGACAGGATGCACCTTTGGTGAACACAACCTGTGGTGCACACAGACGGTGTAGATAGAACCCCGAAGGAGTTCCGATGATCCAGGAAGTGCTGAGCGAAACTCGCTCCGCAATGGAACGTACGATCGAAGCAGCGCAAGAAGACTTCGCAACTGTTCGTACCGGCCGCGCAAACCCGGGCTTGTACGCGAAAGTGATGGTCGAATACTACGGCTCCTTCACCCCGCTTCAGCAGCTGGCTTCCTTCCAGGTTCCAGATGCACGCACCATCCTCATCAACCCGTACGATGCGTCCTCGATCCGCGCGATCGAGAAGGCGCTCTCGGACTCGGAGATCGGCGCTAACCCATCCAACGATGGCCGCCAGATCCGCATCACCATGCCTGAGCTGACTGAGGAACGCCGCAACGAATACGTCAAGCTCGTACGTACGAAGGCTGAAGAGCACAAGGTCGCTCTGCGTAACCACCGCCGTAAGGGCAACGACATGCTCAAGGAACTCGAGGAAGACGGCGGCGTCGGTGAGGACGACGTCAAGCGTGGCGAAAACGAGCTCAACCAGTTGGTTCGCCAGTTCGGCGACCAGATTGACGAGATGACCAAGAACAAGGAAGCCGAGCTTCTCGAAGTCTAATGCCACATCCGTCTGGTTCCCGGAATGAGTCCAGCCCTGTCGAGGGGCTGGACTCATCGGTGTCTGCTGATGAAACGAAGGCACGCCGCGTGGCGTCGACTGACGTCGATGCGCCATCGCGTGCCTCGGGACGTCCAGCGGCACCCGGGAGCCGGCGTGCCCGTCGCGAAGCCGAACGCGCAGCGGCTCGCGCGGCCACTACCGGGAACCCTGACTCCACCTCATCGACTGGCACCGCATCGACTGCCGCCGCGGCGACTGTCACTGCGGAACCCGTAGCCGCATCGACGGTCACGGCGGAGCCTGTCGCCGCGGAACAGACCATTACAGCGGGTTCCGCTGCATCGCCAGAGCCGAAACAATCGAAAGCGGGACGTAACCTTCCTGCGGCAATCGGTGTTGGCGCGGGCCTCTTGGCCGCGCTTGGACTGGGGCTTTTCGTTTTTCCGTACCTGCTGATCGCGCTTGGGTGCTTGGTCGCGGGTATCGGTTCGTGGGAAGTCTCGCGTGCGCTCAAGGCGCGAACGGGTATCCCGATCCCACTCGCGCCTCTGCTCATTACGAGCCTCGCTTTGCCTTTGCTTGCGGGACTTTACGGCCCTGTTGCGTTGTCGCTTGGTCTCACAGCGTGCCTCTTGTTGGTGGTCCTCTGGAACATGCTGGAGGGCAGGTCCCACGGGCCGCAGTCGATTGGGCTGAGCCTCCTCGTGGTTGGGTGGGTTCCGCTTCTCGCGTCGTTCGCGTTCCTGATCTTCCAAAGTGAACGCGGCGCGTCCGCGTTGCTCACGGTCGTTCTGCTCGTCGTTTCTAACGACACGTTCGGCTACATCGTCGGGGCCACGCTCGGCAAGCATCCGATGGCCGCCCGCATCAGCCCTAAGAAGTCTTGGGAAGGGTTCGCAGGCTCTGTGCTGGGCGCGTCCTTGGTCGGGATTGCGCTGTGCCTTTGGGTCTTGCGGATCCCGTGGTGGCTCGGCCTGGTTTTGGCTGTCGCCACCGTCATTTGTGCGACGTTGGGTGATTTCGCGGAGTCGATGGTCAAGCGGGCGCTCGGGGTCAAAGACATGTCTAACTTGTTGCCAGGCCACGGCGGCATGATGGATCGTCTGGATTCTTTGTTGTTTGCGATGCCTTTTGGGTATGCAGTGGTCATGCTCGCTGAAGCGCTGGGCTGAAACCGTTTAGCTGATACCGCTGGGCTGAAACTCAGATAAACTCTCACATGCACACACCTCTAGCGAAGGAGCGCGACGGTGCCTCACACGGATAACGCCGACATGGCTGGCACGTTGTTTACCCGGGTGGCGGACGACGCCTTTGGTTACGACACGGGGCAGGTTGAGGATTTCTTGGCGCGCGCCCGCAAGACGTACGAGTCGCGCAACCTCAACAAGGACGTCGTTACGAGCTCCGTTGTCCGCCGTGCGACGTTCGACCCGGTGCGGGGCGGCTATGAGCCGCGCGAAGTCGATGCCGCTCTGGATCGGCTCGAGGATGTGTTCGCTGCCCGTGAGCGGAACGCACTGATTGAGGCCGAGGGGCATGACCGGTGGCTCGAGAACATTTCTCAGGTTGCGATGGTTCTGCGTGCGCGTCTGCATCGTGAGCCAGGTGAGCGTTTCCGCCGCCCTTCGAAGAAGAACGTTCCGTCTTATAACGTCGCGGACGTCGATGCGCTGTGTGACCGCCTGATCCAGTACTTCGAAGAAGACGTCCCGCTGAGTGTTGACGAGGTGCGTCGAGCAGTGTTTGGCCGCGCAGAGGGCGCGGAAGGCTACGAAGAGAACCAAGTCGACGCGTTTTTGGATCGCACGATCGAACTCATGGCCGCGATCGACTAACGCGGCAATGCTGAACCGCTAATACGACATAAACGCTGAGGGCCCGGCACTGTGGAGTGCCGGGCCCTCAGCGTTTAAGCAGCTCAGCTGCTGCGTCAGCTGAGCTCGAAGTGGTCTTCGGAGACGATTTCTTCGCGCGCGTTGGAGAAGTCTTGTGTTTGGCCGATCTGCTTGAAGCCGCGGCCTTCGAGGATTTTGTGGGTTCCAACGTTGTCGGAGACCACGGATGCACGCACAGGACGTTGCGGGAACTCCTCCAGCATCGCTTCGACGGCGGCGGTGGTGACGCCCTGGTTCCAGAATTCTTTGGCGGTCCAGAAGGAAAGTTCCGCGTAGTCGTCGTGGAAAGCCATGACGATCGAGCCCGCTACTTCACCGTCGTGTTCGATGGTGCGCACCTCGATCCTCGGGTCGCGGAGCATGCGGCCCCAGTGGTAGTCGAAGACGCTGCGGTCGCTGGGGTTGCGGGCGCTGAATGCTGCCATGATGTTGGCATCCGGGTCCTGCTGGTGAGCGAAGAAGTGCTCGAGGTCCGCAGGTTCAACTGGGCGCAGGCGCATGTTTCCTCCGGGTAGCTTTTATGTCGGTGTGTACAGGTTACCCATTTTAGGCCAGATGTGGTGTACCTGGGATTTGGGTAAATGTTTACCGGGGGAGGGTGGGGGTGCTCGATGGAGCGTTTAATCGTGGGAGACTAGCAGGGGCGCCGCTGCGCTTTGCTTTTGTTGTGTTGTTGAGGGGGCTTGTTGTGGCTCGGTCTGTTGTGGTTGTGGGTTCGACGGGGTCGATTGGTACTCAGGCTTTGGCGCAGATGGTGCGTGCGGCGGATCGGTTTGTGGTCCGGGCTCTTTCTGCGGGGCAGCAGGTGCGTGAGTTGGCTGCTCAGGCGGTGGCGTTCCGGCCGGATGTGGTGGGTTTGGTTGGCGCTGAGGGGATGAGCGCTGACGATGTGCGTGGTGGCTTCTTGTTGCATCTCGCGGGGGCTAAGGAGACGGCGGCGCGCGATGGCGGGCTTGAGCTCGCGGGCGTAGGTTTCGTTGAGGTCGATGCTGCGGGACTCGATGAGTACACGCCTGAGCTGATAGTCGGTGAGGATGCGGCGCGTGTGTGCGCTGGTTTGCCGGATGTCGATGTGGTGCTCAATGGGGTCACGGGGTCGCGTGGCTTGCGGCCGACGTTGGCCGCTATTGAGGTCGGTTCTGTGGTGGCGCTAGCTAATAAGGAGTCGTTGGTTGCTGGCGGCCGGTTGGTCATGGAGGCCGCGGCTCCGGGGCAGATTGTTCCGGTGGATTCGGAGCATTCGGCGATCGCACAGGCGTTGCGTTCAGGAGCGCGGAGTGAGGTTGAGCGGCTCATTATCACCGCATCGGGCGGTCCGTTCCGCGGCTGGAGCGCGGAGCAGCTGGAGGATGTGACGCCGGAGCAGGCGTTGGCTCACCCTACGTGGGACATGGGGCGCGTGGTCACCACGAATTCGGCGACGTTGGTGAATAAGGCGCTTGAGGTGATTGAGGCGCACCTGCTGTTCGATGTTGCCCTGGACAGGATTGTTCCGGTTGTGCATCCGCAGTCGGTGGTGCATTCGATGGTTGAGTTCGTGGATGGTTCCACGATCGCGCAGGCCTCGCCGCCGGACATGGGTTTGCCAATCGCGTTGGGCCTGAACTGGCCTGACCGCTTGCCGGGTGCGTGCCCTCCGGTGGATTGGACGCAGGCGCATACGTGGGAGTTTTTCCCGCTTGATAACGACGCTTTCCCGGCGGTCGAGCTCGCGAAGAAGGCCCAGGAGACCTCGCCTACCCATATGGCTGTGTATAACGCGGCGAATGAGGAAGCTGTGGACGCGTTTCACGATGGCGTGATTGGTTTCCGTAGAATCGTGGAGGTCGTCGCCCAGGTGGTTGAGGCTTACGATGCGGACGCGAATGCCGCGGAATATGGCCGTAGCGTTGAAGGTGTTTTGGCCGCTGAGGCATGGGCTCGAGATGCGGCCCGCAAGCTGTGGGCGTGACGCGGTTTAGGTTGTACCGGTTGGGATTGTGATGGATCAGGTTCTCGCGTATGTGATTGGCGCGCTAGTGATGCTGGTGGGTATCGGTATCTCGATTGCGTTGCATGAGGTTGGGCATTTGGTGCCGGCTAAGGCGTTCGGTTTGCGTGTGCCGCGCTACATGGTGGGTTTCGGGCCTACGTTGCTCTCTTTCCGCAAGGGGGAGACGGAGTACGGCATCAAGCTTTTGCCGTTGGGTGGCTACATCACGATGATCGGTATGTATCCGCCGCATCAGGACGGCAAACAGAGGCCTACGCGGACCGGTATTTTTCAGCAGCTTTCGGATGAGGCTAAGAAGGCCGAGTCGGAGACGCTGCAGCCCGGCGATGAGAAGCGTCTGTTCCTGAACTTGCCCGTGTATAAGCGGATCATCATCATGTTGGGTGGCCCGTTCATGAACCTCATTTTGGCGTTCGTGTTTTTCGGGATTGTGCTCATGGGGTTCGGGATCGCGACGCCAACCACCAAAGTTTCTGAGGTGTATCAGTGCATTCAGTCGGTTGACGACGAGAACGCACGCCCCGCAGGCGATGCCCAGAAGTGCCCGGAGGATGCTCCGGCGGGCCCGGCGTATGCGGCGGGTTTGAAGCCGGGGGACGTGATCACATCGGTTGACGGTGTGAAGCTTTCGGACACCGATTGGTCGGTTCTCACGGACCGTATTAAGGCCAGCCCGGGGCAAGAGATCCGCATCGGTTACGTGCGCGATGGCGTCGAAGAGACGACGACGCTGGTTCCGGTTGAGACGGCCCGCCCGGTGGTCTCGCCGCTGGGGATGGTCGAGAAGAATCCAGACGGCACCGCTAAGACCCAGTCGGTGGGCTTCGCGGGGATCGGTTCCACCGCCGAGATCCGTCAGCAGTCTGTCACTGAGGTTCCGGGTTTTGTGTGGGAGAACGTCAAAGCTGTTTCGGGTATCGTGACGCAGCTTCCGCAGAAGGTTGTTGGTGTGGCGCAGGCCGCATTTAGCCCGGCTGAACGCGATCCGAATGGCCCGATGTCTGTGGTGGGCGTGGGGCGCATCGCGGGCGAGATCACGTCCTTGGATCAGGTGAGCCTCAAGGACAAGATCGCGAGCTATGTGAGCTTGATGGGTTCGTTGAACGTCGCGTTGTTCGTGTTCAATTTGATCCCGCTGCTCCCGCTGGATGGTGGCCACGTCGTGGGCGCGCTGTGGGAGAAGGTTCGAAAGGCGTTCAACAAGCTGTTCAAACGGCCAGACCCGGGTCCGGTGGATCTGTCGAAGATGCTGCCGGTCACGTATGTTGTTGCCGGTTTGTTGCTCGTGATGGCTGTGATTTTGATCTATGCGGATCTGGTGAAACCGGTTTCGTTGCTGTAGCGATCCAGGAGAACCACCGCCAAGCATGGGAAGATAGAAGGCAACGGCAGAACGATGCGCTGCTGGCCGTGCGAGCGCGGGTATACCCTGGGCTTGAACGGGTTCGGTAGTGGATCCGTCCATCACGTATGAGTTCTTGGAGGACACCTCGTGTCATCGGTTAATTTGGGAATGCCTGCACCGCCACCATTGACGTTGGCGCCGCGTCGAAAGACCCGTCAGATGATGGTTGGAAACGTTGGTATGGGGTCGGATCACCCGATCACGGTGCAGTCGATGACGACGACGAAGACGCACGATATCGGCGCGACGCTGCAGCAGATCGCTGAGCTCACGGCCGCTGGCTGTGACATTGTGCGTGTCGCGTGCCCAACTGACAAGGACGCCGATGCGCTGAAGGTTATCGCTCAGCAGTCCACGATCCCTGTGATCGCTGATATTCACTTCCAGCCAAAGTACGTATTTGCCGCCATTGAAGCGGGCTGCGGCGCTGTTCGTGTGAACCCGGGCAACATCCGTAAGTTCGATGACCAGGTCGCTGAGATTTCCGCTGCCGCGAAGCAGTACGGGACGCCGATCCGCATCGGTATCAACGCCGGTTCGCTGGATAAGCGCCTGCTTGAGAAGTACGGCAAGGCCACCCCTGAGGCTCTCGTGGAGTCTGCGCTGATGGAAGCGGAGCTTTTCGAAGAGAACGATTTCTACGATTTCGGTATCTCCGTCAAGCACTCCGACCCGGTCGTGATGATTCGCGCCTACGAGTTGCTCGCCCAGAAGGGCGACTGGCCACTGCATTTGGGCGTGACCGAGGCCGGCCCTGCGTTCCAGGGAACCATCAAGTCCGCGACCGCATTCGGTGCTTTGCTGAGCCAGGGCATCGGCGACACGATCCGCGTTTCTCTTTCGGCACCTCCTGTTGAGGAGATCAAGGTCGGCGAGCAGATCCTGCAGTCGCTCAACCTGCGCCCACGCCAGCTTGAGATCGTGTCCTGCCCATCGTGCGGCCGCGCCCAGGTCGACGTGTACGAACTTGCGAACAACGTGACGGAAGGCCTCAAAGACTTCAAGGTTCCGCTGCGCGTCGCTGTCATGGGTTGCGTCGTCAACGGTCCAGGTGAGGCTCGCGAAGCAGACCTTGGTGTCGCTTCCGGTAACGGTAAGGGCCAGATCTTCGTCAAAGGCGAGGTCATCCGCACGGTTCCTGAAGACCAGATCGTGGAGACCCTGCTCGAGGAAGCCCACCGCATCGCGGAAGAAATGGGTGCTGACGAAACCGAGGGCGCATCGCCGTCGGTGTCCGTGCACTAGCCCAGTTCACTGCGCGCAGCTATTAGTCCATGGTGATTCGGCAGATCGTGAACCGGGCGGGAGCCCGTGTGGCTGATCTGCGCTCACCGGACCCGAGCGTCCGCACGTTGACCAACGCGGACGCCCCGGCGCTACTCGCGTTGATCGCGCGGAACCCGCTGCAGCACGCTTTTGTTCAGCAACAGCTCGATGTTGTGGACGGCAAGATCGATGTGTTGCCTGGCGCGCGCATCCTCGGCCGCTTCGACGATGCGGGAACGCTGGTTGCGGCGTGCTGGGTAGGCGCGAACGTGGTTCCTGTCACAAGTGATCAAGGCGATGAGGCGCGGGAACACGGCGAAGCGTTCGGGCGGCGGATCCTGACCAGCCGGAAACGCTACGCCTCGATCTTCGGCCCGAAGGCCGGGGTCGAAGGGATCTGGAGCGTTATCAAGACGAGCCCCGGGTTTCCTCCGCGCAGCGTGCGGCTGACCCAGCCGTTCATGTCGCTCGAAGGCCCTCCCTCCATCGAACCTTCGGGGCTTGTTCGGCAAGGCTACGTGAGTGATTTCGACGCGTTCTGGCCGGCATCCGTAGCGATGTTCACCGAAGAACTTGGTTATTCACCGCTCGATGTTGGCGAGGCTTCGTACCGCGCCCGCGTCAAACAGTTGCTCGCGTGCGGGCACACGATGCTGGAGCCAGGAGCCGCAGGAACAACGGTGAGGTTCAAAGCAGAACTCGGCATCGTGACGCGGGAAGCGACGCAAATCCAGGGTGTATGGATGCATCCAGACCAGCGTGGGCTAGGGCTTTCGGCAAGCCGCATGGCCGCCGTCGTCGAGCTAGCCCAACCGTGGGCACCGGTCACGACCCTGTACGTCAACGACTACAACCACGCGGCCCGAGCCCTCTACGAAAAAGTCGGCTTCCAGACCACCGGGACGTTCGCGACCATCCTGCTGTGACCATCGTGCGCCGCTAGCTACCTGCACCGCTAGATCAACCTGCGCCGTGAGCCACCGTGCGTTGCCTGTCCCGCTGGTTTGCTCGCGCAGACTACACTGGACACGAGCCGTGCCCGGATTCAACCGGTCAACGCATCCTTATTGCCGATTCACTCTGCACACGCCTATACACCCTTGAAAGGGGAGGCCCTGTGGTAACACGCCTTTCAACGTTCTTCCTCCGCACGCTGCGCGACGACCCAGCTGAAGCTGAGCTCGCGAGCCACAAGCTGCTGGTCCGCGCGGGCTACATCCGCCGCGCAGCGCCGGGCATCTACTCGTGGCTGCCGCTGGGCCTCAAGGTCCTGAACAAGGTCGAGAACATTGTGCGCGAAGAGATGAACGCGATCGGCGCGCAAGAAGTCCACTTCCCGGCACTGCTGCCCAAGGAACCGTACGAGGCGACGGGCCGTTGGGAAGAATACGGCGACAACATCTTCCGCCTGCAGGACCGCCGCAAGGCCGACTACCTGCTCGCGCCAACGCACGAGGAAATGTTCACCCTCCTGGTGAAGGACATGTACTCCTCGTATAAGGATCTGCCGGTGTACCTGTACCAGATCCAGACCAAGTACCGCGACGAAGCCCGCCCGCGCGCTGGCCTGTTGCGCGGCCGCGAATTCATCATGAAGGACTCCTACTCCTTCAACCTCGATGAGGAGGGCCTCGACGAGGCATATGCGGCTCACCGCGCGGCATATCTCAAGATTTTCGAGCGTTTGAGCCTCGAAATCCGCCCTGTGTTCGCGATGGCGGGTGCGATGGGTGGCTCGAAGTCGGAAGAGTTCCTGCACCCAACCGAAGTGGGCGAGGACACGTTCGTGGTGTCTCCGGGCGGTTACGCCGCCAACGTTGAGGCCGTGACGACGCCGCCGCTGGACCCGATCGACTACACCAACGCTCCAGCCGCCCACGTTGAGCTGACCCCGAACAGCGAGACCATCGAAACGCTCGTTGACGCAGCGAACGAGAACCACCCGAAGGACACCCCGTGGACTTCCGCGGACACGCTCAAGTGCGTTGCGCTTGTCGTTGTGACGCCGAACGGCGACCGCGAGCTTGCCGTGGTGGGCGTGCCAGGCAACCGCCAGGCTGATCTCAAGCGCATCGAAGCGACGATCGGCGAGCTCATGGGCATCGCCGGTGAATCCCAGGTTGAGGTCGCCACGGATGAAGACCTTGAGCGTCACCCGGAGCTCGTCAAGGGCTACATCGGCCCTGGTTTGTCGAAGGACGAGGCCGTCTTGGGCCGCGAGGCGCGTTCGGGTGTTCCGTTCTTCGTTGACCCTCGCGTTGTTGAAGGCTCGAGCTGGATCACCGGCGCGAACCTCCGCGACCACCATGTATTCGGCTTGGTTGCTGGCCGTGACTTCGGCTGGGACGGCGTGCTTGAGGCTGTTGTGGTCGAAGACGGCGATCCGGCACCTGATGGCTCTGGTCCACTGAAGACGACCCGCGGTATCGAGATGGGCCACATCTTCCAGCTGGGCCGCCGTTACGCTGAGGCGCTTGACCTGAAGGTTCTGGACCCGAACGGCAAGGCGCAGGTTGTCACGATGGGCTCGTACGGCGTTGGCGTGACCCGCGCTGTAGCCGCTATCGCTGAGGCCCACCATGATGACAAGGGCCTTGTGTGGCCGCGCGCCGTTGCTCCGGCCGATGTCGTGGTGATCATCGCCGGTAAGGGCGATGAGCTCACGGAGACGGCCGAGGACATCGCAGGCAAGCTCGATGAGGCCGGCCTGGACGTCATGCTTGATGACCGCGCGAAGGTTTCCGCGGGTGTCAAGTTCCGTGACGCTGAGCTGATCGGCATCCCGACCACGGTTGTTGTCGGCCGAGGCGTGGCCGATGGCGTGGTCGAGGTCAAGGACCGCGCCACCGGCGAGGCTGAGAACATTGCGCTCGATGCGGTGGTTGAACACGTCGCGCAGCTAGCGGCCCGCTAAGTTCACTTGACGCGTGTGGCCCGCAGGCATTGTCAGCGAGACAGTGCCGGCGGGCCACACGTGTGTCACGGGTTTACCATTGTGGGATGGACTACATCCTGACGGACACTGGCGCGCTCAATATCGGCTTGATTCTGTTGGTTTTGGGAGCCGGTTTCCTTGCGGGGTGGGTCGATTCGGTGGTCGGTGGCGGCGGGTTGATTCAGTTGCCGGTCGTGTTGCTGATTCCGGGTTTGAGCCCGGTCCAGGCTTTGGCGACGAATAAGGTCGGCTCGATTTTCGGGACCACGACCTCGGCGATCACGTATGGCCGGCGGGTGCGGCCGGATCTTGCGACGAGTCTCGGCCTGGCTGTGACCGCCGGGTTAGCCTCGGTCGGTGGGGCAGTGGTCGCCTCGGTGCTACCTACCGAAGTGTTCAAACCGATCATCCTGTTGGCGCTCATCGTGGTTTTCATTTTCACGCTCGCCAAGAAGAACATGGGCTCGGCCACGGTTTTGAAGCACGCGAGCATGAAGCATCACGGCCGTGCGTGGGCTATCGGCGCCGCGATCGGTTTTTACGATGGCGTGCTCGGCCCGGGCACGGGGTCCTTCCTCGTGATCGCGTTGGTCGGGATTTTGGGTTATTCGTTCCTCGACGGTTCGGCGCGCGCGAAGATCGCTAACTGGGCCACCAACTTCGGTGCTTTGTGCTTCTTCATTCCTGCCGGCCACGTTGTGTGGCCGCTCGGGATTGCTCTGGGCATCGCGAACATGTTCGGGGGCTATATCGGTTCGCGCATGGCGGTTTCGGCCGGCTCGCGTTTTGTGCGGATCGTGTTCCTGGTTGTGGTGACCGCGCTCATCGTGAGCGTCGGTGCCGACACGGTGCGCCAGTTCGTTTAGCGCGTATGCCCCGCAAGCTGGAACGCCAAAGCGACCAGCACGATGCGCGCCTTACCTTCGTAGTGCGGCGCGAGCCGCTGCAGCGGCTGTGCTAGTGATGCCTTCGCGGCAACGAGCTTTTCTGGTCCTGCAGCGAGGTACTTATCGCGGGGCCCGATGGTCGTGGCGGCATACGGATGCCCGGACGCTTTCCCGAGGCCTAAGGTGAGATCGCGGGACGCTTCGAACCACTGTTGATTCGCGGTCGTTGGGGTCCGGTAGGTGATGATGCGCGCGGCTTCGGTGATCTTGGCCGACGTATCGCCAGCGCGATCCCACAGTTCGGCCGCACGGTCCGCTTCCGTTGGCTGTGCTTTCGCAACGACCTTCTCCAAAGCCGCAACCGGGTCAGTGACCTTAGCGGAAGCTGCAGCTTTCTTGACCACTGCTACCGCATCGTTATCCACCGGCGGGGCGCCGGCCTTCTGGGAAGCCGCATATAACGCAATCGACGCCGCGATCAACCGGTCCACATCGCCGCGGTTCAGTGGAGTGTCTTTGGGCGGGCGCAGCGCCAGCCGCATGAGCTCACCCGAAAACACAGACGCACGTTTCGCATTAGCCTGACCGCTCGCTTTGCGTGACGCGACGAGTTCTTCGATCTGCCGCATCTCACGGTTAGAAACCGGGCCGCCCCACGCTTTCGCGCCGCTAAACAGTTCATATGCGCTCCGCGCGGCCTTCGTGACGTCCTCGCCGCTGTGAGCTTTCTCAACATACGCAACCAAGACCCGCGCGGAATACACGGGGTTCTCCTCAGTGCGCATAACGGACTTATAAGCGACCGCATCACCAGGGCGGGCATTCGCAGAATAGCCCGAAGTCGTGGTCGTGACGCCCAGCCAGCATGCGCTCACCATCAGAACCGACACAAAGGCGCGAGCGAGCCGAACACCCGGGTGTGATGCCCTGCCATAAGGGCGGCTGGCGGCGCGAGCCGCAGAATTCTGAATTGAACGCATACCGCTATAGTCCCATGCGGGTAGTGTAGATCTGTACAGGCAACGCACAAACCGTACAGGCACAGCGCGACGAGAGGAAAGCATGTCAGCCCACAACGTGTCGACCCACGAGGGTTCGCCATGGTCACCGCAAGCCATCACAGAGGCCATCGAGCCTGTGGTGAGCCAGGCTGGCCTGATCGTTGAAGACGTGACCGTCAAAGGTGGGGACACGCCAACCCTGCAGATCATCGTTGACCTCCCAACCGGAACGGATGCGGTTGAGCTCGATGTTCTGGCCGAGGTTTCGCAGCAGGTAGGCGAGGTTCTGGACGAGGGCTTGCTGGCTTCCTCTGGTGCCTACGAGCTTGAGGTTTCCTCTCCGGGCGCTACGCGACCGCTCACACAGCCACGTCACTTTCAGCGCAACGTGGGGCGCGTCATCCGCGTTGTCGGCGAAAATGAAGACTTCACCGGAACCGTTCTGGAAGCCGATGACGCCGGCATCGTTATTGCGCCGATCAAGCCAGCCCCGAAGAAGGGCATGAAAGATAAGGTGCTTGACCCTGTGCGTCGCGAGTATGCTGACATTCGTCGCGCAAAGGTAGACATCGAAGCCACCGCGGCGGCACGGTTGGCGGCAGCACAAGCTGCCGAAGAAGCTGCAGAGCCAGGTCTAACGGGCGAGGAGGCCTAAGAATGCATATCGATATGACGGCGTTGCGTCAGCTTGAAAAAGACCGCGACATCCCACTGGATAGGCTTATCAACGCAATCGAACACGCGCTTGTCCTCGCATACGACAAGGAACCTGGAGCGATCCGCGGGGCTCGCGCTGAGCTTGACCGCAAGACCGGCGTCGCCACCATTTGGGCGCCAGAGGTCGACGAGAACAACCAGCGCATCGGTGAGTTCGACGACACCCCGGCAGACTTCGGTCGCGTCGCCGCTGCCACGGCCCGCCAAGTGATCTTCCAGCGCTTGCGCGACGCCGAAGACGAAGCCGTTCTGGGCACGTTCCGCGACAAACAAGGCGAGATCCTCTCCGGCGTGATCCAGCAGGGCCGCGATCCGCGCATGATCCAGGTCGACCTCGGAACCCTCGAGGCTGTTTTGCCGCCACCAGAGCAGGTTCCGGGCGAGGACTACAGCCACGGCCGTCGCCTGCGTGTGTACGTAACCGATGTGCACCGCGGCCCTAAAGGCCCATCGATCACGGTTTCGCGTACCCACCCGCAGCTCGTGCACAAGCTCTTCGAACTTGAGGTCCCGGAGATCCAGGAGAAGTCGGTCGAGATCGTCTCGATCGCTCGCGAAGCCGGCCACCGCACCAAGCTCGCGGTACGCGCTCGCGTTGAGGGTCTCAACGCCAAGGGCGCATGCATCGGGGAAATGGGTTCCCGCGTACGCGCAGTGATGAGCGAGCTCAACGACGAGAAGATCGACATCATCACGTGGGATCCAGACCCTGCACAGTTCGTGGCCCACGCGCTCTCTCCCGCCAAGGTCCTCTCGGTTGAAGTTCTCAACGAAGACCTCCACCACGTCCGCGCGGTCGTCCCGGACGATCAGCTCTCTTTGGCGATCGGCAAGGAGGGCCAAAACGCCCGTCTTGCGGCCAAACTCACGGGCTGGCGCATCGATGTTGTCTCGCCTGCTCGTCAAAGCGCTGTAGACTAGAGGGGTCAGACGTTTAGCCTGGCGCGCCCGAATACAGGCCTCACGATGGGAGCTCGTGGTGAACAACGGTTCTTCACGCGGCCCCATCCGCACCTGCATCGGCTGCCGGCAAACCGATGACCAAGCCGTTCTTTTACGGCTAGCGCAAGAGTCCGGAAGCACGAGAGTGGTTCCGGATCCGCAACGCCGTAAAACGGGACGCGGTGCTTGGGTGCATCGCGACCCCGAGTGTGTACGGCGGGCAGTCTCTCGCAACGCGGCGAACCGAGCCTTCAGGGCTCAGGTCGTTGTAGACGAAGAGGAACTGCTTGCCGTCATCAACCTGGGCACAACCCGTGTCCAGGGCTCAACCATGACCGACCAGAAAGCGGGTTAAGAAGAGTGGCAACCCGATGAACACGCAACGGTGATGGGCCAGAGATGAAAAACCTCAGGCTCGGAAATCAGCGTGCGTTCCGCTTGGCGGAGCGCACACCACGAAATCTACGGTCCGTGGTCTTACGCGAAACGTGCAACGCTTTCACTAGCTGATGCGCGTCAGCGCAGAAGGATACGCGGACCAGACTAGGAGAATTGTGGCCAAGAAGGTCCGCGTACATGAGCTCGCTAAAGAGCTCGGCATTCCATCCAAGGAAGCCATGGCAAAACTTGAGGAGATGGGCGAGTTTGTCCGCTCAGCTTCCTCCACGATCGAGCCGCCGGTCGTCAAACGCTTGCGTGAAGCATTCCCAAGCGCAGCAGGCGCCGATTCCGCTCAGCCGGAACAGCCTAAGGTCAAGACGGCACAGGTTCAGGGTGCTGGCACCCGTACCTCCGATCCGGCACCAGCGGCTCCAGCTAAGCCAGCTGAAACCACGCCTAAGCCAGCCGCTAAGCCGGCAACCGCTAAGAAGGCAGACACCGCAGCTAAGCCTGCCAAGCCTGGCCCGAAGCCAGGCCCTAAGCCTGCCGCAAAGGCAACGGAGAAGCCTGCAGCTAAGCCAGCATCGGACGCTAAGCCAGCCGCAAAGAAGGCACCGGCAGCACCTAAGCCGACCCCAGGCGCGGCAGCACCGAAGCCTGGCCCGAAGCCAGGTCCACGTCCGGGCAACAACCCGTTCAGCACCCCGTCTCAGGGCCGCGGCAACGACGCCGGCCCACGTCCACCACGCGGTGGCGCACGCCCAGGCCCACGCCCAGGCGGCCAGCGCGGTGGCGCTCCACGCCCGGGCAACAACCCGTTCGCAAGCCAGCAGGGTATGCGCGGCGAAGGCGGCGGTGGCCGCGGTGGCCAGCGCCAGGGCGCAACGGGTGCAGGCGGCCCACGTCCGGGCGCACCACGCCCACCACGCGGCGCAACTCCGGGTGGAGGCGGTCCACGCCCTAACCCGAACATGATGCCTAAGAAGCTCGACCTCAACGTCAACCAACCGGGCCCAGGCGGCCGCGGCGGCGGTGGCGGACGCCCAGGTGGCGGTCGCTCCGGTGGCGGCGGCGGAGGCTTCCGCGGTGGCCGTGGTGGCGGTCGCGGTAACGCAGCGGGCGCATTCGGCCGCGGTGGTCCACGTCGTGGTCGTAACCGTAAGTCGAAGCGCGCAAAGCGCCAGGAGATGGAGCAGCAAGGCGCACCAGTCATTGGCGGCGTGGTTGTTCCACGTGGCGATGGCGAAACTGTGGTGCGTCTGCGCCGCGGTGCAACTCTGGCGGACTTCGCTGAGCGCATCAAGGCAGATCCAGCGGCACTCGTGACCGTGCTGTTCCACCTCGGTGAGATGGCTACGGCTAACCAGTCGCTCGACGAATCGACGTTCGAGATCCTCGGTGAAGAGCTGGGCTACAAGGTCCAGGTCGTCTCGCCTGAGGACGAAGAGCGTGAACTGTTCGAGTCCTTCGACATCGACCTCGAGGCCGAAGAAGAGGCCGAGACCGATGACATGCTCGAGCCACGCCCACCAGTGGTGACCATCATGGGTCACGTCGACCACGGTAAGACCCGCACGCTGGATGCGATCCGTCGCTCCAACGTGATCGAAGGCGAAGCCGGCGGCATTACCCAGCACATCGGTGCATACCAGATCTCCACGATGCACGAAGGTGACAACGGTGAAGAGGAACGCCTCTTGACCTTCATTGACACCCCTGGTCACGAGGCCTTTACGGCGATGCGTGCCCGCGGTGCCAAGGTCACCGACATCGCGGTCCTGGTTGTTGCAGCTGACGACGGCGTCATGCCGCAGACGGTTGAAGCGCTCAACCACGCACAGGCAGCAGATGTGCCGATCGTGGTTGCAGTCAACAAGATCGATAAGCCGGAAGCTAACCCTGAGAAGGTCAAGGGTCAGCTCGCCGAGTACGGTCTGGTTCCTGAGGACTACGGCGGCGACACGATGTTCGTGCCGATCTCCGCTAAGCAGGACATGGGTATCCACGACCTGTTGGATGCGATCCTGCTGACCGCGGACGCAGCACTTGAGCTGCGCGCTAACCCGGACAAGGACGCTCGCGGTATCGCGATCGAAGCGAACCTCGACAAGGGCCGCGGTGCGGTCACGACCGTCCTGGTTCAGTCCGGTACGCTCGCGGTCGGTGACACGATCGTTGCGGGCAAGGCGCATGGTCGCGTTCGTGCGATGTTCGACGAGAACGGCGAAGCCTCGACGTCGCATTGCCATCGCGTGCGGTCCAGGTTCTGGGTCTTTCGAACGTTCCACGCGCAGGTGACACGTTCATCGTGACTCCGGACGAGCGCACGGCACGTCAGATCGCTGAGCGCCGCGAAGCCGCGGACCGCAACGCGATGCTCGCTAAGCGCCGCAAGCGCATTACGCTCGAGAACTTCGACGACGCTGTCGCTGAAGGCAAGATCGATACCCTCAACCTCATCCTCAAGGGTGACGTCTCGGGTGCTGTTGAAGCACTCGAGGATTCGCTGCTCAAGATCGATGTGGGCGACGAGGTTCAGCTGCGTGTTATCCACCGTGGTGTGGGCGCTATCACCCAGAACGACGTGAACCTGGCAACGGTCGACAACGCGATCATCATCGGCTTCAACGTCCGCCCTGCGGAACGCGTTGCTGAGTACGCCGATGAAGAGGGCGTCGACATGCGCTTCTACTCGGTCATCTACCAGGCGATCGAGGATATCGAGAACGCACTCAAGGGCATGCTCAAGCCTGAGTACGAGGAAGTCGAGCTCGGATCCGCGGAGATCCGCGAGGTCTTCCGCTCCTCGAAGTTCGGTAACATCGCCGGTTCGATCGTTCGTAACGGCCTCATCCGCCGTAACGCGAACGCTCGCTTGGTGCGTGACGGCAAGGTCGTCAACGACAACCTCAAGATCGAGTCGCTGCGTCGCTTCAAGGACGACGCCACCGAGGTCCGTGAGGGCTACGAATGTGGTATCGGCCTGGGTAGCTTCAACGACATCAAGGAAGGCGACATCATCGAGACGTGGGAGCTTCAGGAGAAGCCACGCGTCTAATGCGATGAATCGAGTGAGATGAACCTAGCGTGATGAACCGCTCCACAGGCGGTGAACGCTAACGAAAGCCCGCGGCGGGTTGAGCGCATATGTGCGCTTGCCCGCCGCGGGCTTTCGCGTTGCAGGAAGACTACGCAAGCACCGATAGGATAGAGGGAGCGAAATTATTGTTGATAGCGCACATCAGAATCGTGGTGCGCGGGAGAGGAGCACATCATGACTGGTTCGCCTCGTGCAGCTAAGTTGGCTCAGCGCATCAAGGTTGTCATGGCGCAGGCTCTCACGAAGGTGGTTCGTGACGATGCGATGGAGTCCGTCACGGTCACGGATGCGCGCGTGACGAATGATCTTCAGAACGCGACCGCCTACTACACGGTTTTCGGTGACGATGAGCAGAAGGCTTACGTCGCTGAGCTGTTCGAAACGAACCGTGGGCGCTTGCGCAAGGAGTTGGGTTCGCAGTTGACGACGCGGTTGACCCCAACGCTTGAGTTCGTTCCGGATGAGGTTCCGATGAACGCCTCGCACGTCGAGGATTTGTTGCGTGCAGCGCGGCAGAAGGACGCGGAGGTCGCCGAGCTTGCTGCGGGTGCCGAGTACGCGGGCGACGCTGATCCGTATAAGGAAGCGGAAGAAGAGGCTTAAGCGCTGTATGTCGAAAGCGCAGTCTGAACCGACCCCTGGTCTGGTTGTTGTTGATAAGCCCGCGGGTATGACGAGCCACGATGTGGTGGGCCGTTTGCGGCGCCTTGCTGGCACCCGCAAGGTGGGGCATGCGGGGACGCTGGATCCGATGGCGACCGGCGTCCTGGTTGCTGGCGTGGGACGAGCTACCCGGCTCTTGACCTACATTGTGGGCGAATCGAAGACCTACGCGGCGACGATCCGCTTGGGCCAAACCACAACAACCGAGGACGCTGAGGGCGAGATCCTTGAGCGTCGTTATGTTGCGGCGGTGACACGCCCACAGCTTGACGATGCGGTTGCCGGGTTGACGGGCGAGATTCAGCAGGTTCCGTCTGCGGTGTCTGCGATCAAGGTGGACGGTAAGCGCGCGTATCAGCGGGTGCGTGACGGCGAGGACGTCCAGTTGGAAGCCCGCTCGGTCACGGTGAACCGTTTCGATGTTTTGGATGTTCGCCGTGCCGATGACGGCACCACGATGGACGTCGACGTCATGGTCGATTGTTCCTCGGGCACGTATGTGCGCGCTTTGGCTCGGGACTTGGGCGAGGCTCTCGGTGTGGGCGGTCATTTGACGGCGTTGCGACGCACGCGTGTGGGCGGTTTCAATTTGGGTCATGCCCGTACATTGGAGCAGCTGGGGGAGCAGTTCAGCGTGCTGTCGTTGGCTGATGCCGCGCGCCGGCTGTTCCCGGTGCGTGAGGTGAGCGACGAGGAAGCCTTCGAGCTGGGGCACGGCCGTCGTATCACGCCGTCGGAGTCTGCGGACGTGACGGCGGCGATCGACCCGGCTGGCGAGCTGATTGCGTTGATTGAAAACAAGGTTCAAGGAACGCATTCGATGGCGAAACCGGCTTTGGTGTTCGCCCCACGGTAGGCCGCGAGCCGTTCTCAATAGCTGTTCTAGTTTCAAAGTTGTTTCGGGGGAGAAATCAGTAGCCGTGTTGATGGATGGCTTCGCGATCGCAGGTGTTGTGGTGTGCGTTATCTCTATGGTCGTTGGTATAGCGATGACGGTCATGCGCACGTTTCCCGCGGACTCGTCGATTCTGAGCCTTGTCCTGGTTGAGCTGTACCTGGTCGTGTATGGCGTTCAGGCGGCGATTCGGCATGCGGGCTCGCAGCCGCTGATAGGCGCCGCATGGGAGTTCTGGGGATACCTCGCAACCGCGTTGTTGCTGGTCCCGCTGGCTGCGTGGTGGGCGATCGGCGACAAGTCCCGGTGGTCTAACACCGTGATGGCCGCTGCCGGTTTCACCGTTTTGGTGATGTTGGTGCGGATGCAACAGGTATGGCACGGGCAGGGCTTTTTCGCCGGCTAGGAATTGATGAGTGGAATGGATAATCACGTGACGGATACAGCGCAACAGAGCAACCCAGTGCAGACGAAGAACAAGGGTCTGGGCCGCATTTTGGTTGCGGTGTATGGCGTGTTTGCGTTGTCGGCTTTCGCGCGTTCGGCGTATCAGATCTCCACTGAATTCTCGGTTGCACCGGTTGCGTTCACGCTTTCGGCTCTCGCGGCCGTGATCTATATTGTGGCGACGGTCGCGCTAGCGATGCCGGGCATCAAGGCCTGGCGCGTAGCGTTCGCGGCGGTCATCGCGGAGTTCGTGGGTGTGGTTGTGGTTTCGATACTGTCCTACGCCTCGCCAGAACTGTTCCCTAAAGCGAGCGTGTGGAGCCACTTCGGCCAAGGCTACGGTTATGTACCGTTTGTTCTGCCGATCATCGGTTTCTTGTGGCTGTGGGCCCACCGCCCTAGCAAGGCAGCGGCGTAGGTAGCTCTGCAGCACAGCCAAGAGTGCCGCGTAACTGCGCCCCGCATCGGCGGCTAGCTTGTTCGTGAGAGAATAGCGCCGGGCGTAATCGATCTTCAGCACGCGAGGAGTCTTTGTGCATATTTGGACGGATCCTGCCGAGGTTCCGGAGTCGTTGACGTGTTCGGTGGTGACGATCGGTAATTTCGATGGTGTTCACCGCGGCCACATGGCTTTGCTGGATCGCGTTGTGAAGCTCGCTTCGGCGGCGGATGAGCCGTGCATGGGTGTTGTCATGACGTTCAGCCCGCATCCGGCCACGGTGCATAGGCCTGCGTTTGCGCCGGTTCCGATCATGGCTGATGAGATCAAGGATACTCACTGCGCGGAGGCCGGGATTGACGCGGTTTTGCGCTTGAATTACACGTGGGAATTCGCGCAGCAGACCCCTGAAGAGTTCATCAAGAATTACGTCGTTGATGTGTTGCATGCTCGCGCTGTGGTCGTGGGCGAGGATGTGCGTTTTGGGCTTGATAACGCGGGCGACATCAACGTCTTGCGTGAGCTCGGTGAAAAGTTCGGCTTCGAGGTCGTCACGCTTTCGGACGTGGGGGAGCAGCGGCGCTGGTCCTCGACGTGGGTGCGTGAGGCTCTCCAGGTTGGCGACGTGAAGTCCGCGGCTGAGGTTTTGGGGCGTAACCACCGCATGTACGGGACCGTGGTGCATGGTTTTGCGCGCGGCCGTGAGCTGGGTTTCCCGACCGCGAACTTGTCGGATGACGCGACCGGTTTGATGCCGGCGGACGGCGTGTATGCGGGCTGGTTGATCGATGAGGCGGGCGTGTGGTGGCCGTCTGCGATATCGATTGGCACGAACCCGACGTTTGACGGCGTGGTGCGCGTGGCTGAGGCTTTTGTGATGGACCGGCCGGAGGGTGAGCAGATCGAGGAGTTCAACCTGTACGACCAGAAGGTTGTGCTCGAGTTCGTGGATCACTTGCGCCCGACTGTGACGTACCGCGGCCCGGAAGCGTTGATCGAGCAGATGCACGTGGACGTTGAACGGGCTCGCGAGATTCTGCGTGGGGATGCTGACGCTCGTCCCGACGTCGTCAAGGTAGCCGCCGGCTGATGGCGGTTGTGGTTTGACGGATCGTGTGCCGATGCCTGACGGCAGCATGACTCGGGTTCCGAATCTTCCGCAGAGCGGGCCGAATCTTGGTGCTGCTCAGCGTTCGCAGATCGGTTCCGCGTGGGCTGGCTCGGGCGCAGATTACGATGCGGTAAGGCCGAGCTATCCTGACTGGTGCGTGAGCTGGCTGCTGGGTTCTGAGCCTGGTCGTAGCGTGGTTGAGGTCGGCGCGGGGACGGGCTTGTTCACGCGCGACTTGGTTGCGGCAGGGCACCGGGTTGTGGCTGTTGATCCGTCGGCCTCGATGCTCGAGGTACTACGCGAGCAAGTCCCGAGCGTCGAGCAGGCCCTGGTTGGCACAGGGGAGTTGACCGGACTGGAATCGATCGGTCTGGATGCCGGAGCCAACGCCGATGCCGGTGCTGACGTCGATGCAAGCCCAGCAGCCGATGCGGTGGTTGCCGCGCAGGCATGGCACTGGGTTGATCCTATTGCGGCGGGGGCGGAAGCGGCCCGCTTGACGACTGGATCCGCAAGCCCTGTGTTGGGTCTTGTGTGGAATCAGCTGGACGTGCAGGTTCCGTGGGTACACCGTTTGGCGCGCATCATGCACGCGGGGGACGTGCATCGGGACGCCGAGGTCGCGGCCCAAGCTGGACCTTTGTGGCGCATCGAAGAGGTCCGGGAAGACCACTGGACCCAAGAACTCAGCGTCGAGCAGGTTTTCGAACTGACCCGCACGAGGGCATATTGGCTACGTTCCAACCAGAAAACCCGGGAGCGCGTGGAAAGTAACTTGCGCTGGTACCTGCACGAACATCTGGGGCATAAGCCGGGCGAGCGCATCGACATCCCATACCGAACCCTTGCGGTACGCAGCATGCGCGTGTGAGGTGAACGCGCATCGGCGCTGTATGTATTGAGCGCATCGGCGCTGTGTGCATTGAGCACATCGGCGCTGTGTGCATCGAGGCTGTGTGCTCGTCGCGGGCTCTTGATTGTCTTGATAGACTTACAGATGGTGTTAGCTGCAGTCCGCGGTGGCTACCATCCCCGGCGACGATGGCCCAGCAACACGAGCTGAGTGCGATCCCGCGCGGGTTCACTGTACGCGGCACACTCTCAAGGAGTAAACACATGGCTCTTGACCAGGCCGTAAAGCAGGAGATCATCAAGGAATACGCGATCCACGAGGGCGACACCGGTTCCCCTGAGGTTCAGATCGCTGTGATGTCCCGCCGTATCTCTGACCTGACTGAGCACCTCAAGCATCACAAGCACGACCACCATACCCGCCGTGGCCTCATGGCTCTGGTTGGTCGCCGCCGCCGCATGCTTGGCTACCTCAAGTCTGTAGACATTGAGCGTTACCGTTCGCTGATCGAGCGCCTCGGTCTGCGCCGATAATGTCTCACGTGTTAACGCCCCGGAAACCCTTCCGGGGCGTTAACACATCAGAAGTTCAAACATCAATATCTAATCCAATACATAGTCAAGAACGTTGACGCCCAAGACGTTCGCGTGTGGTCCTCGGTAGTGGCCCGCGGTGCAGCACAAACAGATGTTCGTCCTCAAGAGGACGACCAGATAGCAGTACCGATGGCCTCGATCGAGCACCAACCGCGAAAACGCGTTTCGTTGTTGACGTGCATTCTTAGGAGAAAACTTAGTGGAAGCTACTGATATTCAGTACTCAGAGGCCGTGATTGACAACGGCCGTTTCGGTAAGCGCACCATCCGTTTCGAAACCGGCCACGTAGCCAAGCAGGCTGCGGGTTCGGCGATGGTGTTCCTCGATGACGACACCTCGATGCTTTCGGCGACCACCGCCGGCAAGCACCCGCGCGAAGGCTTCGACTTCTTCCCGCTCACGGTTGACGTCGAAGAGCGCATGTATGCCGCGGGTAAGATCCCGGGCTCGTTCTTCCGCCGCGAAGGCCGCCCATCGACCGAGGCGATCCTCGCGTGCCGCCTCATGGACCGCCCGCTGCGCCCATCCTTCGTGAAGGGCCTGCGTAACGAGGTCCAGATCGTGGTCATGGTGACTTCGATCAACCCAGAGGACTACTACGACGTGGTTGCTATCAACGCGTCCTCGATGTCGACCCAGCTCTCCGGTCTGCCGTTCTCTGGCCCGATCGGCGGCGTCCGCATCGCCCTCATCGACGACGGTGAAGGCGCACAGTGGGTTGCTTTCCCAACCAAGAGCCAGCTCGATGACGCCGTGTTCAACATGGTTGTTGCCGGCCGCGTTGCTGGCGATGACGTCGCGATCATGATGGTTGAAGCTGGCGCTACCGACCACGCATGGGACCTCATCCACGGCCGCGGCGTGACCGCACCGACCGAGACCGTTGTTGCTGAGGGCCTCGAGGCAGCTAAGCCGTTCATCCGCGCCCTCGTTGAGGCTCAGGCAGACCTCGCATCCCGCGCCGCTAAGCCTGCTCGCGAGTTCCCAATCTTCCTCGATTTCGAGGACGACGCATACGAGGCAGTTGAGAAGCTCGCATCCGCGAAGCTTGCTGACATCTACCAGATCGCTGACAAGCAGGAACGCCAGAACGCCGACGACGCACTCAAGGAAGAAGTCCTTGAAGAGCTCGCGGGCGAAGGCAAGGCGTTCGAGGAGCGCGCCTCCGAGATCTCCAAGGCGTACGGCGCAGTCACCAAGCACATCGTGCGCCAGCGCATCCTCAAGGACCAGGTCCGCATCGACGGCCGCGGCCTGACGGACATCCGTCAGCTGCTCGCCGAGGTTGAGGTTCTGCCTCGCGTTCACGGTTCCGCGATCTTTGAGCGCGGCGAAACCCAGATCATGGGTGTCACGACGCTCAACATGCTCAAGATGGAGCAGCAGATCGACTCGCTCGCCCCTGAGAAGGCGAAGCGCTACATGCACCACTACAACTTCCCACCGTTCTCCACGGGCGAGACGGGCCGCGTTGGCTCGCCGAAGCGCCGCGAGATCGGCCACGGTGCCCTCGCAGAGCGTGCGCTCGTTCCGGTTCTGCCTTCGCGTGAAGAGTTCCCTTACGCGATCCGCCAGGTTTCCGAGGCGCTCGGATCCAACGGTTCGACCTCGATGGGTTCGGTCTGCGCATCGACCCTGTCGATGTACAACGCTGGTGTTCCGCTCAAGGCTCCTGTTGCAGGTATCGCGATGGGTCTGGTCACCGACACGGTTGACGGCGAGACCCGCTACGCAGCCCTGACCGACATCCTCGGCGCTGAAGACGCGATGGGTGACATGGACTTCAAGGTTGCCGGTACCCGCGACTTCATTACCGCGATCCAGCTGGACACCAAGCTCGACGGCATCCCAGCATCCGTGCTCGCCGCCGCGCTCAAGCAGGCTCACGAAGCCCGCGTCCACATCCTGGATGTCATGGACTCCGCAATCGACTCGCCAGACGAGATGTCGCCATACGCTCCACGCATCATCTCCCTGAAGATCCCAGTGGACAAGATCGGTGAGGTCATTGGCCCTAAGGGCAAGATGATCAACCAGATCCAGGAAGACACCGGCGCTGAGATCTCGATCGAGGACGACGGCACGGTTCTGATCGGCGCTACCGACGGCGCTGCAGCTGAGGCGGCACGCGCAACGATCAACGCGATGGCTAACCCACAGATCCCCGAGGTTGGCGAGCGTTACCTCGGTACCGTCGTCAAGCTGACCTCGTTTGGTGCGTTCATCTCGCTGACCCCGGGCAAGGACGGCCTGCTGCACATCTCTGAGCTGCGTAAGCTCAACGGCGGCCAGCGCGTCAACGACGTCGAGGACGTTGTTGGTGTGGGTCAGAAGCTCCAGGTTGAGATCACCAAGGTCGACGACCGCGGCAAGCTCTCGCTCGCGCCAGTCGTTGACGAGGAAGAAGGCGAAGGCGACGCCGAATAATCTCGCGTGATCGCTTGAGCTGATTCGCTCATTCGCGTCAGGGCCCCGGAACCTCACAAAGGTTCCGGGGCCCTGTGCGTGATGCGAGCACATCGTGCACCCGCGTCATGAGATGTCATTCGTTTGGGTTGCGAGTGAGGCGTAGATCACGATAGTAAGCATTGTTAGTGAAACATGATGGTGTGATCGCTTATGGAGGACGCATGTCTGCGGTAGAAGCTTTTATGGCAGGGGTGTCTTCGGGTTCGGTTGAGATGGTGGATCTCACGGCGCCGCTGTCGTCTGAGACGCCTACGTTGACGTTGCCTGACCCGTTCCCGAACCTGGATGATTTCAGCCTCGAGCAGGTTTCGGCCTACGACGAGCCGGGCCCGTTCTGGAAGCACCACAACATCCGCACGGGTGAACACATCGGAACCCACTTGGATGCCCCGGTCCACTGGATTAGCGGCCGCGACGGCAAGGATGTTTCGGAGATCGAACTTCCGCGGCTCGTGGGCCCTGCGGTGGTCTTGGACTTCACCGCTGAGGTAGAGGCTGATCCTGACTTCTTGGTCGACGTCGAGCACCTGAAGGCGTGGCAGGAACGCCACGGCGCCTTCCCCGAAGGCTCGTGGCTGCTGTTCCGCACCGGCTGGGATCAGTACGATCACAGCGAGGAATCGTTCCTCAACGCGGACGAAACCGGTTCCCACACCCCGGGGTTCACGGTTAAGTGCGCCCGCTACATGGCAGATGAGCTGCCGATTTCGGGTATGGGCGTTGAGACCGTCGGCATCGATGCGGGCCGCGGTGGGGAACAGGACCCTCCGTTCCCGGTGCACTACTACCTTCTGGGCGCGGATAAGTACGGGATCACGTCCCTCAAGAACCTAGCGAAGCTGCCGACGACGGGCGCCATGATTTCCGTGGCCCCGCTGCCTATCGTGGGCGGAACGGGTTCCCCGTGCCGCGTCTACGCGTTTGTAGAGAAGTAAGGTTGACATCTCGAAGCACTGAATAATAGAGAAGTGGTTATGAACGTCGCGGCACAGGTCGGGGCACTGCTGGCTGAGCTGGGTGTTGGGCACGCATTCGGTGTGGTCGGTAGCGGTAATTTCGTGGTGACCAACGCCTTGAAGGCACACGGTGTCCCGTTCACGGCTAGCCGGCACGAAGGCGGGGCCGCGAACATGGCGGATGCGTATTCGCGGGTCTCCGGCAAGGTTTCGGTGCTGAGCGTGCACCAGGGCTGTGGGCTCACGAACGCGACCACCGGCATCGGCGAGGCCGCTAAGTCCCGCACCCCGATGATTGTTCTCACGGGCGAGTCCACGGCGAGCGCCGTGGGGTCGAACTTCGCGATGGATCAGGATGCTTTGGCCGAATCGGTGTATGCTGTCTCGGAGCGGGTGCATTCCGCCAAGACCGCGGCCGCCGATGTGGCGCGCGCCTACCGCACGGCCGTCAACGAACGCCGGACGGTGGTGCTGAATCTTCCGTTGGATGTTCAGGTTCAGCCTGCGGTTGCGGGTGCTGTGGCGACCGTGAATGACGCGGAGCCGATCCGGCCTTCGAGGAGGAGCGTGGCGGCTCTCTCCGACCTGATTTCTGGAGCGCAGCGTCCCGTGTTTATTGCAGGTCGCGGCGCGAAGCACGCAGGCGATGCGATCGCGCGGTTGGCTGAACATACAGGCGCGCTGGTGGCCACATCGGCGGTTGTTAAGGGCCTCTTCAACGGCGAGGACTTCAACCTTGGGATCTCGGGAGGGTTCTCGTCCCCGGTCACGGCCGAGCTCATCAGCAATGCGGACCTGATCGTGGGCTTCGGGTGCGCGATGAACATGTGGACGATGCGGCACGGAACGCTGATCGGCCCGGACGCGCGCGTGGTGCAGGTTGATGTTGAGGACGCCGCGCTTGGGCGCAATCGACCTATCGACCTCGGTGTGCTGGGCGATACCGCGGAAACCGCCGCCGACGTCCTGGAGCACATCCGCGCGAGCCAGCCGGAGCCGCGCATCGGTTACCGCACCGAGGCCAATCGCGAGCTCATCGCCGCCCGCAGCGCGTGGGCGAGCGAGCCTTACAGTGATCTGTCTACCGGCGCTGATCTTTCCGCTGCGAGCGGTTCGGAAGCGCGCATCGACCCGCGCAGGCTGACCATCGAGCTCAATTCGATTCTGCCCGCGGAACGCATCGTGAGCATCGATTCGGGTAACTTCATGGGGTATCCGAGCCAGTTCCTGGACGTTCCGGATGCTGACGGGTTCTGTTTCACGCAGGCGTTCCAAGCGATTGGGCTCGGGCTCGGCACGGCGATCGGGGCGGCGCTCGCGCGGCCAGATCGGATGCCGGTGCTCGGAACCGGGGACGGCGGATTCCACATGGCGATCGCGGAGCTTGAAACCGCGGTGCGGCTCCGCTTGCCACTCGTGTGCATCGTCTATAACGACGCCGCCTACGGTGCCGAAATTCACCACTTCAATGCGGACGGTTCCGAGCCGGACATGTCCACGGTGACGTTCCCCGAAACCGATATCGCGGCCATCGCGCGCGGCTTCGGAGCCGAAGGCGTCACGGTGCGTACCGTTGAGGACCTCGAGGCAGTGCGAGAATGGGTTGCGAGCAATCCGGACACGCCGCTCGTGATCGATGCGAAGATCGCATCGGACTCGGGTGCATGGTGGCTCGCGGAAGCGTTCAAGGGCCACTGACAACCGCGAGCGCACTGAGCCGCGTACCCACTGCATCGTGCCCGCTGCATCGCGTACTCACTGCGTCGCGCGACCCATCGAGAAAGGATTCGTTGTGCCCATTGATTTGCCGTTGGTGCCGTCCCCGGAGCGTCTTGAGCAGACGCTGCGTCAGGATGAGGACGGTTCGATCGTCCGCCGCACTGTTTTGCCGTCGGGTGTGAGGATCTTGACGGAACACATGCCGGCCGCGCTTTCGGCATCGGTGGGTTTCTGGGTTGGAGTCGGCTCCCGGGATGAGGCGGAGGGCCAGTACGGTTCAACGCACTTCTTGGAGCACTTGCTGTTCAAGGGAACCCCGACGCGTTCCGCTCTCGACATCTCGCTCGCGTTTGATCGCGTGGGTGGGGAAGCGAACGCCGCGACCACCAAGGAAACCACGTGCTATCACGCCCGCGTTTTGGGTGAGGATTTGCCGATGGCGATCGAGGTCATCTCTGACATGGTGACCCAGCCGCTGCTCGATCACGAGGAAGCCGAGCGGGAACGCGGCGTGATCCTCGATGAGCTCGCGATGGACGCGGACGATCCGCTCTCGATGGCTCACGAACAGTTCTCTCGCCTCATCTTCGGTGAGCATCCTCTGGCCCGCCCGGTGGGTGGCACACGCGCCGAGATCCGCGAACTCAAGGTCGAAGAGTTCCGCGACCACTACGACAAGTACTACGCCCCGGAAACGCTGGTCATCACGGCCGCTGGCGCTGTAGACCACGACGATGTGGTCCGGATGGCCACGGAGGCGCTTAAGGCCGGCGGTTGGGACTTGGATACGGAACGGACCCCGATGCCTCGGCGGACCGCGACGTACGGTGTCACGATGGATGCGCAGGCTCTCGGGACCCCAGACGGTATTCCGGAGCCTGTCGAGGAGTTGCGCGCGATGCCGGGCTCCCAGGCCGGCGTATTCCGCATCTACAAAGACATCGAGCAAGCCCAAGTGTTCCTGGGTGTTCCAGGCCTGCCAACGGATTCGGAGAACCGCTTTGCGCTCTCGATCCTCTCGACTGTTCTGGGCGGCGGAATGTCCTCGCGACTCTTCCAGGAAGTACGCGAACGCCGCGGACTCGCGTACTCGACATTCGCGATGACCGCCGGCTATTCGGACACCGGGTTCTTCTCCCTCTACGCCGGATGCGCGCCCGAGGACGCCGAAACCACACTCGAGGTCCTGGGGGAGCAATTCGACCTCATCGCGGCTCAAGGCATCACCGAAGACGAACTCGACTGGGCCGTCGGGTCGCTCGCCGGACAGTCCGTCTTGACAGGCGAAGACCACGGTCCACGCATGTCTCGCCTCGCAGGCGCTGAGCTCATGACCGGCCACTATGTGACCCTCGAAGAAACCCTCGAGAAACTGCGTGCCGTAACCCGCGACGACATCAAGGCGCTTGCCGCGCGCTTGGCCGCCCAGCCCCGCACCGCGGTGATCCTCGCGCCTAAGGCCTACATCGGCGAATAAAGGTTACGGCGCCGGGCCTCGCGGCAACGCCAACCGGTAACGTTAAGGGCACATCAACGCATTAGGGGTTCAACGCCGCGGGCGTATACCCGTTTCAGGAGGAATCGTGGCTGAAAAGAACATGGCTAACGTCGAAAGTTTCGAGCTCGACCACACCGCAGTCAAGGCCCCCTACGTTCGCTTGATCGCGGTCGAACATGGCCCGGACGGCAACGGAACCATCTCCAACTTTGACCTGCGCCTGCTGCAACCTAATGAAGAGGCCATCGACACCGCGGGCCTGCACACCATCGAGCACCTTCTTGCGGGCCTTCTGCGTACCCGCCTCGACGGCATCATCGACTGCTCACCGTTCGGTTGCCGTACCGGATTCCACCTCATCACGTGGGGAACCCCAAGCAACGAAGACGTCGCTCGCGCGCTCAAGTCAGCGCTTGAAGCGATCCGCGACACCGTCGAATGGGACGACGTGCCAGGCACCACGGAAATCTCGTGCGGTAACTTCAAGGACCACTCGCTGCACTCGGCTAAAGCTTGGGCTGAACGCATCCTGCGTGACGACTTCTCGATCGACGCATTCGACCGCAGCGTAACGGTCTAGACCACCACGCCCCGCTTAAAGAACACACTGCCTAAACCAACACACTGGAGCAGCACACCGTGACTAACCCGCAGACCACCCCGCCCATCCGCGTCGCGATCATCGGCGCGCGCGGACGCATGGGATCTCAAGCCGTCTCTGCCGTCGGCAATGCGGAAGACATGGAGGTGGTCGCGCAGATCGGGCGAGGTGACTCGCTCGAAGCAATGGTCGATGCGGGGGCTACTCACATGGTGGACCTCTCCGTCCCGTCGGCCACGGCGGACAACGTCGCGTTCGCTATCGAGCACGGCATCCACGCTGTAGTAGGCGCGACCGGCTGGGACGAGGAGCGCCTCGCCTCGGTGCGTGAACAGCTTGAAGCCAAGCCCGATGTTGGTGTTCTGATCGCGCCGAACTTCGCGCTCGGAGCCGTGCTCGCCGCGCAGTTCGCGGCACAGGCGGCACCGTACTTCGAATCGGTCGAAGTCATCGAGATGCATCACCCGGACAAGGTCGATGCGCCTTCAGGAACCGCCGACCGCACCGCGCGCATGATCGCCGAAGCGCGCGCTGAGGCCGGAACAGCGCCGAGCCCTGACGCAACCGAAACCGACCCGGACGGCTCACGCGGCGCCGTGATCGACGGCGTCAACGTGCATGCGGTCCGCCTCCGCGGGCTCGTCGCGCATCAAGAAGTTCTGCTCGGTTCGGTTGGCGAAATGCTGACCATCCGCCACGACTCCTTCGACCGCGTCTCCTTCATGTCCGGAGTCCTGCTCGGCCTGCGCACCGTCGCGCAACGCCCCGGCCTGACCCACGGGCTCGAAGGCTACCTCGACCTCGGGGCCTAAATAGTTCGGGGCCTAGATAGTCCGCGGCACACAAGGAAGCGCTAGCTCAGCATGAAAGCAAAAATTTTCACCGGCATCATCCTGGCCGTCTACGTCATCTATCTCATCGCGTTCTTCGGTTCCGTGCTGAGGTTGTGGCAGACCGGCCAGCCCATCGCGATCGGGCTGGGTGCCGCGATCCTTGTGGTTCCGCTCATCGGCGTGTGGATCCTGATCCGCGAAATCACGTTCGGCGCAACCACCGAAGCCATGGCTAAAGAACTCGAAGAACAAGGTCTGCTACCGCACGATGACCTCCCACGTATGCCGTCGGGACGCATCGTCAAAGAAGCAGCCGACGAAGACTTCAAAAAATACGCTGCAGAAGCCGAAGAACACCCGGAAAAATGGCAGTCCTGGCACCGGCTCGCCCTCGCGTACGACGCGGCAGGTGACCGCCGGCGAGCCCGCGATTCCATGAGAACCGCCATATCGCTTCGCAAACAAGCTCGAAACGGAACAGGCAGGTAACCTGGGAACCATGGCACTACACACTGATCGTCCACGCTTCGGAACACTGCTGACCGCAATGGTGACCCCGTTCACCGCCGCCGGTGAGCTTGACCTCGACGCTGCGCGCGCCCTGGCACGAAAGCTCGTTGACGACGGCTGTGACGGCCTGGTCGTGACCGGAACCACCGGCGAGACCTCAACGCTGACCGACGAAGAAAACGTCGCAATGTTCAAAGCGGTCGTCGAGGAAGTAGGGGACCGCGCAGCCGTTGTGGCAGGTAGCGGAACCAACGACACCCGCCACTCGATCAACCTCTCCCGCATGGCGAAAGAAGCGGGCGTCGACGGCCTGCTGCTCGTAACCCCGTACTACAACAAGCCATCCCAAGCCGGCATCCAAGCCCACTTCGAGGCGATCGCCGACGCCGTCGACCTGCCCGTGATGCTCTACGACATCCCAGGTCGCTCCGTGAAGCCGATCGAGACCGAAACGATCGTTGCCCTGTCCAAGCACCCCAACATCGTGGCCCTTAAGGACGCCAAGGGCGACCTCATGGAAACCACCAAGGTCATCGCGCAAACCGACCTCGACATCTACTCCGGTGAAGACGGCCTGACCCTCCCGCTGCTCGCGATCGGCGCGATCGGCCTCGTATCCGTCACCGCGCACATCGCCGCGCCGCAATACCGCACCATGATCGACGCGGTAGCCAACGGCGACCTCGCAACCGCCCGCAAAGCCCACGCGGACATCGACCCGCTCCAGCGTGCCGTCATGAGCCACCTCCAAGGAGCCGTGGCGTCGAAAACAATTCTTCAGCGGCAGGGTGTCCTGCCGACCGCTCACGTTCGCCTCCCACTCGTGGAGCCGACGGACGCTGAGCTCGCCCCCGTACTCGCAGACCTCGCGGAGGGCGGCCTACATCTATAGAAAGGCGCACCACAAGGATGACTGAAACACCGACCATCGCGTTCGACGTCGACCGGCGGGTATCAGCACCGCCACAACTAGCCAACGGAACACTTCGCGTCTACCCGCTCGGCGGCGTAGGCGAAGTGGGCCGCAACATGACCGTCTACGAAATGGACGGCAAGCTGCTCATCGTTGACTGTGGCGTGCTCTTCCCCGAAGAAGAACAGCCAGGCGTGGACCTGATCCTTCCGGATATGTCCCACATCGAGGACCGCCTCGACGACGTTGTCGCCGTGGTCATCACGCACGGCCACGAAGACCACATCGGTGCCGTGCCATACCTGTTGCGCCTCAAGCAGGACATCCCGCTCGTTGCATCGCAGCTCACGCTCGCGCTCGTTGAGGCGAAACTGCAGGAGCACCGGATCAAGCCGTTCACGTTGCAGGTTCGCGAAGGCGATGTTGAACAGCTCGGGCCATTTGAGGTCGAGTTCGCGGCCGTGAACCACTCGATCCCGGACTCGATGGCAGTTCTGGTGCGCACCAAGGCTGGCAACGTGTTCCAGACCGGCGACTTCAAGATGGATCCGCTCCCGCTCGATGGCCGCGTGACCGACCTGCGTGCCTTCGGCCGTTGGGGCGAAGAAGGCGTGGACCTGATGGTCCCTGACTCGACAAACGCCGAAGTCCCGGGCCACACCCCAACGGAACGCAACATCCAGCCTGTTCTGGACGACGCCATCGCCAAGGCTGAACAGCGTGTGATCGTGGCGTCCTTCGCATCGCACGTCCACCGCGTGCAGCAGGTCGTCAACGCGGCCGCGAAAGCCGGCCGCAAGATCTGCCTCGTGGGCCGTTCGATGGTGCGTAACATGACGATCGCCTCCAAGCTGGGCTACCTTGACATCCCTGAGGGGATGCTCGTCGACTTCAAGAACGTCGACAAGATCCCAGACCACCAGATCGTGCTGATGTGCACAGGTTCCCAGGGCGAGCCGATGGCCGCGCTGTCCCGCATGGCCAGCGGCGACCACAAGATTTCGCTGGACTCCGGCGACACGGTGATCCTCGCGTCGTCTCTGATTCCAGGTAACGAGACCTCGGGATTCCGGCTCATGAACGCCCTGCAGTACCGCGGGATCAACGTGATCCACAAGGGCAACGCCAACGTTCACGTCTCCGGCCACGCATACGCAGGCGAGCTGCTCACGGTCTACAACGTCGTTCAGCCGCGCCACGTCATGCCTGTCCACGGCGAGCCGAAGCACCAGCTTGCGAACGCGAAGCTCGCTCACGCGACCGGTGTGCCTGTAGAGAACCTGTTGCTTGCCAACAACGGAACCGTCGTGGACATCACCGAGGGTGTCCCGAGCATCGTGGGCCAGCTCGACGTCAACTATGTCTACGTGGACGGAAGCCACGTGGGTATGGTCACCGAAGACGACCTCAAAGACCGCATGGTCCTGTCTAAAGAAGGTTTCGTCTCCGTCATCACCGTGGTTGACCGCAAGACTCAGCGCATCATCCAGGGCCCAGACATCGTGGTGCGTGGTGTCGCCGAAACCGCGAAAACGTTCGAAGTCATCAAGCCGAAGATCGCATCCGCACTCGAAGAAGCGATGCGCGATAAGCCAGACCACACCCAGCACCAGCTTCAGCAGGTTGTGCGCCGCGTGATCGGCTCGTGGGTTGGCCGCAAGCTGCGCCGCCGCCCGATGATCGTTCCGGTGGTTGTCGAGGTCTAGCCGCGGCTAGAGGGTGGCATAAGCGCCCGAACACGCATTAATGTTTGCGAGCCCGTTGGGGCCGGTAACAGTGTTGGTTGCCGGTCTCAACGGGCTCGCGGCGTATCCTGGAACCTATGGCGAGCCGTACTTCCCCCGGATCGCAGCGTTCTTCCGCGTCTTCAAAAAGTGGAAGCAAGCGCTCCGGCAACACAGAATCCACGGAACTGATCCAGGAATCCAGCGAGATTCCTGCACCACTCCGTGCCATCCAACGCGCCTGGTCGAGCCTCGGCGGGATCATTGGCGCTGGTGTCCGACAACTCGGGACACCGGTGAAGTTGGAGCCAGGAACACGGCGTGACGGCAAGGCCCTCACATGGCTCGTCATCGCGCTGATCGTTGCGCTCGTTGAATGGTGGGGCCTGCGTTCGGTTCCGGTATTCGGTACGTTCACGCATTCCGCTGTTGGCGGTCTTTTCGGCGTCATGGCGGTAGCGTTGCCGGTCGTTCTGTTTATTTCGGCGGTGCGTCTGTTCCGCCGACCCACTGACCATGCCGTCAACGGCCGCATCAGCATCGGATTCGTCCTCGCCCTGATCACCGGAGCCGGCATCGCGCACGTTGCGACGGGACGCCCACCGCTTGATGGCCCGTTCAAAGACCTGTTGGCTAGCGGGGGATGGGTCGGCTGGTTTGCTGGCGAACCACTCGCCGCGTTGCTCACGGAAGGCGGCGCGATCATCGTGCTGTGCCTCGTGGGTATCTTGTCGCTGCTCATCATCACGGGCACCCCGGTCACGAAGGTTCCGGAACGTTTGGTAAGCCTCTACCGGCTGCTGATGGTCGGGAAGGAAGAGCCTGAAGAAGGCGACATCAGCGGCGACCGCGATGGTCACGATCAGTCGTACCTCTACGACTCCGAACGCCGCGAAAAAGAGAAGAGCAACAAGCCGAAGGCTAAGAAGGCTCGCAAGTCGCTGTTCGGGCGCAACAAAGACGCCGAAACTGACGAAGAGATGCTGGAACCGGCTGGTTCGAGTGAGGCCTATGAGAGCCCTGTCATCGACGATGACATCCACGGCCACAGCTCCGCTGACGCAAGCGATGCGGCACCAGAGGAAGCCACCCCGCCGCCCGGCGTTCGCCGCCCGACCCGCGAAGAAAAACGCCGCGAAAAACTCATGCGCGAAGCCGGGGTCTACAACGTCGACGAACACGGAGGCGCCGGAACCCCATCGGATGATGAGGACGCCAACGCAACCACTGACCTCGACGCAACCACTGATTTTGACGCAACCACGGTCATCAACCGTGGCGAACCTGACGCGCATACGCAGGCCATCGACATGACCAGCGCCCTCGCCAACGGTGAGGATGCAGCGGAAGCCGGTGCAGCATCGGGCGCTGGAGTAGCAGGTTCTGGAGTAGCGCCGACCGCGAAACCTGAGCGGCCCATGCCAGAGCCACTCCCGCAGCGAAGCGAACAGCTCGAGCTCTCAGGCGACGTCACCTACACACTCCCGCCGAGCGAATACCTGCCACCTGGCCCGCCGGCCAAGGAACGCTCAGAAGCCAACGACAAGGTCGTTGCCGCGTTGCAGGAGACCCTGCGCGAATTCAAGGTCGATGCGGAAGTCACCGGCTTCTCGCGTGGCCCAACGGTGACCCGCTACGAGATCGAGCTCGCGCCCGGCACCAAGGTTGAGCGCGTCACGAACCTTGCGAAGAACATCTCTTACGCGGTTGCGTCCTCCGATGTGCGCATCCTTTCGCCGATCCCGGGTAAGTCCGCGATCGGCATCGAGATCCCGAACACCGACAAGGAAGTTGTCTCCCTCGGTGACGTTCTGCGTTCCAACGCTGCACGCCGCACCGACCACCCGATGGTTATGGGCGTCGGTAAAGACGTTGAAGGCGGATTCGTTGTTGCGAACATGGCGAAGATGCCGCACATGCTGGTTGCTGGTGCGACCGGTGCGGGTAAGTCCTCGTTCATCAACTCGCTCATCGTGTCCCTGCTCATGCGGGCAACCCCGGACGATGTGCGGCTTGTGTTGGTTGACCCTAAGCGCGTTGAGCTGACCGCGTACGAAGGCGTTCCACACCTGATCACCCCGATCATCACGAACCCTAAGAAGGCCGCCGAGGCACTGCAGTGGGTTGTGAAGGAAATGGACACCCGCTACGACGACCTCGCGAACTTCGGGTTCAAGCACGTCGATGACTTCAATAAGGCGGTGCGTGCCGGCAAGGTGACGCCGCCACCGGGATCCAAGCGGGTCATCAAGCCGTACCCATACCTGCTGGTGATTGTCGACGAGCTCGCGGACCTCATGATGGTTGCGCCGCGCGATGTTGAAGATTCGATCGTCCGCATTACGCAGCTCGCGCGCGCCGCTGGTATCCACCTCGTGCTGGCTACCCAGCGCCCATCCGTCGATGTCGTGACGGGCCTCATCAAGGCCAACGTGCCTTCGCGCATGGCCTTCGCGACCTCGTCCGTTACCGACTCCCGCGTGGTCCTGGACCAGCCGGGTGCAGAGAAGCTGCTCGGCCAGGGTGACGCTCTGTTCTTGCCGATGGGTAAGTCCAAGCCGATCCGCGTTCAGGGTGCGTGGGTCACCGAATCAGAGATCCACCGCGTCGTTGAGCACGTCAAGGGACAGCTCACCGCGCACTACCGCGACGACGTTGTTCCGGATGCGCCGCAGCGTGAAATCGACGCCGACATCGGCGACGACCTCGAAGACCTGCTGCGCGCAGTCGAGCTCGTGGTGACCTCCCAGTTCGGCTCAACCTCGATGTTGCAGCGCAAGCTGCGCATCGGCTTCGCGAAAGCGGGCCGCCTCATGGACCTCATGGAATCCCGCGGCGTGGTCGGCCCATCCGAAGGTTCGAAGGCCCGCGATGTGCTGGTCAAGCCGGAAGACCTGCCGCAGGTCATCGCCGCGATCAACGGAACCCCTGCACCGGAAACCCCGGACGCCCAGCAGCAAGCGCTAGCCGACGAAGCCACCTATAACCACCAGCCAACCGATGCATCCGAGGCGGGGGAGAGCACCGCATCGGGCGCTGTTTCCGGTTCCGTTGCCGGCCCCAGCTCCGGTTACGCTGAAGACACGTGGCACGACGATGACGACGAGGAGTCCGAAGACGCATGGTCGCTGACAGGACGGTAACCGGGGCGAGCGCGGAACCAAAGCAGGTTTCGAGCTGGAACATCGCGAACATCCTCACTGGGATGCGGATCCTGCTGATCCCGGTGTTCGTGGTGTTCATCGTTCTGGACGCCGCGGAGTACGGCGCGTGGCGTTGGTGGGCGGTCGTGGTCTTTGTGCTTGCGACGATCACCGACTGGCTCGATGGCGCGCTTGCCCGTGGCCTGAACCTCGTGACGGACTTCGGGAAGATCGCCGATCCGATCGCGGACAAGCTGCTCATGGCGGTGTCGCTGATTAGCCTGAGCGTTCTGGGCGACCTGACGTGGTGGATCACCGCGATCATCCTCGTGCGTGAAATCGGCGTGACCGTGATGCGGTTCTGGGTCATCAAATACGGCGTGATCGCCGCGAGCCCGGGCGGCAAGATCAAGACGGTCGCGCAGATGCTCGGCACGTTTATCTTGCTGCTACCGACCGCTCATTTTGTGCACGGCGTGTGGTGGGCCGGTTTTGTGGTCATGCTGATTGCGGCTGCGTTGACGTTGTGGTCCGCGATCGATTACGTGCGGCAGGCTGTGACGCTGTACAGGAACAGGGAGCGGTAGAGCCTGAGCGTGAGCTCCGATCAGCGAGGAAGGTGACGACGATGCGGGACGCAACGCCGCTGGTGCGCGGGCTCGAGCGCGCGGGGCTGACTATCGCCACGGGTGAGTCGCTAACTGCCGGGATGGTTGCGAGCCACATCGCCGATGTCCCTGGTGCTTCCGCTGTTCTGCAGGGCGGGATCGTGGCGTATCAGATGAGCGTCAAGCGTGACGTTTTGGGCGTGGACGCGGGTCTTTTGGAGCGTCATGGGCCGGTGCATCCGGAGGTAGCGGAGCAGATGGCGATCGGTGCCGCGCGGGCGTGCGGGGCGCGGATCGGGGTGTCGACGACTGGCGTGGCTGGGCCTGAACCGCACGGCGGGCATCCGGCGGGCACGGCATATATCGGTTGGGCTGTTTTCGACAAGGCCGGGACTCAGGTGCGTGCGCGGGGACATGAGCTGTTGCAGCTGGCTGGCAGCCGGGCTGAAGTGCGGCAAGCCACGGTGGACGCGGTGGTGGCGCTTGGTGAACAGATCCTCGCGGATTCCTGAAAACTTCCTGATGATTGAGCGCTTCGGGAACAAACGCGGGATGATCCTGGTTACGCTTAATGTCCGATCTTCTTTCGAACAGTTCATGTGAAGGCACATGCTGTGAAGGCAGATGCTTTTGAAGGCACAGCCCATCGCGTGAACGGTTTGCATGATTGAAGATACGCAATTCGCAAGGAGAAGCGAGATTTCCATGAACCGACAGCCCACCCAAGTAAACGGAATCACCCGCTGGGCGGGCGTGGAAGACAATTCTGCGAAGAAGGCTGAAGCCATTCGCCGTCCTGTTGTGTTGCGACAGGAGATTGGCGAGGTTCTTCGTCAGATCCGTCAGCAACAGGGCCGTACTCTTCGCGAGGTGTCGCACTTGGCGCGAGTTTCCCTCGGCTACTTGTCTGAGGTAGAGCGCGGCCAGAAGGAAGCATCGAGCGAGCTTCTGGCATCGATCGCAGCGGCCCTTGAGGTTCCGCTCGCTGTTGTTCTGCGTGAAGTGACGCAGCGTATCGCCCTCATGGAGGGCCTGATTGACGGCAGCTCCGTCCCAGATACGATCCCTGCCGAGTTCTACGAACACGGTGGCGTGTCTGTTCCAGATTCTCTGCCGGAAGACTTCGGTACCGTTGCATCTGCCTAAAGAGGCCTCGGCGTAAAGGTGCTGCGGTCTAATAAAACTTATATTGACGACTGAGGGCGGATCTCGTGTGGATCCGCCCTCAGTCGTTTTCTAGATATCGAAGGTTTCGGCCGCGCCGGAGTGCTAGCCGTTCCACGTCGCTAGCCATTCCACGGGGTGTCGCGTAGCGGGAGGTCGCGGCCGAGCCATCGTGATTCCGGTACGTCCTTTGCGCGGCACAAAGCGAGCCACACAGTTTTTGGCTCGAAGCCGGCATCGAGAGCTTCAGTTGCAGTGAGGCCGTCGCATTCGGTCAGTGCCATCGTGAGCATGAGGTGTTCTCCGGCGGCTTCGCCGAACTCTTCTGTGATCATCCGTTGGAAATCGCTCAAACGCATATCCGGATTTTCTCATGGCCCGTTGACAGGTGTGTTCGTCACAGTGCGGGTTGATGGTCCTGAAGCGCCCGTGTGCCAGGCGAAGTTTTTGGGACACGCGAGCCATTATTCGAATGTGTGTTCGAAATCGGTTATTCTGGTTCACGGTATCCACAGTCGTACTGCGGGCGGAAGTTATGCACAGTTTGGGTTGTTCCGGAGCAAACTGTCAGACCCCCGTCCTACGCTAAAAACAGTTACACAACGTATAACTAGCTTCCCAAGCACACGCTTTGAGCTTCCCAAGCACACAGTTGGCTGGCGGATGGATTCGGCAGGCAACGTTATAGATCCGAGAGGACTAAAGATGGCAGCACAGGATCGTGAGAAGGCACTGAATCAGGCCCTCGCGCAGATTGACCGTCAGTTCGGCAAGGGTGCCGTGATGCGCCTTGGTGATGAAACTAAGGCGCCTATTGAGACGATCTCTACTAGCTCGATTGCGCTCGATGCGGCGTTGGGCATCGGTGGTTTGCCGCGTGGCCGCGTCGTTGAGATTTACGGCCCGGAATCCTCGGGTAAGACGACCGTTGCACTTCACGCTGTCGCTAACGCGCAGCGCAACGGCGGTATCGCGGCGTTCATCGACGCCGAGCACGCGCTTGATCCGGTGTACGCCGCCAAGATTGGTGTAGACACGGATGCGCTCTTGGTTGCGCAGCCGGACACGGGTGAGCAGGCGCTCGAGATCATGGACATGCTTGTGTCTTCCGGCACGATCGACATCGTCGTGATCGACTCGGTTGCAGCACTCGTTCCGCGTGCGGAAATCGAAGGTGAAATGGGTGACTCTCACGTTGGTCTGCAGGCGCGTCTGATGTCCCAGGCTTTGCGTAAGATCACCGGTCGCCTCGCACAGACCAAGACGACCGCGATCTTCATTAACCAGCTGCGTGAAAAGATCGGTGTCTTCTTCGGGTCCCCTGAAACCACCACAGGTGGTAAGGCCCTGAAGTTCTATGCTTCGGTCCGCGTTGATGTACGCCGTATCGAGACCCTCAAGGACGGCGCTAACCCGGTGGGTAACCGTACCCGCGCCAAGATCGTGAAGAACAAGATGGCGCCTCCGTTCAAGCAGGCAGAGTTCGACATCCTCTACGGCGAAGGCATCTCACGTGAAGGTGGTCTGATCGACATGGGTGTCGAGAACGGCCTGGTCAAGAAGTCTGGTGCTTGGTATACGTACGATGGCGATCAGCTCGGTCAGGGTAAGGAAAATGCGCGTCGCTTCCTGAAGGACAACCCGGACCTCGCCGATGAGCTTGAGCGTCAGATCCGCATCAAGCTGGGCATCGACGAGGACCCGGAAGCGGGTAACGAGAACGACGCCAACCTGCAGGCTGTCCCTGAAGCATGAGCCCCATCCCGGACACGTCCGGGAACTCAGGAGAGAATCCTGCCGGACTGAGTGACGAAAAGCTTGCCGAGCGCCAGCGCCTCCAAGACCTCTTGGGACTGGTGCCGGCAAGCTCACTCAACCAACCCTCAAGCGATAACGCGCCTGCAAAGCCATCTGACACGAAGAAGCCAGGGCGAGGCTCGAAACGCAAAACCAAACCGGCATCGATCCAGCAGCTGCAACGCCAACTCAAAGCGCTTCGTGAACAACGTCGCGAACGCGAACACCAACCGCTCACAGGCGCCGCGGCGCCCGCATTCGGTCGAACACAGAGCGACGAAAACGAGAGCGGTAATACGCATGCTCAAGTATCCGACGCTTCCGCTGCTGACGCTCCAGTACCTGAATGGCTCAATACGGACGCCGAGGTCCCAGAGTGGATGCTCGGCGAGTTGCCCGAAGACATCCTCGAACTCATCGAAGAAAGCCAAAGCCGGGAAACATCTAGCGAAACGGCCGGCCGCCATGATGAAACGAATGCGGCACCCCGCAACGCGGCATCTGGCAACGAAGATGCTGAATCTGAGACTCCCGAACCGACGCCGGAACTAACTACAGAACAAGCCGAGCGCCTGTGCCGCGAAACAGCGTTGAGGTTGCTTTCAACACGCGCCCGATCGCGGCACGAAATCGAAGAAAACCTGCGTGGAAAAGAACTCCCCGCCGAAGCCATCACCCACGTCATGGACCGCTTCGAAGAAGTGGGACTCATCGACGATGAAGCCTTCGCACAAGCGTGGGTCGAATCCCGGAACCGGTCGAAAGGCTACGCATCAGCACGCCTAGCCCAAGAGCTACGCCGCAAAGGCATCGCGGAAGAACACATCGCCGCGGCTCTCGAACAACTCGACGGAGACGACCTCCGAGCCCAAGCAGAAAACCTCGCGCTCAAACGACTCGGTTACAGCGACCTACCACCAGACCGCTACGGACCAGACCGCAAAGAACGCGAAAAAGTCATGCGCCGCATCGTGAGCCACCTACAGCGAAAAGGCTACGCACCCGGCGTCTGCATGGCGGCAACCCGCTCCGCGATGGAACGCCACGACAACGGAGAACGCGGCTAACCGAACCAGCTACCGCGCTGACAAACCCGCCCACAGCGCTAACCGATCACCCGGCGCATGAAGCCGGTGGAACGCTTCCGCAAAGCCTCAACCCGCTGAGAACTAAACAATTCAGGGTCAAGCGCACCCTCCATCGGGGTCGGTAGACGCCGCGCATACTCAGAACACCGGAAATCCTCATGGATCAACGTCGCAACCGAATTACCAGAACGCCCAGCATCCCCAGCCCGACGAGCCGAAAACATCCGAACCCCAGCCAACTCAGTCACATCACGACACAAAGCACACACGCCATGCACGCCAGGAGTGTGCGTCGGACGCAACACAGCACCACGCAAAACCCCGTCCACCTCAAGAACAAGATAAGCACGCGTGCGGTCCTTCTGATCCCGCCACCCCAAAAACTCCATCGTCTCCCAGTGATACTCAGCCAAAGGAAACGGCGGGACAGCCGCGGCCGCCTCACGACGCGTCGCATTCACAAAACAACCAGCCAACGCATCAGCACTCACAGCCTGCACAAGCGCTCCTCCTCACAACAGCCCACAAGCCCAAC
>NZ_QFWG01000006.1 GCF_003143995.1 Pseudoglutamicibacter cumminsii | reverse complement strand
CCCTGACAGGGATCAAAGGCATGCAGGCAACCACCAAACAAAAAAAATATTTGGTATCAACAAACAAACTTGGCACACTATTGAGTTCTCAAACAACAGACACCCAAGAATCCACGCCCCACAAACCCCCACACACAACGTGCAAGAGAAGAAAAATAAACAGGACGCTTCACTCAAGAGCGGATACCCACACTACCACAAACTTTCCAAAAGAACAAAACCAGGTAAACACCCAGAAACTCAACCATGAAACCCACGAAAGGCCTCAACCAGAAAAGCAGCGATATGCGAGATATGAAACCCTCGAAACCAGAACAGCAGCAAGCCGCTAGTAGAGGTTTGAAAGGTTATTGTCCACCAGACACGCCGGTAACCGGCACTCCATCTTGGCGGGCAACAGGAAAATACTCTACACACACCCACACCAAAAAGCAAAACAGAGCACTCCACTCGCTTGGCAGCGCCCTGTCACCCGCGGAATCACAAGGAAAAACGCCCCCGGAACACGTCCTTACAGACGTTCCCAGGGGCGTTAGAGCGAAAAATTAATTCTGTGACGCTCGTCGCTTATTTGCGATCTCGTACAGCGTGATCCCCGCTGCCATCGAGGCGTTCAGCGATTCCATCGATGCGCTGATAGGAATCGACACAATCTGATCGCATGTCTCGGAAACCAAGCGGGACAAGCCCTTGCCCTCGTTGCCGACAACAACAATCAACGGTTCGTTAGCTAGTTCCAGCTCAGGCAGGGACACATCGCCGCCACCATCCAAGCCCAAAACATAGAAGCCATCCTGCTTGGCCTGACGCAAAACCTGGGTGAGGTTCGTTGCTCGCGCAACCGGCACGCGAGCTGCAGCCCCCGCCGAAGTCTTCCATGCAGTCGCCGTAACACCCACAGTGCGGCGCTCCGGAATCACGATGGTTCCAGCCCCGAACGCCGATGCGGAACGGATGATCGCGCCCAAGTTGCGTGGATCGGTGATGCCATCCAAAGCAACAACCAAAGGAGCGCCGGCCGTACCGTTGCGGTAGTTCTCCATCGCATCAGCAAGGCTCGTTGCCGCATCCGGATATTCATACGGCGGGACCTGCATAGCAATGCCCTGGTGAACCGAAGCATCCGTCAAACGATCCAGCTCAGGCTTAGTCGCCTCAAGAATCGGGATTCGACGTTGAGCCGCGAGCTTCAAGGCCTCCCGGACGCGGTCATCCACATCAATCTGGGTAGCAACATACAGGGCCTTCGCCGGGATATCAGCCTGCAATGCCTCAAGCACCGCGTTGCGACCGTTCACGTGCTCCTCCGAGAAACGTCGGCCACCGGTCTGCTGTCGACGGTTCCCCTGCTTATTCTGCGAACGCTCCCGCAAAAGCTTGGCACGATGCGCCTTGTGATAAACGCGATCCTCCGCCTTAGGGGTCGGACCGCGGCCCTCCAACGCACGCTTGTTCTTACCGCCACTGCCCTTAGAGGGCCCCTTACGGTTACGTGGTGCCTTACGTGGCGCCGACATATGCCCTCCTCAACGGACACAACTATTAGCTACAACGCCCGATAGCCGGGCTAACGACAAGTTTAGTTTCCAAAGAACCAGGATGCGCCATCCGCGCCGTCCTTGACCGTGATGCCCACGGCCGCGAGCTCATCACGGATGCGGTCAGAAGTCTCGAAATCCTTAGCGGCACGTGCGGCAGCACGCTCATCCAAACGAGCCTCCACCAGCTGGGTGAAAGCAACCGATTCAGGCCCCTCAGCCGAGCCACCAGACGAAGCCGCATCATCAAGACCCAGCACCGCCTTCATCGCAGCCACCTGACGAGCGGCCTGCAACGCCACATCGGCATCCGCATCGCTACCGGCAGCCAACGCTGCGTTGCCGCGACGCACCGTCTCATGCAACGCGGCAAGCGCCTGCGGAACATTCAGGTCATCATCCATGGCCTGAGCGAAAGCCGGAGAAACCTCGCCGCCAGCCAACGCGTCGGCGCCAAACTTCTCGGCGGCGCGAGCGATGAAACCCTTCACGCGATCCAGCGCGGCACCAGCCTCCGCCAGAGACGACGGCGAATAATCCAACTGCGAACGGTAATGAGCCTGACCCAAGAAATACCGGACAACATCCGCCGGAGCCTGCTCCAACATCTCACGCGGCGAGATGGTGTTGCCGACCGACTTCGACATCTTCTGACCCTCAAACGTGACCATGCCGTTGTGCATCCAGAAACGAGCGAACCCATCGCCGGCAGCCTGCGACTGAGCCATCTCGTTCTCATGGTGGGGGAAACGCAGGTCCAAGCCGCCGCCGTGGATATCGAACGTCTCGCCCAGGTACTTGCCCGCCATCGCAGAGCACTCGATGTGCCAGCCCGGACGGCCGCGACCCCACGGCGAAACCCACGAGGCCGTCAATGGGTCGCCATCCTTATGGCCCTTCCACACAGCGAAGTCACGAGGATCGCGCTTACCGCGAGGATCGGCATCGCCGGCATCCTGCATGTCATCAACCGACTGATGCGTCAAACCGCCGTAAGCAGGGTACGAACGGACATCGAAGTACACGTCGCCCGAGCCATCCTCAGCCGCATACGCGTGCCCCGCATCGATCAGCCGCTGGATGAGCGCGAACATCTCGGTCATGTGACCGGTAGCGCGCGGTTCATACGTCGGAGGCAAAACACCCAGCGTCGCATACGCCTCACGGAACGCCGCCTCAAAACGGTAGGCCAACGCGAACCACTGCTCATCAGCCACATAATCCGGGCCCAACTGATCCGGATCAGAGAACGAGAGCGCCGACTTCTCCAAAATCTTGTCATCAATATCCGTGACGTTACGGACCATCGTGACATTGAAACCGCGGTACGTGAGCCAGCGCCGCAAAATGTCGAACGCAATAGCCGAACGCACATGCCCCACATGCGGCATACCCTGAACCGTCGCGCCACAGTAATATAGCCCCACGTGCCCCTCAGTTACGGGGACGAAATCGTGGACGGCACGGGTACGGGTGTCATAAAAACGCAAGCTCACGAGCTTAACCCTATCTGTTCAGGGTCGGATACACCCACGCGACAGCGCGAGCCGAAATGCCCTCACCGGCGCCTTCAAAGCCCAAACCATCCGAGGTCGACGCCGCAACAGCTACCGGAGCACCCAAGGCTTCCGACAAAACCTGGTTCGCTTCCTCGCGACGCTTAGCGAAACGCGGGCGGTTCCCCACGAACTGAACCGACACGTTGCCGACCGTGAAACCGGCCTCTGCGACAAGCCTCGCGGCCTCACGCACCAACGTCACACCGGACGCCCCCGCGAACTCAGGACGATCAGTACCAAACTGGGTTCCCAAATCACCCAAACCAGACGCAGCAAACAACGCATCACACACAGCGTGTGCAACCGCATCGCCATCAGAATGGCCACTCAAACGACGCTCACCCGGCCACTCAAGCCCAGCCAACATCAGCGGCAACGCGTCAGGCGCGGAAGGATCCTCATCCGAAAACGCATGAACATCAAAACCCAAACCAACCATCGGCAAGCACCCTGCCGGGAACGGTGCGCCCAATTCCTGCGACTCACTCACGGTTCTCATCCCTCTCTCCTGCGACCCCGGCCGCGACAATGCCCTCAGCAATAGCAACATCACGCGGGTGCGTGACTTTCAACGCCCGCTCATCCCCATCGACCACAGCGACCCTGAAGCCGGCCTGTTCAAGCAAGCCCGCATCGTCGCTGGCATCACGACCAACCGACTCACGGTGCACCTGGCGCAACGTCTCCGCTACAAAGCCCTGCGGAGTCTGAACCGCTCGCAACGACGAACGCTCCGGAGTGCTCACCACTATGCCGTCCGCGTCAACAATCTTGTACGTATCCACCGCTGGTAGGCCCGGAACCACACCATCTAGATCCGCGCCTGTGCGTAGCCGGTCAACGACGCGTTCAAAGAGTGAAGCTGGCGCGAAGGCTCGGGCGACATCGTGAACCAGGATGAAGCGCGCATCGTGCACCTCAGCAAGGCCAGCGGCAACCGACTCCTGACGCGTGGCTCCACCAGGAACTGTTGAAAGCTCAACGCCCTCAACCGCAGGGTGCGCAGCTACCAACTCGGCGACGCGGGCGTCCGACGGCGGAGTGACCACAACAACCTGCCGCGCGAGCCGCGGGTCAACCACAACATCCAAACAATGCTCAACCAGGCTCCGTCCAGCAACCGCCGCCAAAGCCTTAGGCATACCGGCCTTTAAACGCGTACCGGAGCCCGCCGCCACCACCACGATGGCCACAGACTCCGATGTACGCTCAGCCGGAAGATGAGTCACATGACGCGACATTCAACCCCCGTATGAAAACTTAGGCCTTTGCCTTACGCTTGCCGGACAGCACGTCATCCAGAACAACCTCGGCCTCTTCCTCAGTCAGCTTCTTAGCAAGAGCCAACTCCGAGGTCAGGATCGTGCGAGCCTTAGCCAGCATGCGCTTCTCACCAGCCGAAAGGCCGCGGTCGTTCTCACGACGCCACAAGTCACGCACAACCTCAGCAACCTTATTCACGTCGCCAGAAGCCAGCTTCTCCAAGTTCGCCTTATAACGGCGAGACCAGTTAGCAGGTTCTTCCACATCCTGAGCCTGCAACACCTCGAAAACGTGCTCAAGCTCGTCACGGTCCACAACGTCACGGACGCCAACCAGATCCACATTCTCAGCGGGGACCTCAATCACCAAGTCGCCCTGTGCAACCCGAAGCTTGAGGTACATCTTCTCCTCGCCCCGGATGGTGCGCATCTTAATTTCTTCAATCGTTGCAGCACCGTGATGTGGGTAAACGACCGTCTCTCCGACGTCAAAAATCATGCGGATAAACCCCTTTCTAGATATCTAGAATAACACGACTGACCCTCCATCAGGCCCGAGATCCCCGTAAACATAAGGGAAACAAGCTATAACGGCTCAAATATGAGTACCTCAAAATGAGCGTGAGGCAGCTCTCAAATACAGACTGAACAGCGCGCTTTCAACCACCCGTAGGAGCCCGAAAACTCGAGTACTTTGTCACCAACACACACCCAAAGCCGCGGGAACCACTCAAACACGATAGAATCGCAGGAGGCGGTGGTCTGCTTGCACCCTTAAATGAGCAAACAACCGCGCAGATGACTCATTGATGAGGAGCGAATTTCGTGAAACTTCCCGTGAAGGCCCGCATCCGTCGCGCCGCCTCGGGCGCCGCACTTGCCGCGCTTGCGCTCACCGCTACCGGCTGCGCCGCGATCAACGACCAGGCAACCACCTACCAGTACGACCCATCAGACGGCGTCTCCGCCCACGTCGGCGACGTCTCCATCCAGAACCTGATGCTCGTCACCAACGGCGCTGACCAGGAGGCCCGCTACATCGGCACCATCCTGAACAAGGGCGACGGCTCTGCCGACCTGACCCTCGAGTTCGGTAGCAGCAGCGTTGACACCTCGGTCGAGGCAGGCGCCCCGCTGCGCCTCGAAGACGACAAGTACGCCAGCACCTTCACGGTCCCAGGCGACACCAACAAGGAAGCCGACAAGGGCACCTACCCAGGCCAGCAGGTCCTCGTGACCTTCAAGAGCGGCGGCAACAGCACGACCGCCAAGGTTCCAGTAGTCGACGGCACCCTGCCTGAATACGCCGACTACGTCCCAGGTGGCCACGACGCATCCCGCAGCGACCACCTCAAGCCTTCCGAAAAGGCAGAGCACGGCCACTAAGACTGCAGCGTCACTAAGACTGTGACGTCACTAAGCATGTAGACCGGCCCGAGCTAACAACTCGGGCTTGGCACAACAAACGGTGTGGGCCGGACACTCAAGCGAGTGTCCGACCCACACCGTTTAAGACAGGTCCAAAGCGCTCAGAGGCTCTGCCCTGAGGCCTCCAAATTTAGGCCTCGAACTTATAGCCCAAGCCGCGCACCGTCACCAGGTGAACGGGCGAGCCCGGTTCCTCCTCGATCTTGGCGCGCAGACGCTTCACATGCACATCAAGCGTCTTCGTATCGCCCACGTAATCCGAGCCCCATACACGGTCAATCAACTGCCCGCGCGTCATCACACGACCCGCATTACGCAGCAACATCTCAAGGAGTTCAAACTCCTTAAGCGGCATCTGCACGCGCTCACCACGCACCGTCACCACATGCCGCTCGACATCCATCCGGACAGGACCAGCCTGCACCGTTGTCGAAATCAATTCCTCAGCCTCACCCTGACGACGCAAAACAGCCCGAATACGAGCCAGCAATTCACGCGAAGAGTACGGCTTAGTCACATAGTCATCAGCGCCCAGCTCGAGACCCACGACCTTATCGATCTCGGAGTCTTTAGCCGTCAACATGATGATCGGGACGTTAGAACGCTGTCTCAACTGACGGCACACCTCAGTTCCCGGGAGCCCCGGAAGCATCAGGTCCAACAGGACAAGGTCGGCACCATGCAGGTCAAACTCCTGAACAGCGGTTTCCCCGTCAGCAGCGACCGCGGCATCAAATCCCTCGCGTTCCAAAAGAAAATGGAGCGGATCGGAGAGCGACTCCTCATCCTCCACAATCAGAATGCGTGTCACCGTGCTGTACTCACTTTCCCTCAACGCTCGAGGTTTCCTCGAGGCTAGAACCTGACGAGGAAACACTTTGGGCTTCCTCACTTTCTAGACGCGGCAAGCGCAACGTGAACGTCGAGCCCTGGCCTGGCTGCGACCACAAGGTCACCTCGCCACCATGGCTCTCCATGACATGCCGCACGATACTCAGACCCAACCCGCTACCACCAGTCGAGCGGGCACGAGCCGAATCAAGCCTGTAGAAACGCTCAAACACGCGTTCCTGCTCATCAGCCGGAATACCCGGCCCCTGGTCAGTCACCGTAACCGACACCAAACCGTTGCGATCAGTGATACCGACACCGACGGTTGTCCCTTCAGGGGAATACCTGATCGCATTATCGATCAAGTTCCGCACCGCGGTCATCAACAAGTCCGACTCACCGTAAACAATCGCGTTCTTGACGCCACCGATCTTGATATCGATGTTCTTCTCACCCGCGATCAAAGCGGTACGATCCACGGCCTCGCTCACGAGCTTGGACATATCGACTTCTTCACCAGCCTGCACAACGTCAGCAGACTGCAAACGCGAAAGCTCGATGATGTCCTGAACCAAAGCCGCGAGACGCTGCGATTCCTTCGCCAGACGCTTGGTGAAGTGGCGGACAGCAACCTCGTCGTCAGCCGCGCTCTCGATGGCTTCAGCCAGCAGACCGACCGCGCCCACCGGAGTCTTCAACTCGTGAGACACGTTCGCGACAAAGTCACGGCGCATCGTAGCGGTACGCGTGATTTCCGTGCGGTCATCCGCGAGGATCAAAATGTGTTCACCACCGAGCGGTGCCATGCGAACATGCACCACGATGAACCCCTGCCCCACAGGGCCACGCGGAAGCTCAAACTCGCCTTCACGAACCACGCCATCGCGGCGGACCTTCGCGATCATCTTCACGATGTCCTCATGCACCAACGTGTGGCCACGCACCAAGCCATACGCGTACGCCGACGGATTCGCCCGCACCACACCGTCGACCTCATCGACCAAAACGTAGGCACGACCAATAACCCCTAAGACTTCAGCCGCTCCATCCGGCAAGTCTGGGGTGTCGTCAGCGAGCTGGAGAACCCTGCCACGCTGCGATGCGTTGTAAGCAAGGACTCCACCCACACCAATGAGCAGGCCGACGAGGCCTGCAATCACGGCAATGAGTTGCGTATTGTCCACACTAAGAGCCTAACCCTGGAAAACTAGACAACAACCAGAGAATAGACTTCCCAACAACCTGTTCACCTGATGTTCATGTAACGCCTACCGCCCCGATACTTAGTAGGGCGAAGATAGTTCATAGTCCCCCACATGTGCCCAGTGTCAGCCACACTGCTCCGGCATATGTCTGACAATCGAGAGGAACACCCGCAACCGTGCGCAAAGTCTTCCAAGCAGAGCTGACGTCCATCGGCGAAGGCCTCATCACCATGTCCCACCGCGTTGCAACCGCAATGGAACAGGCGTGGGAGGCATTCACCACCCAAGACACCGAACTAGCGCAGGAAGTCATCGCAGGCGACGCTCGCATCGACTTCATGCAGAACGAACTGGACGAGCGCGCCATCGACGTCCTCGCACTCCAGGGCCCAGTCGCATCCGACCTCCGCATGATCGTCGGATCCCTGCGCATGTCTGCATCCCTCGAGCGCATGGGCGATCTCGCTCGCCACATCGCCCAGCTGGCCCGCCTCCGCTTCCCTAACGCGGTAGCTCCAGAAAGCATCGTCCCGACCTTCGCCGACATGGCTAAGCTCGACATCGAACTGGCACACATGCTCGGCGACCTGCTCGACACCCGTGACCTGAGCCTCGCACGACAGATCATCGAGAAGAACCGCAAGATCGACGAGCTGCACTCCTCCGTGTTCCGCGCAGTTGCTTCCCCTGAATGGGATGCAAGCGCCGAAACCACCGCGGACGTAACCCTGACCTCCCGCTACCTCGAGCGCTTCGGCGACCACGGCGTTTCCGTAACCCGCAAGGTCACCTACCTCGTGACCGGCGAATGGGAGCCAGAGTCCGTCGACCTGCCATTCAACTAAGCGGCACACCACGACAACTTACACCGCAGCAACCGTTCGCGGCATAGATTTGGGCCCGGTACCTGCAACAGGTACCGGGCCCAAATCTATTGACGGTTGGTCTTACTTCTTACCCTGGTTCGCAACGTTCGCGATCTCAGCGGCTGCCGCATCGGGATCCAGGTACGTGCCACCTGGGTTGACCGGTTTGAGGTTCTCATCGAGCTCGTACACCAGCGGGATACCCGTTGGGATGTTGAGCTTGGCGATGTCCTCATCCGAGATGCCATCCAAGTGCTTGACCAACGCACGCAACGAGTTACCGTGCGCGGTCACCAAAACAGTCTTTTCTGCCTTCAGGTCCGGAACGATCTGCTCAGTCCAGTACGGCAGCAGGCGCTCGAGAACCTGCTCGAGGCACTCGGTGCGAGGCATCGAAACGAGGTCGGCGTAACGTGGATCATTCGCCTGCGAGAACGGAGAATCGTCATCGAGCTCCGGCGGCGGAGTGTCGTAAGAGCGGCGCCAGGTCATGAACTGTTCCTCACCGAACTGCTCCAGGACCTCAGCCTTGTTCTTGCCCTGCAACGCACCGTAGTGGCGCTCGTTGAGACGCCATGAACGCTTGACCGGGATCCACACGTGATCCGCGGCTTCCAAAGCGATGTTGGACGTCACGATGGCGCGGGTCAGAAGCGACGTGTGAAGAATGTCAGGCAGGTTGCCGGTCTCCTTGAGCAGCTCACCGCCACGCTTAGCTTCCGCACGCCCCTTCTCAGTCAACGTCACGTCATACCAGCCAGTGAACAAGTTCTTCTCGTTCCACTCGCTCTGACCGTGCCGAAGCAAAATCAGCTTATAAGTCATGATCCGCCTTTCATCCTCGCGGGAGCGAGGTGCCTAACTGACGAGGTGTTTAGATGACGATGGGTTTAGATAACGATGGGTTTAGATGACGATGGGCGCTACGGCTTAATACGATCCGTACCCGTTCTTGCCGGACACGTTAGGGCGAACACCTGCTAGGTACACGCCGGTGAAGACCGCGGAAGCCAAGATCAGGATCATTCCGAACCCGCCTGCACCCAGGATGCCTGTCGCGAAGGCTGTGCCCATGAGGGCGCTCACTCCGCTGATGCATGAAAGACCTGTTAGGAGCGCGGCTGCCGCAAGGACTCCCGCCCATGCTCCTTTAGACATCCTGCTGAAGACACGGAAACGATCCGCCGGATGCCCGAGGCAGTCCAGGAGTGCGATCAGCGCGAGAACGAAGATGATTCCGTCGATCACAACGGAAATCACGAATTCGGTCATGAGAGCCCAAGTCATGTGCACCATTCTATGTGGTCTTGCCCGCCCCGCCGGAGGCTACAGGGCCGTGTTACCAACCTTTAGTCTCGAGCTACCTCAATTTGCTGACCTCTGATCACCTGGACACCGGTAGGGTCCCCTCTACAACGGTAGGGTTAAAGGCATGCAGGGAGATTCAACGCAGCAACCCCGGAACCTCTCCGGTGTATTCATCGTGTTCGAGGGAGGCGACGGCACCGGCAAGTCGACCCAAGTCCAACTCCTCGCCGAAAGTTTGCGTTCAGCCGGCCTCCGCGTTGAGACGACCCGCGAGCCAGGAGGAACACCCGTCTCCGAAGCCCTGCGCGGCATCGTGCTTGACCCAACGTACGCGCCAATGGACCCCATCACTGAAGCGCTGATCTACGCGGCGGCGCGTTCAGCTCACGTCAACGACAAGATCCTGCCGTGGCTACGCGACGGGGCGGTCGTGATCTCTGACCGCTTCCTCGACTCCTCTCTCGCATATCAAGGTGCCGGCCGAGGACTCGGACTCGAAACGGTTTCCGCGATCAACGCGCCCGCTGTCCGCGGGCTGAAACCTGACCTCACGCTTGTGCTCACGATGCCGGTAGCGGATTCCCGCGCGCGGCAAGGTGAGCGGGGAACCAGTGACCGCATCGAAGCTGAATCTGATGAGTTCCACGGGACTCTCATGGAGGAGTTTGAGCGCATCGCGGCCCTGGATCCGCAGCGTTACCTTGTGATCGATGCGCGGGCCAGCATCGAGGACATTGCGCAGCAAATCTATGCGGCGGTCTCCCCGCATCTCGATGGGGTGCCCCGTAGCGCTGGGGAGAACGCATGAGCGTGTGGAAAGACCTCCCGGGGCAAGAGCGCGTTATTGAACAACTACAACGAGCGGCAACCGGCGGTGCAATGACCCACGCGTGGCTCATGACCGGACCGCCTGGTTCCGGCCGCACCAACGCTGCGAGGGCTTTCGCCGCGGCACTTGAATGCGAACAACCGGACCCTGCCTCGAAGGGATGCGGTGAATGCCAGGCTTGCCGCACCGTGCTCGCAGGAACCCACCCCGACGTCAGCATGGTCACCACAGAAAACGTGACCTACTCGATTGAGGACGTCCGACACCTCATCAATACCGCGCATGACCGACCCGCGACCGGCCGGTGGCGCATCATCATCGTCGAAGACGCCGACCGCATGACGGAACGCACAACCAACGTCTTGCTGAAAGCGATCGAAGAACCGCCCCCACACACCGTGTGGATCCTGTGCGCGCCATCGCCTGCGGATGTTTTGATCACTATCCGTTCCCGTTGCCGCAACGTCACGTTGCGCATCCCAGATAACGCCGATGTTGCGGAACTTTTGGTGCGCAGGGACGGGCTGACGCCGGAGCAAGCTGAATTCGCGGCCCGGGTATCGCAGGGGCACATCGGTGTCGCTCGGCGGCTTGCGCGCGATGAGGGTGCCCGGCAGCGGCGCGAAGACATTGTGAATACGCCGTTCCGGGCTACGAACATCGCTAACGCGATGGCTGCGGCGGCTCATTTCGTTGAGATCGCAACGGCGGAAGCGACGGCCTCGGTTGAAGAGCGAACCCAGTCAGATGAGGCGGCGCTGCGCGAGACGTTCGGCCTCTCCCCCGAAGAATCGATCCCGCGGCAGTTGCGGTCAGAGTTCAAACGCCTTTCCGACGCCGCTAAACGCCGCGGCCGGCGAGGAACCACGGACTCGATAGACCGCGCACTGATCGACCTGACAACGTTCTTCCGCGACGTTTTGACGATCCAGCTCGGAACAGATCAAGAGCTCGTCAACGCTCACCTGACACCGCAATTGACCCAGTACGCGACCGCGACCAATCCAGGCCATTCGGTAGCCGCGATCGACCACATCGCGACCGCGCGCGAACGAATCGCCGGTAATGTGAGTCCACAGGTAGCGATCGAAGCACTCATGGCCGCGATCATCGTCAACCCGCGCGGGCGCACCGTTGCCCGGCAATAAGCAGGCCGATAACAAGCCGCTTAGTAATCACAAGACCTACAACCCAACCGTCGACAACAGCGAGGACACCGTGACTTCCCCACACAAGACCCGTCGTGAGCCCCGACGCCTCACCATGTTCGGTGCAGCGGCCGCCGCCATTGCGTTGACCCTGACAGCGTGCGGTGGTGGCGCATCCAAGCCTGCCCCAGCCGACCCATCGAGCGCTTCCGAATCAGCCGCGGCAAGCAACGAAGAGCTCAAGTCTTTCTACCAGCAGAAGATCGACTGGAAGAAATGCGACGACTTCGAATGCGGCGAACTCACCGTTCCTTTGAACTATGAGAAGCCAGGCGAGGGTTCCATCACGCTCGAGCTGATCCGCGCAAAGGCAACCGAGAAATCAGAACGCAGCCTCGTTGTTAACCCTGGCGGGCCGGGCGGCTCGGGCGTCAACATGGTCAAAGACTCAGCCACCATGATGTTCTCGCGTACCCTCCGCAAGAACTACGACATCGTGGGTTTCGATCCGCGCGGTGTGGGCCAGTCCACGTCCGTGAACTGCTTCACGGACGAAGACCGTGACCAGCAGATGTCCGATTCACGCATGCCGAGCAACGACGATAAGGGCGTTGACGAAATCAAGAAGGCCGCAGAAGCCGATGTGGTCAAATGCAAGCAGAAAACTAAGCCGGAAGAGCTCCTGAGCCAGATCACAACGCCGAACTCCGCGCACGACATGGATATCCTCCGCGCGGCGCTGGGCGAAGAGAAGCTCGATTACCTCGGTTATTCCTACGGCACCAAGCTTGGAGCCCAGTACTTGTCGATGTTCCCGGGCAACGCTGGACGCATGGTGCTCGATGCGGCGATGGACCCATCGCTTGGCATCGAAGAGGTCGCGTTGGACCAGGCGAAGTCCTTCGAAGAGAGCCTGGACCATTACCTGGAGTCGTGCGCTCAGCAAACAAACTGCTGGTTCGATGGTGATGTTGCGGATGGCCGTAAGAAGCTCACCTACTGGATCAACGAGTGGGATGCCAAGCCGCTCAAGATCGATGATGGCCGCCAGCTCACCGGTGCCGCCGCGTTCGAAGCGATCCTCTTGCCGATGTACGAGCCGGCTGCCCACGAGATGCTAACTGAGGCGCTGAACCTTGCGATCAAGCAGAAGGACCCATCGGGCCTGGTGTTCTTGTGGGATCTTTCGAACGACCGCGAGATGGACGGAACTTACAGCACCAACTCGAGCGAGGCATTCCGCGCTTACAACTGCATGGACTACAAGCTCCCGGAGCTCACCGAGGAATCGCGTCAAGAATCCCGCAAGAAGTTCGCTAAGGAAGCTCCGTTCTATGGGGAGGCACTCAGCGAGAGCGATGGTTGTGCCGGCTGGCCTAACGCCGGTGCAGCCGCGCAGGATAAGTTCACGGTGTCTGACGAGATCCCGCCAGTTTTGGTGGTTGGCACCAAGCACGACCCTGCAACCCCGTACCACTGGGCTGAGAGCCTGCAGAAGCAGCTTCCAGGTTCGACCCTGCTCACCTGGGACGGATGGGGCCACACCGCTTACGGACGTTCCAACATGTGCGTTACAGCGGGCGTCGACAAGTACCTGACCCAGGGGGAAATGCCGAGCAAAACTTCGTGCTAGCAACTGTTAGCAACTGAAGGGTTGCGGACTCGTTTTGACCGCGGCGCTGTGAACCGATAGAGTTTCGACTCGTGGCATGCACCTTTGTGTATGCCGGCGGTTCACCGCCAGGCCTCCTTAGCTCAGTCGGTAGAGCGTTTCACTCGTAATGAAAAGGTCGCCGGTTCGATTCCGGCAGGGGGCTCTCACAGAAAGGTTCGGGGCCGTACCAGTATTGGTGCGGCCCCGAACCTTTTGCATTGCTTATTTAGCTTTATCTATGTGCCTTGCAGCGCTTCTTGCAGGGCGGTTTCCGCCTTGCTGATCTGAGAGTCCACTGCCCCGCTCTTGCGGTCCAGGTTCTCTTGCGCCACGGAGAGGCACCCGGCTTCCGAAGCTTCCGTTGCTGTGCCCCAGCCGAGCATCGCGGCAGACTGCGCGAGCGTCGCGGCATGTGTGGCCGCTTTGGTGAGCGCGTTGTGGACATCCATCGCTGCCGCAGGAACGTGGTCCCCCGACGACGGGAACGCGGCGTGCGCTCTACGTGTCACCTCACGTACGCGGTCAAGATGGTCCCCCACCTCGTCCGCGTACGTGAGGATCACGCTATACGCGCTGTCAGATTGAGCCTGCTCCAGAACCTGGTGCATACGGTCCACCGCGCGCCGAAACCGCCAATAGTCCGAGCGCCACACGCCCTCGCCCAGCTCTTTAGTGTCCTTGCGGTCGGGGTTCCCGAACATGCTTTTGAAAAACTCACGCATGCACCCAAGATAGCTGGTTTGAGAGCGCTAAGCCTCAACGGCAGCGGCTCAGCAACTATGGTCAGCGGTAGCGGCTCAGCAACAGCGAGCTCCAGGGTTTTTGTCCTGGAAGTCGTGGTACTGGCGCCACCAGTCTTTCTCGCTGAGCGGCTCCTCGCCCGGATGTGCCCGGCGAAAATGCTCAACGTAGCGCTGGTACTTATCTGCACCGACGACACCGCTGAAGTAGCGGCCGGACTTCCGGAGGAACTCAGTTACTGATGCGATGACCTGGCTCATGAGAGCACGTCACTCCTTCCGTGGAGCGCCCCCGGCAGCGACCTTCTCGTCGTATTCCTGCCAGCGCTTCTCGAGTTCGCGCTCGGACTTCGAAGCGATCAGACCGCTCGGAGCGTAGTACTGGGACTCAACGTCCTCAACCTCGAACGGATCCACGACCTTGCCGTGGCGGTAAGCCTTGATCGTGACGATGGTCGAAGCCGTAATCACGATAGCCGCCAGTAGCATAAACAGGATCGAAAGCGATCCCTGGACGAACGTGTTGCGAACAACCGCGTTCATCGCTTCAACGCTATTGGCGGTGCCGAGGCTCGTCTCGCCCGCGGCGAGCGCTTCCTTGTACTTGAAGTGGTTAGCCCAGTAGCCGACCGAAGGGTTAGGCGAGAAGATCTTCAAAAGCGAGGCGTACATCGTAATCACCGTGGCGAATGCCATCGGCAAGACAACGACCCAGATGTGCTTGAAGCGTTGCTTCTTCGCCACGATAGCCATGACGATCGCCAACGCGATCGCGGCCAGCAGCTGGTTAGAAATACCGAACAGCGGGAAGAACGTGTTAATACCGCCGAGCGGGTCAGTGACACCCAAGATCAAGATGTAGCCCCATAGGCCGACCATGATCGCGGTGGTTATCCAGACGCCCGGTTTCCACGACATGTCCTTGAACTTAGGGATGTAGTTACCGAACGCGTCCTGCAGCATGAAGCGGGCGGTACGGGTACCGGCGTCCACAGCGGTGAGGATGAACAGGGCCTCGAACATGATCGCGAAGTGGTACCAGAAGCCCATCATTGAGATGCCGCCGAACCATTGCTGCATGATGTAGGCGAGACCCACCGCGAGCGTCGGGGCGCCACCTGTACGGGATACGACAGATTCTTCACCGACATTGTTGGCAAGCTCGGTCAGCATGTTCGGTGTCAGCTCGGTCGCACCGACCAAGCCGAGCGAGTTCACGAACTGGACCGCGCCTTCCACTGTGCCGCCCGTGAGACCGGCACCCGAGTTCATAGCGAAGTACACGCCGCGGTCGATCACGAGGGCACAAACGAGCGCCATGATCGCGATAAACGACTCCATGAGCATGCCGCCGTAACCCAGGAAGCGGGTCTGGCGTTCCTTCTCAACGAGCTTAGGCGTGGTACCCGAGGAGATCAAAGCGTGGAAGCCAGATAGGGCACCACACGCAATCGTCACGAACAGGAACGGGAACAACTTACCCGATACCACTGGCCCATTTTCGACCGAGGCGAACATCGATACGGCAGGCGCATCCAGCATCGGGCGCACCACAACAATCGCGACCGCAAGCAGCGCGATCACACCGATCTTCATGAACGTCGACAAGTAGTCGCGCGGCGCGAGTAGCAGCCACACTGGAAGGACAGCGGCGACGAAACCGTAGATGATGATCATCCAGGCGATCGTGGTCTTATCCAGGTGGAAGAACGAAGCGCCCCACTCGGATTCAGCGACCCAGCGGCCAGAGATGATGGCGAACATCAACAGCACGAAACCGATGATGGAAACTTCCATGACCTTGCCCGGGCGCAAGAAGCGCAGGTAGATGCCCATGAACAGAGCGATCGGGATGGTCAGGCCAACCGAGTAGAGGCCCCACGCGGACTCGCCCAGAGCGTTCACGACGACGAGCGCGAGGATCGCGACGATGATCGTCATAATAAAGACGGTCGCGATGATCGCCGCCGTACCAGCGAAGCGACCCAGCTGCTGGCGAGCCATCTGACCCAGCGAAACCGCGCCGGAACGCATCGAGAAGAACAGTACGAGGTAGTCCTGAACTGCGCCGGCAAGAATCACACCGACGATGATCCAAATCGTGCCAGGCAGGTAACCCATCTGGGCCGCCAGAACCGGGCCAACCAGCGGGCCAGCGCCCGCGATCGCAGCGAAGTGGTGGCCATACAAGACGCGACGGTCAGTCGGCATGTAGTCCTGGCCGTTATTCTTCACTTCCGCCGGGGTTGCCCTGCGGTCATCAGGCTTAGCGACCTTACGCTCGATGTACTTTGCATAGAAGCGGTACGCGATCAGGTAGGTACCGACGGCCGCGAAAACCAGCCATACCGCGTTGATCGGTTCGCCGCGGCCGAGCGCGATAGCGCCCCAACCGACAGCACCCAAAAGAGCGACGCCGACCCACACGATGATGCGGGTTGGCGTCCATTTACGTTCCTCAGCTTCTAGGACGTCAGGATCAACATACGCCGGTGGCTGTTGAACCTCGTCGGAGGTTGTGGACATTGGAAACCCCATTCAATAGGTGTTCGTGATGATGTGTACATGACACATTACGCCCGGTCCGCGGCATGTGTCGTTAAAACAATCTTTCCGTAATGCTCTTTCCGAGCCAGATATTCGTGTGCTTCCCTTGCTTGCTCGAGCGGGAAGCGAGCATCAACAGGCACCGTAACCCGCCCATCGGCGATCAAAGGCCAGACATGCTGACCCACCGCGGCAACGATCACCGCTTTCTGATCCGCGGGCCGCGCACGCAACGTTGTCCCGTGTACCGAAAGCCGCTTAACCATCATCCGACCCATATCTAGCTCAGCTTTACGGCCGCCAACCAAACCGATCGTGACCATCCGGCCATCAATGGCTAAACACCTCAGGTTACGGTCCAAGTACGCGCCGCCGACCACATCGAGCACGACGTCCACACCGCGGCCGTCGGTGAGCTGCTTGATGCGCTCCACGAAGTCCTCGTCCTTATAGTTGATCGCCTCGGTTGCGCCGCGATCGAGAGCCCACTGGCACTTATCGGCGGTCGATGCGGTGGCATAGACCGCGTGCCCTCGCGCTGCAAGCCACTGCACCGCGAACGTTCCGATACCGCCCGATGCGCCGTGCACCAGAACGGTCTCGCCGGCCTGGAGGCGGGTGGTCATCACGAGGTTCGAATACACGGTTGCCGCAACCTCGATCAGAGCTGCCGCATCGACCAAGCTGATACCGCGAGGCACCCGCAAAACCTGCGCGACCGGAGCGACCGCATACTCCGCATAGCCGCCCGCATCGATCAACGCGACCACGCGCTCCCCCAACGGCCACACATCGGTATTCACACCGCGGCCGTGGCCGACCACCTCGCCGGCGACCTCAAGCCCTGGAACATCGGAGGCGCCTTTCGGAGGGCGGTAATTCCCCTCCCGCTGTGAAACATCCGCGGGGTTCACGCCACACGCATGCACGCGGATCAACACCTCACCCGGGCCAGGAACGGGAACCGCGCCGCGGCCTGCCGTGATCACCTCGGGGCCGCCAGCGCCATCAAACGAAACCACCGTCATCTCAGTGGGGGTCGTGTCAGTGGGCGGGGTCGCATCGGCAGGATTCTTCAACTCACGATCAGCGCACATACACACCAGACTGACACGAATATAGGGATCACGGAAGCATGCGATAAACTCGAGCGATGTTGGAGGGTTGTCCGAGTGGCCGAAGGAGATGGTCTTGAAAACCATTGTGCGGTAACCCCGTACCAAGGGTTCGAATCCCTTACCCTCCGCTTACAAGCCCCCGTGATCCTAGAGATACCGGGGGTTTTCCTTGTAATTACGCGGTTTTTGCGCTGTTTTTCAGTGCCCCAAGTCTTGCAGTTGTACTCAGATGTTAGCATTCAGCTAGGCATAATTTAGGCATAACAGCCGTTTTCTAGGCACAGATTAGGCACAACGAGACACAAAAACGATGAGCATCAGGAAGCTACCTAACAACAAGTGGCAAGTTCGCGTGACCCATCAAGGCAAACAGATCGGGATAGGCACATTCACCCGAAAGATGGACGCGGAAGCCGCTGAACGTGATGCTCAATCAGCAATACAGCGAGGGACGTTCATACCCCCAAAGATTGCTCGGAAGCGCATAGCTGAGGCTAAAGCGATACGCGAAGAAAAAGAGCGGCTAAGCTCGATCACTTGCAACGAGGTTACTGAACAGTGGCTTCAGTACCTCAGAGACCACGGCACGAAACCATCTACTACCCATAAATACAACAGCGACCTAAACCATTTCCGTAAAGCGTTCGGGTCTACCCCAATTGCCGCGGTCACTGTAGAAGACATTGATAACTGGTTTGAAAAACTCAGCACCGAGCCGTTCGGGAAAACGAGGCGACGAAGACAACCGAAAACCGTGCACAATATTTACACCACGGTAGAAAGACTTTTCATGTGGGCTACGGGTCAAACTAAAGGTTTGCCACGTAGTTTTAAGCCGCTCTTGAATAGCTCCCCGTGTGATGTGCCAGCTAAGCGTTATAAGGCGACCCCAAAAAAGAAACGCGACATTGTCGCTACACCTGAGCAGATCGACGCGATAGCCGAACTATTCCCCGCATATACGCGGCTAATGGTCTATATCGCAGCTTATAACGGTCTACGTTTAGGCGAAGTCCTAGCGCTACGTAAACGTTCTTTTGCCCGCGGCGTAAACGGGCGACTATACGTAGAAGTCAGCTCGCAAGTGTCTAACAAGAACGAAAACGGTCAAACGCTATGTGAAGTAACGCCTAAATCTGCTGCAGGACATAGGCAGATACCGGTTACCCAGGTTATTGAAGGCAAGGTGCAAGCCCGGCTAGATGAGCTTACTAACGGCGGCGACTTGTTGTTTCCCCGCAAGGGCGGCGGTAACCGTTTCCACAACCCGAACACTATTAGAAACCAGATGAAGCGGGCAGTAGACAAGCTCAACGCTGACGATGAGAATGACCCGCCTTTGCTAGAAGGTTTCGTTTTTCATGGGCTACGTCACACGGCTTTAACTCATTTGGGCCGCAAGGGCGCTACCCTAGCCGACCTCATGGCTTTCGGGGGCCATTCAGATGTTGAGTCCGTAATGAAATATCAGCACGCTGGGAAAGAGCGCTTAGCGATGCTCACATCAGGGCAGGGATAAACAGCGGTGAAAAACATGGAGACGCTTACACAGGAACAGTTACGCCTAGGCCGGTTGAAGTATTCCCCGTTTGACTATCTCGCGAGCCTCAAAGAGGGGCTATCTGGGTCTGAGTTCGCTGAGAAATACAGGTTATTGAAGTACAGGTGCCCTAAGGGGTGTTCTTTAGGGGCCGTGTATGAAACCCCGTTAGGCCGTATCGTCACTAACCGGGGGCTTCTTTACGCGCTTCCGCTCACACCTCAAGCCGAGCTTATTGCCGAGTATTTAGGAGAGTACAGGCGGGAACTGTATACGCTTCAGGAAATAAACATAAAGGATGAGGAAGCAGAGGGCCCTAAAGTTCTCATTGCCAGCAAGTACCCGTTTCTACGGAAAAGCTACATGGCAACAGCTGAATGCATAGAGACACACGATAAAAGAAAGAAAGCTGACCCGTTTCTAAGTTCCGGGTGTGTCAGCGCTCACCTGGAACGGCAGACCCTTAACGGTGAGATAAAAGCGAAGGGGCTTCATACTGAATCAGCCGTCACATGGTTAGATGATTTTTTTATATCGGGTCTTTGGGTGTGCAGATCGCATAGGGTTGAGATTCGCTTAACCCGTGACGATATTAGCGCCGATCTAAACCACGCCAGGCAGACCAAACAGAAGACGATTAGCCTTAAGCCTTCATACAGCGGGAGACAACAGGGGCGCATTGACAGTAGCCATGAACGGTTTATGCATCGCGACATAGAAGAAAACGCGTATATAGGCGAATACGTCTATGGCTTATTTGGCGTTTCGGGTGGCTTTGAAGCCGTGAAAGCTGAAGCGTTGAGGCTAGCTAAAGAAAAGCGGGCCGGTACCACTGAAACAGATGGCGCTTAATGCTATAGTGAGCTAAGACCTGCAATAGGTCTTGAATCAGTATTCGCGCTACTGGCTGTTGGCTGGCCTTAAGGGCTTCTTTCTTTCACGCCTTCGGGATTAGCTCCGTAAATAAGTCTGAAAGGGCTTATTTGTCGTGAGCAAAACACAAACTACCCCTTACGTAGCGTTTAACGATCTAGCCCCTATGCTCTCCGTAGCTCAGGTAGCTGAGTATGCGGGCGTACATTCTTCTAGCGTTCACCGGTGGATTGCATCAGGTGATCTAACGGCTTACAAGGCCGGGAAGAAAATGATTCGCGTTCACCGCGCTGACTTCCTCAACTTCTTCCATCAGCTAACCCCTTCTAAATACGTATGGAACTACGCAGAAGAAGGGGGCGCTAACTAATGAGCTACCAACAGCAGACCCCCGCCGCTCATGAAAGCAACGGGGGCCAGTACCCACGTCACGGCGAGCGCAGAAGTCAGCACCCTAGACATGGCGGCGGGGCTGACCGTATCCAGAAGAACAGTAGCCCCGTGTCATCTAGTTTACCTGACTCGAACACAGGTTCGAAGGGTGAGAGCATCCACACGCGGCGAAGCAGTTTCACGCTCGCCGAACAGGAGCTGCTACGACAGGGCGAGCATAACCGCGGATGGTGGGAAGGCTACTTCTACGGAGTCCGAGAGACCACCGCGCGGCTAGCCCCGATGCGAGAGGCAGAGCGCCAAGAACTGTACCTAGATGCATGGTGGGACGCTATGCACGTCCGTATCTCGACACAGCACCGCAAGACCGTGGAGCTAGCGCTGACCGCGGCATTTAGCCCCCGCTGTTACAACTGTGGAGCCGGGCGCGGTGACACGTTCGAGGGGGTGAACGCATGAACACGAACTACACGCCACACGTAGACGGCTTCGACGGCTTAGACGGCTTAGACGGCTCAAATGAAGGGCCTGTGACGATCCTGGACAAGTACCGTGACCACTTCGAGAAATACATTCTCACGGCGTCCGATGAAGATTACGAGGTTCTAACTTTATGGGCTCTTCACACGTTCCTCATGGAGATCAACATCTCCACGCCGCGGCTCTTGATTACTAGCCCCGTACCGGGAAGCGGAAAGACCACGCTGTTAGATCATCTGCACAGGCTTACCGCTAATCCGCTACTGGCCGCGAATGCGACGAACGCGGCTCTTTCGAGAGCGGTGCACGCGTCTATGAGAACGGTTCTACTGGATGAAGCTGACAGAACTCTTGACCCCAAAAGGCCCGGGAGGGAAGAGCTGATCCAGACGATCAACAGCGGCTATAAACGCGACGGGTACAGGCTCATAACTAGCGAGAGGAAAGGAAACGGCGAAGAGCCGGAATCGCTCAAACTATCGACTTACGGGCCGGTAGCGATGGCTGGGAACAACATGCTTCTTCCTGAGGACACTATGACCCGAATCATCCCGATCACGATGTTGCCAGACCTGGAAGGTGTCAAGGCTGAAACGTACTGGGATGACGAACTAGAACAAGAAGCAGCCGAGCTGAAAGCGGAAGCCGAACAGTGGGCCGCGGGCGTTCTACAGAAGAAGCCTTCACGTCCGAGAATCCCGGATGACGTGAAGGGGCGGTTCAAAGAAATATGGCTACCGCTGAAGCAAGTAGCTGCAGCAGTGAACAGCCCTTCATGGTGTCAACGCGTGGATGAGTTCGCACTGAGGCACATCGAGGAAACGAAGCGAGACGAAGAAGAAGGGTTACGGCACATGCCCCCTCACCGGGTACTCATCAGACACATTTACGAGTTACTGCCAGAGAATCAACCGTTCATCCCAACAGGAAAGCTGATATCTGAACTAATCAGAGCAGAACCTGACACCTGGGGCGAAGGTAACCGCATAGGTTCCAAACTCACTCCCCAACGATTAGGGAGGATGCTGGGCAAGTACAAGATACGCCCCGGCAAACTGAACGATATACGCGGCTATTTTCGGCAAGACTTCCTCAGATCATGGAAAGCAGAGGGACTCATAAGGAAACCGTCTGAACCGTCTGAACCGTCTAAGCCGTCGAGTACGGCCAAAGATGAAGCACTCTTCAAAATCGCATAACCACTAACGGGAAGGCCCGGCGCTAAGGAACACAGAAGAAACCTTAGCCCGGGTCTTTCCATGTCCATAGGCCCACGGCGGGCCTCCTTCACGTCTCCAACCCCTCCGACCCCCTCAGACCCTCCCCTACGGGGCAACCCCTTCACAGCACCCCAAGAACCTCACGGCGAGCGCCGGGCGTCTCACACAGACAGACACAGGCACCTCACCACACACCGCCGGCCTGTACAGACTGTACAAATACAAACCGCACGCACGCATGTGACCCCACAAACACAGGCAGCCGGAACAACTAGACATCACAGACCAGAGCATCGCGAGACGGTGAGCGCTCGCCGTGGAGCCTCACACAGAACCGCCTCACCCGCCCCCGTGCAGACCGTACACGCACGAAGCACACGCCCCACGGGGTCACCCCTCCCACGTCGCTCGCCACTTCGCCCCCCGCCGGCATTGCGATCTCTCCCCGGCTGTTTTTCTGTTAGGGGCGCCCTATGCCGCTAAAGTATTTCAAACGTTAAAGGACATAAGATAACCCCCGCTAACAGCCTTACAAGGCCATTACCGGGGGCTATGGATACGTTACGAGGTTATTAAGCTTCAGTGAGCTTTATAGGCGCTTACAGAAGGCTTTACAGGCCTCTATCTCATATCTAGCGAGCGTCTTAGCTATAGAGGCCGGGGTTACAGGCGTTGACCTACGCCCGTTCAAAAGGTTCTGCAATTGCTTCTAAGAGCCATGAAAAATCTGTGATTGCTTTCGCAAGCTCTCTTAGCCCTTCTGCCGTGAAGGTGGCATAGCCTTCAGTGCTTTCGGTGAGTTCGACACGGGCGGCAATGCCGTCGAGATTGTTCCACCGTATTTCAAGGCGTACGCCCCCATGATGTTGTTGAGGTCCTACATATTCGACAAACCCCGCGGTGTTTAGAGATTCATTCTGGAAGATGAATAGCGGGCTATTGGTTAGCGTGTCTATTTGCCCGGGGGTTAGCCCTAAGTTGTGCAGGTACTCGCTGAGCGTGTACGGAACGGTTTTCTCAGTGCCTGAGGTGCTCATCTGTGCTTCTTTCTTGGTGGTCATTTTTCCCACAACTGCAGATGACTAGGCATAAATTAGGCACACGGTTCATGCGACCCTTGTTTTACCGCGTATTTACGGGATTTGGGTGAAATTCCCTTACCCTCCGCGATATAACCCCGGGATCCTAGAGATTCCGGGGTTTTCCGCTTTAAGATTAGGCCAGGACTAGTCCAGCAAGATGGAGCGGGCGATTGCTTCCGCGTCCGCGAGCGTCCGGGCGCCAACGTGCGGGTCACCGCCGGCCTCAGCCGCGATCGCTGTCCCCCACTGCACAGAAGATAGCTGCAGACCAAGCACGTGCACTCCGTCGGCGGCGGCACCGCTCGTGCCGACCACACGGTGGTCGGCCCCCTCTACGTCAAGACCAGAGCCGGGGACCTGCTCACCATCATCGGTGATGCGCACACGCGGCCGCGCCAGGCCCGAGGCCAGCATCGAACGCAACAGCGGCGAATCCGTGATCGCAACACGGTTGGCCGGCATCATCGCCTCAACCATCCACGTCGCTTCCGGCTCCGCGCCACCCACCCATGGCGACACAGCGCGGAAGAGGCGGGCCTCCGCATCGTAGGTGTAGGACGGCTCAGGGCCCAGAACCTCGATGATCCCGGCGCGCACCAAGGCGACCATCTGCTCAATACGTTCCAAAGGTGGCCCCGAGGCCAGCCCCTCAACGAGTGGCTCGAACCAGCCGCGCACCTGGGCGGCGACGGAACGTTCGTCGATGTAGCCTTCCGCGATCAGACGCTTCACGATCATGCGGCCCGCGTGCAGTGCACCGATCGCCATGTGCAGCGGCGACCCCGTGCCCAGGGAGGCGGCAGCGACGTCGCTTTCCAGCATCTCGATGGTTGCGGCACGGTACGCTTCCGCGGTGATCGCGCCGTGCCCCGCCCACGGACGCGCCAATGAGCGGATATCGAACAGTTCGCGTTCCGGAAGCGCGCGAGCCAGCGCATCCTTGAGCTTCAGGACCCACACTTCATCGCCGATATCGGTCGGGGCGGCGAGGATCTCGTCCAGCTCGTCCAGGAACGAGGACGGCGTAGATTCGAAAACCTCGGGCGCCGCGGCGGCGAGCTCGTTGTAGTAGGTGCGGATCACGTCGCGGTTCAGCAACGGCCACACGTGACGTTCAAAGTCCACGGTGCCCGGTAGGCGGCCGGTCGCGCCCTTCTCCGCGGCTTCAACGATGCGGTCATACGTGAAGAACTTGAGTTCGATGCCCGGCGGGATGAACGCTGGGATGGCCGCTTTCGCACGGTACGGGGTTCCGCGGCGCGAGCCGGCGATGAGGATGGGTTCCTTGCCGCTCGGGATGTACTTGAGGGCTTGGCCTGCAGGGCCGCCGGTCTCCTCGAAGCGGCCGCCACGGCTCAAGGTGACCTCGGCCAGGAGGTCGAAAAAGTTCAGACCCATGCCGCGAACCAGGACGTTCTGGCCAGCTGGGAGCGCATCGTAATCGACGTCAGTGGAAACATGCGGCGGAACATAGTGCGCACCCGGATGCGACGTGCAGGCCGAGCCCACGGCCTCCTGCTCAGGTGAAATCCGGGCAGGAACATGCCCAACAGCCAGAACCACACGGTCCGCATACAAGACCTGCCCCGAACCCAACACGACTCGGTAGCCACCGCCAACATGCGGATCAACCGAAACCGCCAACGTAGCGTGAACATGCGGGCCATCCACATGATCCAAGCCCTCGAGCTGCGCGGCGACACCCTCCCACACGTGCTGCAAGTAGCGCCCATACAGCGGCCGCGGAGGGAAACTGCCAGGCCCCAACGCCTCGAGCTCAGCCCGCTCAACCTCGCTCAGCTCGGCGCCATCGCCACCCGACAGACGGAACTGCTCAAAGCTCAGCCCCGGATGATCAGCCCGCGACACACCAGCTGGACGCTCCGGCGCAACCGTGGGGAACATCGACGGCGTATTCATCCACAAGTTCCGCGACTGCCCCGGATCCCACACCCGGCCAGAACCAGCAGGGTACGGATCAACCACATCGATACGCAACGGCCGCGTATCCAAGGCGCCACCGTCGTCGTCATCAATCAACAAATCAGTCGGAGCCCATGCCTGCCGCCCCGCCGCGGCGAGCGCAAGCCGCTCCACGACCGAGGTTCCACGCGGGCCAGCGCCGATCACCACCACACGGAGAAGGCCGGCATCCTGAGCATGATCTGTTCCTTGTTCCATGTACTTATCTCTATCACCTCAACGTATTCTTAGGCTGTGACTAAACCGACTGATCTGACGCATATTCATACTTTTTTGGACGAGATCCGCGGCGAAGAGGCCCTCGCGTGGGCGGCGGAGCGCACGCAAGCAACCGATGCGCGCCTTACCTCTGACGAGCATGATCACGTGGTGGCGCGGATCCAGGAAGCGATGGATGCTGAAGACCGGCTCATTGCTGTGAGCAAGCACGGTGAGTTCCACACGAACTTCTGGCAGGACGCCCAGCATCCGCGGGGTATCTGGCGCACCACGGACTGGGATTCCTATGTTGCTGGAGATCCGCAGTGGGAAACGTTGCTGGACCTCGATGAGCTGAGCGCCGATGAGGGCGTGAACTGGGTGTGGCGTGGTGCCTCGTGGGAACCGAAGCCAGGCGGGCAGCCGCGGCGAGCGTTGGTGGTGCTCTCCCCTGATGGTGGTGACGCGGTGGTGGTCCGCGAGTTCGATGCGGCGGACCGCGAGTTCGTGGAAGGCGGCTTGGAGCTACCGTTGGCGAAGACGTCCGTGAGCTGGGGTTTTGATGATTCGTTCTTGGTTTCCACGGTGACGGGCGATGACGACGTGACGCGTTCGACCTATGCGCGGTGTGTGCGCAGCGTGCGCCGGGGGCAGAGCCTGGCGGATGCGGAGGTTGTGTTCGAAATCGACGCGAGCCACGTTTCGGCTGGCGCCGGCGTAGACACGACCCCGGGTTTCGAGAAGACGGTGTTCCGGGATTCGGAGGACTTCTTCACGGGCACGAACTACGTGGACATGTGCGACGGGGCGGGTGTTCAGAAGATCGATGCCCCGGGGGACGCCCGCGTTGGCTTCTATCAAGACTGGTTGCTGATCCGCCCGATGAGCACATGGGAGGTAGGCGGGCAGACCTACCCGGCCGGGACGGTGCTGGTGGTCAGAGCCGCGGAGTGGCTCGCTGGTGAGCGTTCCAGCTTGCGTGCCGTGCTTGTGCCCGAGGAGTCTGAGTCTGTTCAGGCGGTGGGTTTCACTAAGAACTTCGGCTTCGCAGTCATCATGAAGGACGTTGCTTCCCGCGTTGTGCGTTTGGACCCGCGCAACGACTGGGCTGTGACCGAGCTACCTGGCGTTCCTGAATTGTCCTCGGTAAGCATGTGGCCATTCGATGAGGAAAACAGCGACGACATCTGGATGGTTTCGGAAGGGTTCCTCCAGCCTCCGACGCTGCAGTTGGGTTCGCTCGCGACCGCCGGTAACGCTGGTGGTAGCGGCGCTGCTGATTCTGGCGGCGGCGCTGAGGCCGGCTCTGACAGCGGCGCTGGCTGGCGGGTCATCGGGGTTGCGCCGGAGCGTTTCGATGCGAGCGTGCACGAGGTTTCGCAGCATTTCGCGGTGTCCGATGATGGGACCCGGGTCCCGTATTTTTTGGTTGCGCCGAAGGATGCGCCGCTGGACGGTGAGACTCCGGTGTATGTGAGCGCTTATGGCGGTTTCCGGGTATCCCGTACGCCTGGCTACTCGGCGGCGGTGGGGCGCGGCTGGCTTGAGCGCCGCACGAGTGAAGGCCGGGCTCCAGCGTTTGTGGTCGCGAACATCCGTGGTGGCGGCGAATACGGACCCGAGTGGCATGCGGCAGCTTTGCGCGAGAATCGACCGCGCGCGTACGAGGATCTCGCCGCCGTGGTTCGCGATCTTCACGAGCGCGGCGTTTCTTCCCCGGATTTCACGGGTATGGCCGGCGGCTCCAATGGTGGTCTGCTCGCGGGCAACATGTACGTGCGCTATCCGGAGCTGTTCGGCGCGATCTCGTGCGGTGTCCCGCTGCTGGATATGTTGCGGTACACGCAACTTTCGGCTGGGCATTCGTGGATCGCTGAATACGGCGATCCCGATGTTCCAGCGGATGTTAAGCACTTGCGTGACATTTCCGCGACACACCGGCTTGCTGATACCGCCGACGATGCCCGTGATGTTGCGTGGCCTGAACTGCTGGTGTGGACCACAGCGTCCGACGACCGTGTAGGCCCCGTCCAGGCCCGCCACTTCTATGCGTTGCTGGAGGAGCTCGGCCACCGTAACGCGTGGTACCACGAGGAAGTGGATGGCGGACATTCAGGTTCAGTTGACCATGCATCGGCGGCCCGCACAGCGGCCCGAAGCTACAGCTTCATCTGGGACGCACTGGCCCGCGGCTGATGGTTTTCCGGCCCGCGTTTAACTAGTATGAACGGACGCGTGACCGTCTAGCGTCGGGTGTTCACTTTGATGTGAGTGCGTGCCCTCGGCTAAGCTATGGGATGTTGCCCTTTTATCGGCGCAACGTGGAGACGTGCCAGAGTGGCCGATTGGACTTCACTGCTAATGAAGGGTCTGGGTTAAACCGGACCGGGGGTTCGAATCCCCCCGTCTCCGCTCGCGGCCCCCGGAACTTATTGAAGTTCCGGGGTTTTCCCGTTTAACCCTGGAATCACGCGGAAGTAGACGGGTTACGGCGTCCCTTATCGCGGCGTCAAAGAGGCATATTTAAGCGGAAAACTGGCACACCGTTCTCCCGCCCCGGACCTCACACCCCGGACTTCACATCTAGGGGTAGAAACGGTAGTTCGAATCTTTTAGGCTCGTAATGAACGCTTTTTAGGAGGCGATCATTATGAAACGCACTGTCCCCAAACACGGAAACAAACTCCTAGCAACCTCGTTCGCTGCAACATTGCTGTTTGCGACTGCGTGCCAAGCAGATGCTGGCGGAAACGATAACGCCAGCTCCGAAGCGTCTGAGGAACAAACGGTGACGGAAACAGAAACCGCTAGCACCGAAACCAGCGCGCCTGCAGAAAACACCGAAAGCTCTGACAACACCTCCGAATCCACCAAGGGAGAACCGGTCAGCACAAGCAATGGCGCCTACACCATCACACCCGTTGGCGACTGGACAGCAACCCTAGAGAAGAAGGGCGAGCCACAACAAGAAGGCTTCGACCCACAAGAAGACATCATTCTGAAAGGGCCTTCCGCCGACGGCGCCATCAACACCGGCATCATCACAGATCTAGACGGGCCGCCGGCAGAATCCGTAGAGAACTTCAACTCCTGGCGCTTGGAGGACCTCGACATGGAAGGCGTCGAGGGCGAAACCTACCTTGTCGAACAAACCATCAAGGACCCCGAGACAGGCGACTACAAGTGGATAGCCCGCATCGTCACCAAGACTCCCCATGACGAAAGCGAATACCACGCGAAGGCCTACCTCAATAACCGTCAGCCAAGCTCGGCCTTCATCATGGTCCGGAACAATGACAACGCCAGCGGCAAACAGGGCATTGAAGACGCCCGAGGCTTCCAGACCTCCAAGTCTCGCGACGAGGTGATCGAGATGCTCAAGACCCTTAAAGTCGAACCACGCGACCAATAAACGCTTGAGCAATAAACGCTGGCCCAATCACTGAAACGCCGAGTTCTACACGAGAAGGCGGGGCAACACCTATGGTGTTGCCCCGCCTTCTGCGTTTCTGCGGCTACGCTACTCCGGATGCTCCCAGCAGGTAGCCCACGAGGTAGGTGAATCCGAGCGCCAACGCGCCACCGATCACCACGCGTATACCGGCCTTGACCGGCGAGCTGCCACCCAGCTTGGCACCAACCGCACCCGTAAGCGCGAGCGCAACCAACGTCGCGACAAACGTGCCCACGATGTTCGCGCCGTGCGGGAGCAGGACGATCGTCAGCATCGGCAAGATCGCGCCAGCAAGGAACGCGAGCATCGACGCGAAAGCCGCATGCCACGGACTCACAATGTCATCCTCATCGATGTTGAGCTCCATCTGCAGGTGCGCCTTCAACGCATCCTTCTCAGTCAGCTCAACCGCGACCTTCTCCGCGGTGTCCCGCGAAAGCCCCTGCTCCTGATACAGCTGAGTCAGCTCCTCAAGCTCACCCTCAGGATCCTCTTGAAGCTCGCGCTTCTCCTTAGCGACCAGGGATTCCTCCGCATCCTTCTGCGAAGAAACCGAAACGTACTCGCCCAGCCCCATCGACACCGCGCCGCCAATCACAGCGGCGGCGCCGGCCGTCAAAATCGGGCCGATCTGCGTCGTCGCACCTGCGACACCAACCACCACAGCAGCGACAGAAACGATGCCGTCGTTGGCGCCCAAAACACCCGCGCGCAACCAGTTCAGCTTTTGCGCGTGTCCCGAAGCCTGATGCGGTTCCTGCCTGTTCTCATGCCCTACATTCGTTGAAGTCATATGAACAGCATCCTCCACTTCGGCATCAACCGCCAGCAAAGGAAGGCTTCGCTTACTAAGCATCACCTAAAGTTAGTGAGACCTCACCATCCGCGGCGGAGGTAGAAGCAAACGCGTCGGGGGTGGTCCCGCGAGCTCTGCCGCGGAACCACCCCCGAATCACACAAGCCGCGTGACGGCTGAAACTAGGCTGGGATCTCCCCGTTGACCACGATCGTGGCGCGGCCCAGCGTGTGACCGAACATCATGAAACCATGCTTAGCCGGCGAGGTGTCGCCGTCCACACCCAGGTCTTCAACGTCCAAAGCATGCACCGTAATCACATAACGATGCGGGCCATGGCCCTGCGGCGGAGCGGCACCGATGAAGCCCGGCTGGCCGCCATCGTTCTTCAGCTGGAACGCACCTTCCGGCAGATCCAGGCCATCGCCCGCACCCTCCGGGAGCTCCGTAACCGAAGCCGGGATACGCGTGAGAACCCAGTGCCAGAAGCCCGACTGAGTTGGAGCGTCCGGGTCAAACACCGTGACCGCAAAGCTCTTAGTGCCCTCAGGCGCGCCAGACCAGCTGAGCTGCGGCGAAATATCCTTACCGCCCTCAACGCCGAAAGCGCCGGAGTACTGCTCAGCCGGCCACATCCCACCATCCTCAACCGTGGTGGACGTCAGCTCGAAGCTTGGGACCTCACCCAAGCCAGCAAATGGATCGTTTCCGTTTGGTGCCAATGCCATGTGTTCCTCCTTAGCAGGACAACGTATAAGGCGAGAAAACTAGATCAGACCTACACGATCATTAAAGGTGAATGACTCACCCAGGTGAATAGCCTTAGCGGAAAGCTAAACGAAGCAGATGCGCGCTTAGTGGCCGCGCTTATATAGGTGCGCTACCTGTTGGAGAACCTCTCGTGCGTGTTCCTCATCAACACCGGTATGACGCATGAAAATGTCTACGGCGGCGTCCACGTCTTCCATGTGCATCGCCGTCATGAAAATACCCCGCTCGGTTTCGCTCAAACGGTCCGTACTGAACGTGACCGTGCGCCCGTCCCCAACGTTGACCTGCAACGTGACTCCGTTGCCCGAACCAGCGGCCATGTTTGCTTCCAATGCGCGGCGGATGATCCCCTGATCCAGATCGATATGCCGGCCGATGATCTCGGATGCCTCATCGAACCGACGGTCACGCAACTTAGCCATCAGCTGGTCCCGTTCAGCAGCCGGAATGTCCTGAGTGCTGAACGAATGCTCACGTTCACCATCATTGTGGGTGAAGTTCATGTGACGCTCAGACGCGGCCGCCTCATCGCCGTACCGGACCGCCCAGTCTTCCGGGATCGCCCAATCCTGGTCAGAAGGAACATCAAGATCAGAGGAATCAACAGGCCCCGATGCGGTCGAATCCTGGACGTCAGCGTACGGTTCAGCAGGCGACGCCTCAGAGGCCTCGTGCTCCGGGGTCTCCAATTCCGGCGTCTCGAATTCCGGAGTTTCAATCTCTCGGAACGCGGCCTGCGACTTCACCTGCGGGTACTTCTGTAACGCCACAACATCGGTGATACAGTCCATGTTCGAACGGTCAGTCGCGCTCTTGATCAACTGCGCCGCACCCATCAGATCGTTCTGAGCGATCCGGGCATAAACAGCTTTGTGGGTCTCGACGTCCAAAAGCTCCGAAACCTCGTGGGCACGCCCAGGCGTAGTGTTAGCCTGCAAATTCTTCCGCGCACGCTTACCCGCGGACCGCAGACCCAACACAATCGCGACTACAACAACTACAACGCCCAAGACCAGAAACGATGGTTCCATACTTCTAATTCTACGAAGCCCCGCTAACCAACAACCGCCAAGGCAAAAGGCAGCACCCCTGGCGCACCCGCTTGGCGCAGCACAGCGGCCGCGCTAGTTAGCGACCATCGCGAGTCCACGAGGTCATCCACCAACAGTAACGGGCCCGGCGCCGACGCCACCGCATCGCGCATCGCATCAGGCACCACGAACGCACCGTGCACGTCCGCGAACCGGTAAGCCGAGTTACCTCCCGGACCCGAACGCGGAGGAGCCCCCGCATACTCGAGCGCACCGATGAACCGCATCTGCCCAATCCGAGCCAGCTCGGACGCCAAGCTGGACACGAGCTGCGGATGCCGCGCCGAAGGCATCGCTACAACACCCACTGGACGTTCCGGCGATGGCGTGCCGTCCTCCCCCATCCAACCGGCCGCCGCCGACCAATCCGCAACAACCTTGACGCACGCATTCACCACATCGGCGGCCACAGGAGCGTCCGGTGCCTGCTGCAGCATCTCACGCAACCTCGTACCCCACCCGAGGTCCGTCAACCGAGCCAGCGCACGTCCCTCACCGGCTTGAAGCTCAGCAGGGATCCGACCCTTGATGTCTAAGCCCAACGCGGACAGCCCCGTCGGATACATCTTCCGCGGCTCAATCTCCACACCAACCCGGCTCAAACCACCCTCGGCAAGGTGCGTGGCCTCATCCCCCACATCAGACGGGAACCATCGGCCGGCACAGTTATCGCAGATCCCGCAGTCCTCCGCATGCGGATCATCCAGTTGCTCCGAAAGGAAACGCATACGGCAACCGTCGGTCTGCTCATACGCCAGCATCGCTTCCTGCTCCGCTTCACGCGCCTGAGCCACCCTCTCGTAACGTTCACGGTCATAGACCCACGGAACACCCGTGCCAACCCAGCCACCCTGAACTCGCTCAACCGCGCCATCGACAGCCAGAACCTTGAGCAACAACTCGAGCGCGGTCCGCCGGACATTGACCCGCGCTTCCAAAACCGGAACCGACACCGGCCCACCGGCCTCAGCCAACGCATCAATCACGGCCCGGGCAGCCGATTCCTGCGGCATCGAAGCGGACGCGAAATACCGCCAAATCTCGCGATCCTCCGGCCCCGGCAACAACAGCACATCGGCCCGATCGGTGCCACGGCCGGCACGCCCTACCTGTTGGTAATACGCAACCGGTGAGCTAGGCGCACCCACGTGCACCACGAAACCAAGATCAGGCTTGTCGAAGCCCATACCCAGCGCCGAGGTCGCAACCAACGCCTTGACCTGATTGTTCTTGAGCGCATCCTCAAGCTCATGCCGCTCATCCTGGTCCGTGCGGCCTGTGTAAGCCCGCACGTTCAACCCGGCCTCACGTAGCATCTGCGCGATGTCTTCGGCCGCAGAAACCGTCAACGCATAAATAATCCCGGATCCCTCAAGCTCCCCCACATGCTGGACGAGCCAACCGAGCTGCTTGCGCGGGCTCGCCATCCGCAAAACACCCAACCTCAGCGACTTCCTTGCCAACGGGCCGCGCAACGTGAAAACGTCCTGGCCACCCTCCGCGAGCTGCTCCTCAACATCCCGCACCACCCGCTCATTCGCGGTCGCGGTGGTCGCCAAAACAGGAACTCCCTGGGGAAGGCGTTCGATGAGGTCCTTGATTCGGCGGTAATCCGGCCGAAAATCATGCCCCCAGTCAGAAATACAGTGCGCCTCATCCACCACAAGCAGACCCATCCGCTCCACCAACTGCGGAAGCTGCTCTTCACGGAACCGCGGATTATTCAACCGTTCCGGCGACACCAACAGAACATCCACCTGATCCCCTGCGAGTTTGGCTCGAACCTGCTCCCACTCCGTCGCGTTCGCCGAATTGATCGCGTGCGCACGCACGCCAGCCCGCTCAGCCGCCGCGATCTGATCCCGCATCAACGCCAACAACGGCGAAATAATCAAGGTCGGGCCGGCCCCTTGAGCCCGCAACAAAGCAGTCGCCACAAAATACACAGCCGACTTACCCCAACCGGTCCGCTGAACCACCAACGCCCTGCGACGGCGCCCCACCAACGCCTCGATCGCTTCGAGCTGTCCCTGATGAAACTGCGCCGAATCGTTACCCACCAGTCGGCGCAGGGCGGCGAGCGCGGAATCCGCATCGAAATCGGCAGACAAGCCAGCAGGCATGCCCGCTGACAATGCCTCGTTATCCGTATGTTCCATCTCACGCCTCCCGCTGTTTCAGTGAGCCTGACCAGTGGCACAAGCATGACAGCGTAGTCTGACAGTTATGACCATAATCAATCTCAGCGATTCGTTTAAAGCCTATGACGTTCGCGGTATCGTCGGCGAGACCATCACAGACGAAACCGTCCAAGCCACCGCCGCCGCTTTCGTCGATGTCCTTGGTCTAGCCGGGTCCACCGTGCTTGTGGGCGGCGACATGCGGCCATCCAGCACACAGTTCATGAACGTCTTCGCTGAGACACTCGCGGCACGTGGCGCTAGGCCCGTGGTCCTCGGCCAGATCTCAACCGATGAGCTCTACTTCGCGAGCGGCTCCCTCGACGCAGCCGGGGTCACCTTCACCGCATCCCACAACCCCGCCGGCTACAACGGCATCAAGATGACCCGCGCCGGCGCCAAGCCGATCTCCGCGGATTCAGGCCTCGAAGACATCCGCATCCTCGCGCAGAAATACCTCGAAGAGGGCATCCCGCAACCACTCAACGCTCCCGCTGAAATTGAACACCGCGACGTGCTTCCTGACTACGCACGGCACTTGCGTTCGCTTGTAGACCTTTCCGGCATCCGCCCACTCAAGGTGGTTGTTGATGCGGGCAATGGCATGGCTGGCCTCACGACCCCGGCGGTCCTGGGCGATGCAGAGCTTGAAGCCCTGCCGTTAGAGATCTTCCCGCTGTACTTCGAGCTCGACGGTTCCTTCCCGAACCACCCTGCCAACCCCATCGAGCCTGAAAATATCGCTGACCTCCAGGCCGCCGTGAAGCAGCACGGCGCTGACCTTGGTCTTGCTTTCGATGGCGATGCGGACCGTTGCTTTGTTGTGGACGAAAACGGCGCCGCTGTCTCCCCTTCCGCGATCACCGCATTGGTTGCGGCCCGCGAAATCGCTCGCGCGAAGGCCGCGGGCGAAGAAACTCCAGTGGTGATTCACAACCTCATCACGTCCAAGGCTGTGCCAGAGACGGTTGAGTCGGCCGGTGGCCGCGCTGTGCGAACCCGCGTGGGACATTCGTTCATCAAAGCCGTCATGGCGGAAGAAGACGCCGTGTTCGGTGGTGAACACAGCGCCCACTACTACTTCCGGGACTTCTACTTCGCCGACACCGGGATGCTCGCCGCGATGCACATTCTTGCCGCACTTGGCCGGCAGAACAAACCACTTTCCGAGCTCGTAGCTCAGTACGAACCGTACGTCGCGTCCGGGGAGATCAACACCAAAGTCGCTGATGCTGCCGCCGCAACCCAGAAGGTTGTAGACGAACTCGGATCCGGCGCTGACACCGAGGTCGAAACGCTCGACGGCACCACGGTCAGCGCAACCGACGGCTCCTGGTGGTTCAACCTACGGCCGTCCAACACCGAGCCGCTACTCCGCTTCAACGCGGAAGCCAACGACCGCGAAACCATGGAGCGCGTCCGCGACTCCGTGCTCGGATTCCTCCGCGGCTAGCTCGAGCTACACCGCACCGCACGCCCCGGGGTTTGCACCGGATGCCTCAGCACCCTCGCAAGCCTCGGGGTTTTGCGCACACCACGGCGTGATGCCCGGGAACCGACCGCGATGGGCACTCACCCACGCGTAGACGCGGTCAGCGCACCACCTGACCGGAGGGAACCGATACACAGCTCTAAAGATTCGCGTACCCAGCGCCACATCCAAGGCAACAGCCGCCGCGCCCGCGCCCCGCGAAACCGTTACGTCCTGCCCACCGGGCTGCACGCGGAAAGCCCAAATCTCAACATCGGTCTGCTCGCGCGTGAGCCCAAACGCCTCCCGCACCCCGCGCTCTTGCGAGGCCCGCAACTCAACCCGGCCGCCCCTATCCAGGCGCCGCAACCAGGCCGCGGCCCGCGTACACACACCGCAGCGGCCATCGAAAATCAACGTCAGCTCCGCCATGTGGCCCCGCCTTCCTGAGCAGAAAACAACGATGCCGCAGTCACCTCACAAAGGGACTGCGGCATCGTCATCAGTTCACAGCGTCAGCTGCAACGGCTTACGTTATGCACCGAGGCGCTCACGCAAGGCGTCCAGCTCAGCGCGCATAGAGGCTGGCAGGTGGTCGCCGAAGTTCTCGTACCACTGCTCGATGAGCGGCAGTTCGTTCTTCCACTCTTCAACATCGAAGCGGGTTGCGGCTTCGAGGTCCGAATCGCTGATCTCGAGGCCAACCAGGTCCAGCGAACCTTCCGCAGGGATGAGGCCCAGTGGCGTCTCAGTCGCTTCAGCCTTGCCTTCGATGCGGTCGCAGATCCACTTCAGAACGCGCGAGTTCTCGCCGAAGCCAGGCCATGCGAAGCCGCCGTCAGCGTTGCGGCGGAACCAGTTGACCAGGAACACAGCCGGGAGGTTCTTGCCGCCCTGAGCTGCTGGGAGGTCGCGGAGCTTGTCCCAGTGGTTAAGGTAATCGCCCGCGTCGTAGCCGATGAACGGAAGCATCGCCATTGGGTCGCGACGCACAACGCCAACCGCGCCTTCTGCAGCGGCGGTCGTCTCGGAGGACAGGGTCGAACCGAAGAACACACCCTGGGACCAGCTACGGGCCTGGGAAACCAGCGGAACGGTCGTCTTGCGGCGACCGCCGAACATGATCGCGTCGAGCTTGACGCCATCCGGGTTGTAGTACTCATCGGAGAGCATGTCAGCCTGGCTGATCGGGGTGCAGAAACGGCTGTTCGGGTGCGCTGCCGGGCGGCCAGCATCCGGGGTCCAGTCGTTGCCCTGCCAGTCGATCAGGTGGGCTGGGGCTTCGTCGGTCATGCCTTCCCACCACACGCCACCTTCATCAGTGAGCGCGACGTTGGTGAAGATCGTGTTGCCCTTAGCGATGGCGCGCATAGCGTTCGGGTTCGTGGACCAGCCGGTGCCCGGAGCCACACCGAAGAAACCATATTCAGGGTTGACCGCGCGCAGGGAGCCGTCTTCGTCGAAGTTCATCCAGACGATGTCGTCGCCCAGAACCTCGGCCTTCCAGCCTTCGACGGTTGGATCGATGAGCGCGAGGTTGGTCTTACCGCACGCCGATGGGAACGCAGCGGAAATGTTGAAGGACTTACCTTCTGGGTTGGTCAGGCGCATGAGAACCATGTGCTCGGCGAGCCAGCCCTCATCGCGAGCCATGACGGAAGCGATACGCAACGAGTAGCACTTCTTGCCAAGTAGCGCGTTACCGCCGTAGCCGGAACCGTAGGAGACGATGGAGCGCTCTTCAGGGAAGTGAACGATCCACTTCTCTTCGTTGCATGGCCAAGCGACGTCCTCTTCGCCCTCTTCGAGCGGAGCGCCAACCGAGTGCAATGCTGGAACGAAGAACGCGTCGGTCTCTTCCATCTTGCGCAAGACCTCGTTACCGATCTTGGCCATGATGCGCATCGACGTCACGACGTATGCGGAGTCAGAGATCTCAACACCGAACTTAGGGTTCTTCGCATCAAGGTGACCCATCACGAACGGGATGACGTACATCGTGCGGCCGCGCATCGAGCCCTCGAAGAGGCCGTTGAGCTTGGTCTTCATCTCAACTGGGTCCATCCAGTTGTTCGTGAAGCCGGCGTCCTCTTCCTTCTCGGAGCAAATGAACGTGCGGGATTCCACGCGAGCGACGTCAGCTGGGTCGGAGTTCGCGAGATAAGAGTTAGGGAACAGATCCTCGTTGAGCTTGGTGAACGTACCAGAGTCAACCAGGAGCTGCTTGAGCTTCAGGTCTTCGGATTCGGAACCGTCGACCCAGTGGATTGCATCCGGCTGGGTCAGTGCTGCCACCTCGGACACCCATTGGGCCAACTTCTGGTGGGAAGTAGGCGCGGACAATGCGGTCTGCTCGGCGTTCGCGGTCATAAGACTGTGCCTCCAAATGGACTGTTGCGTCTCCAACAAGAGTAGCCGTGCAGACGGATGGTTTGCAGAAGCGTGACGCCTGTGACGTGAGGCGTCCCACGTGGATAGAGGTTTGGAGGCGGGGAGAAAGTGGGAAGTTCGTTGATTTTTCGCGGTTTCTTTCGCTTATAGAGGTAGCACACATCAAATAGACCGGTATATCTTTTGTGTGTTGGCCTCCATCCGATTTGCGCATCCATCCAAGTGTCTGTATTGTTGTGCAGGTCGCCATCGATGAGAACCGAACAGGTGAACATCAGGTGAAAAATTGAATGCGCCCTTAGCTCAGCTGGATAGAGCGTCTGTCTACGGAACAGAAGGTCAGGGGTTCGAATCCCTTAGGGCGCGCAAATCAAAACTCCGGAAAGCATCGCTTTCCGGAGTTTTTCTTTTAACCGCGACCATACTTTATGCGCGGCTCTAAGTGCGGCTCCCGCGAGCCCTACCTGAACGTCACGAATTGCTCAAGGGTCGCATCGCGCCCATCAAGTTCAGCCCACACGCCGTCAAAGCGGAACACACACAACGATGCGGGTGGATAGTGATCCGCCATGTCCATCACGGCACGCTCATCCGAATCAATAGACGCCAACCGCATCGCCGCATCCTGCACAGAAGGCATATGCCCCACCACGATCAGGCGCGAGACAGTCTCGGGGACATGATTGATTGCAGCGATCAACCCCGCCGCATTAGTGAGGTACAAGGACGGATCCAGATATGCGCTCGGGGCGTCCTCGCCGAGGGCCGACGAAAACATCGCGTACGTTGCACGCGTACGCACCGCATCGGACACCAGCGCAGCATCGGGCATAAGCCCCTCAGCCTGCACATACTCCCCCGCACGGCGCGCCTGCTCACGGCCGAACTCGGTGAGCTGACGCATCCGGTCCTCCTGACCCCACGGAGCTTCAGCTTTACCGTGCCGCATGATCAACAAAGTCTTTAGCGCCATCGTCATCCTCACTTCGCATCGAAACACCACTGGCTCAACACCATGCTGACTCACCACCATTAAATGCGAGTGGGGCGAAGCATCAAGCTCCGCCCCACTGCGTACGTTATTTAGTTCTCGACTAGATCGAGTATTCCGGAACCGCCCAGACGGTCACCTCTGGGTGATCGTAGAAGCGGTAGCCCTGGCCGCGGACAGTGCGAACCGTATTGGAGAGACGGCCGAGCTTTGCACGGAGGCGACGGATGTGAACGTCGATGGTGCGCTCGTTCGGAATTTCGTCAGCGCCGCGCCACAGGCTCTCAAGCAGTTCTTCGCGGCCCACGGTGCGGGATCCGTTCTCAACGAGGTAGTTAAGCAGCTCGAATTCCTTGTGGGTCAGGTTCAGAATCTCGCCATCGAGCTGCACTTCGCGGCGGGAAAGGTCAATCAGCACGCCAACGGTGTGGCGAGCCGGATCAGCGACAGCTGGTACAGGGCGAGCCTGTGCGTTACCTGCAACGGTTGGGTCACCGAGGGCCTGACGCACAACGTCGATGTTGTTTCCGCCAGCGTTTGCTGGTGCGAGCGCGACTGCTGCGTGCGTCTGCGCATCCGGGACGAGGGTCTGCAGGAACGTGGTCACCTGCGAAGACAAGCGCGAGAGCGAAGTGCCTGCGGCCGCCGCGGTTTCCTCATCCAAACCCACGTAAACAACGAAGCCGCGAGCCGTCGGCTCAGAGCCGGCTTCAGGAGCGGCCTGTTCCTGCCCAAGATGCCCCGACATCGGATGAATGCCGTGACGCCCCTGTGGCACTGGCGCAAGGTTCCCCCACCCTGCACGACCTAGTTCAGCGGCTCGGCGAGCTGCTGCTGCGCGCTTCTGTGCGGCGCGGACAGAGATGTGGACGTATCCGGCATTGGTGGACATACCTGCTCCTTAGACGTAACCCCGGCGCACGGGCTGCCCCCAGGGTTCTGCCGGCCGAAGCCCTAACGCTTACGAACGCGCCTGAGCGAAGATGACGCCGTATAACACGGCGACTTTCACAAAGGTCCGAAATCCTGAAACGTTATAAGTTTCGACTCATTTCCTTGTATGACAAGATATTGCTCTCAATATTCCAATACCGCAAGCAAAATTTATTCATTCGTCTCACTATCCGAGATTTGCGCCCATTTATGTGACCAAGGTCACTTTATTAGACACCTTGAACTACAGATGCGAATTATCAAAGACTTTTTGCATATCTAGCGGACCTCAAGGGATGGCTGACGCTAGTCACCCAGTGCAGCCGCGCACAGATCTATTGGCTATCGAATGAATATTGATTCAATGTATTGCATATACTTTCGATCAACTCTTGACAATCCGCCCTCACTCATGTAGCGATTCACCACAGCCAATACACAGTTAGCACATAGAGTTGCCTCACGTCTCTCAGGAAAAGTAGTTATATGAGCACTTCTCGTTTCTCTCCTCAAGAACTCCCGCGTCTTGAACACCCAGACGGTTCCCCAATCCGCACCCTCGTCGTAGAGACGAGCCAACCCTTGCCGACCTTGTAGCAATGGGCGTACGCATGCTTGGCTGGGAAGCGACCGTCTGCCACGACGGCCTCGAAGCCGTTCAGCTCACTCGCGAAATCAACCCAGACATCGTCGTCCTCGACTGGATGCTGCCCGGAATCGAAGGCCCCGAAGTCCTCAAGCGAATCCGCGGATTCAAACCAGAGCTTCCAGCGCTCTTCCTGACCGCAAAAGACTCCGCCAACGAACGCATCGAAGGCCTCGCGGTAGGTGGCGACGACTACGTCACCAAGCCTTTCAACCTAGAAGAGCTCCTCCTCCGCCTCCACCGCCTCGTGCAACGCTCCGGAGCGGCAAGCGCCGACGAAACTGAAATCGTCGTCGGAGACCTCAGCCTCAACACCGCCTCGCACGAAGTCCACCGCGACGGCGTAGAGATCCAGCTCACAGCAACCGAATTCGATCTATTGAAGTACCTAATGGAGAACGCGCGTCGTGTAGTATCCAAACCACAGATCCTGGAGTCTGTGTGGAACTACGGCTTCGATGGGCAAGCCAACATCGTTGAGCTCTACATCTCTTACCTGCGTAAAAAGATCGATACAGGCCGCTCACCTATGATTCACACGGTTCGTGGAGCTGGATATGTCCTCAAGCCCGGAGCGTGATTAACACGTGCGTCTCAGCAAGCGCCACACAGCTCACAAGAATGCGCGCATGTCACTGCGCGTACGCTTGGTGGTCTTGCTGACCCTAATGCTCGCCGCTGGATCCATGATCATCGGCGGGTTCACGCACGCCCTCATGGCTGCCCGACTGTGGGGACAACTGGATTCCAGCCTCACCGCGACCATCGACCGCGCGACGTCCGCTAGCGACCACATGCCTGTCACCGACGTCAGCGGCCAGCCCGTCGGAACCCTCGCTGCCCTCGTCGCGGATGGTCAATTTCGTGCCGGACCAGAGCTCTCCGACCCCGTCACAGGCATGCCCACCAAGCTCTCGGACACCGACCGCAACACGATTCTTTCCGAAGTCGCGAAAGTCGACCCAACAGAGACCTCCGCGGGTATCACTATCAGCCTCGACGCAGGCGATTACCGCCTCCGAATTCAACCGGTCAGCTCTTCCGAGCTCCCCGCATCAACAGTGATGGTCGCGGGCCTCCCAACCGAACGCACCTACGCGACGCTCAGGACACTCGACCTCACGATGCTGATCGTCTCGACCATCGGTATCGTGCTCGTCGGTGCGATCGGAACCCTGGTCGTGCGGTCCACGATGAGACCGCTAGAACACGTCGTCGACGTCGCCGACTCGATCGCGACCTTGCCGCTCTCAGAGTCAGACGTGCACGTCGACCAACGAGTGGACCGCGACCTCGCGGGCAAATCAACCGAATTCGGTCGCCTCGGCGGAGCCTCAACCGTCTGCTCGACAACGTTGGTGGCGCGCTCGAAACCCGTACCGCATCCGAAACGAAAATGCGGCGCTTCGTAGCCGATGCCTCCCACGAACTACGCACACCACTCGCGGCAATCCGCGGCTACGCACAACTTATCCACGTCACCGACCAGCTATCCCCCGACGGAGAACGCTCGCTCGAAAGGCTCATCGAGCAGACAGAAAACATGACCGAGTTGGTCGAGCAACTCCTGCTGCTGAACCGACTCAACGAAGGCAGCACCGCCTGCGCAATGGAAACCATCGACATGGTTCAGCTCGCCGCCAACGCTTACCTTGACTCCCAAGCCGCGTTCTCCGACCACACGTGGGAGTTCGACGCCTTCACTGAAGGCGCGCCCGCCTACGTTGAAGGAGACGCGACACAGCTCAGCCGTGTCCTTTCCAACCTCGCGTCCAACGCAGCGAAACACACGAGCCGCGGAACCCAAGTCAACATCACGGTCGGCATCGAACCGTCCGAAGCGACCAGCGTTCCAGCGCCGAGCACCCCATCCTCACCCCGCAACGCAACCACCACGCAGCTACATGCAGAAGAACGGGCACGTTCACGCCACAGCGGCTACGACGTCGTGCTCCGAGTCCATGACACCGGGGAAGGCATCGATCCAGAGTTCCTGCCAAAGATTTTCGACAGGCTGGCCCGCGCCGACAAGGCACGCTCGGGCTCGTCCTCAACAAGTGGACTCGGGCTCGCGATCGCCAAAGCGATCGTCGAAGCCCACCACGGAACCATCAGCGCCCAATCCGAGCCGGGCAACACGGTCTTCACGATCCGGCTACCGTACAGCCCTCCAAAAGAAACAGCGCCAGCACGCCACCGCGCTGATGTCTAGCGCTGCGAATTACTCAGCGAGGCCGTACAAGCGGTCGCCCGCATCACCCAAGCCCGGGACGATGTAGGCGTTCTCATCCAAGCACTCGTCCAAAGCGGCGACATACAGGTTCACGCGCTCGTCATCGCCATAGGCCTTGCGCAGGCGCTCAACACCTTCCGGAGCCGCGATCAAGCAAATGCAGGTCACCTGATCCGCGCCGTGATCGAAGAGATAGCCGATCGATTCAACCAACGTTCCACCCGTTGCAAGCATCGGGTCGATCACAAAAACCTGACGGTTCGATAGGTCCTCCGGGAGCCGCTCCGCATACGTGATGATGTCGAGGGTCTCCTCATTGCGCGCCATGCCCAAGAAGCCCACCTCAGCGGTAGGTAGCAGGCGCATCATGCCTTCAAGCATGCCCAGGCCAGCGCGAAGAATAGGCACGACGAGCGGGGTTGGCTTAGCGAAAGCAACGCCCTTGGTCGTCGCGACAGGCGTCTCAACCGTGACTTCACGGGTACGGATGTCACGTGTGGCTTCATAAGAAAGTAGGGTCACAAGTTCCTCAGTCAACTGGCGGAATACCGGCGAGGGGGTCGTCTTGTCACGCAAAACCGAAATCTTGTGGGCCACGAGGGGATGCTCAACAACATGTACGCGCATAGAAACAGAATACCGCCCACGCATCCGCGTCGGGGCCTCAACCGACTACATGGTGCGAAGAATCATGGTTTACCGTTATGGACATGCCGATCAAACCACCTTCAGGCGCCAACGAATGGATGGACGCCGCGCTCGAAGAAGCACGCGCGGCCGCCCTTCACGGCGACATTCCCATCGGCGCGGTCATCGTGGGGCCGGACGGGAGGATCGTGGCACGCGGCCACAACATCCGTGAACGCGACGGCGACCCGACCGGCCACGCCGAGGTTGTAGCGATCCGCGAGGCCGCGCGCGTTCTCGCGGATGATGCCGAGGCGGGCGACGGCTGGCGGCTAACGGACTGCACACTTGTGGTCACGCTCGAACCATGCGCGATGTGCGCCGGGGCTATCGTGCTTGCTCGCATCCCGCGAGTTATTTTTGGCGCGTGGGACGAGAAAGCGGGCGCAACCGGCTCCATCATGGACATCCTGCGGGAGCCGCGGCTCAATCATCGGGCCGAAGTTTTCGCCGGGGTACGCGCCGATGAATGCCAAAAGATCCTCCAGGGTTTCTTTGCCACGATGCGCAATGAAGCCTCCACGTGATGCCCGCAACCACCGCTCCGGTTTGGAATCAACCCCGCCTATGGCATAGAGTGTCCGGAGTTGGTAGCGTGTCCGAGCGGCCGAAGGTGCAACACTCGAAATGTTGTGTGCAGCGAACCTGCACCGTGGGTTCAAATCCCACCGCTACCGCCACGAACAAGAGGGTTCCAGAACAAAAGTTCTGGAACCCTCTTGGTTTTAAGCTCCGGCTAGTGAGGCGGCCTGTCTAGTGATTGGCGCTGCCTAGTGAGTGGCCCTGGCCACTGAGCGACTCTGCTGCCGCGCGCTCCCCCGCGACCTAGCCCACACATCGAACGCTATAACCAAGCACGCGATCGCCGTGCCCAAAAGCGCGCCGCACGCGACATCCGAGGCCCAGTGCACACCCATGTAGACGCGGGACAGCGCCATAGCGACCATATATGCGACCGCCAACACAACGGTGAGCCACCGCACCCATGAGCGTGCGGCCCACCGCAGGATCATCGCGACGCTAACGCTCACCAACGCGACAGCATTCAGCGTGTGCCCGGATGGGATCGAACCGGAAAACTCATGCGGTTGGAGCTGTGTTTCAAGCGGCGGACGCTCGCGGTTGAACGTGTTCTTCACGATCACCGTTGTGCCGACCGACAGCGTTGCCGTGACAGCCAGCATCACGACCGGCCACATCGTGCGCTTAGCTAGAGCGATGACCGCCGCGATCACAACCATGATGGGCGTGAAAACCGGCGTGCTGCCAACCATGGTGAACGGCGGGACGATGCGGTCCATGGCTTCCGTGCGGGCGTCGACGGCGGCGTCCAGGACGTTGCGGTCGACAGGCAGGCCTGTTGCGTTGATGCCTACATAAGAAAGGAGTACGACGGCGCCGGTGAGCGCTGCGACGGCGCACACGAGCAAAACCGACATGTTCAGGCCGGGGCGTGGCGCCACGTGCGGCGCGGTGCGTCCAGAAACTGGACCCCACACGCCGCGGCGATTCGAGGTGGTGGGTTGATGTTGGGGTTGGGCGCGGTTAGTCACCATACGATCTCGAGTTCCGGCGTCTGCGGGGTTGGGTCCGTGAGCAACCTGCCACTCACATGAACATCGATACGTTCACCTTTAACGAGGAACTTCCTCCGTTCGATGCCCTCCGGCACGAAACCTGCCGCGGCCGCGACGCACGCTGAGCCAGGGTTGTTGGCGCGATACCCCAGCTCGAGCCGTTCATAGCCGCCATCGCGAAGAGCCCAGTTTGCAACCGTCGCCGCCGCTTGCGACGTCCAGCCCCGCTTCCGCGTGGCAGCGTGCATCCAGTACCAGAACCAGCCAACTCTATTCGCCGCATCGCGGTTGATACAGACGAGCCCCCACAGCCTGTCGTTTTCGTCCACGACAGCGAACGCATCCTTGTCATCGCACGCATCTGCAGTGGAGTCAGCGGCGTCGTCGCCGGTCTGGTCCACACCTGCTGCGTCGGCGCAGTCGTCATCGTTGACGAGGGCCGCGACATAGCGGGCGGCCGAGTCGGCGTCAGTCACGTTGCCTTGGCGCACCATCTCCGGGCACGAAGCGAACGCTGAACGCACCGCGTCGGCATCGCTGCCCCGCAACCGGCGAAGATGCGGGCGGCTCCCCGGTTCTTGCACGGGCGGCTCTGGCGCGGACGCTTCCGTTGTGTGGGCGTGATTCATGTGGTTCAGTCTTGCACACGCATGCCAGGATGGTTTGTGTGAGTATCAGGGTTCTGGCTGTAGGCCGTAAGCATGAGTCGTGGGTTGAAGAGGGCATCGAGCGTTATGAACGCCGGTTGCGTAAGCCGTGGGATATTCAGTGGGATCTGTTGCAGCACAGTTCCAAAGCCGACGATGCGGCGCGGGCTGAAGAGTCAGCTCGCCTTCTGAAGAAGATTGGCACCGGCGACTACGTGATGTTGTTGGATGAGCGCGGAAAGATGCTGAGCTCGCCGCGGCTCGCGAAGGCTCTGCGCGGGCCGATAGATCAGGGCAAACGAGTCGTCGTGGTGATTGGCGGGGCGTTCGGTGTGGATGAGAGTGTGCACCGGCGCGCGGACTTGGTGTGGTCGTTGTCAGATTTGGTGTTCCCGCATCAGCTCGTGCGGTTGATGTTGGTGGAGCAGGTGTACCGCTCGCAAGAGATCATGGCAGGAAGCGGCTACCACCACGTGTGAGTGTTCGGCTGTACACAGCGGCCGAAATGCCGGATTTAATCCACAATTCTGTCTGGAGTGTGGCCGGCGCCATTTTCATGTCCTAGGCTCATAACATGCCTGTTGATGCACCTGGGATGCCGCTTCGTTCATACCGCATTCACCGATACGTGAATGCGTTCTGTCCCGTGTGCCATGAGGAAGACCCATACCGGCCGCTCGCCCAGGTTGAACGGTTGACCGGTTGGCTTGCTGAATATCCCGACGGGCAGGTGTGGCTCGAGCGTGGGTGCCGCAAGCACGGTCTGCAGCGCACCCTGTATGACGAGTCTGCTGAGATCCTCAGCTATCTTGAGCAGTGGACGGCCCCAACCAAGGTGCATACGCCAGACATGGCGAACAACTTCCTGCCGGTTCCGGAGGCCTATGAATATGGGCTTCCGACAATGCAGACCCAGCACACGTGCATCCTGCTGGAAGACATCACCGACCACTGCAACCTCAAGTGCCCTACGTGCTTCGCCTCATCTTCGCCTGCAGAGTCCTCTGTTGCTCCGCTGGCTGAAGTTCTCGCCTCAGTTGATACGCGTTTGTCCCGCGAAGAGAACCGCATCGACGTCCTCATGCTCTCCGGCGGGGAGCCGACGCTATACCCGTGGCTTGAGCAGCTCATCGAAGAGCTGGCTGCGCGCCCAGTGGTCCGGATCCTGCTGAACTCCAACGGCTTGCGCATTGCCCAGGATCAGGAGTTCGTTGATTTCCTCGCGAAACACCGCGAGCGGCTCGAAGTCTATTTGCAGTACGACGGCGAAGAAGAGTGCTCCGTTCGGCATCACCGAGGCGGAGATATTCGAAAGATCAAGTTCGAGGCGCTGGATCGGTTGTCTGAGGCCGGGATTTTCACGACCCTCACGATGACGGCCGCACTGGGCGTCAACGATCACGAGATCGGTACCGTGATTCGCCGCGCCCTGGACACCCCTTTTGTGGGTGGCGTGACGATCCAGCCGGTATTCGGTTCCGGCCGTTCCGCAGGTATTGATCCGAATGACCGTTTGACCCACACGGGTGTTCTGGCTCGGCTTGAGGAGCAGACAGATGGGCTTGTGACGTGGCGGGATATGACCGCTCTGCCTTGTTCCCACCCGCACTGCTGCTCACTGGGTTACCTGCTCAAAGACGACTCCGGAAAGTGGTCTTCGCTCACGAGCCTCGTGGGACCCGAGAAGCTTAAAGAGTTCCTCGACTTGAACCCCGACATGCTCGCCAACCGCATCGCGGACTCCGGCGTCAACAAGACCCTCAAGAAGCAGGTCAAGCAGTCCCTGTTGGATCTGTTCTCTGAGCAGTCCTCGCTATCGCATCCGTCCATCGGTTCGCTGTGGCGCGACATTTGTGTGGGATGCGACCTCGGCATCGGAACGCTCGCCAAGCTCGCCGCGTCATCCTTGCCTGGGCAACAGCACCGTCTACGCCAGTTCATGGGCGAACGCGTCAAACGCATCACGATCAAGCCGTTCATGGACATCAACACGATGATCGAAGAACGCCTGACCCAATGTTGCGTACACGTTGCCACCGTGCGCGAAGGCGCAGACGAGAACGGCAACGCGATCCACCAGTGTGCGCCGTTCTGCGCCGTTCAGGCATGGGCTCCGCTCGGCGAGCGCCGCATCTCCACTGCGACAGGGAAGCCAAAGACCTCGAGCACGCCTGCACATAACAGCGGCGGACGCCACCGGCTACCTGTCACGGTCAAGGTACACGGTGAGGGCTGACGATGGGGATGCACGATGAGCAGTAACGCGCACGAGACAGAGCAGACGTTCATGACGCCGAATACTCCGGCGCTGAACCAGCGTGTCACGAGCGGGTTGCCGGAAGCAGCCCGGCCGGAAACAACTCAGCCCTTCGATCCGTTGCGGTTGTGTATCTTCGCGACAGTCGCTCTCCTGACGTGCATTTTTGGGCCGATTTCGCTCTTGTTCTTCTCGATTCTTGGCATCCGCGGCTACACGAAAGCACGGCGCGCGGGCCTCATGAAATCAAAGTGCAAACTTGGCGACACTAAACGCGTGATCGCCTACCTCACCACACTCGCCGTACTCGCAGCCGCCCTGACCCCACTGTGGGTCATGGCATGGATCAAGATAGTGAGCTAACCATGTACCCAGACTTATCTGATCTGCTAGGTTTCGAACTCATCCCCGGGGTCCAGCTCGACACACACTCCGTGTTCGTGGCGATCGCGTTATTCCTCGGAACCATCGTGTTCTGGATCGAAGCGCGCCGCCGTTCACGTCTCAATCAGCGCACCGGCATCCTCGTGTTGGGAGCGCTCGCGGGGGCCGCTGCCCTTGGTCGTCTGGGAACGTGGGCGCAGCACCTCGACCCGCGCGAAAACCTGACTTTCATCGAGCAGTTCCTCCACGGCAACGCGTCCTTCTTGTCCGCGTTGGTTGGGGCGTGGCTCGGTGTGCACGTCGCTAAGAAGATCATCGGCTATAAGTCCCGTAGCGGTGACTTGTTCGCGCCAGCTGTGGCGCTCGCGATGGCGTTTGGTCGGTGGGCTTGCTATCTCACCGAAAGGCCCGGGACTCCTACCGGAGGCGACTGGGGTGTTGTGCTCACCGAGGAGCAAGGCGCCCATCTCCTCACCCCAGCGGGTGTGGGTCTGCACCCGAGCTTCGCATACGAGTCTGCATTCCACCTGATGGCGTTCTGCATCTTGTGGTTCTGGCTACGGTTCCAGCCCATCGCACCAGGTGAGACCCTGACCCTCTACATCGGCGCGTACGCGGTATTCCGGTTCTTCGTCGAGTTCGTTCGCGGCAACGAGGTCGCGTGGATGGGCCTCACCCGGCCACAAATGTTCCTGCTCGTGACCATCCCGATCTTCGCGATCCGCATCGCCTACCTCATCAAACGCGGCAAACTCTGGGTACCGGCCGCCGGAACCGACGTTCTCCCTGCACGGGACACCCGCCTGGCGCCCGAAGCAGCGCCAGAGCACACGCCTGCGGTTGGGCCAGAGCACACGCCTGCGGTTGACAAGGACCCTGCAGCTAAGAAGGACCCTGTACCTACGAAAGGCTCTGTACCTATGAAAGGCTCTGTACCTTTGAAAGACAGGGTGCCGGCATGAGCGAAGACCGCAAAGACGAGTTCGAGAGCAACGATCCCGACAAAAAGCCTGCATGGGAGCCCTTGGAACGGATGGGGCAGGAACCGCCGGCCGCCCCGCCGGGTCAAAGCAGTGGCGGCTACGAACCGCCTCGATCCAATGAAGACGGCAACGACGAAGGCGGTTGCGGGCTCATGGTCGCAGGTGCTTTCGTCTCGATCCTCTTCACCGTCCTCTTGACCCCGATGACTCTCGGAACAGGCAACTTCGGTGTCCTATTCATTCCGCCCACGATCCTCGCCGTCATCGGCATCATCATGGTCGTCAAAGGGGAAAACAAAGCATTCGGATGGGGACTCATCGCAGGACCCTTCGCCGGCCTCATCATCGCGTGGGGCGTGTGCGTCGCGATGCTGAGTTCGCTCCACTAACAGTGCAGACGCCTCGGCTCGAGCATCCTCGCGGGAAGCGCCATAGCGTTCATCGTGGTGATCGCGCTCCTGATCTATGTCCTCAGCACCAGCAAAAACTAGACCCAGCCGAAGATAACTAGGCCCAGCAGGGGGATACACTAACAACGAGTGGCACCACAAACACCTAACGCAGAAACCATCCTGGGCCGGTTCTCAGAACCCACCCGCACCTGGTTCAACGGCGCCTTCCCACAGCCCACAACGGCCCAACTCGGCGCCTGGGACTCAATCTCCCAAGGCAACCACACACTCGTCATCGCACCCACCGGCTCCGGTAAAACACTCTCCGCATTCCTCTGGTCACTCGACCAGCTCCTCCAGCCACGCGCGACACAAACACCAAGCAAAAAGAAACGCAGCAAAAAGAAACGCACCCGTGTCCTCTACATCTCCCCACTCAAAGCGCTCGGAACCGACGTCGAACGCAACCTCCGCGCGCCCCTCATCGGCATCACACAAACCGCACGGCACCTCAACCAAGCTGCCGACGCCAACGCCACACCTGATGCCAACACCAACCCGGAGATCACGGTAGGGATTCGCACCGGCGACACCCCCGTCAACCAACGCCGCAAACTCATCTCCAACCCTCCAGACATCCTCATCACCACGCCGGAATCCCTCTACCTCATGCTGACCTCCAAAGCACGGGAGACCCTCAGTAACATCGACACCGTCATCATCGACGAAGTCCACGCACTCGCCTCAACCAAACGCGGCGCCCACCTCGCGGTCTCGCTCGAACGCCTCGACAACCTCCTGGCTAAACCCGCGCAACGCGTCGGGCTCTCCGCAACAGTCGAACCACACGAAGAAGTCGCGCGCTTCCTCGGCGGAAACCAGCCGGTCACGATCGTCGCCCCGCCATCAGAGAAAACATGGGACCTCCGCGTGACCGTCCCAGTCCCCGACCTCGCGGACCTCGCGACCGCACCCGCCCCACAAACCGGGCTCCCCACCGACGTCGCGAGCGCCAGCATCTGGCCCCACATCGAAGAACGCGTCCTCAGCCTCATCCGCGCCCACCGCTCCACCATCGTGTTCGTCAACTCGCGGCGGCTCGCAGAAAAACTCACCACCGCGCTCAACGAACTCAACACCCGCCACGAAAACGAACGCACCGGAACAGAAACACCCGTGCCGGACATCGTGATGGCCCACCACGGCTCCGTATCCAAAGAACGCCGCGCCGCGATCGAAGAATCCCTCAAAACCGGTGCCCTCACGTGCGTGGTTGCGACCAGCTCGCTCGAACTCGGCATCGACATGGGAGACGTCGACCTCGTCATCCAAATCGAATCCCCCGGCGCCGTCTCCGCCGGACTGCAACGCGTAGGCCGAGCCGGCCACCACGTCGGCGCCGAATCCCACGGCCACTTCTTCCCCAAGCACCGCAACGACCTCGTCTCCACGACCATCACCGTGCAGCGGATGCGCGAAGGACTCATCGAAACCATGGCGATCCCCGCCAACCCGCTCGACGTCCTCGCACAACACACCGTCGCAGCGGCCGCGCTCGACACCCTCGATGTCGAAACCTGGTACGACACCGTCCGCCGCAGCGCACCCTACGCATCGCTACCGCATTCGGCCTACATCGCCGTACTCGACCTCCTCGCCGGCAAATACCCGTCCGCAGACTTCGCGGAACTACGCCCCCGCATCATCTGGGACCGCGACGAAGGCACCATCACCGCCCGGCCCGGCGCTCAACGGCTTGCCGTCACCAGCGGAGGAACCATCCCAGACCGCGGGCTCTTCGGCGTATTCCTCGCCGACGGCGACCAAGCCGGAACCGGCAACAAACGCGTAGGCGAACTCGACGAAGAAATGGTCTACGAAACCCGCATCGGCGAAGTCATCCAACTCGGCGCCAGCGCGTGGCGCATCCAAGACATCACGTTCGACCGCGTCCTCGTCACCCCAGCCGCCGGAGAACCCGGCAAGCTACCGTTCTGGCACGGAGACGACCTCAGCCGACCCGCCGAACTCGGCCAAGCACTCGGCGAGTTCCAAGCCCGCATCGCGCACCAGCCCGAAACCGAAACCCACGCTGAACTCATCGAAACCGGGCTCGACGAGTGGGCCGCGACCAACCTCATCCGCTACATCAAAGACCAAGAACAAGCGACCGGACGCGTACCGAGCGATACGCATCTGGTGATCGAGCGGTTCAAAGACGAACTCGGCGACTGGCGGCTCGTGCTCCACTCGCCGTGGGGTAAAGCCGTGCACGCGCCGTGGGCGCTCGCGGTCTCCGCCCGGATCGAGGAACGTTACGGACTCGATGGGTCCGCGATGGCGGCCGACGACGGCATCGTCGTGCGTCTACCGCTCGCCGAAGACGAACCACCCGGCGCCGAAATCTTCATCTTCGAGCCCGACGAACTCGAAGACATCGTGACCGAACGCGTCGGCGGATCCGCGCTCTTCGCGGCCCGCTTCCGTGAATGCGCCGCCCGCGCCCTCCTGCTTCCCCGCCGCGACCCAGGCCGCCGCACACCGCTATGGCAACAACGCCAACGAGCCGCGCAACTGCTCGCTGTGGCGGCCAAGCATCCGACGTTCCCTATCGTCATGGAAACCGTGCGAGAAGTCCTCCAAGACGTCTACGACATGCCAGCGCTGCGGGTGCTGACCGAGAAGCTCGCTTCCCGCGCGGTGCGCATCACCGAGGTTGAGACCCGCGAACCCTCACCGTTCGCGCAAAGCCTCCTGTTCGGGTACGTCGCCCAGTTCCTGTACGAAGGCGACTCCCCGCTCGCGGAACGGCGCGCGGCCGCGCTCAGCCTGGACCCCAAGCTACTCAACGAAATCCTGGGCCGCGGGGAACTACGCGAACTGCTCGACGCGGACATCATCGCCGCCGTCGAAGCCGAAGCCCAACGCCTCGCGCCTTCACGGCGGGCGTGGGGGCTTGAAGGCGCCGCCGATTTGTTGCGGGTGCTCGGCCCGCTCAACGCCGAAGAACTCGCGGCCCGCCTCAACCCGCCCGATGGTCAGGACGACGATGGCGGGGCTGGCGATGCCGGCACGGCTTCCGCACCGCATGTTGCAACATCGAGTACTGCAGCACCGCACGCGTCGGTTGAGGTCGCGGCGGCGTGGGCTGATGAGCTCGTGGTTCAGCGGCGCGCGCTCAAAGTTCGGATCCGCGGGGCTGAGGTGTACGCCGCGATCGAAGACGCGGCACGCCTCCGGGATGCGCTCGGCATCCCGCTACCCATGGGTGTCCCGGTCGCGTTCCTCGAACCCGTCGAAGCGCCACTCGAAGACATCGTGCTCCGTTATGCCCGCACCCACGGCCCCTTCACCACAGAACAGGCCGCGCATTCGCTGGGGCTGGCCAACGCCGTCGTGTTCCAGACCCTGCGGCGGCTGGTGCAGGACAACCGCATCGAATCCGGCGAATTCACGCCCGGACGCACCGGAGGTGAATGGTGCGATATCGAGATTCTGCGCCGCATCCGCGCCCGCACACTCGCGGCACTGCGCAGCGAGGTCGAACCCACCCCGCAAGACGCGTACGCGCGATTCCTTCTCGACTGGCAGGACGTCGGCACGGGTGCTGGGCCCGGCGCTAAAGCGTCGCATAGCGCTGATGCGTTGCGTGGCGTGGACGGCGTCTACACCGTGATTGAGCAGCTTGCCGGGGTCCCGTTGCCGGCGAGCGTGTGGGAGTCCTACGTGTTCCCGGCGCGCGTGGTGGATTATGCGCCGGCGATGCTCGAGGAGCTCCTCGCTTCGGGCGATGTTGTGTTCTCTGGCGCGGGAGCGCTCGCTTCAGATGACGGCTGGATCGCGTTCCACACAACGGACACCGCCGCGCTCTCGCTGCCTCTGGCTATGCCCGATGCAGTGGTGGCTAAGAGCGCGGATGCAAAAGGCAGAGCGGGGGCCGCAACCGGCGCCGACTACGCGGCCGATCCGCCCGAGGTGGCCACCCACTCGACCTTGCATGAGCGCGTGCTTAGGGTTTTGGGTTCCGGCGGTGCGTTCTATGTAGGGCAGATCGCGCAGGCGCTGGCCGCCGACGGCGCGGACCCTGGCGCCACCCCAGTCACAGACTCCGTTGTGGGTTCGGTTTTGTGGGATTTATTGTGGTCCGGCCGGGTCACGAACGATTCCTTCCTGCCGGTGCGTTCTCTGTTGACGCAGGGTAAGGCGACGCATCAGTCGCGTTCGCGTGCCCGCACCCGCACCACGAGGGTGGGGCGGGCCGGTTTGCGTGGTTTGCGGTCGGCATCCGCGTCGAAGCCGGCCGTGTTGTCGCCTGCGGAACGGTTGAACGCGGGACGATGGGCCGCGCTGCCTGCCCCGGAGACCGACCCGACGTTGCTGGCTGCCGCCCGCGCCGAGATGCTGTTGGCCCGCTACGGGGTCGTCACGAAGGGTGGCGCCTCGGTTGAGGGCGCCAGTTTCGGGACGCTGTATAAGGTTTTCCAGCGGCGTGAGGAGACCGGGACGGTTCGCCGCGGCTATTTCGTGGAGAAGCTCGGGGCGGCCCAGTTCGCGTTGTCGGGGACGGTAGACCGGCTGCGTGAATTTGTCCGCGACAACGATGCACCCGCCGCTGCCCCGTCCGCAACCTTTGCCACGGGCACACCTGCATACACTGCGGTGACGCTCGCGGCGACTGATCCCGCGAACCCTTTCGGCGGGGTTCTGCCGTGGCCAGACCCGCCCGCGAAAGCACGACCGGGCCGGAAGGCTGGCGCCCTCGTGGTCATAGTGGATGGTCACGCGGCACTGTATGTGGAGCGGGGTGGTCGGACCGTCATTTCGTGGATCGATGAGCTCGCGCACCATCTCACTACCGCAAGCGGCGCGGTGCCTGCCAGCGCATCGGCGGCCGATGTGCAGTCAGCGTTGACCTCGATCGTTGCAGTCTCACTGGTTGAGGCGTTGCGGCGTGCCCGGTCGCAGGTCATCACGCTCCAGAAGGTCAACGGCGAAGACATCCTGGGCACGAATCTGGCTGCGGCGCTCCTCGGGGCAGGGTTCTCTTCACTGCCGTCGGGCGTGCGATTCCGCCCGGATTTCTGAGAACTCGGCAGTTCCAAAGCAGTAGAGGTATAGGATCGGACCTATCCGAACACCGCCTAGACCTGACGAGGGACCCCGTGACGACTTGGTACGAGATACTTCCGCTGAGCACCCGCCGAGACTTTTGGATTCGCACAGTTTGGGAAGGGAAACCCCCGTTGGGGCCGTACACCCTTGACGATGGACGCGATATTTACGATGTTGTTGCCGACGGCAACCTCGAAGAGCTCCCATTCGACGTGTGGTTCGAACGAGAAACAATAAGTCGCGGTAAACGTCGGGGCGACATTCTCTGGGGTGGCCCGCCCACGCTCGTGTCCCAACGTTTCGCGGATGCAGTAGCTGAACTCGGGGTAGCAGGGTGCTCAACATTCGAGGTAAACCTTTTCAGCGCGAACGAGGGGCGCGTCACCGGCTACGTCGGATTCGTCGAAAACACGGAAGGCACCAGCGAGATTACGTCATATGCTTGGCGGGAAAGCGCCCACAGTTTCGCGTGGATCGTGAGCGAACGCGTACTTGAAGGGCTCAGAGAACGCGGCGTTGATATGTTCCACGTCGAACCGTTCACTGAGAAGCGCCGGTTCCCGAAGATCTAGCCCTACTGTTCACCGAGCCCGCGGGTCAGGCTTTCAAGGTTGTGTTCCAGGAAACCGATGTAGGTCCCAGCCGGCGTGCCTGGCGCACCGAGTTCATCCGAGTACAGGGTTCCTGCGATCGGCACACCGGTCTCCTCCGACACAGTCTCCATAGGCCGCTGATTGACGTTCGTTTCCACAAACAGCGCCCGCGGCCGATGCTCCCGCACAAAATCCACGGCACGCTTCAGCTGCTCGGGACTACCCGCGTCCTCCGTATCGATCAGCCAGATGTAGCCCTCGGCAAGCCCGTAACGCTTTGCTAGATACTGGAACGCACGCTCGCTTGTCACGATGATCCGGTCACGCTCCGCGACGCCTGCGAACAGTTCGTCATAACTGCCCGCCAACTCGTTGATGCGCCCAACGTAGGCGTCCCGGTTGGCACGATACTCAGCGGCGTGCTCCGGGTCCGCCCGGATCAGGGCCTCCGCGATATTCTCCGCCATCTTCGCCCCGTTAGCCGGGTCAACGAAAACATGCGGATTAACTTCGTCCTCATCCAGATCGGATGCTTGATCGCCGTCAGCTTCGTCCTGTTCCACCCCGTCGCTGATGTAGAGCGGTTTGATGCCGCGGGTCGCCTCCACGTGTTGGCTGGTGTCCAGGTCCACGGCGGTCATGAGGCGGCTGATCCAGCCGTCGTTCCCGCCCTCAAGATTCATGCCGCTCGAAATGAGTAGGTCGGCGTCCTGAGCGTGAGTCGTGTCAGCCGGGCGGAGCTCGTATTCATGCGGGTCCTGCCCCACCGGAACGAGGTTATAGACATTCACGTGCTCCCCGCCGATCTGCCGCGTCATGTCCTCGAGAACAGAAAAACTCGTCACGACGTTGAACTTGCCGTCACCACCGAACCCGGCGCCACTACCGGCCTCGTCTCGCGGAACCACGCTACAACCTGTCACGGCAAGCAACGCCACCGCGATGGCAGCAAGCACCGCTTTGAAAGTCACTTTCCGCGTCATCGCCCAGCGATCGCTTTCGTAACGACGCCGGTGCGTGGCGCGAAGAGATATGCGAGCGTGAACATGGTGAACGCGGTGAGCACGATGGCTGGCCCGGACACGATGTTGAACCTCACGGAGAAATACATCCCTCCAGCAGCCGCTACGACACCGATGAGCGCGGAGACCGCGATCATGCTTGGCAACCGGGTGGTCAGCAGATACGCGGTCGCGGCGGGTGTGATGAGCAAAGCGACCACGAGGATCACGCCCACGGTCTGCACGGACGCGACCGTCACGAGTGCAAGCGCAACCAGAACGCCGTAATGCACGGCTTTGACGGGAACCCCGTAAGAGTCAGCGAGGACCGGGTCGAACGTCGTGATCTTCAGCTGTTTATAGAACAACAAGACCGCCGCGCACACAACCGCGCCGATCACCACCGCAAGCCACATGTCTTGCTTCCGAACCGCGAGCACGTTGCCGAACAATACATCGGTCAGTGAGAACGTCGCGGTCGTGTTGGAGAGCAAGATGATGCCGAACGCGAGAAACGCGGTGAACACGATCCCGATCGAGGTGTCACGTTTGAGCGTTGTGGTGGTCGAGACCACGCCGATCCCGAACGCCGCGAGCAGCCCCGCGGCGAGCGCTCCCACGAAGAATGAGACGTCGAACATGAACGCGAGCGCGATCCCCGGCAGCACGGCGTGGGAGATCGCGTCCCCCATGAGTGAGAGCCCCCGCAGGATGATGAAGCTGCCGATGACCCCGCACACAAGCCCCACAACGCTTGCGGTGAAGAGTGCACGGGCGAGGAATGTGTATTCGAAAAGGTCGTTGATGAAGGTCATAGGTTCTCGTTCTCCCCGCCGCCGAGCAGCGCCGGCGCGTAGGTGATGATGTCGGGCCCGTAGGTTGCGGAGAGGTTGTCTGCGGTGAAGATCGCGGCTGTGGCTCCGTTGGCGATGATACGGCGGTTGACGAGCACGATGTCGTCGAAGATGAGGCGTGCGTTGTTGAGGTCGTGGTGGACCACGATGACGGTCGCGCCGTGGGCGACGCGTTGCTTGAGGATGTGTGTGATGCGGGCCTGGGATGCGGCGTCGATACCCACGAAAGGCTCGTCGAGGAAGAACACGGTGGCCTCTTGCATGAGGGCTCGCGCGGTGAAGACGCGTTGGGCTTGGCCTCCGGAGAGTTCCCTTAGCTGGGTTGTGGCGTACTCGCTCATCCCGACCGCATCGAGGCATTCGCGGGCGTGTTCGCGGTCGGTTCGGCTGGGCCGTTGGAAGGTGCGTAGCCGCGGATAGCTTCCGAGCACCACGGTTTCTAGGACGGTGATCGGGAAGTCCCAGTCGCTTGTGGTGCGTTGGGGAATGTAGGCAACTTCGCCACGCACCTCGTCAAGGCTTTTACCGTTGATGTTGATGCGGCCTGTGGCTCGCGGAATGAGCCCCATGCAAGCTTTGACGAGGGTGGATTTCCCGGCGCCGTTGGGGCCCATGACTCCCACCATGCGTCCTGCGGGGATGCTGAGGTTGACGTTGCTCAGGATGGTGTTGTGTCCGTAGCGCACGGTCAGCTCTTCGACGCGCACCGCATCGGCTGCTTGCATGGTGTCCTCCTGGCCAGCTTAAGGCTTCAACATACCCCGGCAATTGTTAAGCTACCTTAACTTTTTCTGGAGGCCCAAACAGGCGTCAAGCATTTCCCTCACGCTTGGCGGTTGCTGAGACAATGGGCACGCAACAGCAAACAATCCGCCACCGAAACGCATGAGCTTCAAACCTTCCTCCTATAAAGACTCCCCACTACCGGTCAAAGACGGCATCAACGCGACCCGCCTTCGCGTGCCCACGACCGGCCCTTGGGAGACCATCCAGGAGTACACGCTGCATCGGTTCGGGCACATCGACGCCGAAGGCTTGCGCCGCCGCTTCGCCAACGGCGAGGTCGCCGCGGTGGATGGCAGCCGCGTCACCCCGGACACCCCGCTGGGTGCGCACGAGTTCATTTGGTACTACCGGAACTCCCCTAACGAGGAGCACATCCCGTTTTATTGCCGCATCATCCACCGCGACGCTGACCTGCTCGTCGTGGACAAGCCTCACTTCTTGCCGATGACGCCAGGCGGCCGTTATGTCCGCGAATCCGCTCTCGCCCGGCTGCGCGTACAACTCAACATGAACGACCTTGTGCCAATCCACCGGCTCGACCGCGCAACAGCCGGCGTGGTCATGTTCTCGATCAACCCGGCGACCCGCGGCGCATACCAAACCATGTTTGAACGCCGCGAAGTCACCAAGAAGTACCAGGCCGTAACGCTGACCCCGCCTGACTGGAATCCGCTGCGCCCCACCCTGGGCGGCACGAGACTTCCTTTCACGGTCCGCAGCCACATCAAGAAAACCAAGGGCGAGATCGTGGTGCGCCTGCACGACCTCCCACCCAACGCGGAAACCCGCATTCAGCTCGCCGCCCACGGCGCCAACCGCCGCGGGGAAGACGTGTGCCTGTGGAACCTCTCCCCCGTGACCGGCCGCACCCACCAGTTGCGCGTGCATCTCGCGCAACTGGGCTCCGGCATCGTCGGCGACCAGCATTACCCGTACCTACTCGATGACGGGCCGGACAACCACGACGAACCGCTCCAGCTCCTCGCCCACACAATCTCTTTCACTGACCCGCTCACGGGCCAGCCGCGCAGCTTCACAACGCAGCAGCGCCTGACGCTAGGCCCTCTCAAGCACATCGACACTCCATCCCGGAGCGGGCGGCCATGAATCTCCTTGACCCGAACGCGTGGGGCGCTTGGTTCTACCTGGGGACGTTTCTGACGCAGATCCTCGACGTGATCTTCCCGCCGTTACCGCAGGAACTGTTCGCGCTCGCGATCCCCGCCCTGGCTCAGCAAGGCGTCATCAACGGCCCGCTCGCGGCCGCGGTCACGGTGGTCGGCCATGTTTTGGGCGAAGTTTGGCTCACGTGGATGGTGCGTACGCGCCGCGCTTCGCTTGAAAAACGACGATGGGGCCGCCGGTTGCTCGCGAGCGTGGACTCGACGGCGGGCTCACTTGGTACGGCGGGCAGTTTTTCGGTGCTTGTGGGCTTGCGCTTCATTTCGGGCGGTCGCTCGGTCGCGTATGTCGGTGCGGGGCTGGCTCGGTTGAAGTGGTCAACCGTGTGGTGGTCCTCTTTCGTCGGTTCTGTTTTGTGGGTCATCTATATGGTGCTGATCGGTGGGATTCTGCACACTGTTCTCGGTTTGCCGGCGTGGGCTTCCGCGGTTCTTGGCATGATCCTCGGTAGTGTTTTTGGGGTAGTCCCTGTTGTGTGGATACAGAGACGCCGCCGTCGACTTCGAGGAGACGTCAGTGCAACTTCCCTCCCGTTGGAGCAATCCCGAGAAGAACAATGACCGCTCAGGCGAGCAGGTTGATGATGCTCGGGATCTTTCTGATGCCCAGAACACGGAAGTTAGCCACGGCGAGCGCGCAAGCGAGTCTGTAGAGGGCTACGGCGAGACCTTGTATTTCCCGGCGCGGATCCGCCCGGAGACGTTGCGTTTCCCTGAACGTGAAGCGCCGTTCGATGTGGATGATGCGAACGCTGAGGCGGCACGTCGCGCTGCGGCGGCGGAAGCTTCGCGTGAGCGGATGCGCAAGGCCGGCAAGGGGCCCGATGCGGCGCAGCGCAAGTCTTCTGAGCAGGGCAAGTCTTCTGAGCGCAACAAGGTTTCTGAAAACGCCGCGCCGTTTGATGGCAGCTTGGAAGACGCGGTTGCTATGGCGCAGGAAGCGATCGCTGAGCGCACCGCACGTGATGAGCAGGCTCGCGAGCTCACGCTCGAAGAGAGCGTGTGGGAGGCTCGCGAGGCTCTCCGGGAACAGTCCGTGCGCCACAGCGACCCTGATTACAAACCAACCGAGTACGTTCCGATCGCGGTCTCGCGCAGGCCGTCATCGTCGGCCACGCAGGATCATGCGCCACAGACCGTGGTAATCCCATACAACTTGCCTGAGTTTTCCGCTCCTCCCGAGCCTCGCGCGGGCGATGTCTTCCGGCGCATCGCGGCCACCGTTGTCTCCATCGTTGCGGTCGTGGCGAGCTTCGTGCTCTTTAGCGGTGGCATCCCAGCCGGGCTCATGGGGCAATCCGGTGCACGTGTTGAACTTGCGCCGTTGGTTCCTGGTTTGGCGCTGGTTCCCGCCGCCGCTCTCAGCTTGCTCGTCGCAAGCGGCTTCTCGTGGAAACGCAATCAGCATTCAGCGCGCCGCCAGCGCAGCACCGGGTGGGTTACCGCGGCGACTGCGGCCGCCATCGGAGGCTGGGTCGCATCTGCCATGACCGGCTCGTGGTGGCTCGCCGTGGCGTGCGCGGTACTGTGGACGGCGCTGGCCGCGGAGTCTGTGCGGCGGCTCAACCTGCTCACGGCACGCACGCATCGTGAATACTTCGAAACTGATCTTCCAGCGGAACTAAGCCTCGGTGCCGGCGCCTTCATCGCCGCGTGGACCGCAGGCGTGGCGGCAACCGCGTCCGGATGGGCCGTGCCGCCGCAAGGGCTGTGGGCTCCGCTCGCGCTCATTGTGGCAAGCATCCCTGTTCTGCTCGCCGCGGTATCCGAGCGCGGCCGCATCTGGGCGCCCATCGCGTTCGCGTGGGGAGCTACGTGGCTCATCACCGCCCACATCGTGACCTTGGGTTTCAACGCGGCCCTCATCTTCGCGGCCGGGCTCACGATGGTCGGAACACTCATCGCAGCAATCACGCGTCGCAACGACATCCGCGTCAAAGAAGCATTCATCGACGCCAATCTGCGCCGCAGCAACTGAATCACGCACGTGAAAGGACGGGCCTCATGAGCGCACCATTCCTCCTCATCCAGACCCGCCCGGAAGATGCTTTGGCGGACGCCGAATATGAAGCGTTCGTGCGGCTTTCAGGCCTCGAGGAACGCGATGTTGAACGGTTCCGGCTCGAAGCCGAGCCGCTCCCAGTAGGTTTCGAAAACACGTGGCATCAACGCTATTCGGCGCTCGTGCTCGGTGGCAGCCCCTTCACGGCAACCGATGCCGACCGCAGCGAAACCCAAGTCCGCGTTGAGGAAGAGCTCGCTCGCCTGGTGGGGGTCGTCATCGAAAAAGACCTCCCGTTCCTGGGCCTGTGCTACGGCGTTGGGGTGCTCGGTCTCGCCTCGGGCGCAGTCATCGACCGCACGTATTCCGAACCCGCCGGCATCTCCCACATCAGCCTTACCCCGGAGGGCCTCACCGACCCGCTGCTCGCCGGCGTTGACCCGCACTTCGATGCGTTCGTTGGCCACAAAGAGTCAACGACCAAGCTGCCACCCGAGGCGGTACTGCTCGCCACATCGGGCCCTGCGCCGGTGCAGATGTACAAGCTCAAACAGAACATCTACGCAACCCAGTTCCACCCCGAGCTGGACCCGGCCGGGCTCATCGAACGCATCGAAGCGTATCGTGAAAACGGATACTTTGATCCGGAAGATTTCGATGCGATTGCGAGCATGGCCCGCAACGCGGACGTGTCGGCGGCGCACCGCATCCTCGTCAACTTCGCGAAAACCTACCTCCCCCGCTGAAGACCTACCTCGTAAGCTGGAGGTCCGCCGCACGGCAGACCCCCTGCCCGCGACTAAGCCGACGACTAAGGAGTTCCGTGGCTTCCACGCTGTTTACTGAACTGACCATCCCGGCGCGCGAAGGTGCGGGCCTGACGGTACGCAACCGCGCGTTCGTCTCCCCGATGTGCCAGTACTCCGCGCCACGCACCGGCGTTCCACAGCCGTGGCATCTGGTGCATTACGGAGCGTTCGCGACCGGCGGTTTCGGCCTCATCACGGTCGAATCCACCGCTGTTGAGGCACGCGGCCGGATCTCGGATCAAGACCTCGGCTTGTGGTCGGATGAGCAGATTGATGCCCACCGCACGATGGTGGAGTTCATGCACGCTCACGGCGCGGCTGCCGCTGTTCAGCTGGGGCACGCGGGCGGCAAAGCCTCGACCTATCCACACTTGCCTAACGAACCTGAAGGGCCGTTGGACGAAGACCGTGCGTGGGAGGTCATCGCGCCGGGTTCAGAACCGATCCAGCCGGGACTTCTCACTCCGTGCGCGATGACCACCGAGGACATCCGCGACGTCATCGAGGCGTTCCGTGAGGCCGCGCGCCGCGCGGATCAAGCCGGCTACGACGCCGTGCAGCTCCACGGGGCCCACGGCTACCTGATCCACGAGTTCTTCTCCCCGCTCACCAATCAGCGCGATGACGAGTACGGGCAGGACCGTGCACGTTTCGCGCTCGAGGTCGCAACTGCGGTGCGCGAGGTCTGGCCGGCACACAAGCCGCTGGGCATCCGCTTGTCCGCAACCGACTGGGTCGAACACGGCGTGACCGTCGAAGAAACGATCGAACTCACCCGCCGCCTGTTCGACGAAGCCGGCGTGACGTGGTTCGACATCTCTTCCGGCGGCATCCACCCAGACCCTAAGGTCATCCCGATCGGAGCCGGCTACCAAGTCGCACTAGCCTCCGCTGTCCGCCAAGCGCTACCAGCCGGCGACGCCGTGGTCAGCGCAGTCGGCCTCATCACCGAACCCGCGCAAGCCGAAACGATCGCCGCCAGCGGCCAAGCTGACGCCATCTGCATCGGCCGCGAAGCCCTCCGCAACCCACACTGGGCAGCCGTCACCGCACGTTCGCTGCGCGTCCGCGTTGAAAACAACCCCGCATCGGACGCTTACTGGCGCGGAATGCGCTAACCGCTGAACACAGCAACCACGCCCCGCGCAACGCTGGCAACCACGCACCCAGTGAGGTAGAACAAAGACTATGAGCGCAGTACGGACCCCAGACCCAAACCCAGGTTGGCTCTCAGAAGAGGACCTGTACGAAGCCCGACGACGCCTACCGATCGTCTACGTCCAGGCAATCCCTGTGCGTGTGGATCCGATGGGCTACGTTTCTGAGGTCGGCCTGCTCTACACGACCACCGATGACGGTCAGTTCGAGCGGACCTTCGTTTCCGGCCGCGTGATGTACCGTGAGACGATCCGCGCCGCGCTGATGCGCAACCTCGAAAAGGACCTCGGCCCGCTCGCGATGCCGTCGTTGCCGGCCTCGCTGGTTCCGTGCACGGTCGCAGAATACTTCCCGTCGCCGTCCGAAACAGGGCTCACCGACGAACGCCAGCACGCCGTCGCGCTGACCTACGTGATCCCAGTTCAGGGCGAATGCAATCCGCGCCAAGACGCCCTCGAGCTGTCGTGGCTCACACCGGAAGAAGCTCTTTCGGAAAGCGTCCAGGCCGAGTTCACCGGCGGACGCGGGCAGATCATCCACCAAGCGCTCGCCCACGTGGGGTGGGGACGGTGACCGTCAACTTCGACGGTAACTTTCCGCGCTATCGTCAGGCGATCCCCGCTCGCGACATCACCAAGGGCGACCGTTTCATGCGTCGTTCCGGTATGCCCTCGCAGCCGGTGCGTTCCGCGACCATCGTGAAAGACTCGTTCGGGACCGATGCCTACGTCGACGTGGTCCTGGAGGACGGCACACACGCAACCGTGGCCATCAACTCGACCATCCGGGTCTTCACCGAGCGGGACCTTGGCCCCGGCATTGACGAGTTGCTCGCGGTTCCCGTTGAGGACGGGACCGCGGAGGCAGCGCTCGTTGAAGCGGCAGCGACCTACCGCAAAGACCACCAGATGCTGACCGCAGCGCTCCGCGTTGCACCAGGCATCAACACGCGGGCTGGCTCCCACCTCGACACGCTCGCGTGGGCCGCGTACCAGCTCGCTATCGTGTACGAGAACACTGACCTCGCGTGGCCGGTCCTCAACGTCCTGACTCAGCAGACATTCGCCGACAACACGACCCGCTGGGTTCCCACCCGCCAGGGCCTCGCGTTGGCGAGCTGGCTTGCGGCACAGGCCGGGGATGACGATGGGGCAGCCGGCTACGCGGAACAGCTCAAGGATGGTGAGGAAGCGCTTATCGCGACCCTGCCGGGCAGCGCACGTGACATCCACCGGCGCCAGCTTGAGCACGCATCGTTATACGACCGTGAAATACAGCGCGCCCGCGACGCCCTCAACGCGGACCTCGAACTGGAGTTGCGGTGGAACCGCCTGAAATCCCTCATGGTCACGACCGCCTACCGTTTAGCGTTCGAACGTGAACGCCCCGAATACATCGCGCTGATCGAACGCGAAATACCGATCATCCGCGCCGCCTCAGGAGAACCCCGTGAAGACCACTCCCGCGCAAACTAGGCCGAGCTCCGCTCCAGTTAGACACAGCTCCGCTCCAGGTGGGCACAGCTCCGCTCCAGCTAGCCACGCGCCGTCCGCGGATTACGTCAAGCCGGAGCTTCCGGCCGGGCACGAGCGGCAGTCGGAGTTCGGCTTCACCGTGGGCACCCGCATGGATAACGGGCGCGGCCGCACCGGCGTGATCCGCACTCCACATGGGGACATCAAGACGCCGGCGTTCGTGACAGTCGGAACCAAGGCAACCGTCAAAGCTGTGCTTCCGCGCGATGTCGCCGAACTCGGAGCGCAGGCCGTGCTCTCCAACGCCTACCACCTGTATCTTCAGCCTGGCCACGAGGTCGTGGACGCCGCGGGCGGGCTGGGTAAGTTCATGGGCTGGGACGGCCCGACCTTCACCGATTCCGGCGGCTTCCAAGTCATGAGCCTGGGTTCAGGTTTCAAGAAAGTCATCGACATGGGCGCGGATGGCGCCCCCGTGGGTGGCGGAGCCGACGATGCGGTCGCACCCGGACATGAACGCATGGCTAACGTCGATGACGACGGCGTGTGGTTCACATCCCACATCAACGGCGATAAACACCGCTTCACGCCAGAGATTTCGATGCAGGTTCAGCACGGCCTCGGCGCGGACATCATGTTCGCATTCGACGAGCTCACAACCCTGCACAATTCGCGCCAGTACCAGATCGAATCGCTCGAACGCACGCGCCGCTGGGCTGAACGTTGCATCCTCGAGCACTTCCGACTCACCGACGAACGCGGCCACCGCCCCTACCAAGCGCTTTTCGGCGTGATCCAGGGCGCGCAATACGAAGACCTGCGCCGCCAAGCCTGCCAAGACCTCGGGGCCATGCCATTCGACGGCTTCGGTATCGGCGGCGCGCTCGAGAAAGAAAATCTCGGGACCATCGTGGGCTGGTGTGCCGAAGAGCTACCGGAAAATAAGCCGCGCCACCTGCTCGGCATCTCCGAACCCGACGACGTCCTGTGGGCCATCGAAAACGGCGCCGACACCTTCGACTGCGTCTCCCCGACCCGCGTAGCCCGCAACTCTGCCTTCTACACCGACTACGGCCGCTACAACCTCTCCAACCGGCGCTTCCGCGAAGACTTCCGCCCGCTACAGCCCGGCTGCGACTGCGCAACCTGCAGCACCTACTCGCGCGCCTACATCCACCACCTCTACAAGGCGAAGGAAATGCTGAGCCACACGCTCATCTCAATCCACAACCTCACCTTCACAGTGAGGCTTGTGGACCGCGCCCGCGAAGCGATCGAAAACGGAACCTACGAGGACTACAAGCACACCGTCTTAAGCAACTACTACGGCGGCAGCGGCTCGCCAGATGGGCCGGAAAGCTAGGTGGATACACCGTCGACCAACGCCGACGGGCCGGAAATCTAGACGGCTACTGCGGCACCGTTCTTCGGGTAGCTCGGCTCGAAGCGCTTCACGAGCTTAATCACCACGACCGTAACCGGTGAGAACACAACCTCAACACCGAGCTTCCAGCAGAAACCAATCACAAAGTACTGCAGGAAAACCCCGAACGAATCGATCCCAATAACCGGTGCGGCGATCGAGCAGAAAATCAGCGTATCCAACGCCTCACCCACACCTGAGGAACCCAGGATGCGCAGTAACAGGCCGCGCTCGCCGTGGCGACGCTTGAGCCACACGATGATCAGCGCGTTAGACAACTGGCCGGCCATGAACCCCAACAGGGACGCGAGCACGATCTGCCATACCGGTCCCAACGTTGCTGCAAGCGCTTCCTGGCCTTCGTAGAAGCTCGCGGCAGGCAGCGCGATGATCGTCTGGAAAGTGAGCACCGCGAGCGCGCCAAACACGAACGTCGTAATGATGGCCCGGCGTGAGGCCTTCCACCCATAGACCTCCGAGACCACGTCGCCCAAGATGTAGGCGAGCGGGAAGAGGAAGAAACCGCCGTCCGTTACGAGGCCGAACAGCTCAACGCCCTTGCTGGCGCCGATGTTGCTGAGCACGAACACCAGCCCCATGAGGGCCAGGATGGTGGGGTAAAAACGCGAACCCGTCGATGCGAACACGGCTCGATGCTCGCGTGCGGCGTCTGATGCGGGGCTGGCAGGGATGGTTTCAGGCCGGCTGGACATGGCTCTCCTTAAGGGGATGTGCGCGGCCCGGTCCTGCCACCACCGGGTTGCTACGAAACATGAAAGTTCCCGACCTATTCTGGCATGTCGTTCGGCCAGTTTGGCTGATCATGACATCTCACGGTTTTACGATATGACTATGACTTTTGAGAATCCCCCCATCGTATTGACCATCGCAGGTTCTGAAGCCACCGGCGGTGCCGGCGCTCAGGCTGACCTCAAGACGTTCCAGGAGCTCGGCGTTTTCGGCATTGTCGGGCTCACCTGCATCGTTTCTTTCGACCCGAAGGACAACTGGAACCACCGCTTCGTGCCGGTTGATCCGCAGGTGATCGCGGATCAACTCGAGGCCTCGCAGACCTCGTACGATGGCAAGCTTCGCACCGTCAAGCTCGGCATGATGGGCACCCCGCAGACCATCGAAACGGTGGCTGGCGCTCTTGAAAACCAGGAGTGGGACAACGTGGTCCTGGATCCGGTTTTGATCTGCAAGGGCCAGGAGCCGGGCGCGGCTTTGGACACCGACCAGGCATTGGTTGCCAAGCTTCTTCCGAAGGCTACGTTCGTGACCCCGAACCTCTTTGAAGCCTCGACGTTGGCGGGCTTTGAGATCACTGACGTTGAGGGCCTCAAGAAGGCCGCCAAGGTGATCCACGAGAAGTCCGGCGCCGCTGTGCTCGCTAAGGGCGGTATCCGTTTGGACGGCCCTGATGCTGTGGATGTTTTCTATGACGGCGGCGAGTTCGAGGTTCTCTCGACGCCTAAGGTTGGCGATCATGCGGTGTCCGGCGCTGGATGCTCGCTCGCTGCGGCTATTGCCGCGCTGCTGGCTCAGGGCCGCTCCCCGCTCGAGGCGGCCCGCGAAGCCAAAGAGTTCGTGACGCGCGGAATCAGCCAGCGTGTGGAATCCTCACTCCCATTCGACGCTCTGTGGCAGGGTGGCCTGCGCTCAAACTAGAAGCGCTGTGCGCCACCTGTCCGCGAGCAAAAAACTCCTGACATATTTTGAAAATTTTTTTCATCCCGGTTCTCAGACTTCACAGGCAAGGTCTGAGAAACCCGGGATGTTTTACATCCGGCAACTCCGCCCTACACAGCTAGCTCAAAGGTGCGCCTTAGCGGACTATCAAGTACAAAAATTTCCCTTGACATTACCTCCGGTTTAGACAAATCTCATCAGTGTTGATGTGATGTACCGCACATTCTGTTGACCGCGTCGTTCTCATCAGCATTTGTCCCATTACTCGACACCAAAGCACTCTTGAGGAGATCTCTTGAAAAACAGCAAAACGCGCCGCGTAGCACGCGGCGCCGCAGCGCTGGCTGTAGGTGCTGCGCTAGCCGTGGGTACAGTGCCCGCCGCTAACGCATCGTCATTCATGAACCCTGCAGCTAAGTCAGATTCGCTCAGCCAAAACAAGGACAAGGTTGATAAGAACAAGCTCAAGCCATCTGACCTTGATCTGAAGAAACTCAACTCTCTCAAGGTCCAGGGCCCTCTGGCCAAGATGGAGGGCCAGGTTTCCGTCTACGTACAGTTCGCCGGTAAAGGTGCTTACGAGCTCTCCCAGCCAGCCCAGGTGCGTAGCGGCAAAAAGCGTCCAGTCAAGAACGTCGCTAAGGTCCGCCAGCTCCGCAAGCAGATCCAGGCACAGGGCACCTCCGCTGCAAAGCAGTCCAACTCGAAGGTCCTCTACAAGACCACCAACGCTCTTCCTGGCGTTGCACTTCAGGGTGACGCTGACAGCCTGCGCGCACTCGCATCCCGCGACGACGTCGTCAAGATTTCCGCGATCATTCCAAAGACCCGCAACAACAAGGGCACCGTGATCGACACCGGCTCCGTCCAGGCATGGGCCGCTCAGAAGCAGACCGGTAAGGGCGTCACCATCGCGGTTATCGACTCCGGTTTGGACTACACCCACGCAGCCTTCGGCGGCCCAGGCACCAAGGAAGCCTACAAGAAAGCTAAGGCTTCCAAGGACATGCCATCGGCTGATTCCGGCCTCTACGATCCAAAGAAGTACAAGGGCGGCTGGGACCTCGTCGGCGATGACTACAACGCTGCGTCTCTCTTCTCGCTCCCAAAGCCAGACTCCAACCCGCTTGACTGTGAACTTGGCGGCCACGGAACCCACGTAGCCGGCACCGCTGCAGGCTACGGCGTCGACGAAAACGGCAAGACATTCCGCGGCGACTACGAATCCCTCAACGACGACCTGGTCAACGCGATGCGCATCGGCCCAGGTGCCGCCCCAGAAGCTGGCATCGTGTCCCTGCGCGTGTTCGGCTGTGAAGGTTCGACCAACGTTGTCGGCGAAGCACTCGACCGTGTGCTCGACCCGAACGGTGACGGCGACTTCTCTGACCGCGCACAGATCGTCAACATGTCGCTGGGCTCGACCAACACCCCGGCCGATGACCCAGAGGCCGACATGGTCGACGCCCTCACCAAGCAGGGCATCCTGACCGTCATCGCTTCCGGTAACTCCGGTGACATCACCGACATCGGTGGCGCACCAGGTGTTGCACCATCGTCCCTCACGGTTGCTAACTCCGTCGGCTCGCAGGCCGCAGCTGACGCGATCACCGTGACCAAGCCTAAGGACCTCGCGAAGGACTACCCAGGCCAGCTCTCCGCTTCCTACCCATGGGAGAAGGCAGAGTCCGGTCAGGTTGTTGTTCCGAAGTCTGGCCTCAAGACCACCGGTTGTGCCCCATTGACCGGCGACGAGTCGATCAAGGGCAAGTGGGTATGGCTGCACTGGACTGACGACCCAGCCGGCGAGAAGCTCGAATGTGGCTCCAAGGCTCGCTTCGACAACGCTGCCGCAGCAGGCGCTAAGGGTGTTGTTCTCAACGCTCCGAACGAGGTCTTCACCGCAGGTATTGCCGGTAACGACAAGATCCCAGGCGTTCAGTTCACCAAGTCCGGATCTGAGGAGCTTGTCGAGGCCGCTAAGAAGGGCGAGCTCGAGATCAGCGTTGATCCTGCCAAGACCTCCTCGATGTCCATCAACACCGACGCCCTGGACACCTTGAACCCATCGTCCTCGCGTGGTCTGCACGGCTCGGATGCCGTTGTGAAGCCAGACGTGGCAGCACCAGGTACCTCGATTCCTTCCGCAGGTGTTGGCATGGGTAACGGTGCACTGAACATGTCCGGTACCTCGATGGCTACCCCGTTCACCGCGGGTGTTTCGGCTCTGGTTGCAGCTAACGGCAACTACACGCCACTCGAGATCAAGAACATCGTCATGAACACCGCGGCTGCCGACATCAAGAAGGGCAAGAACGTCTACGGTCCAAACCGTGTTGGTTCCGGCCGTGTGATGGCTGACGCCGCTCTCAAGACCCCGGTTATCGCCTACGACAAGGACCGCAAGGACCTCGTCTCCGCTAACTTCGGTGTCGTTGAGGTTGTCCAGAACACCGATTCCGTGACCAAGACGGTCGAACTGCGCAACATGACCACCCGCGCACAGACCTACAACGTCGCATACAAGGGCGCAACCCAGCAGAAGGGTGTCAAGGTCTCCCTCGACAAGCAGCGCGTCACGGTTCCATCCAAGGGCATCGCACAGGTCAAGGTGACTCTCACCTTCGACAAGAACAAGATGACTCGCACCATGGACCCAACCATGGATGCAAAGCAGGAAGATCTGCCACGTGCATACGTTGCAGACACGACCGGCCGCGTCGAATTCACTTCCTCGACCCAGCCAACCCTGCGCGTCCCAGTGACCTCGGCACCAAAGCCAGCAGGTAACGCAACCGCCAAGCTGACCAAGCTCCGCGGCGACCGTTCGACCGTCCAGTTCCGCGGCCCTGATGCAGACTCCGGTCTGCGCAACGAAGCGTTCATCTCCAAGGCAGCCGTGCTCGAGCTCGGCGCAACCTCGGAGCGCGGGAAGAAGGAGCTGGACAAGGTTCCTGCCGCCCGTGAAATGGACCTCCAGTACGTCGGCGCAACCTCGACCGTACCGGTCACTGGCATGGAGGACGGCCTCCTCGGTTTCGGTATTTCGACCTGGGGCAACTGGGCACGCATGAACAGCGCCACCGAATTCAACATCGACATCGATGTCAACGGTGACGGCAAGGCCGACTACAACATGTTCAACACCCGGCTCGACTCCCTCGATCTGGACCTCGCAGTAACCGCCGATGCGAAGTCGGGCAAGACCGTCGACCTGCGTCCGGTCAACGACCTGCTGGGTAACCAGGACCCAGCGACTTTCGACTCGAACGTCGCTATCTTCCCGGTATCCCTCAAGGAGATTGGCCTGACCAAGGAAGACGCAGCGAAGATCCGCTACAAGGTCTCGTCCTGGTCCATGTACCACGTTGACGAAAACGGTAAGAACGTTGCGGTTGACAAGACCGACTGGATCGAATTCGATGCCGCTAACCCAGGTATCGCGAACCGCACCGACGGCCTGCTTGTCACTTCGGTTCAGGGTTCCGCCGCTCCGGTACTGGTTCAGGACGCATCCAAGAAGTTCTTGGTCCTGCACCTGAACAACCGCACCGGCAACCTCAAGGGCGGCAACGAGAAGCAGTACGGCTCTCGCGCACAGGTGATCACCGCTCCATAATCGCGGAGTAGTTCACTGAACTAACCGATCACCACCATCGGCTGTGGGGTATGGGATTTTCATCCCATACCTCACAGCGCTTTAAGCGCCGCAATTTCTCTTGCCCGGTCTGCCCCTCCAGGTCCCCTGCCTAGACTGGAGGCGAACATACCAGCGCACACATACCAGCGCGAACGGGGCCACCGCATCGTCGACCACATCAGCCACCCATCGACGATGCCAAAGCGAGTGAGAGTGAACATGAGCAACCAGCTACCAGCGGCAGTCCTGTGGGACATGGACGGAACCCTCATCGATTCCGACCCGCTGTGGGGCCGGGCCGAGATCTCACTCATGGAACGTGCAGGTGCACCCTGGACTCAGCAAGACGTCGAGGACTTCGTAGGCGCTTCCCTACCTTCTGCCGCCGAAAAGATGCGGGAAGCGGGCCTGAACTTGTCAGTCCGGGAGATCATCGACCACCTCATCACGGAGGTCGCCGCAGGGGTGCGAGAGTTCGGTATCCCATGGAGACCAGGCGCACGCGAGCTCCTCGAAGCGCTCAGTGAGGCCGGGGTTCCGCAGGCGCTCGTCACGATGTCTGAGACGCCTCTTTCGAGCGCTTTCATCGAGGTCTTGGGACGCAATCCATTCGATGCGATCGTCACCGGAGACACGGTGTACCCACACAAACCAGAGCCTGAGCCCTACCTCAAGGGGCTGCGTCTGTTGCGCGAGGCGACGGGGTTGGAGCTGCCGGCAACCCGGGTGATTGCGATCGAAGACTCGACGCCCGGCACAGCCTCCGCAGTCAACGCGGGACTAGCAACCCTGGGTATCCCCCACACCGCGGCCATCACGGGACGCGACGGGCTCATCATCCGTGAAACCCTCGCCGACATGACCCCGGCGCGGCTCGCGGAAATGGTTGCGCTGATACACGCGCGCTGACTCAGAGGACAGTGGTCAGTGGCGTGCAACCCAGCGAGGCGCGGCTTAGCGAACCGTGACCTAGCGGGTCGTGACCTTGCCGTGGGTCGCGGCGATAGGCCGTAGAACCGGCGTTGTTGCGGCAGCAGTTAGGCCCACCGCAACAACCGTGGAGATCACGAAGCCCCAGAAACCAACCCACGAGGTGTCAGCGGTCCCTGCGAACATGTGGTTGAGGTTCTGCCGCATCCCCGTGGTGAACACGAGGAACACGTGGAACACTACGAACCCAATGAACACAACAACTACCGGGAAGTGCAGGCCGCGAGCGACCTTAGCTGACACGACCTTATTGAGCTTCGGGGCGTCCTTAGGCCAGAAGCTCGAGAGCCGCAGGCCCGAGATGATCGCCAGCGGCGCCGCGATAAACACGACCACAAAGTATGCGAGTAGCTGCAGTGAGTTATAGGCGCCCCACGATTCGGTGAGCGGCCAGTCCAGCGAAAGATACTGCAGGCCTGCGGAGACCGCGTTCGGGAAGACATCCCAGCTGGTCGGCACCAAGCGGCCCCAGCGGCCGGTCGAGAACAGAAGCACCACGTAGACGAGCCCGTTGACAACCCACAGAACGTCAACGAACTGGTGCCACCACAGCAAGAACGGGATCTTGCGACCGCCGCGCTTGCTCGGTGTCCAATACGCGGGGTGCTTGCGCGCACCGATCGCGCGTTTCTCCATCCCGGAACGCATCAGAAGCAGGATGAACAGGAAGTTCAGGTAGTGCGTGATGCGCACCCACAGCGGGAATCCGGGCTCGCTGAACGCAGGCGGTTCTGAGGTGCCTGGATAGCGTTGAATGAACTGCTCAACGGCGTCGAGGCTCCGCAGTCCGCGGGCGGCAAGCACAAGTACCGCGACAACAACGATCGCGCCGAGCACCAGCGCACCGATCTTGACGGCAGGGTTCATGGGCGGGCGTTGTCCGCGCTTAACAGACTGTGTGGGCATACTCTTCAAGATACCGCGCCTCACGTCTGTGCGGTAAATACTCGCGGCGCGCGGCCTTTAGATGGACCGCGGTGCCTTAACGCACGATGCGGTGCACACCTTGCGTGAGGTGTGCACCGCATCGTGCTGTTGGCTAGCTTGGCTGCCGGATTGGGCCAGCTGAGGCTAACGCCAGCCTTCTTTTATGCAAGCAGGGAACGGTCGGAGAGCTCTCCGCCGATCTTGTCGAACTCTGCCAGGAGGCTCGAGACGGTTGCGTTCTTCTTCTCTTCGCCGTCGAGTTCGAGGATGATCTGCCCGTCGTGCATCATGATGAGGCGGTTGCCCAGCTGGATCGCTTGTTCCATGTTGTGGGTGACCATGAGCGTGGTGAGCTGGTCGCGTTCCACGATCTCGCCGGTCAGACGCGAGACGAGCGCTGCGCGCTGCGGGTCGAGCGCCGCGGTGTGTTCGTCAAGGAGCAGGATCTGCGGGTGCGTCATAGTTGCCATGAGCAGGCTGAGCGCCTGACGCTGACCACCCGAAAGCAACCCGACCGGGGTTTTCATGCGGTTCTCGAGCCCGAGCTCGAGGGTTTCGAGCGCGGTGCGGAACTGAGCACGATCCTTCGAGGACACGGCTTTCTGTAGGCCGCGGCTACGAACGCGGGAGACCGCAACCGAGAGGTTCTCTTCGATCGTGAGGCCAGGCGCGGTACCGGCCATCGGGTCCTGGAACACGCGCGCGACCCACAGGGCCCGCTTGTGTTCCTTGATCTTCGTGACGTCCTTACCGTTGATCGCTACCTTGCCGGTGTCCGGGCGCAAACGCCCACCGATCATGTTGAGCAGCGTCGACTTACCTGCACCGTTGGAGCCGATCACGGTCACGAAGTCACCGTTGTTGAGCTTCAAGTTGATATTGCGCAGGGCTTTGCGTTCGTTGACGGTTCCCGGGAAGAACGTGCGGGAGAGGTTCTGAATTTCAAGCATGTGTCTCTCCTTATGCCTTGGCCTTAGCTGGGGTGTCAGCGTCGTCTGGAAGTCCGGCTTCAGCTTCCGTTTGTTCGCGGCGGAGCTTGCGGCCCTTCATCTTCTTGAAGATTTCGAGGCGTGGCAGCAGCAACGCGATGACGACGAGGACCGCGGATGCAAGCTTCATGTCCGATGCTGGGAGGCCCGCGCCGAGTGCGATCTGCAGAACCCAGCGGTAGAGGATCGAACCGGCAACACACGCGAGGACTGCCTGCCATACGCGGCGCTGACCGAAGATCGCCTGACCGACGATAACGGAGGCCAGACCGATCACGATCAGACCAATACCCATCGTGGCGTCTGCGATCGACTGGTACTGGGCCAGGAATGCACCCGAGACTGCGACGAGGCCGTTCGAGATCGCGAGGCCGAGGATCTTCTGGTTGTCCGTGTTGACGCGGAACGAGGTTGCCATCTGGCTGTTGTTACCGGTTGCACGCAGCGCGAGGCCGGTGCGGGTGTGCAGGAACCAGATGAGGACGAATGAGACCGCGAGAACGCCTACGAGCAACAGACCGGAACCGACCCAGTTGTCGCGCAGAAGGCCGTTTTCTTCGAGCGGGGTCAGCATGGTGGTTTCACCGAGCAGTGGCTTGGCTGCGGAGTTCCCCATGATGTGCAGGTTGATCGAGTACAACGCAATCATCATGATGATGGACGCGAGCAGGCCATCGATCTTGCCCTTGGTGTGCAGGATGCCGGTGAGCGAGCCTGCGATAGCGCCCGCGCCGAATGCCATGAGCATTGCGAGCCATGGGGGCACGCCTGCGACGATCGCGGCGGCTGCGGTTGCGCCGCCGGTCGTGAAAGAACCGTCGACGGTGAGGTCAGGGAAACCGAGGACACGGAAGGTCAGGTAGACCCCGAGGGCTGCGATGCCGTAGATCAGCCCAAGCTCCGTTCCGGAGGGTAGCTGAGCCAGCATGTCGCTGAAAAACATGGTGTGTGCTCCTGCATGCGTGGTGGTGTTCTCACAGTTCGGCGGTGCAGAGGGCTGTGTACTGCTCCCTGCACCGCCGCTGTTGTCTTCGGTGAAGCGTGGCGTGCGCTGGGCTTCACGTCAGGGTTTTGAGTGATCCGTGGGTGGATCAGTACTTTTCGGCTGCCTTGTCGACGAGGTCCTTCGGAAGTTCGATTCCGGCCTTCTTAGCTGCGGTCTCGTTGACGTAGACGTCGTATTCCGACTGAGTTTCGACAGCCATCTCTTCTGGCTTCGCTTCGCCCTTGAGGACCTTCGCGGCCATCGCGCCGGTCTGTTCGCCGAGCTTCATGTAGTTGATGCCGACGGTTGCGGTTGCGCCGCGCTTGACGGAGTCACCTTCTGCCGCGATGGTTGGGATCTTCTTGTTCTCTGCGACCTTCAGGAGGGACTCGAGGGATGCAACGACCATGTTGTCGGTTGGCACGTAGAACGCGTCAACGTTGAGGGAGGTTGCAGCCTGGGATACCTCGGAGGATGCGGAGATTGCCTTGGCTTCAACGGTCATGCCGAGCTTGGTTGCGGCTTCCTTAGCCCACTCAACCTGAACCTTGGAGTTCTGCTCTGCTGAGGAGTAGACGATACCGATCTTCTTAGCGTCTGGGTTGATCTGCTTGAGCAGTTCGAGCTGCTCTTCAACTGGGTTCGCATCCGAAGTACCGGTGACGTTCTTGCCTGGCTTTTCGAGCGAGTCGACGAGCTTAGCGTCAACTGGGTCGGTGACCGCGGTGAAGAGGATCGGACGATCCTTGACGGCCTGCGAGAGGACCTGCGCGCTTGGGGTTGCGATAGCGAGGATCAGGTCGGACTTACCGGTCGAGATCTGGGAACCGATCTGGGCGTTGTTAGCGGCTTCGCCCTGTGCGTTGTATTCCTTGACCTCGGCGTCGATGCCGTTGTCCTTGAGGCCCTTCTTGAAGCCTTCGTTAGCTGCGTCGAGCGACGGGTGCTTAACGAACTGGACGATGTCGACCTTCTTCTTTTCGCCACCGTTGGAGCCGCCGCCGTTGGAATCGTCGCCGGAGCAGGCAGACAAACCGAGAGCTGCAATTGCGGCTACAGCCGCGAGGGATGTTGCGCGAGTACGCTTCATGGTTTTCTTCCCGTCATGTCAAAGATGAGAGTGTGATGTGAACTTTGTCACAGAAAGTAATCAAAGATCAGCCAGATACGAAAGATTGACGACATTGTGCCGTTTTCTTTGGACGAACTGTTCTTGATGCAACCTAATTCTACTCATAATTCCACTACTTTTATGCTCTTGGTCACGTTTCCAATCTGTGTGACGCAAAGCTGAATCATGCAAGAAACACAGAGAGGGGTTTTAGGACGCCCCGCAAGGCACCCCAAAACCCCTCTCAGAAACGCCTACATACGACACCCAGGGGTAGAGCCACCCCGGCGCCGCGGCGCCGCCGCAATCAGTAGTTGATCACGTGTGGCTGTGCGACTTCCTTGAGGCCTTCCATCGCGAACTCGACGCCGTAACCGGACTGCTTAGCGCCACCGAACGGCATGCGAGGGTCGATCGCGCCGTGCTTGTTGATCCACGTGGTGCCAGCTTCGAGGCGGTTAGCGACCTCAAGGGCGCGCTCGCGGTTCGAGGACCATACAGACGAGCCCAGGCCGACCTCGAGGCCGTTCGCCATCTCGATGGCTTCCTCAATATCCGTGTAGCGGATGATCGGCAGAGCCGGGCCGAACTGTTCTTCAGCGACGAGCGGGTTGTCGTTGTCGATGTCGGCAACCAGGGTCGTTGGGTAGAAGAAGCCAGCTTCGTCCGCTGGGCGTTCCTCGCCGCCGGTTACGATGCGGGCGCCGCTGTCCTTAGCGGCCTGAACCAAGCGCTTGACGATGTCGAGCTGCATCTGGTTCTGCAGTGGGCCGAGCACGTTCTCCTCGCCCAGGCCAACACCCATCGGCATCGCTTCAGCGACCTTGCGCAGTTCCTCGACAACCTCGTCGTAGATCGAGTCAGGTACGTAGAGACGCTTGAGTGCCGCACAGGTCTGGCCAGTGTTGATGAACGCGCCCCAGAACAAGTCCTGAGCGATCGCAGCTGGGTCGACGTCATCGAGCACGATGCCGGCGTCGTTACCGCCGAGCTCAAGGGTTACGCGCTTGAGGGTTTCAGCGGACGCCTTAGCGATAGCCTTACCGGTTTCGATCGAACCGGTGAACATGATCTTATCGATGTCCTTGTGGGCGGTGAACGCCTCACCCACGTCGCGACCACCAGCGATGACCTGAACGAGGCCCTCAGGCAGGACGCGGTTCATGACGTTAACCATCGCGAGCACCGAAAGCGGGGTGTACTCGGAAGGCTTGATGACAGTAGCGTTACCCATCTTGAGGTTCGGCGCGATCTGCCACATCGTGATCATCATCGGCCAGTTCCACGGGCCAACAGCGCCAACCACGCCGAGCGGGCGCCAGTGCAGTTCAGCCTTACCGGATTCGTCGTCGAACAGGACCTCTGGCTTGACCTCGATCGCGGCGGTTGCACGCAACCAAGCGGAGCACGCGCCGACCTCGAAGCGAGCGTTCGGGCCGTTGAGCGGCTTACCCTGCTCGCGGGAGAGCAACTGAGCGAGCTGTTCAGCGTTCTCGTCGAGCGCATCGGCGACCGCCATCATGACGTTGGTGCGGTCCTCGATGGACTTAGCGGCCCAGGCCTTCTGCGCCTCGCGTGCCTTGACCACTGCGCGGTCGAGGTCCTCAACGGTTGGCTCTGGCGCGTAGCCGACAAGTTCGCCGGTCGCTGGGTCCTTGATTTCGCGACCTTCGGTTGGAAGGTCGAACGCTGCGCGAAGCTCTTCGGCGGTTGCGTAGGTGACGTTTTCTGCAGTCATGACACTCCTTGTGTGTATGAGGCTGTGTGTAAAGCTCGCCTTGGTGAGGCGCAGCTCACATCTATGTGTTTAAACCTATCCCGCGCCGTGCGGGAAGGTCGATTCGGTTGGATGGACGATGGGGGATTCAGTTCGGTTGCTAGTTCAGTTGTGGCTTCAGTTCCGTTCTGTTGGCTCCCATTCGAGCTCTGCGGCCTCACCGCCACCGAGCTTGAGGTAACGCTCAGGGCGAGCTGAACGCAGCCACGCCGCCCAGATTCCGCCGAAGAGCGCTGCGAGAACCACGAGGCCCGGCAGGATCCAGTTGAGCGGGCTGGTTTCGGAGATGCCGACGAGGAACGAGAAGTTCGTGATGATGAGCACCACGACACCACTCAGGCTGAGTCCCGCAAGCAGCGGCGCAACGAACCTGGTCCACATCGAGGCTTCCGGGGCGTTGGTTCCCAGGTAGGCCATCGCCGCGAAGCTCGTGAGTGCCATGAGCGCGATGAGGCCGAAGGACCCGACGTTGGTGAGCCACGTGAACAGCGTCACGACCGGGAACATAATCGGATCTTCAGATCCGGAGCCGGCGATCGCGAAGACGATGAGTACGGCGAGCGCGATCGAGGACTGGCAGATCGAGCCGAGCGCTGGCGCCTGGCCGCGGCCGAGTGAGATCGCGAGGAACTTAGGCATCGCGCCTTCACGCGCTAGGGTACGCAGGTAGCGCGCCACGACGTTGTGGAACGAGATGAGGGCTGCGATGAGCGAGGTCACGAACATGACCTGCGCGAAAACCACGAGGCTGTTCGGGATGTGCGCGCTGAACAGCGAGAACACAACACCCGGGCCTTGTTCGCCGGCTTCTGCGACGGTCTTTTCCGGGGTGAGGACCATGATCATGGCCCATGCGGAGACCGCGTAGAAGATCGCTACAGCGATCACGGCGCCGAAGGTTGCGCGGCGGACCGTGTTCTCTGGGTCCTTGACCTCTTCAACGTAGACAGATCCGGATTCGAAGCCCATGAACGCGGCCATCGAGAACGCGAGGACCGCGCCAACACCTGGCGCGAACAGATCTCCGAGCATGAAGCCGTCAGCGGAGAGGCCGGCCGGGGCGTCGATGACTGCGAAGAAGTCGTAGGCGAACACGATGATGAACTCGATGATGACGAGGACGCCGAGGACCTTAGCGGAAAGGTCAACCGAGTTGACGCCGAGGATACCCACGAGCACCCAACCGGCTAGGGCGTAGACCCACCATGGGACGTCGATACCGAAGAGTGCGTTGAAGGTGTCCGCGGACGCGAACCCGAACATGCCGTAGATGCCGACCTGCATCGCGTTATATGCGAGCAGCGCGACCCATGCCGCGGAGACGCCGGTCACGCGGCCGAGCCCGCGGGCTACGTAGGCGTAGAACGCGCCGGCGGTGCGGACACGCGCGGAGAGCGCGGCATAGCCGACCGCGAACAGCGCAAGGATCACGCCGAGGATAAGGAAGCTCAGCGGAACACCGAGCAGGCCGGTCACGCCGTAGTTAGAGCTGACACCGCCCGCGAGCACGGTGAGCGGCGCGGACGCCGCGATAATCATGAGCGCGAGCGAGAAGGTTCCGATGCGCTTGGATGCTGGCGGCCGGACGCTCTGTTGCGCTGGGTTGTTTTGCGCTGGCGCTGGCGTAGCTGACCCCGTGGTTTCAGCGGTCATGTGGCACCTCACTGTGAAAATGGGGCCGAGAGACGTTCCGGTACAGAGGTCCCGCAGCCACCCAGGAACGATATGTGATGTGGCTCACCATCATGCTCGCGCGAGTTCCTGCCATCTAGTATTCCCGTGCACGCACCTTGCGTTTTTGTGCAGAGTTATTGAATGCATGCACAGCTTGAATGTGTGCACGGCCAGCAGACCGCCGCGGGCGTATAGCTTGAGCGCTAGCCAGCCAACCGCGCGGCTTCGCGCGCTTGCGAAGGCGTCTGCCGGAACTCAGCCTTGAACGCTCGGGAAAAATGCGCAGCGTCAGGGAATCCCCAGCGCGCACCAATATGCGATACCGGAACTCCCGCCAGCGCGGGGTCTTGGATTTCCTTGCGCGCCTCTTCGAGCCGGCGGGTTCGGATCCACGTCGCGACGGGAACGCCCATGGGCTCGAAGACCGTGTACAGCTGCCGCAACGACATGAAGTGCAACTGAGCAAGCGTTGAAGGGGTCAGCGACGGGTCGCGCAACTTCGATTCGATCGTGGCGCGGACCGCCGCCAAAGCGGAACCTTCAACAGCGTCCCTGCCGAAGTCCCGCTCGGCCTGCTCGAGGCACATCGCATCAATCAACCCCACAGAGTGCGCACACAGAGCGGCAAGCCCCGCGGCATCGCGCCGGCCAGCCGCGGCAGAGCCTTGCCGTGCAATGCGGTGCGAAAGTCCCGTGAGCAAAGGGGCCACAACATCGGCCATTCCGCCGTCTTCACCGAGGGCCAACGCAGTCAGGTCGCGGGCCGGCGCGGACAGGCGAGCGTACGGGAGCATCACGATGAGCATGCTCGAATCGTCCTCGACGACCATCGTGTACGGCTTGGAGGTGTCATAGACCGCGAGCCGCCCGGGGGTGAGTTCGAGCTCGCGACCACCCTGGATCAGGTAGGAACGCCCCGTTTCCTGGAGGGTGAACTTGAGCATCCCTCCCCCGCCCGCGGCAATCAGTTCCGGGGTTCGCTCCACGGCGTGCGCGGATGCGTCGATGCGGATGGCCGACGCCGCGGTGTGCTGGAAGCTCGCGAGCTTGGCGGTGAAGTTTCCGGCACGTGTTGCGTGGGCATGCAACGGCACGAAGGCTTGCGAAGACGCCCGCTGCCATTCCCCGAAGGAGCGGGCTACCGGCGAGCGCGTGATTGCGCCCTGCAAACGTGACGTGTACAACATATTGGGCTCAATCTACGCCGTTACCGGGGCAATGTCACGGGTTAGATCAGAGTCGCGGGCGAAGCCATCGAGGAGCATCTCGAGCTGCGCGGTCAGCATGTCAGGGAGCGCGTTCTGCGGCTCCATGGTGAGCACGACCTGCGCCCCGAGCATGAAGGTCACGAGCGCATCGGCGGCTTGGCGCGGATCCTGGGAGGGCGCGAACTCACCGGCATCTTGCGCTTCGATGAACCACGCGGCGATGCGTTTGCGCCAGGCGGTCATCGAGCGTTCGTGAATGGCTTTGAGTTCCGGGCTGTCGGTTGCGGCACCCCAGAAGGCGACGACGCCCGCGGCTTCTTTGCGGGTCTCACGTGTGAGCGGGAGGACTTCTCGGGCAAATGCTTCGATCGCGGCGCGGCCGGCGAGGTCCGCGCACGCGACGTCGGCGCGATCATTGGTGCGGTCGAATGCGGACTTATAGACCGCTTCCAGGAGTTTTTGTTTGCTCGCAAAGTAGGGCTTGATCGCTCCGTTGGCGAAGCCGGCTTCAGCGGCGATGTCCCGCATCGTGGCCGCTTCGAAACCTTCGCGCCCGATGAGCGCCCATGCGGCATCGACGATGTGTTCCCTGCGGGCTTGGTGGTCAACGACTTTCGGCATGGGCGTCCTTCAACGGCTCGGAAAGTATTTGGTCCAGATCACTTGCATGTAATGCGAATCACATTTATCGTCTACAAGTATAGAAAAACGTGGGGTGCCACGAAAGCTCAACCCACGCGATGCACAAGCCAGCATCACTCGGTTCAGACACCGGTTCACAAACCACCAACCACGCCATCGGGCGCACCGGCGCACGCGTGTCGAATTGGAGAAAGCATGTCGCAGACCATCACCCCAACCAACACGACCCCTGGGCACCACACCCTGCTGACCCCAGCAGAAGTGGAAACTGCCGTGGGCATCCTGCGCGAAGCAGGCAAGTTCAGCGAAGCAACCCGCCTCGCCTACATCGGCGTCGTCGACCCTGACTTCGACTTGCCGGAGGACGCCCCAGTCAACCGTCTGGTTCGCATCTTCCTGTATGACGCGGAACAGCAGAAGTCCTTCGACGCGACCGTTTCCGTGACCAACGGAACCGTTGAATGCCACCACGAAATCGACACCCAGGAATACGGCGAGCTGCCGGTCCTGGCTGAAGAGTTCCCGCTCGTGGAAGAGCTGCTCTCGACCCACCCCGAGTGGATCGCGGCACTCGAAAAGCGCGAGCTCAAGGTCGAGGACGTTCGTGTAGCCCCGCTGTCCGCCGGCGTGTTCGAATACCCGGAAGAGGCTGGCAAGCGTGTTCTGCGTGGCCTCGCTTTCGTACAGAAGCACGAATCCGATTCCGCTTGGGCGCACCCAATCGAAGGTCTGCTCGCCTACGTCGATGTGGGTAACAAGGAAGTCATGCAGGTCCTGGACTTCTTCGATCACCCAATCCCTGAAGATCACGGCAACTACATGACCCCGGAAGACACCGGGCACCCGCTGCGTGAAACGCAGAAGCCGATCGTCATCACCCAGCCTGAGGGTCCATCGTTCACCGTGACCAACGGCAACCACGTCGAATGGGAACGCTGGAGCCTCGACGTCGGCTTCGACATGCGTGACGGCCTCGTGCTGCACAACGTGTGCTTCGACGACCCAGTAAAGGGCCGCCGCCGCATCCTCAACCGCGCATCCATCGCAGAGATGGTGGTCCCGTACGGTGACCCAAGCCCAGTGCGCTCGTGGCAGAACTACTTCGACACGGGTGAGTACCTCATCGGCCAGTGCGCCAACTCGCTCGAGCTCGGCTGCGACTGCCTCGGCGACATCACCTACCTGTCCCCGACCATCGCGGACAACGACGGCAACCCGGTGACCATCACCAACGGCATCTGCATGCACGAGGAAGACTACTCGCTGCTCGCTAAGCACACCGACCTGTGGGCAGACACCGCCTACACCCGCCGTAACCGCCGCATGGTGTTCTCGATCTTCACCACCGTTGGTAACTACGACTACGGCTTCTACTGGTACCTCTACCTCGACGGCAACATCGAGTTCGAGGCCAAAGCCACCGGCATCGTGTTCACCTCCGGCTACACGGGCGACCCACGCTACAACAGCGAAATCGCTCCAGGCCTGGGTGCGCCGTTCCACCAGCACCAGTTCGCGGCACGCCTCGACTTCGCACTCGACGGCGGGCCAACCCGCGTCGAGGAAGAAGATGCCGTGCGCGTGCCGGTGTCCGTGGACAACCCGCGCGGTAACGCGTTCACCCGCAAGCGCACCGTGCTCACCAAGGAATCTGAGGCGGTACGCGATCCGGACAGCTCGGTGGGCCGTTCGTGGGTCATCTCCAACCCAGAGTCCACCAACCGTTTGGGCCACCCTGTTGCCTACAAGCTGCACCCAGCCGGCACGCCGCTGCTCTTGGCGGACCACGAGGACTCCTCGATCGGCCGCCGCGCAACCGTGATGTGCCACGGACTGTGGGTCACCCGCTACGCGAAGGAAGAGAAATACCCGACCGGTGACTACCCGAACCAGAACCCGGGTAAGCACGGCATCAAGCAGTGGATCGAAGCTGACCGCGACATCGACACCCAGCAGAACGTCGTGTGGCACTCCTTCGGCCTGACCCACTTCCCACGCCCTGAGGACTGGCCGATCATGCCGGTCGACACGGTCGGGTTCAAGCTGCGCCCAGACGGCTTCTTCGACCGCTCCCCTGTCCTGGACGTTCCTGCGCCAGAGAAGCAGCAGGTGTGTTGCGTGACCGACGGCAGCGACTCCAACGACGCCGGATGCGGTTGCTCCCACTAGCGGCTGATTCGCATTAGTTCATGTTCGCCCCGGGTCTTCGCGTGAAGACCCGGGGCGAACTGCGTTCGCGGGTTCGTTGGGGTTGGCACCGTTCGTTGGCTCCAGCCGCTTGTTGGCTTGAACGCGGCAATGCGAGAGACTTAACGCATGAAGATTGCTTTTCTTGGTACTGGCCGGATGGGCACCGAGCTCGCCCGTAAATTGCTCGCAGATCATGAGGTGACGGTGTGGAACCGCTCGGCTGAGCGTGCGCAGCCGCTCGTGGAGGAGGGTGCCGCGCTCGCTGAGTCTGCCGCCGATGCGGTGGCTGGCGCGGACGTCGTCGTTTCGTGTTTGTTTGGCCCTGATGTGGTGCGTGAGGTCATCACGGGCGCGGGCTTGATCCCGGACGGTGTGCCGTGGCTTGATGCCACGACGGTGGGCATGGAGGATGCGCGCGAGTTCGCTGCCGCGGTTCCGAGCTATGTTGCGACCCCGGTGGTGGGCACGTTGGGTCCGGCTCGTGCGGGCAAGCTCGGAGTGTATGTGGGTTCCCAGGATGAGAGCGTGCGCACCCAGGCCGCCGATGTGGTGGCTGTGTGGGCTGATCCGGCTCGTTTGCGTGTGGTTGATTCCGCAGAGAAGGCTACCGCGGGCAAGTTGCTCGCGAACCTCGCGTTGGCGGTTTCGGCGCAGGGCCTGCGTGAGGCTCTGACGTTGGGCGCCGCGGCTGGGTTGGATGGCTCGGAGACCCTGGACATGTTGGATTCGACCGGCCTCGCGTTCATCGCGAACATGAAGCGCCCGTTCGTTGAGGGTGAGCGGGTGACCTCACCGGGTGATTTCACGGTGGACGCGATCGCTAAGGACGCTCGCTTGATGCTCGCCGCCGTGGCGGGTTCGGAGCGTTTCGGTGAGCTGTACGAGCAGGGCGCGGTTGATGCCGATGCGTTCGATGCGAACATGCCCGCCGTGCATGCCGCTCTGCGTTCGCTGGATGCGGCTCAGGAGACGGGCCGCGGTGACCGCGACTTCTCCACGATCTTCGTAGACGGCGCGGAGTAGAGATCGCGGAGCAGAAGGCGCGGAGTAACACTCCTCTTAAACGCGAGTGGCGGGCGGTTCGTGTGAACCGCCCGCCACTGCTGTTTTAGCCGAAGCTGTTGTTAGCGGACGCCACTGGCGTCAGCACCAGCGTCAGTCGCTTACTTGTTGAAGCACATGAGGCGCTTGTTGACGAACTCGTCGATGCCGAGCTTGCCGAGCTCACGACCGAAGCCGGAGCCCTTGACGCCACCGAATGGCATGTCGACGTCTTCGAAGGTTGGGCCGTTGACGCCGACCATGCCGGCTTCGATGCCCTCGGCGAAGCGTTCTGCGCGGCCTTCCTCGACAGCGAACACTGCGGAGCCGAGGCCGTACGCGGTGTCGTTCGCGAGTTCGAGCGCTTCCTCATCGGAGGAAACCTTGTAGACGCTCAAGACTGGGCCGAACAGCTCTTCCTTGTAGCCGGTGGTGTCCTTCGGGATGTCGGTCAGGACGGCTGGCTGGACGTAGAAGCCTGGGCGGTCGAGTCGGGTTCCGCCGACGCGCAGGGTCGCGCCTTCGGAGACCGCCTTTTCGAGCTGCTCCACGAGGCGGTCAGCTGCCTTCTCGGAGGACAGCGGACCGAACACGTTCTCGCCCTTCTCCATTGGGTCGTGTGGCTGCAGCTTCTCGGTTTCCTTGATCAGTTCGTCGAGGAACTCGTCGTAGATGTCCTCCATGATGATGAGGCGCTTGTTCGAGTTGCATGCCTGGCCGGTGTTCTCGAAGCGGATCGCGATCGCGTCGCGGGCCGCCTGGCGTGGATCCTTGCTCGAGAGGATCACGTACGGGTCGTTACCGCCGAGCTCAAGAACGGACTTCTTGAGGGCCTTGCCTGCAGTCGCGCCAACCTCGCGGCCTGCGCGTTCCGAACCGGTCAGCGAGACACCCGCAACCTGTGGGTTCTCGATGAGCGATGCGATCTGCTCGTGGGACGCGAAGATGTTCTGGTAGACGCCTTCCGGAACGCCCGCATCGTCCATGATCTTCTGGATAGCCAGCGCCGAGTCCGGGGTGGATTCCGCGTGCTTGAGCAGCACGACGTTACCGAGCATGAGGTTAGGGCCAGCGAAACGTGCAACCTGGTAGTACGGGTAGTTCCACGGCATGACACCCACGAGTGGGCCGAGCGGACGCTTCTGGATGACGGCCTTGCCGTCTTCGTCGTCCTTGATGACCTCGTCAGCGAGGAGCTCTTCGGCGTTCTCTACGTAGTAGCGGATGATTTCGCCAGAGAACGCGGCCTCACCGCGGGCTTCGCCGAATGGCTTACCCATTTCCTTGGTCGCGATTTCGCCGAGTTCGCGGCGGCGCTCAACGAACAGGTCGGCGACCTTCGCGAGGATCTCACTGCGCTCCTTGATGCTCTTGGCGCGCCATTCCTTGTAGCCCTTGACGGCCTTGTCGAGGGCCGCGCTGATTTCGGCGTCAGTGGTGTGTGGGTATTCGTTGTTGACCTGGCCGGTTGCCGGGTTGATGCCAACGTAGGACTGGGACATTGTTCCTGCTCCTTTGTTTTCACTCGCTGCCGATGGTGGCGGCTGAATCCTTGCTAGTTACGGTCAGGCTTGGTGTGGTGCGGGCCGGGTGCCGGGCTTCGAACTCTGCGGCGAGCGCCAGCAGTGTGTTGTCCGAATACGGCTTGCCCGCGAATGTGAGACCCACGGGCATTGCGGTGTGCATGGCTCCCATGGGTACGGTCACGGTCGGGATGCCGAAGTGGCGTGGGATGAGGTTGCCGTTGGCAACCCAGACTCCATTGGCCCACGCTTTGTCGGCTGATTCGGGGTTGGTGTCGGCGTCGGCTGGGCCGACGTCGGCCATCGCTGGAAAAACGATTGCGTCGAGGTTGCGCTCGGCCATCCAGTCATCGAAGTCGATCTCGCGGGTCTGGTTCATACCCGCGATGCCGTCCCCGATGCCCGGGATGTCCGCCAGTTCACAGAACCCGCGCTCCCGGATCATGTCCGGGTAGGTTGCGATGTCGTCGTCGAAGCCCACGTAGCGGTCTTCGAGCGCGCCTTCCGGATGCGGGAAAATGTCCGCCCCGTCAACGTCTGTGAGCGTTGCCGGCCGCGGCGCTTCCCCGCCGGCTTCAGTGACCTCAGCGTTGGCGCGCAAGAAACGCTCCCATGACCATGCGGCGAGGTATCCGACCTCGTCGGTGAGGTATTCGGGGCTCACCATCCCGCGGGTTGAGATCGTGGGAGCTTCAGGCCTGTCGCCTTCGTAATTGCTGACTACTGGGAAGTCCACAATCTCCACGCTAGCCCCGGCGTCTTCGAGGACGGTACGTGCTTTCTCCCATAGCGCAATCACGTCGGGGTGGGTGTTGATTTTCTGGCCCATGGGGCCGCCGACGCCGGTGTCGCCAGTTCGGTCTCCGCCGGTTCCAGCGTGCTCATCTTGGTTGATGTACATGCCCGGGACGCCGATGCGAATGCCAGCCAGCGGGCGCTGCTCTGCCAGCTCGCGATAGTCGGCGGGACGCACATCGGAGGCTTTCGGGACATCGACCCAGCGCTGTTCGCGCCAGAAGTCACCCTCGTGGGTGTGGTCGTCGGCGACGATCACGTTGAGGATCTCGAGCATGTCCGCCATCGACCGCGTGTGGGGTACGCACACGTCCATCGTGGGGACCAGCGGCCAGTTCCCGCGCATCGAAATCACGCCGCGGGACGGCGTGTAGGCGCACAAGGCGTTGCATGATGCCGGGGCGCGGCCTGAAGACCAGGTCTCCTCCCCCAGCCCGAACGCCGCGAAGCTCGCGGCCGTCGCGGTACCGGATCCGTTGGAAGAACCCGACGCGAAAGCGCTCGTGAGGTAGCTGCGGTTGTACGGGGATTCGGCGCGGCCGTGGAGGCCACGCTGCATTCCGCCGTTAGCCATGGGCGGCATCGTAGTGAGCCCTAGGCAGATCGCGCCAGCGGAACGCAGCCGTTCGATCGTGAACGCGTCGCGCTGCGCAATGAGGTCCTTGAACGCGGGCGAACCCGCCGAAACCGTGAGCCCCCGCACCATGTAGGACTCTTTCGCGGTGTACGGAATCCCGTCCAGCGGCGACGCCAACTCACCGGCACGTCGGCGCGCATCCGAGGCCTCCGCCTCAGCCAACGTATCCGGGTTACGCACAATGACCGAGTTGAGCTCACCATCGTAGGTATCGATGCGGTCCAGGTACGCGGTCACCAGCTCGACAGCTGTCACCCGGCCCTCTTCAAGCGCGGCACGCAGCTCGGCGATGCTCGCCTCAGCAACATCGAACGGCACAACAACGTCGCCCGCATCAAAAACCTTGCTCATGCGCCCACCACTGGCTGTTGCTGGGTGATGCAGTGGATCCCGCCGCCGCACGCGAAGATTTCGCGCGCATCAACGAGCTCAACCGTGCGGCCTGGGTACGCTTCCTGCATGATCTTGACGGCAACCTCGTCATTCGGGTCGTTGAAGCCGCACAGGATCACGCAGTCATTGCCGACGTAGTGGTTGATGTAGGAGTAGTCGACCCAGCCTTCGTCATCGGTCAGCACCTGCGGCGCCGGGACCTCGATGATCCGCAGCGGCTCGCCCTCAGCGTTGGTCGCAGCCTCGAGCACTTCCTTGATGGTACGGGACACCTTGTAGTCCGGGTGGTCAGGGTTGTTCTGCATGTGCAGCAGGACGTCCCCGGCCGGAGTGAAGCACGCGACGATGTCGATGTGGCCGCGGGTTCCGAACTGTCCGTTATCCCGGGTCAGGCCGTACGGAACCCACACGGCGTGCGTCGTGCCGATCTTGCTGTGGATCTCGCGCTCGATCTCTTCGCGATCCACACCAGGGTTGCGTCCCGGGTCCATCTGCACGGACTCGGTCAACAGCACGGTGCCCTTGCCGTCGATGTGGATCCCGCCGCCTTCGTTGACAAGCTGCGAGTCCACGCGCGGCACGCCAGCCTGCGCGGCGACGCGCGAAGCGAGCAGTGCATCGTGATCCCACGCAGCCCAGTCCTGAGCGCCCCAGCCGTTGAAAACCCAGTTGACCGCGGCAAGCTCACCGTCGGTGGTACGCACGAACGTCGGACCGGAATCCCGCATCCACGCGTCATCCAGCGGAGCCGCGAAATACGTGACGTTCTCACCCAAGCGAGCCCGCGCATCGGCCTCATCAGCAGGGTCCATGACCATGACCACCGGCTCGTAGCGAGCCACCGCGAGCGCAACCTGAGTCCACGCGTCGCGCGCACGCTCGAGCGACTCGGAACCACGCTCGCCGAACGTGTCATTCGGGGTCGGGAAAGACATCCACGTACGTTCGTGGCGTTCCCACTCCGGAGGCATCACATGTGCGGCGGCGGACTGGTTGGTCACTTCTGCTCCTCATCCTTTACGTTGTTGGCAGCTTTAGCGGTGGCGGCCTGTTCGTTGGCTACATTTGATCCAGCAGCGGCAGATGCGGTGGTTGCGTCGCCGTCTTCGAGGGCGGCCCCGACGACGTCACCCATGTAGGTGTCGGTCGTGGAGTCCACTTGCGGCAGAGTTTCACCGCGGAAGAACGCTGGGTTCTTGATGGCCGTAATGATCATGATAGTGACCCCGATCACAAGAACGCCCATCCCGAGGATGAAAACCATGCCGATTCCGCCAAGGGATGAACCGGAACCGTAGCTTGGGTCGAGTGAGTCATATGCGGTCTTGAAGAACATGACCAGCAGCATGATGCCGCCCAGCAGCGGGAAGACGAGGCGAGTCAGCACCGTCTTGGCGCTCTCGAAGAGCTCGTGGCGTAAGTACCAGACCGCCGCGAGCGCGGTAATTCCGTAGTAGAAACACACCATGAGGCCGAGCGCGGTGATCGTGTCCCACAGCGCGTTTTCGCTCAGCACGCGGGTCACGATGTAGAAGGTTCCGGCGGCGGCAGCTGAGAAGATCGTGCCCATAGACGGTGTACGGTACTTCGGAGAGATCTTCGCGAAGCTCGGCGGCAACGCCCCGTAATAGCCCATCGCAAGAAGCGTTCGGGAAGGCGAGACCATCGTCGACTGCAGCGACGCAAAGGACGACGCCATGATGCCCACCGCCATCGCGAGCGCAAACGGACCCATGACCGGCCCGGCGAGCGCCGCGAAAATCGATTCCTGGTTCTCAGGGTTGCCGGCGCCGAGGCCCTCATCACCCGTACCGGCCCACGCAACCACGGCGAGTGCCACACCGATGTAGACCGTCATGATCACGAGCATCACGATGATCGATGCGCGCGCCGAGGTCGTCTTAGGGTCCTTCGTCTCCTCGTTCATGGTCAGGGTCGTGTCCCAGCCCCAGAACATGAAGATCGAAAGCGAAACACCCGCCGCGATGACTGAGAAGTCCCCAGCGGAAAGCGGATTGAACCAGTCCAAGCTCACCGGCGTCGCATCGAAGGCCGTACCCTCGCTGACGCCGCGGAACGCCATGACAACAAAGCCGCCCAGCACAACAATCTGGATGACCACCAGCACATATTGGACGGCCTTGGTCGCCTCAACACCCACATAGGAAATCCACGCGGCGAGCGCGATCAGCACGATGGTCGTGGGGATGTTGACCCACAGGTTCCGTGTGAGATCTGCGATGGAGGGGTCCCCGAACAGCTGCGCGAGCATCAGATAGAAGAAGTCCACCGCAACGGCCGCGAGGTTTGAAAGCACGATCACGGTCGCCGCGATCAAGCCCCAGCCGCCCATCCACCCGATCCACGGGTTGAACGCTTTGGTTGCCCACGTGAACGACGTCCCGGAGTCCGGGACCCTGTTGTTGAGCTCCTTATAACCGAAGGCGACCAACAGCATCGGGATGAAACCCAACAGAAGGATCGCGGGAACGTGTGTCCCCACCTCGGAGATCGTTGGGCCCAAGCCTGACGTCAGGGTATAAGCCGGTGCGATACACGAAACACCGATCACGACGGCTCCGAGCACGCCGACCTTACCGGCCGCAAGCCCCTTGCCAGAGAAGCTTGCGCTGCTCTTTTGTTTGTCCGTTGAGGTGGCCATGGACGCGCCCTCCCCTTCCATCAGAACCGCGACCCAACGTGACCGCGGCCGCTAGTAACTCACCGCGGTGCGGGAACCACCACCATGGGAACCGAGATCGCACGCAGAACGCGTGCAGCTTTAGAGCCCAAGAACGCCCGCCCAGCAGGGGCCAAGCGTGACGAGCCCACAACCACGACCTCATTCGGTTCCCAATCGAGGCGGCGCACCGACTTCTCGATCTCCTCGCCAGCAACCACTTCGGTGGTCGCCTGACCGGAGCTAATCATCGCGCGAGCACGCTCACCGTGCTCGTCGCTCTCCAGCCGATCCAGTTGCCCCAGAACGAAAGACTTCATCGCTTCCGCGTTTGGAACACCTGTGTGTGCGGCCGAAGACTTACCTGTAGTGGACGCCTGAGCGAACGTCACCAACCGGACCGGGGTGTCCGTCGCATCGGCGGCCGCAAGGGTTTCAGCGATCACCTGCATACCGCCAGGGCGATCGCCAAACAGTGCCGTGATGCGGCTCAGCGGGCCGTGGCCGCTGTAACCACGAGGCGCCAACACCACCGGGACCGGCGAGCTATGCAGCAACGCCTGAGCGACCGAACCGATCCGGTACCGGCCCAAAACACCGCCGCCGCGGGCACCGATCACAATCGCACCCGCATCGACCGCCCGAGCCTGAGCCAGCAGCCCCTCCGCATCCGAATGCGCAGACACCACGTGACCGAACACACGGACGCCCTCTGGGACCGAAGCGACCGCTTCATCGACCCATTCCTGCAACTGGCGGCGCAATACGCGCTCGTAGCCAGCGCCCTGGGAGACTGCGGCCGCGTACGGCTCAGCTTCCGGAGCGACCATGGTCACGTGGAGCTCGGCGTCGCGGTCCACGGCGAGCGTGATGCCCAAGTTCAGGGCGTCACGGCCCGCCGCGGTAGCGACGTAACCTACAAGGATTCGACGGGATGGAACTGGCACGGTGTCCTCCTCAACAGCACCCGGTTGTCGGGTGCGCGTGAATGTTAGCGTGCTTCCAGAATCGCATGAGCCGCGGCCTCACCCATACGCACAGCGCCGTCGACGTGCTGATAACCTTCAGCGGCGATATCGGAGCATGCGTAGAAGATCGGGCCGGTTGGCTGGTTCTGCAGGTGGCCCCAACGGCTCAGGCCGCCGAGGTCGTAGCTGGTTGCGTACGCGCCGCGGGTCCATTCCTCTGCCGCCATGTCGGAGAGGTAGAACGCGATCGGCTCCATGGTCTTCGGGCCGAGGTAGTCAGCCATAGCGGAGAGGATGCGCTGCTTGCGTTCCTCCGCTGGCAGGGCCCACATCTCTTCGGCATAGACGTCGGAGACGAAGCCCACGAGGGTTCCGTATGGATCCTCTTCACCGCTGGTTCCGCCGGCGAAGTTTTCGCCGTAGTTGGTGTTGTCGTAGACCTCCTGGACCAGGCGGCCGCCACCGAAGCCGGTGCCGGAGAGGCCTTCTTCACGCCAGAACGGGGTCTCGTAGACCGCGTGGACCTTGATGACCAGGCCCATCGAGATGTGCTGGTGCGCTACCTGCTGTTCGCGCGGCAGTGGCGGAACGAACTGGATGCGGTTGTAGAGGTTTGGTGGCACCGCGAGCACGGCGGCCTTCGCGTTGACGGTGACCTTGTCGGACACCGCCGTCACTGGGCCGAGCACACCGTTTTCCACGCCGTTGCGCACATCGGCGGCGATGTTGTTGAGTTCATCGGCGGTCGATGGGTCTGGGGTGGCCCATTCGAGTTCACGGACCGGGCTGCCAAGGAACACGTCATCGCCGAGGTGCTTGGCCAGCGTCAGCGATACCGACTGCATACCGCCTTCAACGCGCTTATCGAGGATGAAGTCTTCGTCCACGAGGTTGGAGAAGGAGCCCGCCGATGCGGCCATGAGTGCCGCCTGCAGCGCGGAGAACGTGTGCGCTGGCTTGGTGAGCATTCCGGATGCGACATAGATCGAGACGTTGTCGATCGCTTCCTGGTCGTCGGTGTGCTGAGCGAGGAAGTCCTTGAAGGAGATCGAGTCGAGCTCCGCAGCGCGTTCAGCGGCCCACGGTTCGGTTGCGCCGACCTCTTCTGCGACGGAGTTCATCAGGTCGATGAGCTTATCCATCTCTTTGTTCGTCGCGTCATTCACTGGGAGGCGGTCGCCGGTGTACTCGTGGCGGTTGCCTTCAGGGTCAACGTAGATCGAGATGCCTTCGCGGTAGCGCGAGAAGGTCTTGAGGCCGAGTTCCTCAACCAGATCGGAGAGGCGGGTCTGGTCTGGGGAGATCCACTGGCCACCGATTTCGATGAAGTGTTCCTTGCCGTCAGTTCCTGCGACCTTACCATTCCAGGTGCGGCCGCCTACGCGTTCGCGTGCTTCCAGGACGGCGACCGATTTACCGGCCTTCTTGAGGGTGTATGCGGCCATGAGTCCTGCTGGACCTGCACCGATGACCACCACGTCGCGGTCGATGGTTGGGTTCTGAGCGTTCGTCATTGTTATCGCTTCCTGTTGGTATGGATTGTCAGTTGAGTCTCTAGTGCTGGCTACGCCGCTTGGTTCTGCGCGGTGCCGTTTAGTTCTGCGCGAGGGCTAGTTCTGTGCGAGGGCTTCGAGGATGATGTCGATGCCTTCGGTGAGCAGTTCGTCGCTGATGGTCAGCGGCGGCAGGAGGCGGATGATGTTGCCGTAGGTTCCGCAGGTCAGGGTTACGACGCCTTGTGCGCGGGCTGCGTTGGCGACCGCACCTGCGAGTGCCGCATCTGGTTCGCCCGTGGCTGGGTCAACGAATTCGATGGCCTTCATCGCGCCGCGGCCGCGGACTTCCGCGATGCGGTTGTCCTTTTCCTGCGCAGCGGTGAACTTTTCGGTGATGATGCGGTCGATTTCTTGCGCGCGGTCGGCGAGCTTTTCTTCTTCCATGACGCTGATCGAGGCCAGCGCTGCGGCGCAGGCGACTGGGTTACCGCCGTAGGTTCCGCCGAGTCCGCCGGTGTGGACGGCGTCCATGACCTCGGCACGGCCGGTCACCGCGGAGAGCGGCATGCCGCCGGCGATGCCCTTCGCTGTGGTGATGAGGTCTGGTTCGATGCCTTCGTGTTCGCACGCGAACATCGAGCCGGTGCGGGCGAAGCCGGTCTGGACTTCGTCCGCGATGAACAGGACGCCGTTGGCTTTGCACCATTCGACGATCGCCGGCAGGAAGCCTGGCGCTGGCGCGATGAAACCGCCTTCGCCCTGGATCGGTTCCATAATGATCGCGGCGAGGTCGTCCGCACCCACCTGGACTTCGATCTGCTTGATGGCTCGAGCCGCGGCTTCTTCGCCGCTCAGGCCGTCGCGCAGCGGGTAGGAGCCGGCTACACGGTAGATCTCTGGCGCGAAAGGACCGAACGCCTTCTTGTACGGGTTGGCTTTCGCGGTCAGCGCCATCGTGAGCGTGGTGCGGCCGTGGTAGGCGTGATCGAATGCGACGACGGCGGACTTGCCGGTTGCGGAGCGCGCGATCTTGACGGCGTTTTCAACGGCTTCAGCGCCGGAGTTGAGCAGCACAGTGCGGGTTTCGCCGGAGATCGGGGCGAGCTTGTTGAGCTTTTCAGCGACCTCAACGTAGGCCTCATACGGGGTCACCATGAAGCATGTGTGGGTGAAGTTCGCGACAGCATCCTGGACTGCAGCGACGACCTTCGGGTGGGATGCACCCACGGAGGTCACGGCGATGCCGGAGCCGAGGTCGATGAGGCGGTTGCCGTCGACGTCTTCGATGATGCCGCGGTCGGCGCGGACAGCGTAGGTCGCCATGGTCCCGCCGACGCCGGCAGATACCGATGCGCGCTGTCGTTCGGCCAGTGCCTGGGCTTTAGGGCCCGGGAGGTCAGTTGCGAGGTGGCGGCTCTGTTCGAGCGGGGTGCTGACGTTGGTGTTGTCCGCGTGCATTGTGGTGTGAACCTCCCGGTGAAAACGGATCGCAGAAAGTTGCGTACATCACATTCTGATCCGAAATCATTATGACTGTCTAATCAGTTATCGGCATAACCCCCATAACGAATACGCATAGACTGGGAATCATGGACATCGAGCACCTGAAAGCCTTCGTAGCCGTCTCCGAAGCCGGCTCCGTATCCTCCGCGGCTCGAGACCTCGGCATCACACAGCCGGCAGTCACGCGACAGCTTCAGAAGCTCAGCCGCGACGTCGGGCTTGTGCTGTTTGATCGCGTTCCGTCCGGACTCACTCCCACCAAAGCTGGCCGCGATTTTCTCCCCGCCGCCAAGAAGCTACTGACCGAGTTCCAGCACAATCTCGACTTCGCGGATCTACTCGCCCACGGCGGCATGCGTGAAGTGACGTTCGCCGCGCCAGGCACCACGCTCATCGACGTTGTGATTCCGTTCGTGGCGACACTGGAGCAGTCCGAGTGGCAACCAAACATTGTTGAGGCGTCCTTGGATGCGAGCTTGCAGGACACGATCGCTACGTCCGATCTAGCAGTGATGCCCTCCGCTCCGGCAGCCGACATCCCCCACGTTCAGCTTCAAAAGATGCCGGTGTGGGCATATGTTTCCGCGCAGCATCCATGGGCTCAGCGCCGCAGCGTTCCGCTCGAGGAGCTCGCCCAGCACACCATCCACATTCCATCGCGGGCATTCAAGGCCCGCCGCGTGTTCGACGGCGCATGCGAAACCGCTGGCCTCTCACAGCCCGACATCATCGAAACCAACTCAGGCCGCGTAGCCCAAGCGCTCGTCGCGACGGAGGGGGTCGCTGTGGTGACCGAGGACCCGAGCTTCGATCTCGTTCCGCTACGTATCACCAACGGAGGCCATGAGCTCACCGTGACCCTGCACGCCGCCTGGCGCGCCGACCACTACGCGCATCAAGAGCTCGCAGCGCTCGCGGAGCAGCTGAGGGTCTTCGTGATCAAGCGGTACGCAAACTAGGGGCGGCTATACGCGCAACACCACGATGATCGCGATCACGGCCATGCCCACCACCATGAGCGTCATCGTAATGACCGGCACCACGGGTGGCGGTTGCCGCTCTTCGAATGACTCAGCCATGCGGCGCAGACGGCCCCGCTGGGTCGTCGAAACCCACACAGCCCCCACGAACGTCAGCGCGGTCGCCACGAGCAACAGCGCCCCCATCTGCCCGTACCAGCGGACACCCATAAACCCTGCGACGAGCGCGGCAAAGCCCGTGCGAGACCATGCCAACGATGTGCGCTCCGGCTGCAGGCCTACGTCGACGGGTTCTGGAAGTGGTTGCGGCGGCTTGATCGGGATACGACGACGCACAGCGCGACTGATCGTGACACCCGTTTCTTTGACGGTGTGCCACCCAGTGCTGAGGCGGACTCGGGTCGCCCGCCTCTCGCCGCTTCCGTGTTCCGGCATCAGTTCGTCAGCACCAAACCAACAGCGGCACCCGAGCCTGCGGCAGCAATCAGCGCAAGCACAGGGATGATCAGCGGGACAGGTAGCGGATGGTCGTGGCGCATCGCGCGCTCAACACGCAACCAACGGAACGCGGCACCCAGACCGATGAGCAAGCCCATCGCGATCACCGCGATAGCCACCGACTTGCGGAGCACGGGATCCCAGTTGCCGACCTCGAACGCCTCGAGTGCGACACCGCCTGCGACGAACGCGAGCGAGGTGCGGATCCACGCGAGGAACGTGCGCTCGTTCGCGAGGGTGAAGCGTGGGTCTGGTTCTTTACCCGTGGGGAAAACACGGCGAGCGATCGCGCTCTGATGTGCTGGTGGCGCTACAGGTTCGCTTGCGGAGGCTTTCCGGCGGGTACTCGACATGACACCAATCTAACCCACCCGCGTGTGTGTTCCCGCGGATTGTGACGTTATCCGAGGGGTTCGGCGAAGTCCCCGTTTTTCTGCCGGAATTTGCGCAGGATGCGGTTGAGTGTGGTTATCTCGCGTTGCGTGAAACCGGTTTGGGCGAAGAGTTCCCGGTTGAGGATCTGTGTGGTTTCTTCGCTGAGCTCGCGGCCAGCTTCGGTTATGGCGAGCAGTACGGTGCGGGCGTCGTCGGGGCTCGGGGTCTTGGTGATGAGGCCGTCGCGTTCAAGCCGCTCTGCCGCCGCGGTGACCGATGTGGGGTGGACTTGCAACACGCGTGAGGCCTTGGACATCGCCATGGGGCGGCGTGCGAAGCGCAGGACCATGAGCATTTCGTACCGCGCGAACGTGAGGTCGAACGGGCGCAACAGGGCTTCGGCGCGGCCGGTGAGGATTTGGTTGGCGCGGACGATGCTGGTCACGGTCGCCATGGGTTCGGAGACCTCGCCCCATCCGGATTTCTCCCAGTTGGCTTGGGCGGACGCGATGGGGTCTCTAGGGAGTGCGGCTGACATAGTGATGAGTCTAACGGCCAGGACCTCGATGCGTGGATCGGATGAAGCGGAGGCCGCGGCTCGATGTCGATGCCGCGGCCTCCGTTGAGTATGAGCGAGGTGAGTTGTGGTGGCGGGTTATTTCGCCGATACCTCGATCTTGATGTTGTTTTGGTTGATCTCGTAGTCGATGCGCAACGGCTTGTTGTTTGGCAAGAAGTTGCCAAGGTCGTTACCTTCGATGGTGCCCTTGCCCTGTTTTCCATGGATCATGGCGTCCATGATCTTCTCAACGCCTGGTGCCTGGTTGCTGCTGTTCAGGGAGATCAGGGACATGCCGCAGGTGACGTCAGTGAAGGCCTCGCCGCTGTTCGGCCCTTGGTAGGTCATGCCGTCGTCAGTTGCTCGCCATGAGGACTTCCCGAACTGCCACTCGCAGTATTGCGGAACGTCCTTGAAGGACTGGAGCGTTGCTCCGGTGTTCGGGTCAAGAGAGCCAAAGTTAGATGGTGGAGCGCTGGACCACGGGTTGTGGCTTGGGTCATAGGAAGGCAGGTTGGTGCCACCTGGGGACGTCGGGTTTGGCCCGAATGGGTCGTCGGTTGAACCAGGAGTGCTTGGCCCGAAGGGATCCTCGGTCGGGTTAGGGCCGGTAGATCCACCTGGCACAGATGGCGGTGCAGGAATGGTTGGCATCGCCTCAGTTGGTGCGGTTGGGCGGTCAACGTCGATCGTGTTGCTTTCGCGCTTGCTCCATGGCCCCCACACGAACATGTAAACGAGGCCGGCAATGATCGCGACCGCGAGGACGCCGATGAGCCACCACAGCCACGCGCGGCTTTTCTTCTTGTCGCCGCCGCCGTTCTCGTCGCCCGGCTGACCGTAGTAGCCCGGACCACCTTGACCTGGATACTGCTGGCCGGGGTACTGCTGGCCGGGGTACTGGCCTGGTTGCGGCTCAGAGTTCGGACCTGGCGGTGGACCTGGCTGTGGACCCGGCTGCGAGTTCGGCCCTGGGGGCATCGAGTTTCCTGAGGTCATGGCATTACCTTCCGGGTGTGAGCCTTGCTATGGGGTGAGGTTTGGAAACCGGGAGTCACGCCCAGGTCATCGCTTGACGCCCAGGTCTTCAACTGGAGGCATCGTTATTTCTGGCAGGTTTTCGAGTTCACGGAGTATGTCGCTCGCCGAAGCAAACGGATCTTCTGATGGACCGCCAGAGTTGTTTCCGCCGAACGGATCGGTGTCCCCACCGCCGGAGTTGCTACCGAACGGATCCGTGTCACCGCCACCCGAGTTGCTACCGAACGGATCAGTATCTCCACCGCCATTGTTACCGGAGTTACCGAATGGGTCGGTCGTGAAGAAGTCGTCGCCGCCAGGGTTATCGCCACCTGGGGGTTCGGTGTTCCAGCCTGGGGTTCCATTGTTGTTCCCGCCGGGCTCAGTCACGCTCGGCGATGGATCATTGTTGCCGCCGTTTTCTTGGTTGCTCCAAGGCCCCCACACGAACATGTAAACCAAGCCCGCGGCAACGAGGACAAGCAGAACGCCGATGAGCCACCAAAGCCACGCAAGGCCGCCCTTTTTCTTCTTGTCTCCACCTTGTTCGTCGCCCGGCTGACCGTAATAGCCTGGGCCACCCGGGCCAGGACCACCATAACCGGGACCGCCATAACCTGGCCCACCCTGGCCTGGGCCGCCGTAGCCTCCCTGCTGGTTATAGCCCTGCTGTCCGTAGCCCTGCTGGTACTGGCCCTGCTGGCCGTACCCCTGTTGGTACTGACCTTGCTGGCCATAACCCTGCTGCCCGTAGCCCTGGTTCTGTTGCGCCGCTGGAGCGACCGGCCCGGAAACTGCGGAGTATTCGCGGGTCTGGTCGTCGTTGGCGCCGTATGGGGTCGACGGGAACACGGCGGTCGCGTCGTCTTGCGGCGGAACGCCCTGGGTGTTGCCACCGTGGCCGTCCTGCGCTGGTGGCGGCGGGGTGTAGCCAGCCGGCGGCTGGATCCCAGCGCTCTCCGGATTGCCGGCGCCCTCGGGGTTGTTGCCTTCAGGTGTGCTGTTCTCGCGTGACGACACGTCGTTCATCCTTCGCTGTGACTCGGGTCTCAGGCTGTTGATAGTCGCAGTTTAGACTACTGAGTTTTCTATGCATAGGCACAAAGAACGGAAAACACCAGGAAAGCAACAGGTGAACATTCAATTTTCAGCCGCACAGATCAAGGGATTTTCAAGCCCTGTAACCGCGAAAACCGCGCCTAAGAGCGGCGCTCTTGCAGCACGTCGCGCAGGCCTTCGGAGAACAGGTTGAGGCCTAGAACGCTGATCGCGATTGCAAGCCCCGGCCACACCAGCGTCATGGGTGCTACTTCGATGAACACCTGGTGCTCGTAGAGCATTCGACCCCACGATGGTTCAGGGGCAGGCGTCCCGAGGCCAAGGTAGCTCAGCGCAGATTCAGCGAGGATCGCGATGGAGAATGTCACCGCGATCTCGACGAGCAAAAGCCCTGCGAGGTTCGGGAGCACGTGCCGCCACGCGATGCTGAACCAGTTCCGGCCAGCTGCCCGCGCCGCAGTAATATATTCTTCCCGCAGAATACGTGCTGTCACGGCTCTCACCATCCGCACGAATCCAGGGATCGCGCCGATGCCAATCGCAACGGCAGCAACCATGGGCGACGCCCCGAAGGAGGCCGCGAAAACGATCGCCAAAAGCAGCGAAGGGAACGCCTGAATCACGTCAGACGAACGGGTCACTGCCCCTTGAACCCAGCCGCGGCGGATCGCTGCCCACATGCCCAGCGGGGTTCCGACCATCAACGCGATGAGCGCCGCAACCACGCCCACGGATAGCGCGACTTGCGCACCTCCGAGGATGATCGAAAATATGTCGCGCCCAAAGCGGTCGGTCCCCATGATGTGTTCGGCGCTCGCGCCTTGCAGTCGCGCGGTCGCGTCGGCTGCCACCGGATCGTATGGGGCACCGATAACCCACGACCACAGCGCTAGCAGCACGACCATCGCAATCAGGACGCTGCCAGCCCACAGAGTTACGGGGAGTTTGCGCATCACGCCACCGCCTTGACGCGAAGCCGCGGATCAACCGCCACCAGCAGGGCGTCGACGATCGCGTTGATCACCACGGTCACGGTCACCAAGAGCATCACGATGGCTTGGATCGTGACCATGTCACGATGTTCGACGCTGATGAGGAGTTGGTCGCCGAGGCCCGGGATGTCGAAGACTCGCTCAATCACGACGGCGCCGATGACTGCCGCTGCCAGTTGCAGTCCCGCAACCGTCAGCACGGGGATGGCGGCGTTGCGGAGGCCGTGGCGGCGGATCGCCGCGGATTTGCTGAGGCCGCGGGCGCGGGCGGAGCGGATGTAGTCTTTGCGCAGCACGGTGGCCATCGAGGTGCGCACGTAGCGGGTCAGTACCGCGGTTTGCACGAGCGAGAGCGCAATGACGGGAAGGACGAGGTGCGAAAGGAACGTACCGAAGCCTTCGTTGGGGGCGACCCAGCCGGAGGCCGGCAACCAGCCGAGCTTCACCGAGAAGAGCAACACGAGCAACAAGCCCGCGAGGAACGCGGGCACGGCCATGAAGCCTTGGGTCATGAGTGAGATGAGGACCGCATCGGGCTTTCCGGCGCGGCGCGCCGACCACGCGCCGAGCAGCACGGCCACAAGCAGGCTCAGCGCTACCGACGGGATCACGAGCCACATCGTGACGGCGAAGCGGTCGGCGACGATGGGGGTCATGTCTTGGCCGGTGACCAGGGATTCGCCCGCGCTGCCGGTCAGGAACGAGCCGATCCATTCGAGATATTGGACCACGAGTGGCTTGTCCAGGCCGTATTCGGCGCGCAGTGCCGCGACCGCTTCCGGGGATGCCTGCAGGCCGAGCGCGACTTGCGCAGGGTCGCCCGGCATGATCCTCAACAGGGCGAAGAGGATCATGGAGGCGACGATGAGCGTTGTGATCATCCGCAACGCGAGCAGGGCCAGGCTGCGGATCACCGCTTACCCCCGCACATGAGTGGCGCACACATTAGTTGTGGTGGACCTTGGTGAGGTCGAGTGCGGTGGTCGGGGTGTTTTCCGGCATGCCTTCGATGTCTGCAGCCATGACGGTGATGCCCGCCATGAGGAACAGCGTGTTCGCGGCGGCGTCTTCGATGAAGACCTTGCGGACGAGTTCCTTGGTGAGCTTGGCCCATTCTTCGTCGCCTGCGGTGTCTGCGGATTCGCGGAGCTTGGCGATGCGGGAGTCGTCGTAGCCGAAGTAGTAGTCGCCGCGGACCAGGTTGAGGAGGTCCTTAGGTTCGACGTGGGCGATCACCGAGAGCGTGTAGTTGCCTTTGGTGTAGGTCTTGTCGAGCCACACGGCCGGGAACTCTTGCTGTTCGATTTTGGCGTTGAGGCCGATCTTTTTGAGGTCGGAGACGATGACCTGCGCTGCCGCGGTCGCGTATGGGAGCGATGGCGTTGCGATGGTCACGGTTTCGCCCTTGATGCCGGCTTTTTCGACGAGTTTGGCGGCTTTTTCTGGGTCGTATGGGTATTCGCCGCTGAGGTCTTCGTAGTACGGGTCGGTTGGCGGAACTGGCGCGCCGAGGAGGTCGCCGTAGCCTCCCCATGCGGAGTCGAGGACTGCTTGGCGGTTGACGCCGTACATGATCGCTTTGCGCGCGTCGAGGTTGTTGAATGGCGGCTTCTTGTTGTTCATCGCGAGCATGACCTTGCTGGTCGTGGTGCCGCGCTGAACCTTGAACTTAGGGTTCTTTTCGTAGCTTGGGATGAGCTCTGGGGCTTGGAACGCTGGGATGGCGTCTACGGAACCGGTCTTGAGCGCGTTTGCGGCCGTGGTGGCGTCTGCGAAGTAGCGCAGCGTGACTTTCTTGGAGGCTGGTTTTTCGCCCCAGTAGTCCTCGCGCGCTTCGAGTGTCAGGCTACGGCCGTTATCCCATTTGGTCACGGTGAACGGCCCGGTGCCTACTGGCTTGGTTGCGAGGTTGTCTACGCCGTCGGGTGCGAACTGTGCGCCGACGAGCGTTGCCATGTCCCACAGCCATGCCTTGGACGGGTGTTTGAGCGTTACTTTGAGCGTGGTGTCGTCGACGGCTTCTACCTTATCAACGACGTCCATGCCGGTTTTGAGGCCGTTCTTCCAGGCGTCGGTCTTGACTCGTTCGATCGAGAACTTAGCGGTTTCCGCGTTGAACTTGGTCCCGTTGGAGAAGGTTACACCCTCGCGCAGGGTGAAGGTGTATTCGGTGCGGTCCTCCGAAACGTCCCAGGATTCGGCGAGCAGCGGCTGGAGGTCGCCGTTTTGGTCCACGGTCACGAGCCCTTCATACACGTTGGTCATGAGCGCTTGTGGGATGGCGGCGCCCGATGTCGTGGTGAAGTCAAGGTTGGCAGGTGCCGCGGTCAGCCCGACGGTGACCGCGGTTTTGTTGGTGCCGTTGCCCTTGCCGTTGGATCCTTCGTTTTGCTTGCTGGAGCCGCCAGCGCCGCATGCGGTGAGTGCGAGTGTTGCGGCGGCGAGCACGGCTGTGACTCGTGCGAGCACGCCGGTGCGTCGCGTGCCGCGGTGCGCGCGGGTTTCGCTGTTGCGTGCGTGAGTTCGTTTGAACAGTGCGGGGCGTCTGATGGCTACGGCCTTTCAGTGTGATGCGTGAACGCGGTGGCGTGTGTACCTTCCGCGTGGTCGCGGTTGCTTGCGCTCGGGAGCGAGCGGGGCATTCAAGTGCACAATAGCCTACCGGTTTTTGCGTATCTTTACGCGCTCCGTTGCACGGGGGCTCCGTCTACTAAGGGGTAGGCCGGCCCGGGGTCAGTTACCGCTTTAAACACAGCGTGGGGAAGGCCGCTGAACGACCTTCCCCACGCTGTGTTTAAAGCCGGAGCGTTACGCCCGGATTAGTTCCGTAGGCCGCGCCACCACGAGTCTGATCTCTTGGTGGTGGATTCGGTTGCTTCGGTTTCGAGCCCGTATGCCTCACCGATTTCTTCGATGAACGCTTCGCGACGGAGCTTGTCGTTGCGCCGGACGTTGGCGCCAAGGTATTTCCATGTGGAAATTGCCAGGAGGACCATGACGAACGAGAACGGCAGAGCCACAGAGATCGAAGCGGCCTGGAGCGCTTCGAGACCACCGGCCATCAGCAGGGCTGCTGCGAGCACGGAGGTTGCGACCGCGAAGAACGCACGGATCCACGAGCGTGGTTCGCTGTCGCCGCCGGTTGCGAGCATCGCCATCACGAGGGAACCGGAGTCCGAGGAGGTGATGAAGAAGATCGCGGAGAGCAGCATGGCGTCAATATGCGCAAATTGGCATGTATTTCCAGTGCTTGGAATAGCGGATAGCGCAATGGTTGTGTTATTGACGTTCCGTGGGAAAATAGGGGCGCCTATACCTTGTTTATTAGAGCCCTGTTGTTTATTAGGGCCCTGTTAATGGAGACCCCGGCTAAGGAGCCTTCGTGCCTAATCAGTCCCCCACCCCAACGGAAGCCGCCCCATCGGAAACCGCTGAGAGCACCGCACCGGCATGGCGTAAGTATCTGTTCCCCGCCATCGTGATTGTGGCGGCTGTGATGGCGATTGCGTTGGTGTTGGGTTTGCGTGGTGGCGACGGCGGCAACGGCAACAAGGGCAACGTCCCGGATTATGCGGCGGAGGATGCCGCGGTCAACGAGCAGCGGAAGAACCAGGGTGAGCAGAACAGCGAGGAGCAGGCTCGGCTTGAGCTGATTAGGTCGTTGCCGGAGCGGAACCCGGATGACACGCTGGCGGTCGGTGAGCCGAATGCGCCGGTTCAGATGATTATGTATTCGGATTTCCAGTGCGGTTTCTGTGCTTTGTGGACCACGAATACGTTGCCGGTTCTGATGGAGAAGTATGTTGAGCCGGGCGACTTGCGGATTGAGTTCCGTGAGGCGAATGTGTTCGGCGAGGAGTCGGTTAAGGCGGCGCAGGCCGCAGCGGCGGCCGGTGAGCAGGGTAAGTTCCTCGAGTTCCAGAAGGCGTTGTATCCGGGCGGGAAGCCGATGAAGAGCTTCCCTGAGGACAAGATGGTTGAGATCGCCGAGGAGCTTGGCTTGGATGCGGAGAAGTTCAAGGCGGACATGGGTTCGCAGAAGATCGCGGATCTTGTGGCGCAGCATCAGCATAAGGCGGCGGAGCTGGGTGTGACGTCGACTCCGATGTTCATTGTGGGCACGCAGCCGGTGAGCGGCGCGCAGCCGACCGAGCAGTTTGAGCTGATTGTTGAGCAGCAGCTGGACCAGGAGCGTTCCCAGCAGGATTCCGAGTAAGCGGCGCCTGCTTTAGGAGGCATACGTCATGGATATCGGGGTTGTTGCGGCGTTCATCGGCGGGACTCTTGCGTTGTTGAGCCCGTGTTCGGCGTTGTTGTTGCCGGCGTATTTCGGGACTGTTGTGGGTTCGGGTGCGCGGCTTGTGGTGCATTCGCTCGTGTTTTTTGTGGGCATGGTCGCGGTGCTGGTCCCGCTGGGCTTGGGTGTGGGGGCGCTGGCTCAGTTGTTCAACGAGTACCGCACGCCGATGATCATTGTTGCGGCCATCGTGCTGATTGTTTTGGGTGTGCTGCAGATTTTTGGGCTGGGGTTCGATGTTGCGCGTTGGGTCCCGGGGTCCGATGCGGTGCATGAGCGGACGTCGATGGCCACAGGGCTGGTCAAGAGCCTGCTGTTGGGTTTGACGTCGGGGCTTGCCGGCGCGTGTGCGGGACCTATTTTGGGTTCGGTCCTGACTCTTGCGGCGACGTCGGGTAGCGCGTGGATGTCTGGGCTCATGATGGCGGTGTACGGCGCGGGCATGGTGGTTCCGCTGTTCGTGATCGCGGTGTTGTGGCAGCGGTTGGGCACGCGGGGCCGCGGCGTTTTGCGGGGCCGCACCTTCACGGTTGCGGGGCGTGAGTTCCACGTGGTTTCGGTGATCACGGGTGTTTTGATGATCGCCGTGGGTGTTCTGTTCTGGACCACGAATGGTTTGGTGACCGCGCCCCAGCTGGTTCCGCTGGAGACGCAGATGTGGCTCCAAACGCAGGCGGCTGCACTGTCCGATGTGTGGATTGACATCATCGTGATCGTTGCGGTTGCGCTGTTGTTGCTGTGGTGGTGGTTCGCCCGCGAGAAGGCACGCGAGCAGGAAGACCAGAAGGCGCGGCAGGGCTCGGATTAGGAGCGCTCAGTTAGGCCCCCGAGCTCTTTCAAGGTTTTCTTGGCCCACTTGATCTCTGCTTGGGAGCGAGCGATGCGCCCTTCGTAGGCCAGCACTTTGAAACGGATAATCCGTTGCGCGTCTGCTTCCGAGTAGTTCTGTAGGCGCCGCTGAATCACGGGAGATTTCCTGGTTTCGATGTCTTCAACCTGTTTGTGGGCCTGCTCGATCTCGCCCTCATGGTGAGCAATATGCGCTTCAAGCATTCGCTCTAGATCCCCCGGATCTGCCCACTCCCCATAGGCCACTCGCAACTCGATCGGGTCGCGTTCAAGACCATATTCATGGTCGGACGCCTGCCATCTGCGCAACTCGGCCAGCCCGGCCTCTGTCACGCTGTACTGGGTCTTCATGGCGCCGTTCGAACCCCAAGGAATGAGCTCACCTTCGAGTAGCTCTTCCTCTTCCATTTTGCGCAAGGCCGGATAGATCTGTGAATCTTTCGCCTGCCACAGATACCCGACTGACCCGGAGAACCGCTTGACCACGTCGTAGCCGGTCATCGGCCCTGAAGACAGTAGCGCCAACAGTGCGGATCGCAGGCTCATAGATTTTCCTTTCCAACCTCTTGTCAAAGCATACCCAGCTGAAGTAATGTGTGGCTCACCTCACAAAATAACTAACTCTTTAGTTATTTATACATGCAGCTAGTTGGAGGAGCATCATGACGGCGCAGCCAGAGACCATTACCACCGCCAAAATCTTTCCGCACCCGCTCAACGCTTGGTACGTTGCAGCTTGGGATCATGAGGTGAATCGGAAGCCGCTCGCGCGGACCATCGCAAAGAAGCCTCTGGTGCTCTACCGCACGACGGACGGGAAGCCTGTAGCTCTGGCTGACGCCTGCTGGCACCGCCTGGCACCTCTCTCTAAGGGCAAGCTCATGGGCCGCGATGAGATCCAATGCCCGTACCACGGGTTGCAGTACAATTCGGCAGGTCGCTGCACTCACATGCCGGCGCAGGAAACCTTGAACCCGTCCGCAACGGTCCCGTCATACCGGGTTGAGGAACGCTATCGCTACGTATGGGTCTGGCTCGGCGACCCAGAGCTCGCCAACCCAGATGACATCCCCGATATGAGCCAGATGAGCTCAACCGAGTGGGCCGGTGACGGCAAGACCATCCACGCCGACTGCAACTATCAGTTGGTACTGGACAACCTCATGGACCTCACGCACGAAGAATTCGTGCACTCCTCGTCGATCGGTCAAGACGAACTCTCAGACGCTGAGTTCGAAACGACCCACGATGGCCGCACCGTGACCGTGACGCGTTGGATGCGCAACATCGACGCTCCACCTTTCTGGCTGAAGAACATGCGCGACAAGTTCCCGGGCTTCGAAGGCAAGGTGGACCGCTGGCAGATCATCCACTACACCTACCCATCAACGATCTGCATCGACGTGGGCGTCGCTAAAGCAGGCACTGGCGCGCCAGAAGGTGACCGTAGCCAGGGCGTCAACGGCTTTGTCATGAACACCATCAGCCCTGAATCAGATCGGTCCTGCCATTACTTCTGGGCTTTCATGCGCAACTACTGCCTCGACTCACAGCTGATCACCACTCAGCTGCGTGACGGCGTGCACGGAGTATTCGGAGAAGACGAAGAGATGCTCAAAGCACAGCAGGAAGCCATCGAGGCGAACCCGGACCACGAGTTCTATTCGCTGAACATCGATGCCGGGGGCATGTGGGTGCGTCGAATCTTGGAGGAAGCACTCCAGGCCGAGGGTCGCGCCACGACCGTTGCTCCGAAAGCTTAGGAGCGCCCATGGCTACTATGCACCAAAAAACGTGGTTCGACGCAACGGTAGCGGCCACGATTCCTGTGGCTGAGAATATTGCCCGGATCGAACTGAATGTCCCCTACGGGGTCGATGTTAAAGCCGGTGAGCACCTGGATGTTCTTGTCCCGTGGGAAGACCGTAGCCTGAAGCGCTCCTACTCCATCGTTGATGTCGATAAGGGTGCCAAGACGATTGCGCTCACGGTGTTCCGAACGCCTAATTCACGAGGCGGTTCCGAGGCGATGCATGCCCTCGAGCCCGGCGATCAGCTTCGCGTCAGCATGCCGCAGCAGGACTTCCCCCTGCGCATTGGGGCGAAGAAGTATGTGTTGCTGGCCGGCGGTATTGGGGTCACAGCAATCTTGTCGATGGCCGACACATTGCGCCGCCTCGGCGCCGATTATCAGCTGATCTATGCAGGTCGGCACCGGGGTGCGATGGCTTACCTTGATCGCATCCTGACCGATCACGGTGAACAAGCGACCATCTATGTTGATGCTGAGGGCAAGACTCTGGACGTGCCGACTCTAGTGGGCTCAATTGAACAAGACACGGAGTTCTATATGTGCGGGCCCATCCGGCTCATGGACGCTGTGCGCCGCGCTTGGAGCGACACCGATCTAGACATCACCAACCTGCGCTTCGAAACCTTCGGCAATTCGGGTTGGTTCGACCCAGAACCGTTCACAGTCACGGTGCCGCGCCTGGGCATAACGACCGAGGTCGAGCAAGACGAATCTCTGCTGGAAGCACTAGAACGTGCCGGCGCAGACATGATGTTCGATTGCCGCAAAGGCGAATGTGGACTGTGCCAGGTCAAGATCTTGGAGCTTGAAGGCAAGGTCGATCATCGCGATGTGTTCTTCTCCGAGCGTCAGAAGAACGAAGAACCTCAACAGAACATGTGCTGTTGCGTCTCACGCATCACTCCCACCCAGAACAGCAACGCTGCTGTCACGATCGAAGTGAGTTGACACCAATGAACTCTTCTCTCCGTACGGTACTCAACTCAACCCCGATGCGGCCGCAGCAGTGTTCATTGTGGGTGTCTGCACTATGTTGAACGCCCTCGACGGCTTCGACGTTTTGGCTATGGCCTTCACGGCGTCGGCTGTCTCTAATGAATTCGGGCTCTCCGGCGCCGAGCTCGGAATGCTCCTAAGCTCTGGCCTCATCGGTATGGCCGTCGGCGCGATCGTCCTCTCCCCTTTGGCGGACAAGGTCGGCCGCAGGCCAGTTCTGATTGCTTCAGCCGCTCTGGCCACCGTCGGCATGCTTCTGACGGCAAGCGCTGACTCTGCCACGATGATCGCCTGCTGGCGCATCGTAACCGGTCTAGGTGTTGGCGGCATCCTGGCAGGCGCAAACATCATCTGTAACGAATACGCTTCCGATAAACACCGTGGTCTTGCTATCAGCATCTACACCGCTGGGTACGGAATCGGCGCCGGCTTCGGGGGCATGGGAGCAGCATGGCTCCTGGGCCAGTACGGCTGGCATTCGGTCTTCGTCTTTGGCGGTGTACTCACGGGACTGACCCTGTTGGTCGTGATTATGTACCTGCCGGAGTCAGTGGACTTCCTCGAGACCCGGCGCGATCAGCGTTCGCAGCAGAAGCTGTTGCGCGTCGCTCAGCGCCTCAACATCGATCCTGAGTTGGCGCGAAGCCGACCAACCGAAAGCGCCGGCGAAGCCGAGCCAGCGGCCAAGATTACTGATGTCTTGATCGGCCGTTTCAAGGCGACCACGATCCTCATCTGGGTCGCGTTCTTCGCAACGATGTTCGCGTTCTACTTTGTGAACTCCTGGACTCCGAAGCTTCTGGTTGTGGCAGGCATGACGGAGCAGCAGGGCGTTTACGGCGGTATCGCGCTCACGCTTGGCGGGGCTTTGGGTTCCGTGGTCTACGGCATGCTGTGCAGCAAGTGGACTCCGTACCAAGTGATGGTCGGGTTCGTGATCTTCTCTGCCGTCGCAATGGTTGGCTTCATTTCTTCTACCTCGATGCTCTTCTTGGCTTTCGCTCTGGGTGTCCTCGTGGGCATGTTGGTCAACGGTTGTGTTGCCGGCCTCTACACCATCACCCCTGCGTCATACCCAGCGGGGCTCCGCGGTACGGGTGTTGGCGCGGCCTTGGGCGTGGGTCGTGTTGGAGCGATCATCGCTCCAACGGCAATCGGCGCGCTGCTCGACGGCGGCTGGACACCGCAGGCGGTGTTCATGCTGTCCGCAGCGGTGCTGCTGATCGCGGGGCTGGCGATCTTCACGTTGAGCCGTCTCCCCAAAGCTGGATCGAATGATTCTGTAACAACAGAACAAGTACAAGAAAAAGTCGCATAGCGAACTCACACAACTAATTCACATAAGTAACGCGTTGGGGCGATCAGCTTGAGCTGGTCGCCCCAACGCTCTTTTGTGTCTCGCTGTGCGTCTTAAATGCGAAACAGCCCCGGTGCGGCGAGGCATTCGCCGCTTCGGGGCTGTTTTCCCAAGGCGCATCCGCCGAGGTCAGCGGCAACTTCACAGCCGAACTTCTGTGAGCCACCTGTGTATAAATCTATGTGACACTTAAACCTTTATCCACTGCTTGAAGCAAAAGTTATTGCTTTGTTACACGAGGATCGGACTCGTCACCCTTTCCCTCGCCTGTAGCGCTAGTTTGGCCGCCATCTTGGCCTTCGGCGACCTCGCCAGCGCCAGTTTCCGCGCCACCCTTCCCGCGCATCGCGGTGTGCACCAAAGCAACGACGCCAACCACAACGGAACCCAGCACGAAACCGAGCACGGCGGAGAAGAACGTGTTGGTGAGCCAGCCGAGCGCGGCACCCGCTCCGCCGGTCGCACCAGCGACCGCAACCTCGAGGTGATGCACCCATTCATAGATCGGGTGGAAGCCGAGGTCGTGCATGCCGACCAGCAGGATGTGCCCGCCGACCCACAGCATCGCGACCACGCCGACGATCGAGAGGGTCTTCATGACCACCGGCATCGCCTTGACGATGCCAACACCAAGCTTCTCAGTGGACGGCTTCTTGGCCAGGGCGAGGCCGACGTCGTCCATTTTGACGATCAACGCAACCACGCCATACACCGCGACAGTGATGACCAGCGCCACCACGATCAGCGAGATGAGGCGCATCCAGAAACCCATCTCGTCCACTGCAGACAGCGAGATGACCATGATTTCGGCAGACAAGATGAGGTCGGTGCGGACGGCGCCGCGCACGATCTGCTTCTCTTCGGCCGCTCCTTGGAATGAGGCAGGAGGATTCTTATCCTCTGAGTGTCCGGTCAGGACTTCCCAAATTTTCTCTGCGCCCTCGAAGCACAAGAAAAGGCCGCCGACCATGAGCAGAGGAGTCAAAAGCCAGGGAGTGAACTCGCTCATCAGCATGATGAGCGGCAAGATGATCACGAGCTTGTTGATGATGGATCCGCGCGCGATCTTCCACACGATTGGGAGCTCGCGTTGCGGCGTGATGCCCTGGACATAGCGCGGGGTTACGGCCGCATCGTCAACCACAACGCCGGCGGCTTTCGCGGTGGCCTTGCCGGTTGCGGCGGCAACATCATCCAACGATGCGGCAGCGGCGCGAGCGATCGCGACGACATCATCGAACAGGGCGGCAAGTCCACCAGCCATGGGATACTCCTCAATAGGTATGTGTAGCGCACTTCACTCGCAAACCCTCTTTTACAGGTGTAATATATACTGAGTAACTTCGAATAGTTAGGTGAGTTCGAATGGGCGTACACTGAACGACTCAGCACTAAAGAACGGAGGGCTCGTGACAATCAACGCTACGACGGGCGAGCAAGTCAACGCAATCGACGGTCACTCGTCATCTGACGCCAATCCGCACACTGACCCACGTGTTGCGCGTTCACGCGAGAACCTCATCGCCGCGATGGATGACCTTCTACGGGACCAGCCCATCGAAAAAATCACCGCTTCCATGGCCGCGCGGGAAGCGGGCACGTCACGACCAACGTTATACCAGCACTTCGGCGACCTCACCGGCCTCATCGAGGCCACAGCCGTCCACAACCTCGAGCAGCTCCTCTTCACCGCATGGGAAGGGGACGCGATCGGTAGCCCTGCCGCTCCTGGTGATCCGGCGCCGCACCGGGGCACCACATCCAATAAGAAAAACAGCCCCGACGCAATCCGCCGGCTACTGAACCACCTTCAGGACGACCGGGACTTCTTCCTGAATGTCCTCCATGGGCCAAGCAACTATCAGGTGATGCACGCGATCACGCAAGCGCTCGCGCGTCAGCTGTGGAATGGGTTCGCGATCGAAGAAGGGCTCAACCGCAACGACAACCCGTTCATGAGCAAAGACCTTTCCCAGATCAAACTCGCGGACACGTCTGACCCTACGCTGGCCCAGAAGATCAAGTTCGTCGCCGACGGGGTGGTTGGCGCGGCCATCGGATGGCTCGCCGGAACCCGCGGCGAAACCGCCAAGCAACTAGCCAAGACACTGCAAAACCTCGCGCACCGAATCCTGCACCCAGAACGCGTGCCCGGGCACTGACCTGGCGGCGGCGCCACCCCTCCCCCCACCACGGACTCATCCCACACCATTGAGGCCCCACCGCTTTACGAGCTGAGATTAAGAGCTGACAATTATGGCTTCACACACAGATTCACAGCAACAACCCGCATCGGAATCAATGCCGCATGACGGCGCCGGCGTTGACCACGCCAGCCCCGCCACCGAACACAGCGAACCGACCGGTTTCAAGGGGTTCCTGCATCGGTATGGCCGGATCACGGTTTCGCTGATTGCGGTGGGCTGCATCCCGTTGATTTACGCGGCGATGCTGATCCTCTCCAACCTTGACCCGACGGGCAGGCTTGACCAGGTTCCCGCGTTGATCGTGAATGAGGACACCGCGGCGGAGGTCAAGGGCGAGAGCATCAACGTGGGCGATGAGCTCACCAAGAAGCTGGTCGAGGACGATTCGAAGAAGAACCTCAACTGGGATACCGCCACGGCCGCGGAAGCGAAGCATGCGTTGGAGCACGGCAAAGCGCTCGCGGTGCTGACGATCCCGGAGGGGTTCTCGGAGCATCTGGCGCACGCGGCGAAGGCTTCGCAGAAGGAGGCCTCGATCACTGACGCGGCCTCCGCTCACATGACTATCCAGACGAACGACTCAACCAACTTCATCATGGGGCAGATCGCCTCTTCGGTTCAGGAGAAGCTGACCACGGAGTTGCGCTCGCAGTTCGCTAAGGAATACCTGGAGAACGTGTATGTGAGCCTCACGGAGATCAACGGTTCGCTCACGGATGCCGCGGATGGTTCGGGCAAGGTTACTGATGGCGCGAATTCGGCGCGCGACGCCTCGGGTGAGTTGAGCTCTGGCCTGTTGCGGTTGTCCGATGGCACCAAGAGCTTGCGGGACGCCTCGGGTGAGCTGAACGCCGGTGCGGTGCGGCTTGCCGATGGCGCGCGCACTTTGGCTGGCGGCTTGGGCGAGTTGAAGTCCAAGACCGCGTCAATGCCCGATGCGGCGAAGGCTCTGGATGCTGGTGCCGGCAAGCTCGCTAAGGGTGCTGGTACCGCGAATGATGCGATCCAGCAGTTGTTCTCGGGTTCCAAGCAGTTGAGTTCGGGCACGGGTGAGCTCAACAGCAAGATCACTGAGCTGAATAAGCGTGCGCAGGATCTGACCGGCGCGAACGATCAATTGCTGGCGGCCGCCGAGAAGGCTCAGAAGGATTTCGATGCGTTGCGTCCGGACGTCACGATCGATCTGGATCCGGCGGCGAAGCGTGTGGATGGTTTCCTGAAGGACCTGGAGGGTTCGGAGGAGTTCCAGCAGTTCCTGAAGGATAATCCGAAGTTCGCTGAGCGGTTCGGCACGGCGCAGCAGGATGCTGCCGCTATTCGTTCGGGCATCGATTCGGTGCGTGAGGCCGCGAAGAACGCCGGTTTGACGGATGGCAGCAAGAAGCCGTTGCTTCCGGAGGAGATCCTGCAGAAGCTGCGTGAAGGCAATGCCGCGCTCAAGAAGGGCGCGGGCGAGCTCAACGTCGCGACCGGCAAGCTGAATGATGGCGCGACCAAGCTTTCGGATGGCTTGGGCCAGTTGGCGGAGAAGTCCCCTGAGCTCGCTGACGGCGCCAAGAAGCTCAAGGACGGGACCAAGCAGTTGGCGCAGCAGGCCCCTGAGTTGGTGGCTGGCATCGGCAAGCTCAACGATGGTGCCGGTGAGTTGTCGAAGGGTGCGGGCAAGCTTGCGGATGGCACGGGTCAGTTGCAGGCTGGCGTGGGCAAGCTCGATGATGGCGCGAAGGAAGCGCACGATGGCTCCAACCAGTTGCATGACGGCTTGGGTGAGCTGGCTGATGGTTCGGGTGAGCTCACGGATGGCCTGAAGGACGGCGCGGGCAAGGTCCCGGCGTTCACGAAGGATGAGAAGAAGAAGCTCTCCGAGGTCAACTCGGCGCCGGTTACGGGTGAGCTGGAGCGCATCAATGAGATGGCGAATAACGGTACGGGTTTGAGCCCGTACTTCATGTCGCTCGCGTTGTGGATTGGCGGTATCGCGTTCTTCATGCTGCTCGCGCCGATCCCTGAGCGTTTGGTGCGTAAGTACCGCGGCAAGTGGTATTCGTTCATTCAGATGGCGTTCGCGTCCTATAGCCGTGCCGCGATCATGGCGATCGTTCAGGCGGCGGTCATCACCGTCGTCGTGCAGTTCATTTTCGGGCTTGAGGTGGCGCACCCGTTCCTGTTGTGGGGGCTGGTGACGTTGGGTTCGCTCGCGTTCCTCGCGGTGAACCAGGGCTTGGTGAGCTTGTTGGGTGCGCCGGGCCGGTTCCTTTCGCTGATCCTGATTGTCTTGCAGATCGCCTCAGCGGGCGGTACGTATCCGTGGCAGACGATGCCGGGGATCCTGCGGGATATTCACCCTTACTTGCCGATGACGTACACGGTTGAGGCGTTCCGTTCCCTGATTGGTGGCGGCGTGATCCTCGGTACGTCGGCGGCGGCGAGCATCCTGATGGGGTGGCTGATCACCGGGTTCCTGATGCTGGTGCTCGCGTGCTTCTTGGTGACGCGTGTTGAGGCGGTACGTGACTGGGCGACGCTCGCGCCGGGGCTTCCGGGTGGCGGTAAGTCCTCTGCGATTGAGGGGATGAAGGAAGAGCACGCCGAGATTAAGGCGGAGGCTGCTGAGCGGCGCGCTCGGGCTATTGAGCGGCAGAAGATGCGGCTGGCCCGGAAGAAGGCGAAGCGGAAGGTGCGCGAAAAGAAGAAAGCGCAAGCCGCGGCCGCGAAAGCTGAAGCCGAGGCGAAAGCAAAGGCTGAGGCGGAAGCCGACGCCGACGTCGACGCCTAAGTAGACACTGAAACGGGGGCGCGGCCAGCGTTATTGCTGGCCGCGCCCCCGTGTTTTGGCGCTGCAGTGTTTGTTGGCGTTGGAGTGTTTGTTGACGCTGGAGCGTTACACAGCCCAGCCGGCCCAGGCCTCGTTGCATTCCGGGCAGTGTGTGGCTTTGCGCTTTCCGTTGTGGTTGAGGCGGATGATGCGGGTTTCGCTAGCGAGCATGTTCATGCCCCACACGCGGGTATTGGCGAGGCTGTTTTTGATCTTGGTGAGCACGGTCCTGCTCCTTTCACGAGGTTCACCCAGGTGTTGGCCTGTGGTGCGGTCCTTAGTGGTATGTATCCCTTTGGGGAGCTCCACTGTCTCGGTGTTATCCACTGTCTCGTGTGAGGTGCTTCACGTGTAGTGGGGAAAGCTTTAGGCCGTGGAAGTGCGTGGAATCGTGCGGCTACCCCTCACCTAAAATGTCCACTGAACAAATTTCAAAGATCTTTTGGAGGCCGCTTCGTGTCTAAGCCGACGTTGACCATCGTGATTGCTAGTACCCGACCAGGCCGTAAGGCGTTGCCGGTCGGGCGGTGGTTTGAAAAGGTCGCGCGCGAGTTTGACGGGTTTGAGGTTCAGGTTGCTGACCTCGGCGAGATCAACTTGCCGATGATGGACGAGCCGAAGCATCCGCGTCTGCGTGACTACCAGCATGAGCACACTAAGAAGTGGTCGGCGCTCGTGGACGGTTCGGATGCTTTTGTGTTTGTGATGCCGGAATACAACTTCGGTTTCTCGGCCGCGATCAAGAACGCCCTGGATTACCTGTGGGTTGAGTGGCACTACAAGCCGCTCGGTTTTGTGAGCTACGGCGGCGCTTCGGGCGGTATGCGTGCGGTGCAGACGCTGAAGCCGATCACGTCCACGCTCAAGCTGTTCCCGCTCACCGAGCAGGTCGCGTTGCATGGTTTCAGCAAGTACCTCAAGGACGGCGAGTTCGTCGCCACCGAGGACCACGTAGCCGCCGCGAAGACGATGCTTGAAGAGCTTCAGCGAGTTGAAGGCGCGATGCGCACCCTGCGTTCGTAGCCGCTGTTTCGGTTGCGGCCACAGCCGCGGCTATTGCACACCTAGCGCTGCACTCGGCGTTTAACGACGATGGCCGTCGTCCGGATCTGATTCCGGCCGACGGCCATCGTATTTTCAGTAGTTTCTATTCCGCGCGGGTGCTGAATCGACCCGGCTCTATTACGTCCATGCTTGAGTAATCTTCGGGAAGAACCTTCAACGTCAGATCTTTCGGATCCTCCACTTGGAACCCGATGTAGTAAGTAAGTGAATCGCCCGGCGTGATTTCGACCATCGGCATGTCGATGTCATCTTCAGTGGCAAATACCTCTTCGGCAGCTTTGCCCCCTGAGGTCGCGGAGTACACAACATCAGAAGCCTCGTAAGGTTCCTCACTGTTATTAACGTGAGTCACTTTGAGTTTCACTGTTTTGCCCTCGAACATTTCTCGGGTGAACTCATTTGAGATGGTGAATTCTTCGGGTTTTCCAACAGTGATTTCGTGACCATGTGGCCACTTATACGTATCGCCGAAAGGGACCGTCAGTTTCTTCTTTTGAGTTTTCTCCTCAGCGGACTGCGTCTCTTCAGAGCCCTGCGGGGCTTCGGCTTCTGCAGAAGGATTATCACTGGCGGGAACGTGCTCCGGAGCAGTCGACGAGCATGCCGTCAAACCGAGGAGCCCAACAAGCATCAGTACGGGAAAACGCTTCATTTTTTACTTTCTTTAGACCCAAAAGGTATGTAACTCGCAACAGCTTCACACTGTAGAAGCATCATAGTCCGCGTTCGCAAAATACCGTACTGATGACTTGGAATTTGAAGAGCCGGGCACGGTGAATCTATGCCCGGCTCTTCAGCTTTCACGCGCGGGAATAACCCGCCCCGGCGGCCCTACTTCCAGAAGATCTTGACTTCGATCTCGGACTTTCCGCCTTGCTTGACTTCGATTTCGTATTCGTAGCCCACATGGTCCGGCACGTCGACGACGACGTCGGTTTCGCCGGACTGGACGCGCACCTTGTTTTGGCGTTCGAGCGCATCGGCGAGGTCGCGCAGGCGGGCGGCGGCCTGTTCGCGGCTCATCGACTCTTCGGATTCGTGTTCAAAAAGTTTCTCGCTCATGAACCCATTCAAACACCCGCAAGGAAACGCAAGGTGACATTACGCAACCAAGTCCATCGTCAGGTTCATAGTCCGGGTATTCGCACGCCCCAGTTTTTATTTCGTCATGTTCGTCGCCCCACCCTCCCGCAGTGCATACGCTCTTTCTCAACGTCCGCGGCATACCAGTTTGTAGCTACGGAAAGGGGTCCTCTTCGCCGGGCGTTAACGCGATGCCGCGCGGCGTTGAAAGTGTGTAAAAACCAACACTCAACGAGCCCTTAGGGGGAATGATGAAAAACGGGGTTCTAACCCTCAAGCGGAAGCGTCAAAAGCAAGCCGAACCAGACGAAGATAGCTTGCAGACAACGCAGACACAATCCGCACAAACGGAAACACAAACACAGACACAATCCACACAACTAAAGACCAGCCAATTACAGACCGGTAAGAAGAAACGAGGGCCGCTTGAAGCGGCGGTGCAGTTCTTCTCGAATCTGATGGATCGATATCTACCCGATCCGTTCGTCATAGCGATATTCCTAACAGTCACGACGATGGCTTTAGCGGTCATAGTTCGAGGCACTAACCCACTCAAGGTTGTCGATTACTGGGGCGCAGGTTTATGGGACCTGTTGGCCTTCTCAATGCAGATGACTTTGGTGCTGTTGTCGGGTTATGTGCTCGCGAAGACACCACCGGTGGACCGCTTCCTGGACAGCTTGGCTTCTAAGATTTATTCGCCGCGCGTCGCTATCGCCACCGCAACTGTGGTTGCTGGTGTTGGTTCTTGGCTGAATTGGGGCTTCGGCCTGGTGATGGGCGGCATTGTTGCGCAAAAGCTCGCGATGAACGTTAAGGGCTTGCATTATCCGCTCGCTATTGCCGCGGGCTATTCAGGTTTTGCTGTATTTGGTTTTGGGATTTCGGCTCCAGTCCCGCTGCTGTTGGCTACGCCAGGCAGCTTTATGGAGAAACAAGTGGGTGTGATCCCGTTGCCGGAAACGATTTTCACCCCGCAATTGTTGCTGACGACGTTGGCAACGCTCGTTATTTTGCCGCTGTTCAACATGCTGTTGCACCCTACGGACCCGGCGAAGGTCCGCGAGATTAATAGGGCTGCTTTCGGAACGGTTTCGACGAAGCGCACGCAGGTTCAGAGCCCGACTATTGCTAGCCGGTTGAATGATTCCCGGGTTATTGGCATTGGTTTCGGGTTGATCGCGATGGTGTATGTGGCCCGCTACTTCCTCAGCGGCGGCGACCTGAACCTGGACATGGTCAACATTTTGCTGCTGTTCCTCGCGATCCTGTTGTTCGCGCGGCCATCGGCATTCCTTAACGCCGTGAATGACGGCATCAAGATTATTTCCGGCCTCGTCATCCAGTACCCGTTCTATGCGGGCATCATGGCTATCTTGAGTGCGTCTGGTTTGGCGGTCGCTGTCGCCGATGCGTTCGGTGCGTTCGCTACCGCGAAGTCGCTACCGTTCTGGTCGTTCATTTCCGCTGGTTTCCTGAACCTGTTCATGCCTTCGGGTGGCGGCCAGTTCGCTATTCAGGGGCCGGTGATGGCGGAGGCGGCGACCGCGCTGGGCGCGGACCAGGCGGCCACGGCGATGGCCGTTCAGATTGGTGACCAGTGGACCAACATGATCCAGCCGTTCTGGATCCTGCCCGCACTCGCGATCTCCGGGCTGAAGCTGCGCGATGTGATGGGTTACCTTGTGCTGATCCTCGTGGTGCTCGGAATCATCTACACGATTTCCGTTCTGGTGTGGGGCTTCCTCCTCACCTAACCCACCAGCCACTAGGCTGTGTCTCCAGCCCGAGGGCTGACTAAACACACGAGCGGGGGTTGTCGCGATGCGTCGCGATAACCCCCGCTTTTATTTCGCTTTCGTGACGTGGATAACGTCAACTCCGCGCCCTTTCGACCGCTAGAGCCATTCCCTGCACCCGCCGAAGAATCGCGTGATTTCGCGGTTAAACAGGCATGAGGCACCCAGCTCTAAGCGTCATAGGTTTTTAATCAAGATTCATATGCACAGACAATTAGACAGTTCTTGCATAAATCACCTAGAACTTGAAGCAGACGCATATAAATGGAGGTTCTATGGCTACGCACCGCAACACAGAAAATAACCGCTGGGTGTCGAAGCCTGCAGGCTCCACCTGGGGTGACTTTGGACCCGACGATGTGCTCGGACGGCTAAATCTACTCACCCCGGAGAAGGTCCGGGAGGGCTTCGCCGAAGTCCGCGACTACCGCACCTTTTCGCTGAGCCTGCCTCTCACTTTGCCTGGCGGCACCGTTTTGAACCCGAACCGTTTCCCGCCGGTACACCGGCCTAACCTGCGCAACGGATTGGTCAACGCGAATTGCCAGATCAGCCAGGTGCATGAGGGCGCAACCGACGTGCTCAACGATGACCTCGTGGTGCTGCACAACCAGTACTCAACTCAGTGGGATTCGCTGGCTCACGCTGGGTCTATGTTCGATGCGGACGGTGACGGCGTCCCGGAGCCCGTCTATTACAACGGCTACCGGGCTGGAACTGATGTCCACGCTCCGCAGCGTCCGGAAGATTGCAGCGTCACTGATCCGACCACATCGACGGCCGATTTCGGCCCGCTCGGCATCCATTCGATGGCGCAGCACCCTATCCAAGGACGCGCGGTTCTGGTGGACCTGGAGAAGCACCTGGGCCGCGACCGGAAGCCGGTCGGTTTCGACGACCTGCAACGGATCATCCACACAGACCAGCTGGATATCCGCCCGGGCGACATCATGGTGGTCCACACCGGGTTCGCGACGGAGCTGATGGCGATGGGCGGCAAGCCTGACGCGCAGAAGCTCGAATCGCTGGGTGCTGGGCTCGATGGGCGGGATCAGCGGTTGCTGCAGTGGATCACTGATGCGGGCATCGCGGCGATCGCTGCGGATAACACTGCGGTTGAGTTGTATCCAGCACTGCCTGCTGAGGGCCCGGCCGCGATCCTGCCGCTCCACGAACATTGCCTTTTCAAGCTCGGGGTTCCGCTCGGTGAACTTTGGTACACCCAAGAGCTCGCCCAGGCGTTGCGTGAGGCTGGCCGGAGCGCGTTCTTGCTCACTGCCCCGCCGCTTCACCTTCCTGGCGCGGCTGGTTCGCCGCTCAACCCGATCGCCACGATCTAGCTTCCACGAACTAACTCGCCACGAACTTCCGCTCCCCTATTTGAGAAGGTTTGCTGATGTCTACTGCTACCCCTGAACGTGTCCTAATTACTGGCGGGGCCAACGGTATTGGTGCCGCGATCGCGAAGAAATGCCACGCGGCCGGCTACGAAACAGTCATCCTGGATCGTGCCGGAGACGACGCTATCGATTGCGATCTTTCCGACCCGGAATCCACCCGCACTGCTCTGGAGCAGGCTCTTGCTGACGGCCCGATTACCCGCTTGGTCAATAATGTTGGCGCTGTTTTCGCCAACTCTCTCAGCGATCAGACGGTTGAAGAGTTCGACAACGCTGTTGCGCTCAACCTGCGGAGCGCGTTCTTATGTGCTCAGGCGCTGGTACCTGGAATGCGTGAGGCTGGTTTCGGCCGGATCGTGAATATCGCGTCGCGCGCTGCTCTGGGCAAGGAGCTACGTACCGCGTATTCCGCTACGAAGGCCGGTCTTCAAGGCATGACGCGCACGTGGGCTCTCGAGGAAGGTAAGCGGGGCATCACAGTGAACGCGGTGGCACCTGGGCCTATCGCTACTGAGTTATTCATGGACGCGAACCCAGCGGATTCTGAGCGCACTAAGGCGATCGTTAACGGGATTCCAGTTGGACGTATGGGCACTCCTGATGATGTCGCTCACGCCGTTGGCTTCTTGCTGAGCGCCGACGCCGGCTTCATCACCGGCCAGACGTTGTATGTATGTGGCGGCATGACTGTAGGAGCACACCATGACTAATGACCAGCATGTGTGTTCAACCAACGCATCGGCCAACGCGGTATCTGCCGATGCCGTTAGCGAGGGCAACATCGCGGTGGTTGGTGGCGGCTCCATCGGGGTTGCTTTCGCTGTGATGTTTGCGCAAGCAGGGATGCGTGTTTCTATTTTTGAGCCTGAGGAAGAGCGCCGGAACGCGATCCCGCAGGAGATCCGCGAGCGCGGCGAGCTGCTGCAGAAGCATGATCTCTTCACAGGCGATATTGACGCACTGGTTGAACATGTATCCACCACGGACTGTCTCGACGAAGCCGTCGCTAGCGCGGCGTTAGTGCAGGAATGCATCCCGGAGAAGCTTGAGATGAAGCGTTCACTGTTCAGTGAGCTCGCTCAGCTGATCTCTCAGGCCTGCGTTGTGTGCTCGTCGACTTCGTTCATCCCGACGTCGAAATCCGCGGCAGGAACCGGGATCGAGGAACAGACGCTGGTAGCGCACCCGGGTAACCCGCCCTACGCGATCCCGGTGATCGAATTGGTCCCTAACCCCGCCACCTCCCCCGCCGCGGTTGAGCGGGCTCGCGCGCTCTATGAGCAAGCGGGGCTTTCACCTGTGGTTCTGCACAAGGAGATTGAGGGTTTCCTCTTCAACCGACTCCAGGGAGCTGTGCTGAGGGAGGCTTACGCACTCGTGCGGGAGGGTGTGGCGGACGTCGACGACATCGACAAAGTGGTTCGTGACGGCTTGGGCCGGCGGTGGGCTTTCATGGGGCCTTTCGAGACGGTGGACCTCAACACTCGCGGTGGGATCGAGGCTCACGCGGAACGAATGGGCCCGTCGTACCAGCGTATGGAACACGACATTGGCGACAGGACACCGTGGACTAAGGACCTTGTCGCGGAGGTGGCTCGCCAGCGCGGCGAGCTGCTTTCGCCAAGCGAATGGGAACAGCGCGTCTTGTGGCGCGATGAACAACTTCTAAAACAAAAATCACTCAATAAGCCCTTGGGGGAATGATGAACAATGAGGTTCAAACCGTAAAACGGAGGCGTGGACCGCTCGAAGCGACGGCCCAGTTTTTCTCTAATTTGATGGACCGGTATTTGCCGGATCCGCTCGTGATCGCCATGATCTTGACGGTCTTGACGATGATTCTGGCGATTATTTTCCAGGGTTCCAGCCCGTTCCAGGTTGTTGACTACTGGGGTGAGGGCTTCTGGGGTCTGCTGTCTTTCACGATGCAGATGACCGTGGTGCTGTTGGCGGGCTATGTGCTCGCTAAGACTCCGCCGGTGGACCGCTTCTTGGACGTGCTGACCTCAAAGATCTCTTCGCCGCGGGCCGCTATTGTTGCGGCGACGCTGGTGGGCGGCATCGGTTCGTGGTTGAACTGGGGCTTCGGCCTGGTCATGGGCGGCATCGTTGCGCAGAAGCTCGCGATGAACGTTAAGGGCCTGCACTATCCGCTTGCGATTGCGGCCGGCTATTCCGGGTTCGCGGTGTACGGCATCGGCTTGTCTGGTTCGGTTCCGCTGTTGCTCGCGACGCCTGGCAACTTCATGGAGGAGCAGGTTGGTCTGATCCCGTTGACGGATACGCTGTTCTCCCCGTATCTGTTGCTGACGAACCTGGCAGTGCTTATCATTTTGCCGATCTTCAACATGCTGCTGCACCCGAAGGATCCGGCGAAGGTTCGCGAGATCAACCGCGAAGACTTCCCTGCGGTTTCGGTGAAGCCTGTGCAGGAGAGCACTCCGACCATTGCTAGCCGCCTGAACAATTCCCGCGTTGTTGGCATCGGTTTCGGATTGATTGCGATGCTGTTCGCGGTCCGCTACTTCGTCAAGGGCGGCACGCTGAACCTGGACACAGTGAACTTCATGTTCCTGTTCCTCGGAATCCTGCTGTTCATGCGGCCTTCCGCGTTCCTCGCGGCAGTCAACGATGGCGTCAAGGTTGTTGCCGGCATCATCATCCAGTACCCGTTCTACGCGGGCATCATGGGTATCTTGAGCGCGTCCGGGTTGGCAGTTGCGTTCGCTGATGCGTTCGGTACGTTCGCTAGCGCGGAAACGCTGCCGTTCTGGTCGTTCATTTCTGGCGGTATTTTGAACATCCTGATGCCGTCTGGTGGCGGTCAGTTCGCTGTTCAGGGTCCGGTGATGGCGGAGGCTGCGGCTGCGCTGGGTGCGGATCACGCTGCGACTGCAGTTGCGGTGCAGATCGGTGACCAGTGGACCAACATGGTTCAACCGTTCTGGGTCCTGCCAGTGCTCGCTATCTCCGGGCTGAAGCTGCGTGACGTCATGGGCTACATGGTCCTGATCCTCATCGTGCTCGGAATCATCTTCGCTGTATCGGTTCTGGTCTGGGGCTTCATGCTCGCCTAAACCACCGGCCAGAGACAGGCTAAACACACAAGCGGGGGTTGTCGCGATGCGTCGCGACAACCCCCGCTTCCGTCTCTGCGTCAACACACCACCCCCGGGTTCACCTGCCGTTCACCGACGGTCGCTGACCAGTTCACCATGGGCAGCTAGCGTGATCTCAAAAGGTACTTTCTTTAACCTTAGCGTCAGGTTCCTGCAGTTCCACCAGCGAAAGCGGTGACTGCACCGAAGATAAAGGACGTCGCTGTGACAACCTCACCAGAAGCACCGAATACTTCGAAAACTCCGATGGCTCGCAGGCTTCTCAAGAAGGTCCCGCCTCAGATCCGAATTATCTTCGGCGTCCTCGGATTACTCCTGATCTTCGGGCTGTTCTACCTAGGGATGCAACTGTTCATGCTCCTGGTCGTAGTGATGTTGGAAGTGCCGTGGGTCGCATCAGGGATTCTCCTCGGGATCTTCCTCATACTGCTCCTCCCAAGCAAGGGGTGGACCGTGTTCGGTACCCTCCTATTCATAGTCGGGGCCATCGTCAGCGCGTTCACGGACGTCCCTGGCAACCCGATCTACAACGCGCCGTTTGAGGCACTGTTCCTCAACGAGGGCGAATACCTCTCCGCTAGCGTCATCATCGAGCACCCCACCCAAGGCGAAACAGCCGTCACCGGCGACAACATCATCGTGGATGCAGAGGGCAACGAGCTCCGCGACATCAACGACTTCCTCACGTTCCTCTACCGCCTGGTTCTGTATTCCGTCATCTACGGCGTACTCATCACGTTGCGCGGCTTCCTCGCGAAAATGAAAACCACATCCACGAGCGCCTCCCCTCGTAAGAAAGGGAACGACGAGGCTCACCTCAAGACGCCTTAGGCACGTCGGCGGCGCATCACCATCAACAACGCCATGCCCGCCACAACAGTCACAGCCGCAAGCGCGGCAGGCACAACCTCTGCACCCGTGCGCGCCAGCGCTCCCCCGCTCGATGCAGCACCAGCGTTATCGGTGGAGCCAACCTCCGATGGGGTGCTTGCGTTGTCGGTGGCTTCCGGTTGCGCTGGGACGGCTGGCTGGCTCGGAGCCATTCCCTCGGTCGGCTGGCCGGTAGGCTCCTCCGGCGCCACATCATCGCCCGGCTGCTCAGTTGGCTGCTCAGTTGGCTGCTCGGTCGGCTCGCCACCCGGCTGCTCGCCCGGCGTTGGCTGCTCACTCGGTTCTTCCGTCGGTTCTTCCGTCGGCTGTTCCGTTGGCTGTTCCGTTGGTTCTTCCACCGGCGGTGCCGAATCGCCTGGCTCTTCGGTGGCGGATTTCTTCTCCACCACGAACGTCAGCCGCTGCGTCTCAGCGGTAGCCTCCCCACCATCGTTGTTTGCGGCAGCGCTGCGGGCACGCGCACGCTGCTCGCCGTCCCCGGACTGCTTGGCTCGGGCCGTCACGTCGATCGTGTAGGTTCCCGGCTTAGTGAACGCCCACGCGGTGTGCATGTGCGTGCCCGGAGGCAGCGGCACATCCGAGGCCTTATCACTCGAGGCATACATGCGGCTGATGGCGCCCAGGTTCTCGGTGTAGGCGAACCACTTGCCGCCCTCAGGAGCGCTCACCGGGGTGAGCGTCATGGTTGCACCCTCCGGGTACTTCACGCGGTCCAAAGCCTCGCTCGAGAAGCCCGGCCACACACGCCCCGGCTGCTGACCCTGCGGCAGAACATACAGCTCGCTACCCTTCGGGCCAAGAACGTCATAGCTTTCATCGGCCAGTACGTTGCCTTCACGCTTGACCTTCGCGAGCTTGGTGACCTCCAGGGTCGTCGAGTTGATGGTTCGGGTCACGGACTCCTTGGCGTGCTGACGCGAATCATCACCCAACGCCACCGAGAACTTCCCGCCAACCTCCATGGCCCGCAGGTCCACGTGGCCGTTGTTGATCGTCACAGGCGTGTCCAGGATCGCGCCGTCGGAACCTTCGTTCCCGTCCTCGCCGCCATCGTCGCCTTCACCCGGGTCGCCCGGCGCCGGCTCACTCGGCGCTGGTTCGGTGCCTTCCCCGACGCCTGAGAACCGCGTTTCAACCGTTGTGCCCTCGCCACTCACCTGGCCGAGGTCGATCACGTCCGTGTTGCCGATCGCGGCACGCGGCTGGGGCTCCAACGTGAGGCGTAGCGAATAGTCGTCGCCCTTGCAATACTCATTGGCCGCTACGAGTGTGCGGCGGCCTGGGCCGCTCACGCCTTCAACGGGGCAGGTCGGCTCGTCGTAGCCTTCTTCATAGAAGCCGCCGGTGATGTTATAGATCAGCGAATCGTCGGCGGGTTTGGTGTCGATATTGATGAGGTCGCTCTTGCCCTGCTGCCGCGCAGTGACAGATACGTCGCGCGAACCGACCGTAACCTCGCCCTTCGAGAAGTCACCGGCCGGAGCATCCGGGGTTTCCTCCGGGAACTCGCCGGCATCCTGCGTGGACACGGCCTTCTGCCCCGTAGTGGAGGTCAACGGCGCGCTGATCCAGCGGGCCGCACCCTTGGTTGGCACGAACACCGCCTGGAACGACGAGGTCTGGGAGCCGATCATCTCACTCCACGTGGCAGTGCCGTTCTTCACCGGAACCTCGGCGAGGTGGTAGCCGTCGATGTAAAACACCACCGTGCCTTCCGCCGCTTCAGTGCCGGCGTTAAAGGTCAGGTCGGTGAGGTTCTTATCGCCGTCGCGTTCATTGCCGGTATGCGGGGCGATGGTGAACGTCGGCGTGGATGCCTCGGAGCCTTCCGCCGCTGCACCCTCCGCCGGCGCAACATCGGCTGGTGCAACATCGGCGGCCTTGTTGTATGCGGTGCGGACGTCGCCGAGTTTTTCATCGGCAGGGTTCGTGCCACCTACCCGCCACACCAGCGTCGTTGGCTTCGAGGAGATGAAGCTGCCGCTGGTTGTGCGTGCGGTGGCGTCGAATGTGACTTCGTAGCGGCCGGGCTTGCTGAATGTTGTGATGTTGTGAGTGTGCGTTCCCGGGTCCAGCCAGACGGTGCGGGACACCTTGTCATGCGAAGAGAACAGGCGCGTCACCGGCAGGCTTCCGTACGTCGAGTAGTTGAACATGTTCATCTGGCCGGGGCCGTTGAAGCCGACCATTTCCAGCGCGAAGTTGCCGTCTTGGAACTGCTCGATGGGCACCGCGGTGTCCGCTCCGAAGCCCGACCAGATGGGGCTGTTGCCCGGCCCGGGAACTTGCGGCGCCATGTAGAGCAGCTGGCCGTCCTTGCCGAGAAAGTCCAGGCGCGGGTCCGAGGTGATGGGGAACGTATAGTTTTGGCTGCCGTCGTCGTTGTAGCCGCGGCCCACCCAGTTGGCGGTGGTTTCGAGCGGAACGGTTTTCCCGTTGGCCTGCGAGTTGATCGCGAACGTGCCAGCTTGCTTGTTCCAGAAGACCTTAGGGGCGTCGATGTGCGCTTTCGTTTCGACGCTGCGGTTGTCGTCCGGGCCTGCGTAGGCAGGGGCCGCGCCGAGCGTCAGCGATGCCGTGATGCTCGATGCGGTGGCGAAGGTGGTTGCCGCGATGGCCGCAGCGGCGATGGAGGCACGGGTTGCCCGGAGGACGCGCATGAACCGCTCCTTAGCTGGTGATAACTCTGCTGGTGATGACGCTGTTACGAATGATTCAGTTGCTAATGATTCGCATATTGCTAATCATTCTCATTTGCAATAGCTGGCGAGACAACATTAGCGGATCCGCGGGCGCGGCGCCACATCGCTAGCGCTTGTCGTGCCACATGGCTAGTGCTGTCAGCCCCCTTACGCGGCTTACGTACAGTTCATCTGGGGCGATTGGTCGTACTTGCAGTTGCCGGCGGTTAGCACCGCTCACCCGAGCGGTTCGTAGCGTTCGAGGAACTCGGTCATCTTGTCGAGCACGCGTTCCTTGACTTCGGTGCGGCTCTCACCGCCGGTGGTGTTGCCGAAGAAACTCATGCGCGGCAGTACCTTGCCGATGTCGGTTCCGATGCGGGGACTTCCCCGGCGTCGAAGGCACTCTCCATAAAGTCCCTCGCGGCAGGTTCACGGAGTCGCTCTTCTTCAATGAGGGTTCCGAGTTCTTGTTCGCGGCGTTGGCTGATGAAGGCAACCCACTGTTCGGCTACGCTCGCGTCCGTGTTGACGAGTTCGATGAAGTCCATGAACAGGTCGCGTTTATCGCGCGGGGTCGGGCTCGATTCAACCGCCTGCAGTACTGAAGTATCCTAGATTTTCCCATCTACTCAAACGGAACAAAACCTGGGACACTTCAAGGCCAACAAAGCAGGCTAAATGCCTCGAAGGGGCAGAGTGTGACAAACAGACCAGAATGTCTGAGCCATTCAGATGCGACGAACGTTTCCAGTTTTGATTTGGAAACCCAGAAAAGACCCTGACATACATTCTAAGGGTTAGTGCGTAGAGTGTCTCCCGATTAGTAATGTCCGCCGAGCCGGTTCTACTCGGCGGGCATGAAGCTCCGTAACTGCGCTACTTCGCGACGCGGTTTTATCAGGCATTGCCTTACCCGGATGGGAAGCACTTGGACACTGCAACATAGCATCGGCGAGCTCCCCATCCAGTTTGTGAGGAAACGTTATCCCACCTAGAACAGCTGCCGCAGGTTGGCCTTTGCCAGGTCGACGAGCTCGGCTCCCTTGCCGTCAAGCACCGTACGGACTGCGTACATCGTGAAGCCCTTGACCTGCTCGGCATCAATCGTGGGAGGCAGGGTGAGCTCTTGGCGTTCGGTTGTCACATCGAGAATCGCTGGACCATCATGGGCCAAGAAATCCTCAACCGCCCTGGGCAGGTCCTTCGACTTTTCCACCCTGAAACCTTTCATCCCAATCGCCTCCGCAAGGGAAGCAAAGTTCGGATTATCGAGACCGGTTCCGTGAGTCACGAACCCTGCTGCCTTCATCTCCAATTCAACAAAGTTCAGCGAAGAATTGTTGTAAACCACAACCTTGACCGGCAGGTCATACGTTGTGAGCGTAAGAAGGTCACCCATGAGCATGGAGAGCCCACCATCGCCCGCCAAGGCAATCACCTGACGATCCGGGTGAGAGAGTTGAGCGCCGATAGCCTGGGGTAGGGCATTGGCCATGGAACCGTGAATAAAGGAGCCAATGAGTCTCCGTTTCCCATTCATGGTCAGGTGCCGGGAAGCCATAATAACCGGGGAACCAACATCGGGAATAAATACCGCATCATCACTAGCCCCCTCATCAATCAACCTGGTCAGGTATTGGGGATGAATAGTGCGACGCGAAGGCGTAGCCAGATCATCAAGGTCCTTACGGGTCTTCCCGTAATGCTTGAGCATCGCTTTGAGGTGCTTGCTCGACTTGTTCTCTTGCAGCTTGGGTAGCAGGTGGTCGATCGTTTCTTTGACTCCACCCACCAGACCGAGATCGACAGGGGTACGCCGACCAATCTGTTCTCCACGAATATCAACCTGAATGATCGTGGCATCTTCTGGGAAGAACTGCTGGTACGGGAAGTCAGTCCCCAGCATCAAGAGAGTATCGCAGGCTTCCATAGCCCGATACCCTGATTCGAATCCCAGCAGCCCGGTCATCCCCACATCAAACGGGTTATCGTATTCGATAAACTCTTTACCGCGCAGGGCGTGAACAATGGGAGCCTGCAGCCTATCGGCAAGCGCTACTAGCTCGTCGTGCGCGCCCTCAGCGCCTGCTCCCGCCAGGATCGTGACCTTCTTGCAGTCATTGAGAAGCTTGGCAGCCTGAACCAGATCAGCTTCTACCGGAACCTGGTGCGACTTGGATTCCACGATTACCTCGGCGGCAGCTTTCGTTGTTTCCAGGAAAATCTCACCTGGAACAACGAGAACAGCCACTCCCCTCTTTGAGAGTGCCTCTCTCATAGCAATCCGCAAAACCCTCGGCATCTGCTCCGCCGACCTTACATCTTCAACGTAGACCGAGCATTCCCGGAACAGTTCAACAGGATGGGTTTCCTGGAAGTAGCCAGAACCGATCTCCCCACCGGGAATCTGAGCCGCAATCGCTAGGACCGGCACACGTGACCGCTGAGCATCGTAAAGCCCGTTAATGAGGTGAAGGTTTCCCGGTCCGCAACTACCGGCACACACCGCAAGCTCACCGGTCAGCGCCGCTTCAGCCGAAGCCGCAAAGGCTGCGACTTCCTCGTGACGGACATGGACCCACTCGATATCTGAATCTCGGATCGCGTCAGTGAAACCGTTAAGGGAATCTCCTACAACGCCATAAACTCGCTTTACGCCACTCGCCCCAAGAGTTTCAACCACGTTCTCAGCAATAGTTGCCATCGTTCAGCCTTCCGTCTTCCCGAACCCCGGTAACACCGGCACATCTTCAACCGACCTTCACGAGGCATTTCTCTTACTCGCTACACGAAACGTACCCACGCGGATGGCGGGAAGTAAACAGTTTGCGCGAACCTTCAGCTTCATGCGAAACCTCGTCACAGTAGGCCCCACCGATCGTCGCAAGGTAGACACCCCATCAAACCGATGCGAACTCGGCGCCACATGATGATGAGTGCAATAGGAATGACGAGGGTTCCTACGCTCAAACTATCGACAAGCGCAAGACCAGCGAGGGCTAGGAAGTCTGACATGGCGTACTCCAATGGTCAGGTGCGGAATTCGGTAGGCGATGAAGGCGCTCCCAAGCGCTGATAGCCGACGCCGCCATTCGAGTGATGGTCAACAAAGGACTCGATGCTCTGAGCGTGCGCAATGTCGCCGCAGAGGCGGGGGTCGCACCTGGGACTGTCCAGTATCAAATGGGGACGCGAAACGACATCATCGCGAAAGCATTCATTAGGTCTATTCAACGGCAGGAGTCCCGGGCACTTGAAAAGACAGACGCGGCAGATTTTCATGCGGCCATGCACGGCCGACTAGCCGAGCTCTTACCGATTGGCCCTGTCCAGCGCGAGGACGCTGCAGTGTGGGTTATCGTGGGCGCCGCGGCATCCACACGCGGTTGGCTAGCCGACTTATACGACGCCGAGGTGGAGAGCTTCCGGGCGCTAGTATGCAACGAGCTCGCGACAGCTGAACAGCATGGGAAACTGAACGGCAAGCTATCGCCTGAACAAGGAGCTCGGCTGGTCACGGCACTCGTCAACGGGCTCACGATCTACTACCTCAACGGCCCGAAAAACTCGGCTCAGCAGTTACTGGCAGACCTCGATGCGGGCCTAGCGCTCATCGTCGAGCCTTCACCACCTACACCGGCCCGGCTTGCCCGATAGAGTGGCCACCATGACTCACGCCCAGCCCGAGTTCACGGTTCCGCACACAGTTCCGCACGCAACGGTGCGTGCGGGGCACGATCCCATGATCCGGGTGCGTGACGCGCACCTACACAACCTGAAACACATCGACGTCGACCTGCCGCGCGACACCCTCGTGGCCGTCACCGGCGTTTCAGGTTCCGGCAAGTCCAGCCTGGCTTTCGGCACCATCCACGGCGAGGCGCAGCGCCGCTACCTGGAATCCGTCGCCCCCTTCGCCCGCCGGCTCATCGGTGGCGCAGTCAACCCGCGCGTCGGGTCGGTCACTGGCCTGCCGCCGACGGTGGCCCTGCAACAGTCCACCACCCTGGGCGGGGCGCGCTCCTCCGTCGGCACGATCTCCAACATGTCGAACAGTATTCGGCTGCTCTTCTCGCGATCCGGGACCTACCCGGCCGGCATGCGCGAGCGGCTCGAATACGGCCGGCTCGACTCCGACGCCTTCTCCCCCAACACCACCGCCGGCATGTGCCCCGAATGCCAAGGAACCGGCACCGTGCACCGGCCCACAGAGGAGTCGATGGTGCCGGACCCCAGCCTGTCCATCTGGGACGGCGCGATCGCCGCGTGGCCCGGAGCATGGCTGGGCAAGAACTTCCGGGACATCCTGGGAACCCTCGGCTACCCGCTCGAGATCCCGTGGCGGGACATTCCGCAAAAGGACCGCGACTGGATCCTGTTCACCGACGAACAGCCGGTAGTCACCGTCCACCCTGTGCGGGACGAAAACGCCGTGCACGGGTCATATAAAGGCAAATGGCGCTCGGTAGCCACCTACCTCACCGACACCCTCGCGGAAACGGAGTCGGATAAGAACCGCCGCCGCGTGCTTTCCTTCATGCATTCATCGACGTGCCCTACCTGCCAGGGCCGCGGCTTCCAGCCGGACACCTTGCAGGTCAGCTACGCCGGCTACGCGATCGACGAATTCAACAACTTGGCGTTGAAGGACGTGCTGGCCGCGTTGGAGGACCGCCTCCAGCGCGTGGAGGGGATCAGCAAGCAGCAGTGGAACGAGCACGACGAGGCCGAAAAGCTACTGCTGGATCAGGTTCTGCCTACGGTGCGCGCGGCTATCGAGCTGGGGCTGGGCCACCTGACCCTCTCCCGCCCAGCACGCAGCTTGTCCGCGGGCGAGCATCAGCGCCTACGGCTGGCATCCCAGTTGAACTCGAACCTGTTCGGCACAACCTATGTGCTGGATGAGCCCTCGGCAGGCCTGCACGTCGTGGAGCGGAAAGCGGTCTCCGAGCTTCTCCAGCGCTTCATCGACGCGGGCAATTCGGTGCTTCTGGTGGAGCACGACATGTCCTTGGTGGCCGGATGCGATTGGATCGTGGACATCGGCCCGCGCGCCGGCGAGCGCGGCGGTCAACTGGTGTTCTCCGGCCCCACGAGCGAGTTCCGCGCCAAAGCAGAGCAGCTGGGCTCCCCCACTGCTGCCGCGCTGAACGCGGACTTCCCGGAACTGACAGACACCCCGGCCGGAACCGGCGAATCCATCGCCCTGACCGGCGTGCACGCGCGCGCTTTCGACGGGGCCGACGTCGACTTCCCGCTCGGCGCGCTCACCGCGGTCACGGGTGTGTCCGGTTCCGGCAAGTCCACCTTGGTCATCGGGGTGCTGGCTGACGCGGCGGCCCGCTCGGCTAAACAGGTCGTCGGCGCCGATGAGGCCTCTGCTGAGGAGCCAGATGCGGAGTTTGTAGCGGAGCCCGATGAGTCACGGGATTTCCGGGTGGATAACGCAACGGGGCTCGATAAGATCCGCCGCCTGGTTCACATCACCCAGAAGCCGATTGGCCGCACCGTGCGTTCCACCGTCGCGACCTACACGGGCCTTTTCGACCACGTCCGCAAGATCTTCGCCGCGACCCCGGACGCTAAGCGTCGCGGCATGTCGGTATCTGATTTTTCCTATAACACAACGAAGGGCCGTTGCCCGGAGTGCGATGGTGCGGGCAGCATCGAAGTTGAGCTCGTGTTCCTGCCTGGCACGCACACCACCTGCCCGGTCTGCCGCGGCAAGCGTTATAAGCCGGAGATCCTTGAGGTGCAGTGGAACGGCCGTAGCATCGCTGATGTTTTGACCCTCACCGTGGATGAGGCGCTGGAGGTCTTCGCGGAGGAGCCGCGGATTCTGCGCTCCGTTGAGTTCCTGCACGCGCTCGGCCTGGGCTACCTGCGGCTGGGGCAGGGTTCCCCGGAGCTCTCGGGTGGTGAGGCTCAGCGCATCAAGCTGGCGTCGGAGATGCAGCGCGGCTCTAGCCGCAAGCACAGCTTGTATCTGTTGGATGAGCCTACGACGGGGCTGCATCCGGCGGACGTTGATCTTTTGCTCGCCCAGTTGCGTCGCTTGGTCGAGGACGGCGCGACGGTGGTTGTTGTTGAGCACGACCTCCGGGTGGTTGCGCAGGCTGATCACGTCATCGACGTCGGCCCGGGAGCTGGCGATGAGGGCGGCCAGATCCTGGCCACCGGGACGCCGGCGGCGGTCGCCCAGCAGGGCGTGAATCCAGGTTCACGCTCGGTGACTGCCCGGGCACTGGCCGAACGAGCAGGCTTGGGCTGATACTGGCGCGCCCTCACCAGACTTATATCCACAGGCTCTCAATGTCACCCGAATGGGTACTTCACGGAACATTAATCGAAGCATAAGCTTCAACCAGCAAACTGTGTTCCAGCTCTCATAAGTACACAAAAGGACGACATGTCTGCCGATCTCAACTCAACCGCGTCTGCTGCGCCACAAGGACGACAGCAGGACGCCTCTAACGACCCACTGGACCGATCAACCCGCCGTAACTGGTGGACGTTCGCCCTCGGTCCCATCGCCGGCCTCATTCTGGGTTTCGTTCTGCCCGATTCGCTGAGCTTTGAAGGCAAAGCGGTAGCCGGCGTCGCGCTCTGGATGGCGATCTGGTGGATGACTGAGGCCGCACCAATCCCAGTGACCTCGCTGCTGCCACTGGCCGTATTCCCGCTGTTCGGAATGGCACCGATGGGCGAGGTCGCTGCACCCTACGCCAACACGGTTGTTTTCCTGGTAATGGGTGGTGTGATCCTCGGCTTAGCAACGGAGAAATCGCAGCTACACCTCAGGATCGCGCTCTGGACCATCCGGGTGGTGGGTACACGTCCGTCGCAGATTGTTCTGGGCATCATGATCGCCTCTGCATTCATTTCTGCATGGGTTTCCAACACTGCAACCGCAGTCATCATGGTGCCGATTGCCCTATCGATTCTGAAACTCGTTCGCGAAGTAGACCCGAACGCGGCGAGCCCACGCCTGGCCGCATCCCTGCTTTTGGGTGTCGCTTACGGCGTCACGGTCGGTTCCACCGCAACACTCATCGGCCAGCCGCCAATGGCGCTCATGAAGGGCCACCTGGAGAAAGCGCACGGCATCGAGGTCACCTTCGGCGAATGGATGCTGGTAGGTGTTCCCTGGGCGATTGTCATGACAGGGATCGCATGGCTCGTCCTCACCAAGTTCGTCTTCCGCCCGGAAATCAACGAGCTACCCGGCGGCAAAGAAATGATCGAGAACGAGTTCCGCAAGCTCGGAAAGATGAGCACCCCTGAACGTCGCGTTGCATGGATCTTCCTCATCGCCATCCTGTTCTGGATCGTAGTCCCGCTTGTCAAGAACCTCGAATGGGTTGCCACGAATCTCGCTTTCCTTACACGCATCAGCGATGCACAGGTTGCGATGGCCGCAGCAATCGCCTGCTTCCTGGTTCCAGCTAGGAAACGTAGCGAGAATGCAACTGCTCAACCACTTCTACGTTGGTCTTCATCCAAGGAAATCCCGTGGGGCCTACTCCTGTTGTTCGGCGGCGGGCTGTCCCTGTCTGAAATGTTCACTGTTACTGGGTTCTCCGAATGGATCGGAAGCCAGGTTTCGGCATGGACCGCGCTCCCGAAGGTGCTTGTGCTCGTCGCGATTATTGTGCTGGCACTCGTGCTCACTGAACTCACATCGAATACTGCTACTGCCGCGGCGTTTTTCCCGATCTTCAGCGCCGTTGCATTGGGTATGGGCATCAACCCGCTGTTCATGACGATCGCCGTGACGCTCGCTGTCTGTTCGGCGTACATGCTGCCGGTTGCGACGCCATCGAACGCTGTCGCTTTCGGTTCCGGCGAGGTCACCATCAAGCAAATGGTCCGGGCCGGAATTTGGCTCAACCTCATCTCGATCGTGATGGTCATGCTCGTGCTGTACACTCTCGTACCACTCGTGTTCGGAGTCTCGCTGTAGCGCGAACACGCCAGGCAGGCGCGGAGGGGCTTGGCCCTTCCGCGCCTTTTCGTTATGGGAGCCGCGGCGGGCGGTGCGGGCACTTCCCCGGCGGCGAATATAAGCTTGTGATGCCCACGAGCCGCGTCATGCGGTTTTACCGTCGGTAGGTGCGGAACGTATGAATCATTGGATGAATGAGACGAAACTGGAGATCGAAACTTTTGTCCTCAGAGGGACAAAGGTTACGTTTCTTGAGCTTTTCGCCAAGCAACATGACAAACATCTGGTATCTATTTCCGCTAATCCAGGTGAGGCGGCTCGTTGGTGGCATTGGCAGAAAGATAAGTGTTTCCCTGGTGAAGGCTGGGTTTCCTTCACGCTTAACGGGGTTCAGATTATGCCAATGGACGCCTGGACGAACGTCGCCATTTTTTGGCAGGAACTACTCAATACTCTTGAGAGCTATGTGTCCACTGGTAAGGGGCAAGGGGAGTTTAGCGAGGAAACAGCCACCTTTTCCCTCATGAAGAGGGGAACGATAGCTGTTTTTGAGCTACGTGGACAGAGGTATCCGGTGGAGCCTGATG
>NZ_QFWG01000005.1 GCF_003143995.1 Pseudoglutamicibacter cumminsii | reverse complement strand
TTCGTTCGCAACCCATGCGGTGTTCAGCAGCCACTGAGCTACGTCGGTGTTGTCCATGTAGGCGCCGCGAACGGTGTCAGTTTTGGTTGCGAGTGCCTTCACGTCAGCTGCGTTGGCGCCCTTGAAGAAGATCGGCACGAGCTGGTTGGTGTGGTCGCCGCTGTTCCAGCTGAGCGATGCGTACTTGTTTGCTGCCTGCGCTGGTGTAGCCTGAGCGCTGCGCTGAGCTACAGCGTTGTCGCCGCCCTGTGGGATCATCGGAGCGAAATCACCTGCTGGTGCACCCGAGAGGTAGCCGGTTTCGTGGTCTGCAGTCACCATGACGAGGGTTTCGTCCCAGCTGGAGTTCTTTTCAACCCATTCGATGACAGCCTCGACTGCCTTGTCGAAGTCTTCGACCTCTTCGACGTCGCGCTCGGTCTGGTTTGCGTGGCCGGCCCAGTCGATAGCGCCGCCTTCAACCATGAGGAAGAAGCCCTTGTCGTTGTTATCGAGGACGTTGAGTGCACCCTCGGTCATGGTGCGCAGATCGATAACGTCGTTCTTTGCTGCACCCGCTGCGCGGCTCTGCTGGAGGGTGTTTCCAACCTGAGCGATGCCGAACACACGGGATGGGGTCCCGCTCTCGGTGAGCTTGCGGAAGCTTTCGTTGTCCTCGATGAACGCGTAGTCGGTATGTCCGCCTGCGAGCTTCTCGTATTCTTCTGCGGCGATGTACTTGTAGTTCGGCGTAGCGAGCTTCTTGTTGTTGTCGTCGAAGTATGGGTGACCGGCACCCATCACGACGTCCATGTCGCCCTCTACCTGTTCCTTGGCGATGCCGTGGTAGTCCTGGCGGCGTTCGTTGTGCGCGGAATACGCAGCTGGGGTGGCGTGGGAGAACGGAACGCTGGAAACCACGCCTGCGGACTTGCCGAGGGACTTAGCGCGCTCACTGAGGTTCTCTACGACCTTCTTGTTCGGGTCAACGCCGATACCTGCGTTGTAGGTCTTGACGCCGGTAGCCATTGCGGTACCTGCCGCAGCCGAGTCAGTTGGCTTGTTCTTGACCCAGTTGAAGTCAGTCCATGCTTCTGCGGTGTCGTAGACAGGGCCGTCTACCCAGTGGGTCGACATACCGGTGTGATCCCAGGTCTGCCAGCCTTCCTTAGGCTTGGTGTTGCCGCCGTATGGCATGACCTTCTTGTCTGGGCCCTTCTCTACCTGCCAGTGCACCTCGTTCTTGGTGAAGGCGTTGTAGTTATCGATGTGGCTGTAGCCCATGCCGTCACCGATGAGGACGATAACGTTCTTCGGGCCGTCGACCTTTGGCTCAGCGTTAGCTGGCACAGCGGTGGCGAACGATGCAAGTGCGAGGCCAGCTGCGGCCGTCGCAATCACAGGGGTGCGAACTGCTTTCACTGCGGTAATCCGTTTCTTTTGGCGTGATTTTGACCAACAGCTCTGAGCATAGGAAGTGAGGTAAACCTCAGCTGACCCTCGAACTAACCCGCATCTAAAGGAACCGTGAACGGATGAAGAAGAATCTTATGAAGTTGCTGGGCAGTAGCTAAGAGTTGGCCACAGCTTGCCGTCCGCTTAAACGGCGGAGGGCCGCCACGTATGTGGCGGCCCTCCGAAAATGCAATGAATCCGCGGGGATTACTCGGAGTCCTCCTCGGACTTCTCTTCTGCTGGAGCCGCGGCAGCCTCTTCGCCTGCTTCCTCGGTCTCCTCGTCCTCTGGGAGCTCGATTTCCTGTGGCTCTTCAACGGTCGCGATAACGGTGTCTTCTTCGATCTCGAGCTCGATGCCTTCCGGCAGCTCGATATCGGTAGCCAGGACGGAACCTTCTTCGCGGCCCTCAAGGTTCACAACGAGGGTGTCTGGAATGTTGAGAGCGTCAGCCAGGACAGCGACTTCCTGGATGTCGAGGGAAGCAGCCAGGCCTGGAGCAACCTCGCCCTGGTAGTCAAGGTAAACGTTAACGGAGACCTTCTCGCCGCGCTTAACGATCAGCAGGTCGAGGTGGTCAACAGTCTGACGCAGTGGGTGGCGCTGGATGTCCTTCACCATGACGAGGCGCTCGTCGCCTGCAACCTTGAGGGAAAGAATAGCGTTCGCCTGACGAACAGCCAGGGTGGTCTGGTGAGCTGGGAGCAGCAGGTGCTCTGGCTCGGTGCCGTGGCCGTAAACAACTGCTGGGATCTGGCCGTCGCGGCGTGCGCGGCGTGCGGAACCCTTACCGAAGTCTTCGCGGACCTCTACGTCAATGGTTTCGAATTTCTGCATGAGAGCTCTTCTCCTATTGGTCGATGACGCCACACCGTCTGAGTCTCCGCTCAGCGTTTGCAGTGTGCACACGCTTGCGGTGGTGTTGGCTGGTCTTCGCCCTGGGGGCTCGTCGTGGCTTCTAAGCTCACCTTCGGCTGTGCAGAACGCATCCAGCCGGTAAATCCAGAAGGCCTCGTCGATCACGGGAACAGGGGTTCCCCTCGCCTGGGCAACTCCCCTAGTCTACCAGAGCTTTCACTGTGCTCTTAAACGCAAGTGCCCCGTCACATCGGAACGTGGAGGGGCACTTGGCTGAGGCCTGAATGAAACGCTTACGCGCGGCCGTCGAAGAGGCTCGTGACGGAGCCGTCTTCGAAGACTTCCTTGATCGCGCGCGCCAGAAGCGGAGCGATCGAGAGCACGGTCAGGTTGTGGAAGTGCTTCGATGCTGGGACTGGCAACGTGTTCGTGACAACCACTTCGCGTGCGCCGGATTCGCTCAGGCGCTGAGCGGCTGGGTCGGAAAAGACCGGGTGGGTCGCCGCGATGATGACGTCCTTAGCACCTGCGTTCTTGAGCACGGAAACAGCGCCGGAGATGGTGCCGCCGGTGTCGATCATGTCGTCGATGAGGATGCAGACGCGGTCCTTGACGTCACCGACCACGGTCTTGGACTCTGCCTTGTTCGGAACCGTGAGGTCGCGGGTCTTGTGGACGAACGCGAGCGGCGCGTGGCCGAGACGCTCAGCCCACATTTCGGCGACGCGGACGCGGCCGGTGTCTGGGGAGACGATCGTGAGCGGCTCATTGCCTACGCGGGTGCGGATGTAGTCGGCGAGCAACGGGATCGCCATGAGGTGGTCGACCGGTCCGTCGAAGAAGCCCTGGATCTGCGAGGTGTGCAGGTCCACGGACATGATGCGGTCAGCACCCGCCGTCTTGTAGAGGTCTGCTACGAGGCGAGCGGTGATCGGCTCGCGGCCGCGTCCCTTCTTGTCCTGGCGCGCGTATGGGTAGAACGGCGAGACCACGGTGATGCGGCGGGCGGAAGCACGCTTGAGCGCATCGATCATGATGAGCTGTTCCATGAGCCAGTTGTTCATCGGGAACGGATGCGACTGGATCACGAAGCATTCTTTACCGCGAACGGAATCCCCCGGGCGTACATAGATCTCGCCGTTGGCGAAGTCGTACGCAGAAACCGGCGCGAGTTCAGTTTCGAGCTCGTCGGCGATCTGCTGTGCCAGCTCTGGGTGGGCACGGCCGGAAGCCAAAACCAGTTTCTTGTCTACGTTGTAGCTCAGTTCAGACATTGCAGGCTGTCCGTTCTCCTCGAAGATGGGGTGTTAAGTGGAGCTTATATCTCTGCGCCGAATCGGAGTAGCCCGCCGCAGAAAGGTCTAGTTCTTGTCGCCTTCTGCTGGCGTCGCTTGATCTGCTGGCTTGTTTGAGCTCAATGCCGCCGCAACAGCGGCGGGGGTTCCGGACCGTTTCGCTTCAACCCAGCCTTCCTTATTGACCTGCGGGGCTTCCGAGATCACGAGGGCACCTGCCGGCACGTCCTTACGAACCACAGCGCCGGCGCCGGTATAGGCACCGTCACCGATCTCTACCGGAGCGATGAACACGGTAGATGCGCCGGTGCGAACGTGCGAACCGATCACGGTCTTGTGCTTGTTAACGCCATCGTAGTTAGAGGTGATGTTGCCGCAGCCGATGTTGGAGTCTTCACCGATGATCGCGTCACCCGAGTAGCCGAGGTGGGACAGCTTGGTGCGGTCACCGATCTGGACGTTCTTCGTTTCGTAGAACGCGCCGATCTTGCCGTCTTCGCCGAGCACGGTGTCTTTGCGGAGGTGACTGAACGGCCCAACAGTCGAGCCGGAGCCGATGCGGGATTCGGTTGCGTCGGTGCGCTTGACGGTTGCGTTCTGCCCGACGTGGGTGTCACGCAGCGTAGTGTCTGGGCCGATCACCGAGCCCTGGCCCACCGAGGTCCGGCCAACGAGCTGAACGTTCGGCAGCAAGGTCACGTCCTGGGACAAAGCGACGTCGACGTCGATCCACGTAGTTTCCGGATCCTGGATCGTCACACCTTCGCGCATCCACTTTTCGGTGATGCGGCGGTTGAGTTCACGCCCGAGCGCGGAAAGCTGGACGCGGTCGTTTGCGCCTTCAACCTGCCACTGGTCGGTGGTCACGGCCGCGGAGATGCGGTGGCCGTCTTCACGCATGATGCCGAGCACATCGGTCAGATACATCTCGCCTTGCGCGTTATCGGTTGATACGCGGGACAGCGCGGAACGCAGTTCGTTCGCCGAGAACGCGTAGATGCCGGAGTTGACCTCGTTGATGAGCCGTTGCTCGTCGGTCGCGTCCTTGTGTTCGACGATGCCCGCGACGTCGCCGTTCTCATCACGCACGATGCGTCCGTAACCTGTTGGATCGTCGATGGTTGCGGTCAGGACGGTCGCCGCGTTGCCTTCGGAATCGTGGCGCTCAATGAGTTCGGTCAGAAGCTCCGGGGTCAACAGCGGAACGTCGCCGTAGGTTACGAGCACGGTGCCTTCGGTGAGGTCGTCCATCGCTTCAAGGCCAACCTGGACGGCGCGGCCGGTGCCTGGGATCTCGTCCTGGTCGACGATGCTCACGTCAGGTGCGTGGTCAAGAACGTGGGAAGCGACGCGGTCACGCTGGTGGCGGACAACGACGACGAGGCGGTCCGGTTCGAGCGCGTGCGCGGTGTCGAGCGCGTGGCCGACCATCGAACGGCCGCCGAGCGTGTGGAGGATTTTCGGCGTAGAGGATTTCATACGCGTTCCAGCGCCTGCGGCTAGAACGATCACTGCTGCCGGATGGACGTTTTCGCTGGACACCTGGCTATGTTTCCTTCCACTGTCCTGCCACTACCGCTCCGCCACTAGGATTCGAACCTAGACCACACAGCTCCAAAGGCTGGCGTGCTGCCGTTACACCATGGCGGACCAACCTGACGCAGCTAAAACTGTTCAGGCCGTTCCCCATTGTGCCACGTCGCGCCTTGTTTTCTTAACCGGATGTCTCATGAACGTCTATCTGGGCGTCACGGTATCTGGCGTAGGAACCAGCTCATGAGGGCGTCGAGGTGAGTTTTGTCACCGTAGAGGTCTTCCGGGTGCCACTGGACGGCGAGCATCGCGGGATGTTCGGGGTGTTCCGCCGCTTCGATGAGCCCATCCGGTGCGGTCGCGACGGGCACGAGGCCCTCGGCGAGCACATCGACAGCTTGGTGGTGTGCGGACCTGACCGTGATCTGGCGCGTCCCGTAGATGCTTTCGATCGCGCTTCCAGCCGCGAGGCTCACGCTGTGGTCGGCCCAGCCGTCGCCATCGGGTTCTGACTTGTGGATCGTGAGGCGGCCGATGTCGGGGATGAGCGTTCCGCCGAGCGCCACGTTGATGATCTGTAAGCCACGGCAGATGCCCAGTAGCGGTTTGCGGGCGGCCAAGGTTTCGTGGACCAGGGCGATCTCGAACTCATCGGCGCTCGCGCTCACACCGGCAAGGTCGACATCGCGCCAACGCTCACGTTCGAGTTCGTAAAACCTTGGGTGCATGTCAGCACCGCCCAGGATCACGACCGCGTCGGCGCCGGCCACAACCTCGCGAGCGCTACGGCCGGGCCGGAGGGCATCGATAAACCACGGCTGCACGTGCCCGCCGACTTCAACCCGACCGACTTCAACCCCGCTGACCTCAACGATCGAACGCCCCGTGTTAGCGGCGAGTCCGTGGAGCTCGTCCGCATACTCCTGGGGAACGTTGACCGCGTCCATGACATAGGACAGCGCGATGCGCCGCGGCCGGTACTCGGATGTTTTGGATTCCGATGTGTGCGGCGATGCGTTCGGGGCCGATGTTGCGGCCTCAGCTACTCCCGTTTGCTTCTGCATCAGTCGACCTTCTCGGATTCTTCGAGCCACGCCATCTCGAGCTCGTCCCGGTGATCCCGCGCCTCGCTGGCTTCCTGGGTCAGCTGAGTGACCGCATCGAAATCCCCGGCTTCGGTGGCCGCAACGAGTTTCGCCTCGGCCTCGGCGAGCGCCTTTTCTGCGCGTTCGAGCTGGCGTTCGTAGCGTTGCATGTTTTTACGGGCTTCGCGCTGTTCTGCCGCGGAATAGGTCGGCCCGTTCGGCTCTGCTCCGGTGCCAGCTTCAGCCGACGATGCGGTGGCCCCCGAATCTGCACCCCCGGCCTGGCCTGCAACGGACTGTACCCCATCGGCCTGCAGCGCTTGCTCCCGCAGCTGCAGGTATTGGTCGACGCCGCCTGGGAGGTCGCGGATCTTGCCGTCGCCGAGCAACGCCATCTGATGGTCGGTGACGCGCTCCAAGAGATAGCGGTCGTGGGAAACCACGATGAGCGTTCCGGCCCACGTGTCGAGGAGGTCTTCGATCGCGGCGAGCGTGTCGGTATCGAGGTCGTTGGTCGGCTCGTCGAGCATCAGCACGTTGGGTTCGCCGACCATGAGCCGCAAGAGCTGGAGGCGTCGCTTCTCGCCGCCGGACAGATCACGCACCGGCGTGTACTGCTTGTGCGAGTTGAACCCGACCTGTTCGAGCAACTGGCCTGCAGAAACTTCGCGGCCACCCGCAACGAACTGGCTGCCTTCAGCCTTGATGACGTCCACAACCCGGGTGTCTGCGAGCTCATCGAGCTCTTTGACTTCCTGCGACAAGATCGCCGAAACCACGGTCTTGCCGCGCTTGACGCGTCCGTCGCTCGGCTCGATCTGCCCGTCCAAGAGCCGCATGAGCGTTGACTTGCCCGCACCGTTGACGCCCACGAGCCCCACGCGTTCGCCCGGTGCGAGCCGCCACGTGATGTTGTCGAACAACGTGCGGCCGTTCGGCAACGTGTAGGTGAGGTTTTCGGCGTCGATGACGTCTTTACCCTGCCGCGCCATCGCCATCTTCTTAAGTTCGAGGCTCTCGCGCGGGGCCGGAACGTCCTCGATGATCGCGTTAGCGGCCTGGATGCGGAACTTCGGCTTCGATGTGCGTGCCGGCGCGCCGCGGCGAAGCCACGCGAGCTCCTTCTTGACCAGCTGCTGCCGCTTGCTTTCCTTGACCGCAGCCGCGCGGTCGCGTTCCGCGCGAGCCAGCACGTACGCGGCGTAACCGCCATCGAAAGCATCGACCACCGCATCGTGCACTTCCCACGTCATGGTGCACACGGCGTCCAAGAACCAGCGGTCGTGCGTGACCACGAGGAACGCGTTCTCGTTGGCGCGCCAACGCTGGTTGAGGTGCTGGGCAAGCCACGCGACACCTTCAACGTCGAGGTGGTTGGTCGGCTCGTCGAGCATGATGACGTCCCAGTCCGCCACCAAAAGCTTCGCGAGCGCGGTACGGCGGCGCTGCCCGCCCGAAAGCTCACCGACCTTCTTGTGCAGGTCGATGCCTTCGGTGAGGCCGTCCATGATGTCGCGGATGCGAGGGTCGGCGGCCCACTCGTGTTCGGGGACGTCGCCCACAATCGCCTGCAGAACACTCAGCTCTGGGTCCAGCACATCGGATTGGTCGAGGTACCCAACCCGCAGGTCACGGCGATGCGTTACACGGCCCGTGTCCGGCTGCATGCGCTGCGCCAGAAGCTTCATGAGCGTTGACTTGCCGTCGCCGTTACGACCCACAATGCCGATGCGGTCGCCTTCGTCGATGCCGAGCGTTACGTCTTCAAGCACGGTGCGGGTACCGAACGTGATGGAGATCGATTCAGCACCTAAGAGGTGGGACATCTGTGTGGGGTTTCCTTCTGAATGGTTGGTTGAGTGAGCGGTGGGAGGCCAGGCCCCTAGAAACTGCCGCTGTGCGGGACGATGGATGCGCCTGCCGCGGGGGCGCTCACCACGATCGTTTGTACGTCGAGTTCGTCACGCACCTGCATTGAGATCCGTTCGGCGTGGGCGGACGAACGCGCGATGCACGCGAGTGTTGGCCCGGAGCCCGAAACGATAGCTTTGAGCGCGCCGGCGTCTTCCGCCCGTTCAATCACGTGCGCGAGCTCCGGTGCGAGGGCGATGCTCGCCGGCGTGAGGTCGTTATGGACCGAGGCCGCGAGCTTATGCGGATCCCCTTCGAGCAGCGCGTGCAGAACCTCAGGCGAAACTTCCTTGGGTGCCGGAAAGCTCAGGCCAGCTCGTGCACGTTGGCGGTCGAGCTCCCCGTAAACCTTGGGCGTCGAAAGCCCATAAGAAGCCGGGATCAAAACCCAATGGGACTCCGAACGCAACGGAACCGGGGCGAGGTCCTCGCCGCGCCCCAAACCGACGGCCGCTCCCCCATACAGCGCGAACGGGACGTCGGAACCGAGCCGCGCCGCGATCGAAGCGAGGTCTTGTCGCGTCAAGTGTGTTTCCCACAACGCGTTGCAGGCCACGAGCGCTGCCGCCGCATCGGCTGAGCCGCCGCCCATCCCGCCGGCGACCGGAACGCGTTTGAGGATCCGCAGGTCAGCGCCTGCTTTCACGCCGGTCGCCTCACGCAACGCGAGCGCGGCTTTGACAGCGAGGTTGTCTGCACCCACCGGGAACGTTTCGCGGTCCACCGCAATGGTCGATGCGTCATCTAGTTCCGCGGTGATCTCGCCGTCCGCGCGGTACAGTGCCGTGACTTGCTCATCCAGCCCGACCGCGAGATACAGCGTCGCTACCGGGTGGAAGCCATCTTCGCGCGGGTCGCCGCATTCAAAGCTGACGTTGATCTTGCCCGGGGCTCGAGCCGTGACAGAGCGAGCAAAACCCGATTGTTCTTCAAGCAACGGAACGCTCATTCCGCACCATCCTCTGCCGCGCCATCTGTAGCACCGGCTCGCGCGCGGGCGATCGCGATGAACTGTTCGATCTCGAGCTTCTCGCCGCGAAGTTGCGGGTCCACCCCCGCGGCACGCAAGTATTCCTCCGCGGCGGCAGCGGAACCTGCCCACCCAGCGAGAGCCGCGCGCAACGTCTTACGCCGCTGAGCGAACGCCGCATCGATCACCGCGAACGTCGCCTCCCGCAGCGCTTCATCGCCGCGCTCAGGCCCGCGCTGAAACGCAACCAGCCCCGAACGGATCTTGGGTGCAGGCCAGAAAACGTTCATCCCGATGACACCGGCCTTCGTCATCGTGCCGTACCACGTGCCCTTGACCGAAGGCACCCCGTACAGCTTGTTCCCTGGCCGAGCAGCCAAACGGTCAGCCACCTCGTCTTGCACCATAACCAGGCCGGAACGGATGCTCTCAAACTGCGCCAGAAGATGCAGCACCACCGGGACCGCGACGTTATACGGGAGGTTCGCAACCAGCGCATCGGGCGCGGCAGGGAGCTCGGTGACCTTGAGCGCGTCCTCGTTGATGACCGTGAGGTTCTGGTGTGTCTCCGGCCGCCATTCCTCAACCGTGCGCGGAAGCCGCCCCGCCAAACGTGGGTCGATCTCGACCGCGATCACTCGCTCAGCCGCATCGAGGATCCCCAACGTCAGCGACCCAAGCCCCGGCCCCACCTCCAGAACCGTCTCATCGCCAGCCAAGTCAGCCGCGGCGACGATCCTACGGATCGTGTTTCCATCGATCACGAAGTTCTGCCCCAGCGTCTTAGTCGGGGTCACATCAAGCTCTTCAGCGAGCGCGCGAATATGAGCCGCCCCCAAAAGCGGAGCCGAAGCCGGGGTTTCAGATACGTGAGTCATCCCCTTCATCCTAATGTCCCACAACAGATCAAGCCCACGACGCCGCGGTTGGGTTCCGCTGCATCGTGGGCTTGAACTGTATTTACTTAGCTTTTTACGGCTGAGCTTTTATGGCTTAGCGCAGGCCGAGGCGTGCCGAGCATGCTGGCCAGTGACCCCAGCCACCGTTAGCGCGCAGCTTCTCTGCGGTAGCGATCTGCTCTGCAGGGGTTGCCTGGTGAGGCAGCGGAGCGTACTTGGTGCCGCCGGCTGCACGCCAGGACGAAGCCGAGAACTGCAGGCCGCCGTAGTAGCCGTTACCGGTGTTGATGGACCAGTTACCACCGGACTCGCACTGAGCGAGTGCCTGCCAGGTCGCGGAGATGTTGCCCGTTGGGGCCTTAGCCTTGGACTTCGAACCGGAGCTCGAAGACGAGGAGGACAACGAGGACGAAGCCGACTTGGTTTCGGCCTTCTTGGTGCCGACCTTGACGAGCGCATCAACTGGTTCGCGGGTCACCTCGTCGGAAACCTTCTTGGAGGAGACCTTCTTGCCGTTACGGAGCACGGTCTCGGTCACGACCTTGCGTTCACCGGACTTACCAGCCTTGACGGTCTTGGTCTGACCCTTCGGAAGCGAGGAGTCGTTTTCGCGCTTGGTTTCGAACGCGATCTTCTCCGTCTTCGTTTCCTTCTTCTTCTCGATCTTGTTGTAGGTGATGGTGATGCCCTCGGACACAACGGTGTTGCGTGCCGGCTTCACTTCATCATCCTTGCCAACTTTGACGCCCTTTTCTTCCAGGACTGCGTCAACGTCGAGTGCGGTAGTCGTGAGGGTCGACTTCTTGCCCGCGAGATCCAGCTTGACTTCCTTAGGGGTCAGCACAGTCAAGGTCTCGGCGCTTGCAAGCTGAACATCGCCATCGAGGTTGATGTCCGAGCCATCTTCAAGCTTGAGTTCGTCAACCAGCTCGTCCACCGTACGAGCTGTGGTCATGACGGTCTTGTCTTCGCCGTCAACGGTGTAGTTGACCTCGTGTGCGGTCAAGACGTGGACGGTGTCGCCGTTAGCGATATCGGAATCGATCGCGGGCGTTACTTTGTCGTGCTTACCGACGTTGATGTCGCCGGCGCGAAGGGCGTCCTCAACCTTTCCACCAAAGGTACGGACGTTCTGGGATTCCCCGTCGACGACTACCTCAATCGACTTGTTATTTGCTACGAATCCAACGGTGCCCAGGACCAGCGCCGAAGCTACAGTCGCCTGGCCGCCGATGATCAAGCCGCGTTTCATCTTCTTGTTCACGAAAAACCTCATGCCTACAAAGGGCATTGTGTTCGGGGACATTTCTTGGCATGCGTGTCCACCCTCAGATGTCTCTGATGATGTGGCGTTTGGGGAAGAAAATGCATGTCTGCACAACGCCGAAGATCACGATGCGATAACAATCGTAACCTAATCGTTATCTAAGAGCTACTCCAGATGCCTGAGAAAAGCGTTCCACCCGGTCCAGGCCAGACGCGCTCCGTAGTCAAAATTGCGTGAAACCCGCGTCAAAATCACCGTAAACGCGCTCGCTGTTCTCAGTGAGAATGTGGCAAAACTCATCTAGATCCCACCCGAACATCTCCGCGACATAGCGAACAGCGTACGGGGTCATGTACGGAGCGTTCGGTCGCCCACGGAACGGGTGAGCCGTCAAAAACGGTGCGTCCGTTTCGGCCATCAGAAGCTGCGGACCGGCAGCGATGATCGCTTCGCGCAACTCATGGTTGTTCTTGAAGGTCGCTGTCCCGCCGAAAGAAACGTACCAGCCCTTCTCGCGAGCCTTCTGCGCCATCGAAACCGGGCCAGAGAAGCAGTGGAAGACGACCGTGCCGTCGAAGTTCTCTTCCTCCAGGATCCGGACCGTGTCCTCGTGCGCATCACGGTCGTGGATCTGAACCGGCAAGTTCAACCGCCGCGCAATATCAAGGTGCCGGCGGAACGACTCATGCTGGCCAGCCCAGCCGTCCTCCGTGGTCCGGAAGTAATCCAGGCCGGTCTCCCCGATCGCGCGAACTCGCGGATGCGCGGCCAACTGTTCAATGACTGACAAGTCATCATCAAGCGTGCCTTCAGCGGAGGCGCGCGCCGCATCGTTCGGATGCAAAGCAACAGCGGCAAGCACCCGACGGTCTGCCTCCGCCGCCGCAACAGACCAACGCGAAGACTCAACGTCGGTCCCCACCTGGATCGCACCGGAAATGCCGACCTGCTCGGCAACGTCCATGTGCTGGGTTACAGACAACGCGACATCGCCATCATGAAAATCCATGTGCGTGTGATTATCGATCACAGGTACCGGCAGCGGCTCCGGCGCCGGTGGATACTCCAACTTACGGCGAGAACCCTGTTCGTTCACGGCCGCGCGCTTGCGCCCGCTGTCATCACCGAGCCCCTCATGGGCTTCGGGGACGTATAAGCGTGGAGTTTCACCAGGAATCACAGAACACATGTCAACAACCTTATCGATGCGCAGGGGGCTTAATGGCACAGGGGCTTGAGGATGCGGCGTCATTAACGACGCGGTGGCCACCGCATCAGCGATGGCCACCGCGTTCTGTCAGCGACCAGCTTGGTCACCGACTTACATAAGAGGTCTTACTTCTTGGCGTACGGGTCAGCGATACCGATGTACTGAACGGTGCTGTACTCCTCGATACCTTCAGCGCCACCTTCGCGGCCGAGGCCGGACTGCTTGACGCCACCGAACGGTGCCGCTGCGTTGGAGATCACACCCTGGTTGAAGCCGACCAAGCCGAACTCGATCTGATCAGCAACGCGGATCAGGCGGTTGTAGTCCTTAGAGTAAATGTAGGAGGCCAAGCCGTATTCGGAAGCGTTAGCGAGCTTGATCGCTTCGTCCTCGGTGGAGAACGTCGTCACCGGAGCAACCGGGCCGAAGATCTCTTCACGCAGAATCTGGGCGTCGTTCGGAACGTCCGTCAAAACGGTCGGCTTGTAGAAGTAGCCGTCGCCTTCAACCTTCTCGCCGCCGGTCGCTACCTTGGCGCCCTGCTCAACGGCCTTGGTCACGATCGCGTGGATGTCCTCACGTGCGGACTCCTCGATAATCGGGCCAACGTTGACGCCTTCTTCGGTGCCGCGGCCCGGCTTGAGTGCTGCCATCTTCTCCGCGAACTTGCGGGTGAACTCCTCAGCAACCGAATCCTGAACCAAGAAACGGTTCGCCGCGGTGCATGCTTCACCCATGTTGCGCATCTTCGCAGCCATAGCGCCTTCGACCGCATCGTCAATGTCGGCGTCATCGAACACGATGAACGGAGCGTTACCGCCCAACTCCATCGACGTACGCAGAACGTTGTCAGCAGCGTCCTTGAGCAGCTGGCGGCCGACAGGAGTCGAGCCCGTGAAGGAAACCTTGCGCAGACGCTGATCCTTCATGATCGGGCCAGAAATCTTCGATGCGGACTGACCTGCCACAACATTGAGGACACCCGCAGGGAGGCCAGCTTCCATCATGACCTGCGCGAACAGCTGTGCAGTCAGTGGAGTCAACTTGGCTGGCTTCAGAACCATCGTGCAACCAGCAGCCACTGCAGGAGCAACCTTGCGGGTGGCCATAGCGAGCGGAAAGTTCCACGGCGTGATCAGCAAGCACGGACCAACCGGCTTGTGCTGCACGATCATCTTCATGTTGCCCTCAGGCGTTGCGTTGTAACGGCCGTTATGGCGAACCGCTTCCTCAGAGAACCAACGCATGAACTCGTTGCCGTACTTGACCTCGCCCATCGCCTCGTTCAGAGGCTTACCCATCTCCAGCGTCATGAGCAGAGCGAAGTCCTCGGCGCGCTCCTGAATGAGCTCGAAACCGCGACGCAGAATCTCGGAACGCTCACGGGCAGGGGTGCGCGCCCACTCGGCCTGAACCGCATCGGCGGCATCCAACGCAGCCATCGCATCCTCAGACGTAGCCGAGGCGAGCGTAGCCAGCACCTTGCCTGTTGCAGGGTCGAGAACATCAAACGTGCCACCATCGGAGGCATCACGCCATTCACCATTAATCAGCAAGCCCTTCGGGACTGATTCCAGCAGTTCGGCTTCGCGCTGTGAAGTCATGGCTCTCCTTTGTTACGGGTTATCGACACCGGTTATCGAGGTCTACTTAGCTCAACTTATATGTGATGTGAACTATTCCACCAGAAAGCGACGTTGCATTTCGTCCGCAGATCGTTGGTCCGGCGCCATATTTCGTTGCATGTTTCGCCGGATCAATACGGACGCTCACCCTATGGGCGAGCTTTGACCGCCGCGTCATACAGTTCACGGCGCGAGACGCCATAGGCCTCCGCGAGCGACTTACATACGTCCTTGAGCCGCTCCCCTTCAGCGACACGTTCCAAGACCACCGGAACCAGCTCATCGACGCTCGCTTCAACCTGTTCCGAAGCGCCTTCGAGCACCACCACGATCTCGCCCCGCGGCGGATCCGCCACGACCCCCGCAAGCAGCTCATCGAGCGTGCCGCGCCGATGCTCCTCATACATTTTGGTGATCTCACGCGAAATCACGGCACGACGGTCACCGCCCAAACCTTCGGCGAGCGCCTCGAGCGTCGCTTCGATCCGATGCGGGGTCTCATAAAACACGACGGTGCGGGTCTCGGTGCTGAGTGCCCGGATCACAGAGGTGCGTTCCGATGCTTTCCGCGGCATGAAACCTTCAAACGTGAACCGGTCAGTGGGAAGCCCCGAGGCCGCCAGAGCACAAATCAAAGCGGACGGTCCCGGAATCACCGTGACAGGCACATCCTCAACCACAGCCTGCGCAACAATCCGGTAGCCCGGGTCAGAGATACCAGGCATGCCTGCATCGCTCACCACCACAACGTGAGCGCCGCGGCGAGCCTTATCAACTAGCTCCTCGGCACGCGAACGCTCATTATGTTCGTGATACGCAACCAACTCACCGCGAGCCCTGATGCCTAAAGCCCGCAACAGCTTCGCCGTGGTCCGCGTGTCTTCGCACGCAACCACATCGGCCTCTTCTAACGCCGTAACCAGCCTCGGGCTCGCATCCGCGATATTCCCGATGGGGGTTCCAGCAATCTCGATGCGCCCAGTTACGTCACTCACACCACCAGCCTACCCACCTATTTCACGCCTTACTCAACAGAGCCTTCAGCCACATAATTCAATAGAGCCTTCAGCCGCATAATTCAGCACAGTTCAGTAGAGTGTGCCTGTGACTGTTTCCGCGCCTACCGCATCGACTGTTCAACGGCAACGGCACGCCCGCAACAACCAGGGTGCTGCGTTGACCCGATCGAAGCCGAGCCTTGACGAGTTGCTCCTCCGCCTCACCGGAATGCCTGGAGGCAAGCTCAACGCAGTCGTTTCACACGCCCGCTGGTGGCTGCCGCTACTGATTGGCGTGGTCGCCGCGGTTGTCCGGTTCTGGAACTTGTCGCACCCGTCCTCGCTGATTTTCGACGAAACCTACTACGTCAAAGACGCGTATTCGCTGCTGAACTACGGCTACGAACGCGAATGGCCTAAAGACATCAACGACGCCTTCGTCAACGGCACCGCGACCCCGAACGATAACCCTTCCTACGTCGTCCACCCACCGCTCGGTAAGTGGATCATGGCGCTCGGTATGGCGATCTTCGGAACTGACTCCGGTTTCGGTTGGCGCGCCGCTGCGGCTTTCGCAGGAACGCTCGCCGCAGTATTCACGACGATGGCCGCAACCCGCCTGTTCCGCTCGGCTGTGTGGGGTGGCCTGGCCGGCCTGTTCGTAGCCCTCGACGGGCAACAGATCGCGCTGTCGAGGACCGGCATCCTCGACATCTTCTACTTCATGTTCATCACGATCGTGGCGTGGTTCGTGCTCGTCGACCGCGATCACGGACGCCGCAAACTCGCGTACGCGCTCGCCGGCGGCAGTAGCGCTTCTAGTGCAGCCGGCAGTCACGGAACTCTTTACGGCGGCATGGGGCCACGCTTGTGGTCTCGCCCGTGGCAGCTCGGGGTCGGGATCTCGCTCGGCGCGCTGTGCGCGGTCAAATGGTCCGGCATCACGTTCGTCGCAGTGTTCGGCTTGCTGATCGTGTGGTGGGACTGCCAGGCCCGCCGCACCGCTGGGATCGAACGCTGGCTCACGGGCGGAATCCTGCACAACGGCATCCCCGCGTTCATCCGTGTTGTACCCGTTGCGGCGCTCACCTACCTTGCCACGTGGATCCCTTGGATGCTGGAACCGCGTGCATGGGGGCACGGGCTCGCGGCGCGCGAAGGCGCATCTTGGGTCAAGATCTTCCCTGGCTCACTCGCGGACCTCATCACCTACCACGGCAAGGCTTACGCGTTCCACACGGGGCTGACCAAAGACCACGGATGGGCTTCAAACCCCTGGACGTGGCTCGTCGCAGGCCGCCCGACCCTCTTCAAATGGGACACCACCAAACGCGATGGCGTCCCATGCGAAACCGGCCGCAACTGCGTCCAAGTTGTCACCGATCTCCCCAACCCGATCCTGTGGTGGGCCGGAACCATCAGCATCCTGATCGTGCTGTGGGCGTTCCTCGCACGCCGCGACTGGGCGGCCCTCATGATCCTCGCCGGGGTGGTGGCCGGCTACATCCCATGGCTGTTCTACCCAGAACGCACCATGTTCTTCTTCTACACAACCGGCTTCCAGCTCAGCTGGATCCTCGCCGTCGTCTACGCTCTACGGATGCTCGCGCCACCGGCGGGAACAGCACCGCGGCAAGCGAAGATCCGCACGGCCGCCGTCGCCGGCATCGTGCTCATCATCCTGCTTGTCTCAGCGTTCTTCCTGCCGATCGTCACCGGGCAGACACTCTTCAGCGAAGAAATACAGTGGCGCATCTGGCTTCCAAGCTGGACGTAAAACCCGAGACTCCACGGAACTACTCTCAGACCTACCCGTTTCCATCCACCTAACAACCAGGAGAAACAGTGCGCGAACGGTGCATGCCGCAACTTGAGACGCTGCCATCCAGCTACAACACGCCACAGCTGTTGCTAGACCGGATTGCACGCAACAAGCCACTGCCTGTCTACTCCGTCTACGACCCCGATACTGACAAGTGGGTAGACGTCACAGCAGCGCACTACAAACGCCTCGTGACCGACCTCGCGAAGGCCCTCATCGCTAACGGCTTCGAAGAAGGTTCCGTGCTCGCGATCATGGCGCCAACGTCCTTCGAATGGGCGCTTGCGGAACAAGCCGCGTGGTTCGCAGGCGGCATCTCTGTGTCGATCTACGAGACCTCCTCGATCTCACAGATCGAATGGATCCTCACCGACTCCAGGGCGTCCCACATCCTCACCCAGACCCCCGATGCGTCAGACCCGGCCGCGCAAGCCGTCGCCAACCTGCCGGCGGACAAGGCGCCCCGCCACCTCCGCATGGACGTCGCCAATGAAGCCGGGCACCCGGCCACCGTCCTCTACGACGGCGTGCCGATCGGCGCGGGCCTCGCCGACCTCATGGCCTCAGGGCGAGACTCCGCCGTCCCGGACGACGAAGTCGACCGCCGCCGTAGCCGTCCTGGCCTCGACGACCCCGCGACCCTCGTCTACACCTCCGGAACCGTCGGCCGACCCAAGGGCTGCATCATTACCCACGGCAACATTTCGCTGGTAGCCGTCAACCTCGTCGAGCACCTCAGCGAGGTTGTTGGGAACAACGGCCGCACAGCGCTGTTCCTCCCGCTGGCCCATATTCTTGCCCGCGCCGTGCAACACGCGTGCATGTACCGCGACGTCACGGTTTCGCACTGCTCACCTCACACCGTCACGCGAGACCTTCCGAACATCAAACCGACGTTCCTGCTCGCGGTACCGCGCATCTACGAAAAACTCATGGCCGGTGGGCTCGCGAAGGCAGAAGCCGACGGCAAGGGCTTCATCTTCCGGCGCGCACGCTACGTAGCGACCCGACGAGGCCGTGCCCAGGACCTCGTGCGCCGCGGCAAACCTAAGCCACGCGTCAACCCGCTCCACGCAACCGAATACCGGCTCTACAACAAACTCGTGTACCCCAAGATCCGCGAGATCATGGGCGGCGAAGTGCGCTACTCGATCTCCGGCGCTTCACCCCTGTTCCCCGACCTCGCGCACTTCTTCAACGCGATCGGCCTCGGCGTCCTCGAAGGCTATGGACTCACCGAAACCACGGCGCCGCTGACCGTCAACATGCCGGGTAAACAACGCGTCGGCTCGGTTGGCCTGCCGATCCCCGGAACCTGCGTGCGCATCGCAGACGACGGCGAGATCCTCGCGAAAGGCATCGGCGTTTTCGCAGGCTACTGGAACAACCCAGAAGCCACAGAGAAAGCGTTCGACGAAGACGGATTCTTCGCGACCGGCGACCTCGGCGAGCTTGACGAAGATGGCTTCCTCACGGTCACGGGCCGTAAGAAGGACATCATCGTCACCGCGGGCGGCAAGAACGTTGTCCCGGGTCCGCTCGAGGAGATCGTGCGCGAAGGCCGTATCGTCTCCCAGGTTGTGCTTGTGGGCGATGACAAGCCGTTCGTCTCCGCGCTCGTAACCCTCGACGAAGAGGAGCTACAGATCTGGGCGAAGGCCGAGAAAGTCTCCGGCGTGGCACGCTTCAGCGACGCCCTCAATAACAGCCGCGTCCACGAAGAAATCCAGTCGTACATCAACCGCGCCAACGCGACCGTGTCCCGCGCTGAATCGATCCGGAAGTTCGTGATCCTCGAAGAGGACTTCAACGAAGACGACGGCACCCTCACCCCGTCGATGAAGGTGCGCCGCCCGAAGGTCTACGAACAGTACGCCGACACCATCGCTGAGATGTATCGCAAGCGCAAATAAACCAGCGGCGATGTATCGCAAGCGCAATCAGCGCGTTGAGAGCGATCCGATCCAACAACGATGCGGGCGGCACCGGAATGATTCAGGTGCCGCCCGCATCGTTGCGTGGCGTCAGCGGTTGATGCGCTGAAGAGTTCGGTTACCGCTCGTCGAAGGCGTCGTATTCAATGACGTAGTCCGAGCCGTTACGCTTCTCTTCCATCTGCTCGCGGGAGCGCTCGCGGCGGCGGCGCGTTGGCCATGTCGTCAACATCAGAACAAGGTTGCCGATCAACAGCAGGCCGCCGAGCACGCCAGCCGAGTAAATCCAATACATCGGCGGGTACAGGCGGATCAGCGAGTCATCCCACGCGAACTGCCAGTTGCCGTGCGAGAAGAAGAACTGGTGGAAGCCGACGAAGAACTCGTCCCAGCCGAGAACAGCCAAGACAGCTACCGCGATCACCAAAACGAACGTCACGATCGAGCCCGCGAACAGGCCGCGGCGAATGCCACCCGGGTAGGTCTTGCCCAGAATGATGAAGCTGATGAGCAACAGCACAAGCGCAATCACGCCGACGAGGTAGCACAGCTGCACGAGCGACTTCACGTCAGCCATGTGCGAGACCTCGTTAGCTGTGAACAGCGGACCGTTCTCCGTCTGAACCTGGGAAAGATACTTACTGCCCGCGAAGTTGTTGAGGTAGTCCACGCCGTACGAGCCGTTCAGCACACGATCCTTCGTGGTGAACCCGGCCTGATCCGCTGGGAAACCCGGAACGTGGTAGATGAGCCACATGACACCCGTGGAAGCAACGAGCCGGACTGCGCCGGCAAGCAACACGAACGGGGTCAGGATCGCAACAACCCACTGCAGGATGCGCGGGAAGACTGGCTTGTAGTCGAGGCTCGCCGCCACGGTGTCGCGCGAGGTTTCCTCGCTGAACCCTTCCGTGTTCCCGTCAGGGATCGGCGTGTAGGCGCCCAGCTGAGAAGGCCGGACCGGGCCAGACGTTCCAGAAAGGTCACGTTTCTGCTCACCCGGGGCCAACGGCTGCGGCGTCAACGTCCGAGTCGCATCCATATCCTCCGGGCCGCCCACTGCGACAGGTTCTTCCGAAGCGTGCTCAGCAACAGGCGGGAAAGCCTGCGTAGCGTCTGGATCATTTGCACCAGTAGCATCATCGGCACCGGCAACATTACCTTCAGCGGAGCCCTTAGCAGCCTCTTCATCGTCACGAGTGCGAGCCAAGCGACGCGTCGAAAACATAGTTTCCGCATCGTCAGCCGGAGCATCCGCAACCTCAGCTGGAGCACCGGCATCGTCCACCGACGGGGCGGGCGGCACCTCCTTCGGCACTAGAGCCTCCTCAAACGTTGGAGCCCCCTCAGGCGACGGTGCGTCCTCAGGCGATGGAGGCTCCGGCAGCTTCACGGCATCCGCCGGGATCTGCTCGCCTCCATCCTCGTGACGAGGATCAGGGTTGTTCTGCGACATCGAAGGTCCTTCCGCCATATGCGTTGAGAAAAATCTTGTGCGTTGAGAAAAATCTTGGGTGCGGGTGGCTATGAGAGCTGCCGCGAAAAGTGTTAGTCGTCGTCGTTACGAACCAAATGCAGTCCCGGCTTAGCAGGCGGCGGAGCGTTCTCCCCACCGAGACGTTCACGTGAACGACGCGGAGCCGTTCGCTCCGCTTGCTCCTGATCCCTTTGAGCTTCTTGATGCAAAGCATCCGCCAAGGCATACATGTCGTCCTTGGAGAGAGGCTTGCGCTGCTCCGGGATATCAAGTCGCAACAGCTCCCACCCCAACGGGACCGACAAACGGTCGGCGTGGTGACGGCACAAATCGTAAGCGTGAGGCTCAGCCTTGAGAGCCAAAGGGCCGAGCACAGCGGTGGAGTCTGCGTATGCATACGTCAAGGTTGCGTACGCCTCCCTGCCGCACCCTGGACGAGAACAAAAACGTTGAGATTCCACGTTTGCAAGCGTACTAGCGGCACCCGCTAAAGATGCGGAGGCACGGCCGCAGACCCGAGGTGACTCTCAGCACCGCTAGCCCGCCGATATGCTGACGTTATGAGTTGGAACATCGACCCGCATCCGCGCCGCACCGGGGCGTTGACCTCGCGCGCGGCCAGCATCGGTAGCCAGCGTCGCCGCGCTGAGCTCCGCGGTCGATGGCGTGGCAACGTCCTCCCGCCGATGGCGCCAGGCGCTCCGCACCGCCAGCAGGTCGTCGAAGAGATCATGTGGGAAGTCGTAGACCGGCTCTTTGAAACGTGGGGCGAACAGCTCGAAGGCATCAACTTTGCGGTGCGGACGGTTCCGAGCGATGCTTCCCTCGAGCGGGCTGTTTCCCGTGGAGAAACCACGCCCCTCGGTGTTGCAACCGTGAGGCAAGAACGCACGAATCCACGGAACAGCACGCGCAACGTTGTCCTGTTCCGCAGGCCCCTGGAAACCGCGGCGCTCGACGAGCACCACCTCGCGCACATCGTCGCTGATGTGGTGATCGAGCTCGTGAGCGAATTCCTCAACGTCCCGCCGGAAGACATCGACCCGATATACGGGACCGGCCCCAACCGTTAGACCCCAACCGTTAGGGCCTGGCCGTTAGGGCCCGGCCGTTAAACGCAGCTCAGTATTCGCCGCTGACCGTCCGCGGCGCAACAGGGCCTAGATCGACCTTGACGGTAGCGTTCGACTGGTCCGCTCCCAGAACACTCATCGCACCGATCCCAACGCCCTGGGTCGTGACGACCGAGGCGTACGCTTCGCCACGGTTCGAGGCGACATGCCAGCCCACCGCGTCCTTATGAGCTTCAATATCAACGGTCCGGTGAGCGCCCACGTCGACCCGCTCGGCTTTACCCATCAAGCCGTTGCGCAGCACCGGCGTGACAGTAACAACCGCATCGTCAGCCGCGAAGATCCGCAACCGGGCCTCGCCATGTTCCGGAACAGCAACCACGTTCTGGCTCCCCAGCGCCGGGGTTCCCGGGATATAAGCGACGTCGTGAGCCTTGTTCGCGTCCTGGCCGCGGAGCATCCGAGCAGTCGCGGCAACCGGATGATCGGCCTCGACGACAATCGAATACACGCCCGCCGGCAGAGCATCCGTCGCTACGCACCCCACGCTTTGCCCGTCGACCTTGACTGTTCCAAGGTCTACCGAGGTTCCGTCGTCCCGGAAGGCCCGTAGTTTCGCTTCCGTCTGCGTTGCCGAAGGGTTATAAACAACGACGGACGGCGTCAGGTCCCCCGAGTCCTCGGCTTTAGCTGCAGAACGGTCCGCCGCAGGATCCTGCGACTGGACACCCGGGATCACAACTTTCCGGCCGAGCTCGGTTTGCGCTTCAATACTGTCAATACCGCCGGGGACCAAGCCCCTCAAGACGGTCTGGGACACCGCGGCACGCACCGGCGCCCCCGTCGACGTCACAGCCACAGCGATAGCCTCAGAATCCGAAGCCGCCGCCGCAAGATTGATCGTGCGGGTATCCCCCGGGTTGAGCGTAAACTGCGGGATACCCGAAGCGCTCGCCCCGTCCTTCGTTGCAACCTTAACGTGCACCGATGCTGTGGCTTGCTGAGTATTCGTCACGACCAAGACAGCGGCCTGGCCCAGCGTAGTGGAGCCGCCCACGATCGTGTGCGAAGTTGCTGGAGCGGTGCAGGGGACGCTCGCGAAACCTTCGAGGTCTCCGTCCTTCTGGCTGATGGTTCGCACACCAGCGGCTGGCGAGGCTTTACCTCCCAGGCCCTGGACCGTGAACCACGCCGAATCCTGCGCTTTAACGCCGCCCTTGTTGACGGACTTGGTTCCCGAAAGCCCTTGTTCGTTGCGGGTAGAGACCTTGAGCGCTTCCTCTTCCGGGAGGTTTTTCGAAAGCTCCGCAGTAGTGTCACCACTGACAATTCGCGCTCCCGGGACACGCATCCCGCGATCCCCCAAAGCAACACCACGCAACGTCGACGCCGCCTGGTCAGCGCCCGGCGCATACGCCGAATCCGTAGCCCCCTGTTGCGAAGAAACAGCGGCAATGGTCGGCCCGCACACAAACGTGCTCTGTGTCACCGGAAGGGACGTAGCCTCGACCTCGATACCATCACTCTGCCCCTCCGGGGCAAGCATATGGTCAGCGACCGCGACCCCGCCGAACGCCGCAACTAACGCAACACCAGCAACGGAAGCGAACACGGCCTTCGAACGAGGCCTGACCGCCGAGGAGACCTCAGTTTTGCTCTTCTTTTCGCTCATGCTCGCCCTCCTCCGCTACAACAGGTTCCGCATCAGATTCCGATGCAGCTTCTGGCGCTGGCTCAGTTTCTGGCGCCGCTTCCGTTTCCGGCTCAGATTCCGGTTCAGGCTTCTCTTCAGGAGCCTCCCCCGGCACGTAAGGCGCGCGATACACCGGCTGGTACCGAACACGGTTGCGCCAGCCACGTGGCATCGGCATCATCGACAACGCACAAAACGCCACGACGACCCCCGAAAGAATGATCCACGGGGTATGCCACCACGTCGAATACGTGATGTTCAACGTTCCGCCGCCTTCCGGAAGCTCAAAGGCCTGCATCCAGCCCTTGTACTTCTGCGGCTGCAGTTCTTCACCGTTCAGCGTGGCGGTCCAGCCGGCATCGTAATTCTCGGCCATAACCACCAGACGACCGTCAGCTTCTTCCTCGTCAGAACCCACTGAGCTATTGGTCGAACCCTCGATAGAGGCATCCTCGACCCGGGCATGTTTACTCTCAAGCAGCTGAAGAACCGAACCGTCAGCGGCCTCAACACGCACAAGGGACGTCACAGACCCAGTGGACTCATACAAGGTCTGACCCTTCTCCGACGGATCCACCTGCCACAGCCACGATGCCGCACGTTCGCCACGCGTCACCGCTGAAATGCCCGGAATAGAATCAAGGTTCTTGGCAACCGCGGCGTTATCAGGACCAGACTTCATCACGATGTAACCAACACCCAGCTGACGCAACGTCTCAGTCACATCGCCACCGTCGGCAGACACCAAACCAGCTACAGCTTCCTTAACCAGACGCTGAGCCTTCGCCGGCTTCGCCAGCGCCCCACCAGCCGGATCAAACACATCGCCTGCAAGCGCGCTCGCGTTCTGACGCAAACGAACCTCTTCAAGACGCAGACCGTCGCCGCCCACAACATTCGCGCGGAACAGACCGTCCTCAGCGCCCGTCAAAACCAAAGTCCGTTCCTCGAACGGACCCAGGCCACGGTCGGCCGCCGTCACGGGAAGAGTCGTCTCAGCCACCGAATGCACACGTTGCTGCACGCCCAAACCGCGCTCAGAATCCGCAGCTTCCGTACCCGACTGCGTCATCGGAGCAATCCACACGGACGCACTCGCGACAACCGCCACCAGAACCGACCACGCAACCAAGCGGCCCACAAAACGAGTCCGATAAAAACCAGCCCGTATCCGGACAGTGCCAGTCTCACGCATCGCCCCAGCAGCAAACACCGCAACAAGCCATACGAGGCTCACAGCGGAACCCACATAGTAGTGAGTCAGCTGTCCGCCAGTCGCGCTCGCCGCCAACCAGCTAGCAGCAACCGAGCCCGCGAACACGACCAGCGCGACAAGAGCCAGAACACGAACCCACGTGGTCGCCTTCCCAGGCGCAACCAAACCAACCAGGCCCACCAGCAGAAGCGGAACACCGCACACCAGAGCAACAACCAGCGCCCCGAATCCTTCAGGAAGCCAACCCCATCCTGCTACAGCAGAACTCGCATCGAACCCCAGAGGGAAACCCAACAAAGCCTGCCACGCCGGCGCAGGCTCACCTGCCAACGGCAATCCAGGCTGCGCCAGCAGAGCGCGAGGAGTCCGCACAACGTCGAGAATCGTCGGCGCAGACGCGATCAAAGCCGGAACAGGGACCCACGCAAGAACCCGGGCCCTCCGCGCAACCACTGCAGAAACGACCGTGAACAGCACCAACGGCACAAGCCACAACGGCTCAGCCGCAACCACCAGAACTGCGAGCACGCTCGCAAACACAGCCGAAGGCCACGAAGGACGCCCCTCGCCCTCCGAATACGATGCGGCACCCACCGCGCCGCGCACGCCCACCGCACGCGCCAACGCGTAAACCAACAGCGGAAGCACAACATGCACCAGCGCTGGAGCAATCCGCCCCTGTGTCAAGCCCACCGCAAACACCGGAGCCAAAGCCCACACCAAAGCACCGATGCCACGGAAAGACGGAACACGCGTCACGAGGCGCAAAGCCCACCACATCGACAATGCGGTAGCCGGCAACGCGAGGAAATACGCGACAACAATACCCATCGGGGCGTTGCCGCCGCTCACCAAAGCTAGCCAGAACAAAACCCCTGCGAAAGCATCCGGGCCAGAAGCCATACCGAACATCTCGCTAGCCCACGGAGCGGTAGCGGCATGCCACATGTGCGACAAATCCCCACTCGGAGTCACAAGCGAACCACCCGCAACACCGTGAGCCAAGATCAGGCCACGGAACGTTACCGTTCCCACCATCGCGGCAAGAGCAACCGCAATAACCCCGGCAGCAACACCGCGGGTCGTGCGGCCATCAGCCGCCGCCGCGTCGAACGAATCATCATCGCCGCTCGCTTCGGCACCTACGGCGTCGCTCGTCTGAAGCTCGGCGTCATTGAGCATCAAGCCATCGCGAATCGCCCGCTGATGGTCCCGATACTGCGAACGATCCACCAAAAGCCGGTTGACGCTCGAACGCGGAACTCGCCGAACACGGCGCACGCCCTTTCGGCCGCGACGCACCGACCCGGCGCGAGTCAACGGCGCGAACGCATGCCGGAATTCAAGCCCCGCCGTGTGCGTGTCACCCGCAACCAAACGGAACAAAGCACTACCCAGGCCCGAGACCACCATCCAGAGCCCCAGGAGTAGCGAAGTGAACGGCGCCGCATACTTGAGCCTCGTGTACTGAGCCGCAGCATACTGGGCGTCCTCACCCGCGATCTCCTTGACCACGTCAGGACGGTGATACATGTACGCACCCGGCACAAGCACCACACGGTACCCAGCCAGCCACGCGCGACGCCCCAGATCGACGTCATCACCCACGCCAGGAAGAGCCGGATCGAAACCGCCTAGCTCCTCAAACACGTCGCGGCGAATCAACATGCCGGCAGAGTTCACACCCAACCGGTCCGTGTACATGTCGTACTGGCCCTGGTCCTTCTCTTCAAGACCAACACCCGCGAACCGTTCACCACGGCGGGTCAAACTCAAACCAGCATCAAGCAAGTGGACACGGTCCGTCGCATCCACTTGTTTAGCGCCTGCGATCGCGGTCGATTCAGACTTGCTGATCTCCTCGAGCATCAGCTCGAGTGCATCAGGGGCAGGCTCGGAATCGTCATGGATGAACCACAGCCACTCGTTCGAATGGTCCTCAGCTGGAGCCGGCATGTGGTCAACAGCCCGCTGAACAGCGCCTCCGAAATGCGCCCCAGGTGCTTCCAGAACCTTCGCAGATTCGGGGAGGAGCTCCTTCAACAGCTCGGCAGATCCATCCTGAGAACCCGCGTCGACGCCATATAACGCATCGACCGGCCGGGTCTGGGTCAGAAGACCTTCGACCGTGGCCGGTAAGAACGATGCGGCGTCATGCGTGACGATGACGGCTGTTACATGAGCTGAGCTAGCGATCAGGCTCCCTGCTTTCGAAGTCGACGACGTTCACGCTCGGACATCCCACCCCAGATGCCAAAGCGTTCATCGTTTTTGAGGGCGTATTCGAGGCATTCTGCACGGACTGCACACGATCCGCACACCTTCTTGGCGTCGCGCGTTGAGCCGCCCTTCTCCGGGAAGAATGCTTCCGGATCGGTCTGCGCGCACAGTGCCTGGGTCTGCCAGCCGAGTTCACCTTCGTCGTCCATGCCCATGAATTCGACGAGGGAAACGAACTGCTGCGAAGAAGGTTTCTGCACCTCGGCAGGTCGTGCGCCGCTGTTCGGTGCGGCTTCCACAAGGCCCGATGCGGATGCGGCGTCGGTCTGGGCCGATGGCTGCTGCTCTGCGTCAGTTACGTCGGAAGCATCGACATCATAAACATCGGAGTGCAGTGGCGTTACGGTGGCCAGCGCTTCCGGCGTATCAGCTTCTGAGGTCTCGGCCGGCGAGTGCGCGGCGAGCAAAGCCGTGGCTGCTTCTTCGAGGTCGAGGTTGCTGTTGTAGCGGGTGCTGGCCTCTGGATCTGCTGGGTCGAGGAACCAGTCGCCGGGCACATCGCGCGTAACAACTGCTCGTTTCTCGCGCCCTTCCGCGAGCTCGTAGCGGTCACGCTGTGCCATGTGTCATGCGTCCCTTCATCCAGACTTCAGATCCACCGGGAGCATCGGGGCCGATGCTCTTCTACCCAGGGCCTTCGCGTGACTGTTGCGGCAACCGTTTTCTTGGTTACTAGCCAGTCATGATCGAACACCCTGAGGCACAGTGGTGTGCCTTGTGCACATACATAATTACATCCATGTAAGTCGGTTTCGTCAAATGCCAGTTTGCTGAAAATCTTCCCTCACCCGCGTTTTGTAGCAAGATCAGGCCTGATTTAGCTTCGCCCAAGCACGATACATATGAACCTTTGAATTAGCTGAGAACTGCGGGTGAATTTATGCCAAATCGCGAATATGAGCCGCACCCAGCCCTCGCTTGAGCACCTTGAAGCGCAGCGTTCGAGCGTCGTCGAAGCACAGGGCCTCAGCACCTTGAAACACAGCGCCATGAAGCACAATAGAGGCATGGCTCCTATCTCGAGTTCCTCTTCACATCCGCACCAGCCTTCCGCACCCACAATCCCAGACGCGCTGTCGGCTCTCGCTGAGCGTGGCTCGTCCCCTAGTCCTCTGCTGATTGACCATTCGGCTGGCCCCCGCATCGAACTATCGGGCCGAGTGCTTGTTAATTGGTGGGCCAAGAACTGCGGTTTGCTTGAGATGGAGTTCGGCCTCGGCCCGGGCGATACCGTGTGTTTGGATGTTCCGCCTCATTGGCGCACGCTTCCGCTTGCGTTGGCCGCGTTGTCTTTAGGGGCCACTGTCACGGATCGCGCAAAGGACGCCGATCTTGTCATAACCAACCGCCCGTCGGAGCACATGTCCGCTCCCGAGGTTTTGGCAGTAACGCTGGAGGCGCTCGCGGTTTCTTTCCCTGGCGATCTCCCGGAGGGCATGGTTGATCACGCCGCTGAGGTTCGCGCCCAGCCGGATGCTTTGATGTTTTCTGCCGCGAACGCCGCGCAGTCTTCGTGGGATGTCGACGGCGTGGACTCCGCTTCGCTCGAACACTTGCTTGCCGCTGAGGCCGCCGATGGCGCAGATGCTTCGGTCTCGTGGCTTGCGGTAGGCGGCGCTAACGCAGAGCGCGGCTGGTCGGCCGCTGTTGCGTCGCTTTTGGCGTGCCAGCCTGAGGGCTCACTTGTTCTGGTTGCGCCTGATGTTTTGGTGGATGGCGCGCCGGCTGATAATTTGCGCGCCCAGGAGCGGATCACACGCGCCGCTACCGCATAGAACGCGGCACTATTCGGTCCGCACCGCTACGGCTGAGAACACAGCGCCGCTTTAGAGCGTGACCTCGTGGCGGTCTTCGTGCTTCGATTCTTTCGACTCATTGAAGACCCACAAGCGGTACGCGATGAAGCGGAAGATGGTCCCGAGGATGAGTCCCACAACCGAGCCTGCGATGAACAGCGCCGTCGGGCTGGTCATCTGGAGCACGTATTTGGTGAAGAACACGCATCCGGCCGCGATGAGGAGGCCGATTGCGTTCATGACGGCAAACAGCACAAGTTCACGCACCCACCGGTTGTTGCGGCGGTGACGGAAGGTCCACCAGCGGTTCGCCGCCCACGAGAAGATCGAGGCGACAACGGTCGCCCAGCCTTTAGCCCAGACTTCAGCGTCGTTCATAGGGCCTTTGATGAGCCACAGGAACACGGCCGTGTCGATAACCCACGCGACCGCGCCGACCACACCAAACTTAGCGACTTCACGCCACAAAATTTCAACGAGGGTACGCATTTTGGCCCATAGGGTTCGCAGCATGCTTTTCCTCCTGGATAAATGGCGGCTGTGTCGTCGCTTTTGGTGAATTGTTCCCACGGCTTCACGGTGGGTTACATGTCACACCGGGCTTGCTCGGATGAGCAGTGGGCTACAAGCGCTTTATCTTAGACTAGAAAGGATGAAAACTTTGCGCATTGGTGTGATTGGCGGCGGGCAGCTTGCCCGGATGATGGCTCCTGCGGCCCTGAACTTGGGCATCGAGCTTTCGATTCTGTGTGAATCAGAAGAGACGCCGAGCGCGCGGGCTGTGGCTCATGCGCCGGTGGGTGACTATAAGGACCGGCAGACTGTCCTGGATTTCGCTGAGTCTGTGGACGTTGTGACGTTTGATCATGAGCATGTTCCAGCTGAGATCTTGCACGAGCTCGTCGATAAGGGTGTGCGTGTCCATCCTGGCCCGGATGCGTTGATTCATGCCCAGGACAAGATTGTGATGCGCGAGGCCGTTGAACGCTTGGGGCTGCCGAATCCGCTGTGGTGCGCGGCTGACACGGCAGATGATGTGGTCACGTTCGGTGAGAAGGCCGGTTGGCCGATCATCGCTAAGACCCCTCATGGCGGTTACGACGGCAAGGGCGTTGAGAAGTTGGATTCCTCTGACGATGCTGAGCGGATCAGCGAGTGGTTTGAGCGCGGTCAGGTTTTGTGTGAGGAATTGGTGGATTTCTCACGCGAGTTGTCTGCTTTGGTTGCTCGCCGCCCGTCGGGTGAGACGGCCGCGTGGCCTGTTGCTCACACGATCCAGGTTGCTGGTGTGTGCGATGAGGTGATCGCTCCGGCGCAGGATCTTTCCACGGAAACCGCTCAGGCCGCCCAGCAGACCGCCCTGACCATCGCGTCTGAGCTTGGAGTGACGGGCGTCTTGGCGGTCGAGCTGTTCGAGACTCCCGGCCGTGGCCCCGGCTTCCTGATCAATGAGCTTGCGATGCGCCCGCACAACACGGGTCACTGGACTCAGAATGGCGCGGTGACGAGCCAGTTTGAGCAGCATCTGCGTGCGGTCGCTGATCTTCCGTTGGGTTCCCCTGAGCCGTTGGCGCCTGTTGCGGTGATGAAGAACTTCTTGGGCGGATCGAATGAGGACCTCGCGGCCGCTTTGCCGCATGCGTTGGCTTCGGATCCGCAGGTTAAGGTGCATGTTTACGGCAAGTCGGTTCGCCCTGGCCGCAAGATCGGCCATGTTAACCGTGTTGGTTTCGAAGGTGAGAGCGTGGACGATGTGCGTGAGAAGGCGCGCGTTGCCGCGAACATCATGAGTGAAGGATTCTCAGCATGAGCTCTGTTGTTTCTACTAACTCTGTTGTTTCTGGTGGGGCGAAGCAGCCTCGCGTTGCGATTGTGATGGGGTCGGATTCTGACTGGCCTACGATGTCGGCGGCCGCTGATGTTTTGGATGAGTTGGGTATCCCGTATTTCGTGGATGTTGTTTCGGCTCACCGGATGCCGCATCAGATGATCCAGTTCGGTACGGATGCGAAGTCGAAGGGTTTCGAGGTCATCATCGCTGGCGCGGGTGGCGCGGCGCATTTGCCGGGCATGTTGGCGTCGGTCACGACCCTGCCGGTCATAGGTGTGCCTGTGAGCTTGAAGAATCTTGATGGTTTGGATTCTTTGCTCTCGATCGTTCAGATGCCGGGTGGTGTTCCGGTTGCGACGATGGCGGTCGATGGCTCGAAGAACGCTGGCTTGTATGCGGCCCGGATTTTGGGTTGCGGCGCTGGCGAGGAGGCGTCGCGTATTTCTGCCGCGTTGGCTGATTATGCTGAGCAGATGCGTGCGGGCGCTGAGGCTAAGGGCCGTGCCCTGTCTGAGAAGCGCGCCGCCGAGTCTTCTGCGCAGTAGGCCGTAGCTATATATAGGTTTTGAGTGTGAACGATTCGTCCCAGCTCTTAAAGACGCAATCAGTCCCTGATCCGGAACAGTTGAACGCCCCCGGCCGCTCTAAGCGTGCTTGGATTTTGTGGTTGTTGACGTTGCTTGTTCCGGGTGGTGCGCAGCTTGTCACCGGTTATAAACGGTTGGGCCGCAAGGCTCTGACCGTCACCATAACGGTGTGGGTCGCGCTACTCGTGTTGGTCGTGTGGGCATTGATGAATCGCAGCTCGCTACTCGATGTCTTTAGTCGGCCGTGGGTTTTGGTTCTGGTGGGCGTCGTGCTTGCGGCGCTTGCCTTGGGCTGGCTGCTGCTGTTTGTGCACACGTACCGGATTACGAAGCCTACGATGCTGGCTCCGGGGATGCGTGGGATCATCACTGCGTTCACGGTGTTGGCTGTGGTCGTGACGACGGGTGGCTTGGGTTACGGCTCGTATGTTGCGTTTAAGAGCAAGGCGACTCTGGGAAGTATTTTCGCGTCGGGTCCTGCCGTTGATCCGATTGACGGCCGCTACAACATTTTGGTTTTGGGCGGAGACGCGGGTAAGTCTCGTGTTGGTTTGCGGCCGGATTCGGCTCAGGTGTGGTCGATTGATGCGAAGTCCGGCCGGGCTGTTGTGATCTCCATTCCGCGTAATCTTCAGAACGCTCCTTTCCCTGAGGATTCACCGATGCGCGAGGTGTATCCGAACGGTTTCAACTGTGGGGACGCGTGTATTTTCAACGCGATTTATCCAACGGTTGAGCAACAGCATGCAGACAAGTATCCGGATACTGACGACCCTGGCGCGGTAGCGACGATGGAGGCCGCCAGCGCTGTCACGGGGCTGAAGATTCAGATGTATGTGACGGTCGATATGGGTGGTTTCGAGCACCTGATCGATGCGCTGGGTGGCGTGACGATCGAGTCGGGTGGCTGGGTTCCGTATAACGGGAAGCGGGACCCGAACACGGGCTTGCGCACCAAGTGGTTCAGCCCTGGCGAGCATCATTTCACGGGCAAGCAAGCGCTATGGTTTGCGCGTTCGCGTGACTTCACGACGGATTATCACCGTATTCGCCGTCAGCAGTGTTTGCAGCAGGCGATGATCAATCAGTTCACTCCGCAGAATGTCTTGACGAATTTCACTCAGATTATGGATTCGGGTGAAGAGATTGTTCGCACGAACATTCCGCAGTCTCAGCTCGGCTCGTTCATCGGCCTTGCTGAGAAGACCCGGAAGCATAAGTTCTTGAAGCTCACATTGGGCGCCCCGGATTTCGGTAAGCTGGGGATTTGTTCTCTACATACCCTGATTACGATCTGATTCATCAGCGCATTGATCAATTAGTTGCTAAGGCAACGGACGACGGCGCGAAGGTTCAAGAGAACGCCTCTAGCAAGTCTGCACCGAAGAAGAAAGAGGCGGCTTCGAAGAATTCTGGGGAACAGTCTTCTGCGAAATCTAAACCGGAAGTTACACAGAGTTCATCTGAACCTTCCTCTGAGGCCTCTTTGGGGGTGGATGATCAAGTCATCACAACACAACGCGACGGTTCGCCGATTACAGAGAAGTACCTGCAGGAACTCGAGTACGTCGGCGACACCGGCCGAATTGAGCAGATCGCTCAAAACAACGATTCGTGCAAAGCGGGCTAAGCTGACTTATAGCGGCCGAGCCTAGCGGTGTACGTTTGCAAGTAGAAGTCAGGAGACGTGATAGCCGTGGAGAAGTTGGAGAATTCCATCCGCGACTATGACTGGGGTTCGCCTACCGCGCTCGCGGAACTTTTGGGGCATGCCCCGACTGGTCGCCCAGAGGCGGAACTGTGGATTGGTTCCCACCCAGCTGCACCTAGCCGTTTGCTGAGCAATGGCCGTTCGCTGACGGATGTTCTCAAAGAACACCCGGAAGAGAACTTGGGACCTGAGGTTGTTGCTTCTCAGCCTGCTGAGTGCGTTAGCCTCCCCTTCTTGATGAAGGTTCTGTCTGCCGATGCTCCGCTGTCGTTGCAGGTGCACCCTGACGCGCAGCAAGCGAAGGCTGGTTTCATGCTCGAGCAGAGCTCGGGTGTTCCACTCGATGCCCCACACCGGATGTACAAGGATCCACGCCCTAAGCCGGAAATGATTCTTGCGCTCACCCCATTCAAAGCGTTGACGGGCTTCCGGTCTGCCGATAAAGGCATCCCTGCTTGGGTTCTGCTCCGCGACAATTCTTCACGTGAAGACACCCAAGCTGTGGCGCAAACTGTCATTACCCATTTGATGCACCGGGACTACAAATCGGCCCTGTCATTTTTGTTGACTGGGGTTGAAAACATTTCTGACGTTGTTGCAGACGCCGTGCAGATCGTTGAACGTGACGAAGAAGCTGCTCGTACTGTTGACGCGATGCTTCCGTTGCTTCCGTGGCTCAACCAGAAATATCCAGGCGACTCCGGCGTGCTGGTGTCCTTGCTACTGAACTATGTTGAGCTTGAACCAGGCCAAGCTGTTGCACTGCAAGCCGGGAACCTCCACGCATACCTCCACGGGACTGCTGTTGAGGTCATGGGCAACTCCGACAACGTCTTGCGGTGCGGAATGACCTCCAAGTACATCAACGTTGACGAGCTGATGTCGATCGTCCGTTTCGCTTCACTCGAACCGACGTGGGTTCGCCCAGACCAAGAGAAGCCAGGCATCGAGCTGTACTCGACCGAGTTCGACGAGTTCGAGCTTGTGCGTATCAAGGGAGCCTCGTCCGGGAACATTTCACTGCGGGGCCCGGCGTGCATCATCGCGCTCGCGGGCAACGTCACCGTGCGCGGAGCCGATGGAACCCAGATCCAGCTCGGCCGCGGTGAGTCCGCTTTCATCCCTGCCTCCGCAGGCGAGCTTTCGATCGAAGCGGACGAGGATGCTCACGCATACCTGTGCGCTACCCCGCTCAACCGGCAACCTGCGTCCGCTGCATCCGGCTCGTCCGCCACGATCACCAGGTAGCGACTTAGATTTCCAGATAACGGGTTAAACGTTGGTGGGGCGAGGATGAAGGTTCATCCTCGCCCCACCAACGTTAAGCACTCCGGCTTTTGATGTGCTCCGTATTAGCGGGTGAATCCGTCCCACTTGTCAGCGCGGTGCTCAGCGGTTACTTCGCGGACCGTACCGGACTTGGCGCGCAACACGAGCGACTGGGTCACGATGCGGTCGCCACGGTAGCGGACACCGCGCAGCAGGTCACCCTCGGTGATACCGGTTGCGACGAAATAGCAGTTATCGGTCGTGACGAGGTCCTCGGTCGAGAGGACCTGGTTGACGTCCAAGCCGGCCTTCTCCGCGGCCTCACGTTCGGCGTCGTCGGTTGGGTGCAAGCGGCCCTGAATCACGCCACCGAGTGCGCGGATAGCGCACGCGGTCACGATGCCTTCAGGGGTGCCGCCGATACCCACGAGCATGTCGACGCCCGAGTCAGGGCGTGCCGCCGCGATCGCGCCGGCAACATCGCCGTCGAGGATCAGCTTGGTACGGGCGCCCGCCTCGCGGATCTCCTTGATCATGTCAGCGTGACGAGGGCGATCCAGCACGGTCACCGTAACCTGCGACGGCTTCTTACCCTTAGCCTTCGCCACACGACGGATGTTCTCGCCGATCGGCAAACGCAGGTCAACCGAATCAGCGGCCTCCGGGCCGGTCACGAGCTTGTCCATGTAGAACACTGCCGAAGGGTCGTACATCGTCCCGCGTTCAGCAACAGCCATCACGGACAGCGCATTATTCAGGCCCTGCGCGGTCAAACGGGTACCGTCGATCGGGTCAACCGCAACATCGGCCTCTGGGCCGTTACCGGAACCCACGTGCTCGCCGTTGAATAGCATCGGGGCTTCATCCTTCTCGCCCTCACCGATCACCACAACACCGTTGAAGTCAACGGTCGTGAGCATCGCACGCATCGCATCGACAGCCGCGCCGTCTGCTGCGTTCTTGTCGCCGTGGCCAACCCACGGGGCGGATGCGATCGCCGCGACCTCGGTCACGCGGACCAGCTCCATCGCCAAGTTCCGGTCAGGAACGGCCGACGAAACGGACAGCTTAGGGGAAAGTTGGGTGTAGTCCTGCTCTTGCGTCACGGAGTCCTCTTCAGTGTTCTCGCTTGCAGTAATAACGGCATGATGCCTCACGTTCATCATATGCCCCTGCAAGGGAAAGGCTCAGCATGACTAGCCGAAGATCCCGCGTAACTAGCCGTAAAAACATCTCTCTATATGATGAGGAACGGACCCATACCTTGAGGAGAGACCATGTCATCGGAGGATGGACACGAATCTCAACCGAATCAAGCGGATGAGAGCACTCAGAAGAAACGGAGCCGGCGCGCTGCCAAAGCAGCATCGACCGAACACCCGGGATACCCGCTCACCGCGGAAAACCGTGAACGCCGCAGCCCTAAACCGACCGCCGGGCAGACTCTGAAAAGCGTGGGGCGCAAAGCCGGCCAGTTCCTGGGCGAGATGAACCGCTACCCACACAACATTCACCCGGCATTGGTTCCTGGTGTGGACGTTGATCATCAGAAGATCCGCTACGGCGTCGACAAGCCGATGCTCATCACAGTCGGGCTTGCCATTATCGGCTTCGTGGTGTGGGGTGTCCTGAAACCTGACCAGGTGCTTTCGGTGACCACTGCGGCGCTGAACTGGATCATGACGAACCTCGGGTGGGTCTTCAACTCGCTCGCGATCGTGCTCGTGATCTACCTGTTGGTGCTCGCTTTCACCAAGTACGGGCGCATCCCACTGGGCCTCGAAGGTGACAAGCCTGAATACTCGACGGTCTCGTGGGCAGCGATGCTGTTCGGCGCTGGTATCGGTATCGGCGTGATCTTCTTCGGCCCTTACGAGCCGATGACGTACTACCTCTCTCCTCGCCCGGGCGCATATGACCCCGCAACCGTCGATGCGGTCAAGAAGGCCATGGCGCAGTCGGCGCTTCACTGGGGCCTCAACGCGTGGGCTATCTACGGCATCGTGGGCCTCGCGGTTGCGTACGTTTCCTACCGCCGCGGCCGGGTCCCGCTCATGAGCTCGATCCTGACCCCGCTGTGGGGCGGAACGTCGAGCTCGGTGCGTGCACGAATCATCGACGGCCTCGCGATCATCGCAACACTCTTCGGTACCGCGGCATCCCTTGGCATCGGCGCTTTGCAGATCGGCCGAGGCTTCGAGCTCGTGACCGGCTGGAGCCCCGGCGCAAACAAACTTGCCCTCATCATCATCGTGCTGCTGACCATCGGAACCATCTGGTCCGCGGTATCCGGCGTAAGCAAGGGCATTAAGCGGCTCTCCAACATCAACCTCGTGTTGGCTCTGGCGCTTGCGCTGTTCTTCTTCATCGTTGGCCCGACCATCTTCCTGGTCAACATCATCCCTGGTGTTGTTTCGACCTACTTCGCGGAACTGCCGACGATGCTCGCGGCAACCACCGCTGACTCCCCAGAGATGAACAAGTTCCTTTCCGCATGGACCACGTTCTACTGGGCTTGGTGGGTCTCATGGGCGCCATTCGTGGGCGTCTTTGTTGCGAAGATCTCCAAGGGACGCACGGTTCGCCAGTTCGTCGTGGGCGTCTTGGCTATCCCGTCCTCGATCATCGTGCTCGCGTTCACGATCCTGGGCGGTACCGCGATCTATCTCCAGCGCACCGCCGGTGACATCGCCCCAGGCAACGACATCGATAAGCTCCCGGCACCTGAAGACATCTTCTTCGTGGTGCTTGATCACCTCCCGGGCGCACAGTTCGTCGCGCCGATCGTGATTGTGATGCTCGCGGTCTTCTTCATCACGACCTCGGACTCCGCGTCGATCGTGAATTCGCAGCTTTCGCAGCGCGGTAACCCGCACCCTAAGCGTTGGATTACCGCGTTCTGGGCGATCTTGATGGCCGGTATCGCCGCAGTGATCCTGTTGATGGCCGGTAAGACGGCGCTTCAGGGCTTGCAGAATCTCATTACGATCACGGCATTGCCGTTCGCGGTGGTGCTCGGGCTCATGGCGATCGCGCTCTATAAAGAGATGCGGACCGACCCGCTTGTGATTCGCCAGCAGTTCGAAGACGCCGCGCTCTCTAACGCCGTCAAACACGGTATTGAGGAACACGGCGACAACTTCGAGCTGGGCGTTATCGAATCCGATAACGAATACGCTGCCGGCCACGATTTCGATTCGACCTCGGATGAGCTGACCGACTGGTACGCGCGCACCGACGCCGACGGCAACCCGATCGGCTTCGATTACGATTCCGGCCTGTACCTCGACGACGACGGCAAACCGCTGCCGGCCGCACAGCAGCCATCGCTCGTTGACCCTGAGACAGGTGACATCGTCATCACGCAGGAAGCCCTCGCCGAGGGCATCGACGTCCCGGAAGGCGCGATCATCGAAGAAGCAGCAGATGCTTCCGATGGCAGCAACGAGGCTGGCCAGGGCGAGGAACACGGCAAAGGCAAGGACAACGACACCGACGTGAAGTAGCGCGAATGCCAGCCATGACCTCCGCGCCGTGACCATCGTGGGCCTCAGCTTTGTGAAGCTGAGGCCCACGCACTCTTCACACCAAATTCCACAACTAAATTCGAATGGTGGACAATAGAGCCGTGCTTGAGAATTCTGACGACGCGAAAAAACAGCCTCACGACACCGGAGCAGCTGAGACCGGCGCGGCTGAAACCACTAATGCCGCAACGCCTAACAGCGCCCCGCTGCCCGGCGAACCTGGCTTCAAGGCACCGCTGACGGAGAAACAAGCCAATCGCGCCAACCAAACGATCAAGGGCATGATCATCTCGACGGTTCTGACGATCCTCGTCGTACTTCCGGTCATCTTGCTCAACCCCGCGAACAAGAAGAACGAATACAACGACCGCGTGGACGTCGCCCAGATCGCTCAACAAACCAAAGAAACCCTAGATTTCGATGCGATCGCACCAGATCTGCCCGAAGACTGGTACGTCAACTACGCCCGCTGGAACCCGGGCACCGCTGACGGCGTAGCGTTCTGGGACCTCGGCGTCGTGATCCGCGACGAAGCGTTCGCCGCCGTCAAGCAGACAGACAAAGCCAACGATTCCTGGGTCACCCTCGCAACCGACGGCTCCGTCCCCACCGGACAAAAGCACACCATCAGCGACACCGAATGGACTGAACGTTCAAGCGGCGGCAAGGGCGATAAAGGCAAGACCAGCTGGGTCGCACAGATCAACGGCTTCACCTACGTCATCACCATGAACAACGACGTCGCCGATTTCCTGCCGGAGGTCGCCGAAACCATTCAGAAATCCGCGCCGTAACGGACCGGTTCACGCCCTAATATAGGCACTAACCATTCACCCTCTACTTGAGGGACCGCACCTACGAGGTCAACATGCCTACAACCAACCCAACCCTCACTCCAGACGAAGCACTCGCCGTCCTGCTGGAAGGCGCTGAGCGTGCCGCTTTGGACCGCCCGTTGCGCCCTAATTCGGATAAGTCCCGCCGCGAGTTGCTGCGTAAAGAACAGCACCCTATCGCAGCTGTTGTTGGCTGCTCGGACTCCCGCGTCCCGATGGAGTACGCGTTCGATGTGGGCTACGGCGATCTGTTCGCGATCCGCACCGCTGGCCACACCTTGGGTGAAACCGTGATCGGGTCGATCGAGTTCGCGGTCGAGGTTCTCCAGGTGCCGCTCGTCATGGTGCTCGGCCACACATCCTGCGGCGCCGTGGATGCCGCTAAAGCGACCTTCGATTCCGGTGACACTCCCCCAGGAAACATCGCCGCTCTCGTCGAACGCATTCTCCCTTCCGTGGTTCAGGCCCGCGAAGACGCAACCACCCCTGGACTCAGCGGAGCCGTTGAGGCCCACACCCGCCGCACCGTGAAGATCCTTCGCGACCTCTCGCACGTTCTCTACCGTGCGGAGAAAGCCGGCAAGGTCAAGATCGTGGGCGCCGTGTATTCGCTCGACACGGGGACGGTCAAGCTCGTCGATCCCGTCGACTAAGCAAGCAGGCTGGTGGGCTGAACACGCATTCAGTCGACTCAGCTCACATTTCGCTAACAGCTAGCGTTAATTTGGTGTTCTGTAGGCGGGATTTGGTCCGTATGAAAGAGCTGAGCGGTAAGATCTGAAGTATGGCTGAAACACCTAAATTCCGCACTGAACACGACACGATGGGCGAAGTCCTGGTACCGATCGACGCTCTGTACCGCGCACAGACCCAGCGTGCAGTTGAGAACTTCCCGATCTCCGGCAAGACGCTTGAGCCACAGCACATCCACGCTCTGGCCCAGGTCAAGCGCGCCGCTGCTCTGGCTAACCTCGAACTCGGCGTGATCTCGCAGGAGATCGCTGACGCTATCGTTCACGCAGCTGACGAGATCATCGCTGGCAAGCACGACGATCAGTTCCCGATCGACGTGTTCCAGACCGGTTCCGGCACGTCCTCGAACATGAACACCAACGAGGTCATCGCAGAGCTTGCGACCCGCGAGCTGAAGGCTAACGGCTCCGAGACCCAGGTTCACCCGAACGACCACGTCAACGCTTCCCAGTCCTCCAACGACGTGTTCCCAACCTCTGTTCACGTCGCGGTCACTGGCGCTCTCGTCAACGACCTCATCCCAGCGCTCAAGTACCTCTCCGAGGCGCTCGAGAAGAAGCGCGTTGAGTGGAAGGACGTCGTCAAGTCCGGCCGCACCCACCTCATGGATGCAACCCCAGTGACGATGGGTCAGGTCTTCGGCGGCTACGCAGCTCAGGTCGCTTACGGCGTTGAGCGCGTTGAGTCTTCCCTGCCGCGCGTAGCTGAGGTCCCACAGGGCGGTACCGCTGTTGGTACGGGTATCAACACCCCTGAAGGCTTCCCTGAGAAGGTCATCGCTAACCTCGCGGAGAACACCGGCCTGCCGATCACCGAGGCACGCAACCACTTCGAGGCTCAGGCTAACCGCGACGGCCTGGTTGAGGCTTCCGGCCAGCTTCGCAACATCGCGTACTCGCTGTTGAAGATCAACAACGACCTACGCTGGATGGGTTCCGGCCCGAACACCGGCCTCGGCGAGCTGCACATCCCAGACCTCCAGCCAGGTTCCTCGATCATGCCGGGCAAGGTCAACCCAGTGATCTGCGAGGCCGCTTCCATGGTGTGCGCGCAGGTCATCGGTAACGACACGACCATCTCGCTGTCCTCGACCAACGGTGCGTTCGAGCTCAACGTCGGTATCCCGGTCATGGCTGCCAACCTGCTCGAGTCGATCCGCTTGCTCTCCAACACGTGCCGCGTGATGGTCGACAAGATGATCACCGACCTCAACGTCAACAAGGACCGCGCACGCTTCCTCGCTGAAGCATCGCCGTCCGTCGTAACCCCGCTGAACAAGTTCATCGGCTACGAAAACGCCGCGAAGATCGCTAAGAAGGCTGTTGCCGAAGGTATGACCGTTCGCGAGGCAACCGTTGCGCTCGGTTTCGTTGGCGAAGGCGAAGGCAAGATCTCCGAGGCAGACCTCGACAAGGCGCTCGACGTCACCACGATGACCGGTCGCTTCAACTAAGCGCACCTCAACTAAACACTGCTGAGGCGCTCAAAGCATCCCGGCGCGAGCGTTTCGCTAGCGTTTCACTGCTGACAGCCCCGTGCGCTCATCACACCGATGAGCGGCCACGGGGCTGTTCTGTGCTGGGTTGTTCTGCATGCCGGGGTTTACAGCGCTAAAGCAAGCCCGGTTCCACACAGCATCGCCGGGCCAAACGCGATGAAGGCACGCGGGTTCCGCGTCGCAATCATCACGATGAGCGCATGCACCCCAGCGATGAGACACATCAGAACCCCGGCCAGAAGGACGTGCCCCCAGCTCACCACCGCGCACAAGGCGCACAAAACCGGCGCAAGTTTGACGTCACCCAAGCCAAGTCCTTTGCGGGTCATCCACCGCAAGCCAAGGAACACGAGGGCGCCACCCGCCGCCGCGAGTGCCCATGCGAAACCCAGGAACTCCCCCGCGCCGATCGAGGCGAACGTCGCGAGCGTTAGGAAGAACGCGCACGTTGCACTCAGTCGGCCAACCCACACATTAGGTAGACGATGCGTTCGTGCATCAATCACCGCCAGTACCGCACCAAACCCTACGAAAGCCACGCACGAGCACACGAGGGATGCGGACACGATAAGGCCCCACAACGTGCCGGACTCGGCATAGGAAAGAATCAGGGTGCGCATGCCTTCAAGGCTATGCACACCCCATTCAACTGGCGAGAAACCGCCCGAGATTGTGGACGGAACAATCCTGCGATGCCGCTGTGGACAAGCTAACGGCCGTCGGCAGCGTTACCCGCCATAGCGACGTTGCCGTTGCTGATAGTCACGCAACGCACGCAGGAAGTCCACCCGACGGAAAGCAGGCCACAACGCTTCACAAAAATAGAACTCGGAATACGCGGACTGCCACATCAAGAAACCAGAAAGCCGCTGTTCCCCGGACGTGCGAATCACAAGATCCGGATCAGGCTGGCCAGAGGTATACAGGTGCTTGGCGATCATATCCGCATCCAGCTCCCCCGCAACATCACCAGCGCTCATGCCCTGTGCATCGGCGTCCTCAAGCAACGCACGCACCGCATCGACAATCTCGCGGCGGCCACCATAACCCACCGCGACGTTCACGTGCAGCCCCGTCCGGTCAGCTGTGCTGTCACGCAAACCACGCAACTTATCAGCTAGCTCAGGCGGCAAGACATCCAACGCGCCCACCGGGTGCACACGCATCGAACCTTCAGAACCCACGCGTGTCAAGGTCTCGTCGATGATCCGCAACAACGCGCCAACCTCAGACGAATCACGGTTGAGGTTTTCGGTAGAGAGCATGTAGAGGGTCACCGTGCGGATCCCCAGCTCACGGCACCACTCGAGAAACTCGAGAATCTTATCCGCACCAGCCCGGTGCCCGGACGCCGTCGAAGCGCCCGCGAGCTTAGCCCAGCGCCGGTTGCCATCGACCATCACGCCGATGTGCCCCGGCAGTTTCTCGGGCTTCAGCTCACGCGCGAGCCGCCGCTCATACAGCCCATACAGGAAGCGCGGCGGCCACGAAACCTTCGGTAGTTTCATGCGCGCGGAGTTTGCCCTGCATCGGCGGCCTCACCGTACTTTTCGGCAAGACGGCGGCGAGCTTCACGCTCAATCTCCTCAGCCTGCCCCTGCTCCACGAGGTCCGCCTGAGCAGTCTCAACAGGCTGCTGATAATCAATGCGACGGATGCGGCGAGCCATAGACACGATCAAGAAAATGACGGCAACCGCGAGGCACGCGATAGCCACGAAACCCGGGAAACCCGGCCCAATGGCGCGGTACTCTTCCGAGTCAGTGCCCAGGTTCGCTGGGACATACGATAAAACTGAAAGAAGCATGCTCACCTTCCATACTCAACGCATCGGGAATCATCAGTTCCCCGTGCATTGATCCATTTTACCGCCGGTCGTTCGCAAGCTCCGGCTTGAACGCTTCCGGCACCGGACGCAGCGTACCGATTCGGTCGCCTTCGCCATCGTGCAGGCCCGCAAACAGGTCGAATTCCGGAAGCTCGGTGTGCACGCGAGTAGCCGCGAGCACGTAGTCATCCCACGGGTACACCTCTTCAACTAGCTCCGGGGATGCCGCGAAGAAGAATCCGCCTGGCTCGACCTGGGAGCGATGCGCCAAAAGCGCTTCATCACGCAAGTGAACGAAACCCTGGATAGGCACGTGCGTTGTGACGCGGTGCCGCGCCGCAGGGTTGGTGCTGTCGCGCTGCCGCTTTTCCATGAATTCGATGCGGTCAGCGAACGGAGAGACACCGTCGCGTTCGCGCATCGCCTCATCAAGAGCCTTGAACCGTTCTAGAGAGAACGCACGGTCGTAGTACATCTTGGAGATCGTCCACGGCTCGCCTAGGCCCTGATACTCGTTCTCGCGGTGGGAGGCCCTGAACGCCTCAACAGAGATCTGGTGCGTTCGGATGTGGTCCGGGTGAGGGTAACCGCCGTTTTCGTCATATGTGATGAGCACATGCGGTTTGAACGTCCGCACAAGGTGCACAAGAGGTGCCGCGGCATCATAAAGCGGAACCGAGGCGAAGCAGCTCTCCGGGAGCGGCGGCAGCGGATCACCCTCCGGGAGGCCAGAGTCCTCGAAACCAAGCCAAATGTGCTTGATGTTGAGTGCTTTGGCGGAGAGCTTCATCTCTTCACGGCGCAGACCAGTGAGGTCACGGTGTGCGCGCGGCATCCGCTGGACTTCCTCAACGAGGATGTCACCACGTTCGCCGCCGGTGCAGGTCACGACGAGCACCTCCGCCCCAGCCTGCGCGTATGCGGCGGCCATCGATGCGCCCTTGCTGGCTTCGTCATCGGGGTGCGCGTGAACGGAAAGTACTCGCAGGCCAGACGAATCAGGCACACTACGCGGAGAATGTCCCATGGTGCTGCGGTTCCCCTTTCGATGCCCCAGATAGACTGGAGGCATCATGTCCTCAGGTGATCTCAAACTCGGTGGCGAGGATACTCGCCAGTCCCCAAGCCTAGCGAACCGCTACGGCTCAACGCGCCGCACGCTCTCGAAACGCGGCTGGTGGATTGTTGCCGTGGTCGGCATTCTTGGCCTGTCCGCCTACCTTTTGTTTGTGAGCCTTCGCTTTCAGTCGAGCTTCGAGGCGAAAGACATCTCGTATCAGCTCATCAACGACCGCAGCGCCGAGGTCACGGTTGCTGTCACGATGGAAGCTGGGGACGATGTGACGTGCGGCTTGCGTGCTTTGAGCCAGGATTACTCTGTGGTCGGCTACCGGGAAGTGCGTTTCCAGGCCAGCGAAAGCACGGAACGCTCAGGCAGCCGGTACATCGTGCAGAAAACGGTTCCGTTGCGCACCACGTTCACGCCTGTTACAGCGGGTTATGAGTCGTGTTGGCGTACCGGCACGCAGTAAGCCGAACGTGAATTTTATGCAGATTTGGCCCGCAAACACTCCCATTGTTTGATTTTGCGGGTTAGACTCATGCGATAACGAATGTGCCCGCTGGGATTAGCTTGACGCTGCTTCAGTCCGGTCAAGGTCACCAGTGGGTATTTTCTTTTGCAATAAATCACTACGCACGTTGTGCGTGGTTCAACGAAATGGAGTGTTCATGACGTCTCAGCATGAAGAAGTGTGGCTTACGCAGAAAGCCTACGATCGTCTGAGCGCTGAATTGGAGCACCTCTCCGGCCCGTACCGGGCTGAGATCCTCGAGCGTATTGAATCTGCTCGTGAAGAGGGCGACCTGAAGGAGAACGGCGGCTACCACGCGGCGCGTGAAGAGCAGTCGAAGAACGAAGGCCGCATCGTGTACTTGAAGCAGCTGCTCGAGTCCGCTCAGGTGGGTGAAACCCCTGAAGACGATGGCGTAGTCGAGCCAGGCATGGTTGTTGTCGCGAAGATCGCTGGCATGGAGACCCGCTTCCTGTTCGGCAACCGTGAGCTTGCTGACGGCAGCGACCTCGAAGTGTATTCGGATCACTCGGCGCTCGGTCAGGCGATCGACGGCCACAAGGTCGGCGAGAAGCTCAGCTACACCGCACCTAACGGCAAGGAGATCCCTGTCGAGATCGTAGAGGCACACCCTTACGACGGCTAAGTAGCGCGAAAGCCCGTTCAGGGCTTGTGACAGCGTGAGGGGCGGTTCAGAATCATCTGAACCGCCCCTCACGCTGTGTGCGCATGCAGCGCTACCGAATGGCCTTAGCTACAGAATGACCTGAGTTACAGAATGACCTGCGGATCGTAGCCGTGGGCGCGCAACGCATCGAGCACTTCATCTGAATGCTCGTGCCCGTTGGTTTCCATGTCGATCGTGATCGCGACGTCACCCATCGACAACGCGCCGCCGATGCGGGTGTGGTCCACGCGGGTCACGTTGGCGCTACAGTCAGCGATGATGCGGGAAATGGTCGCGAGCTCACCCGCGCGGTCCTGAAGCATCATCTTGATGGTGAGGTAGCGTCCGGCGGCGGCAAGACCGCGCTGGATCACCTTGAGCATCAGAAGCGGGTCGATGTTGCCGCCAGAGAGAACGGCGACCGTCTTGGAAGGCTCGATGCCGGACTCAACCAGAGTGTTCTCCAGAAGTGCCGCAACCCCCACGGCCCCGGCCGGTTCGACCACAAGTTTGGAACGTTCAAGCAAGAACACGAGCGCGCGAGCCAACGCGTCCTCAGATACCGTGACGACGTCGTCAACGAGCTCCCGAATGATCTCGAACGGCATCTGCCCCGGGCGGCCCACAGCAATGCCATCAGCGATGGTACGGACCTTCGTCAACGGAACCAGCGCATCGGCGGCCAGCGACGGCGGATACGCTGCAGCATCCTCCGCCTGCACGCCAATAACCTTGATATCCCGGCCAAGCTCCGCAGCACGGCCCTTGATCGCGGTCGCGACACCAGCAAGCAGGCCGCCGCCGCCAACGCCCATGATCACGGTCTCGACCTCTGGATACTGCTCCAGGATCTCCAGGCCAATCGTTCCCTGGCCAGCGATGATGTCCGGGTGGTCGAACGGGTGCACAAACACCGCGCCGCTCTCTTCCGCGTACGCTTCAGCGGCCGCGAGCGCCTCGTCGACCGTCTCACCGTGCAACACGACCTCCGCGCCGTGGTCGCGCGTCGCCGTGAGCTTAGGGAGCGCTACGCCCAACGGCATGTAGATCCGCGCTTTAATCCCCAGCTTCGAAGCCGCCTGGGCGACACCCTGAGCGTGGTTACCAGCCGATGCGGCCACGACGCCGCGGGCACGCTCCTCTTCCGTAAGGTTATTCATGCGCACATACGCGCCACGGACCTTGAACGAGCCAGAACGCTGAAGGTTCTCCGCTTTGAGCCACACCGGAGCTTTCGTATGTAGCTCGAGGGCACGCGAGTGGTGCAGACCAGTTTTCTCAACCACGCCATCGAGCACTTCGGCCGCGCGACGAACATCGGCAAGCCTCACCGGAAGGTCACGCGTTGGGTCTTCCCGAGGAATCATCGTTGCGTTTTCGTTTGGCGTGGACGATTCTTCTTGACGTGCCTGTTCTGTCACTATTCCGATTCTCCTGGCCGATGGATTCCAGCGGTTATTGTCGAGGGGTTAGGTTTCCTGAGCGCCCTGCTCCGGCTGCTTTCGACCAGCTACAGTGTCAGCATGGTCTGAGGCCAGAGGGGTCTCTTCTTCATCATATGTACCCGCTGGCGCCTCCTCCGCTTTTGAGTCATACTGCCCCGCTTCTTTACGGCGATGCGCCACCGCAGGGTCTCGCTCCCACTCTCGAGCCGCAAGGTACTTGCCAACACTGTTGATGATCGCAATAAGCGGTACAGAGAACAGAGCGCCAGCGATGCCGAAGAGGAACGTACCGCACGCGACCACCAGAACGACCGCGAGCGGGTGAAGACTCACCGCACGGCCCATGATCAACGGCTGCAGAACATGCGATTCGACCTGCTGAACGAACAGCACGACGCCGAGCATGATGAGCGCGACAACCCAACCCTGGGCCACGAGCGCGATCAGAACTGCGATAGCACCGGTCAGGAATGCACCCACGATCGGGATGAACGCACCCAAGAAGACCAAGACACCCAGCTGCGGTGCAAGCGGGACGTTGAGGATGAAAGCACCCAGCCCGATGCCGAAACCATCGATCAGCGCAACGATGACTTGAACACGGATATAGGAAACAAGCGAACCCCACCCGCGGCGACCAGCGCCGTCAGCAGCGGCCCGCGTGTGGCGTGGAAACAAGCCGACTGTCCACTTCCAAATCTTCGCGCCATCGAGCAGGAAGAAAATCAAAGCGAAAACCGTGAGCAACAGACCAGTCAGGAAGTGTGTGACCGTGGTTCCGACCGAGGCTGCCTGCTTCAGAAGATCCTGCGAGTTCTCCTGCATGCGATGCAGCATCTCTTGCGCCCAGTCGGTGATCTGCGTGTCAGTGATCTGCAGCGGGCCAGTCGCCAGCCATGTGCGGATCGAATTGATACCAGTGATCGCTTCAGACCACAGTCTCTCCGCGCCGTCGGCCATGGTTGCGACCACAAGCCACACGACACCCGTCAACGCAGCGGCGAAGACGAGCAACGTACTGAACGTCGCGAGGCCGTTCGGGAACCGCATCTTGAGGAACAGTCGCTTCAGCGGCAACAGTAGGCCCGCCAGCAGCGCGGCAATCATGACCGGAATCAGCACCACCGCGACACGGCTCAGACCCCACAGGATCATGACGGCTACCAAGATGATCGCACCGATCCGCCACGCATAACCCGCTGTGACCTTCAACGGCTGCGGAACATCGCTCGGCACCTTTATGTCGGGACGCTCGGGTTCCTGCTCGACAGGCGCTTGTGGTTCGTTGAGTTCGTCACGGCTGAGTTCTTCACGGCGCCGCTCAATCGTGCTGCGCACGCTACGGAGCCGCTCTGCGAGTCTCGCTCCGGCGCTCCGGAGCCGACGCTTCGATGGTTCGGGCATAAAAACACGGTATGCCAAAACATGTGTTTTGGCATACCGTGTCGATGCTTTATGCGCTGAGCGTTGTCAACGCGGATGTTTCAGAAAGCTGGTCGCTCTCCGCGTCCCCGCTTAGCGGTCCACCATTTCGCGGATGATCATGAGCAGGCGCAGGATCTCGATGTAGATCCACACGAGCGTCAAGGTCAGGCCGAAAGCGCAGGTCCATGCGACCTGCTTTGGAGCGCCCTGGGAGATTGCGTTCTGGATGAACTCGAAGTCCATGACCAGGAAGTAGGTCGCCAGCAGCACTGCGAACAGGCCGATCGCCATGCCGAAGAGGCCCGTGCGCATCGAGGTACCCGCGATCAGCACGAGGCCAAGGTTCACGAGCGAGAACGCGAGGTACGCGATTGCCGCAACCATGACGATGCGGGTCATGCGTGGCGAGGTGCGGTACTTGCCGGAGCGGAACAGGCCCAAGGTCACAGCGAAGACGAGGACCGTACCGAGAACCGCCTGAAGCGCGATACCAGGGTAGGCGACTTCAGCGATCGCGGAGATCGCACCCAGAACGAAACCTTCAAGGACCGCGTAGATCACCGAAAGCGTTGGCGAGGTAACCCGCTTGAACTGGTTGACAAGAGCGATCACGAACGCCGCAAGCGCCGCGATACCCACCATCGCGAAAACCGAGCCGCCCAGCGCGCCGAAACCCATGCCCGCCATCGCGTTGCGGACCGAGTTCATCACCAGGAACCAAGCGACAGCGCCGGAAGCCACAATGAGGCCGAGCATGATGGTCATCTTGTTGAGCACATCGCCCATAACCATCCGGTCGCCCTGATTACCCTGGACGCTCAGGTCACCTGCAGCGTAGTTCGGCTGCTCGTAACCCTGCTGCGGCTGGTAGCCGTACTGGTTCTGTGGGGCGTTCTGTGGACCGTTGTAACCGTATGGTTGCTGCGGAGCCTGCTGGCCGGCCTGTGCCGAAGGAGCGCCGTACATACGGTCAAGGTCTGCTGCCGAAGGCGCGTGAATAGCTTCAGCGCCCTCGCCGTTCCGCATCTTCTCTCGGAAGTTTTTGTCTTTAAACACCGGGTTACTGCTGCGGTAAGCCATTAATTTTCTACCTCTTTTTCTTAGGGCGGCGCCCTTCACCCCGTGAGATTCACGTGCTGAAACGCGCGTCCAAGGAACCGTGATCTATCCTACAGGTCGGCTTCACCAAGCGACAGCTGTAACGGAACCTGACTTAATTTCGGTATGTCCCGCGTCGCGGATCACAACGGTTGCATTGGTTGCTGTGGTGCGCCATCCGTCACGGTCCAGTGGGATGAGAGTTGACGGGAAATCGTGTTCAATCCAGGCTTCAAGTTCTTCCGGGCTGAGTTGCATCGCCCAGGTCAGGGCCGCGTGAGCGGACTGTGCCGCCGCTTTGCCGGTCGACATCCCCAGCACGGTGTCAATCCCGATGTGCAAGACACGTGGCGCTTCCATGTCGCCGTGGACTGTTGGTTCGCCGGTGTGTTCGAACTCGGTTCCGGACACCTGCAGTTGCTTCATGCGTCCGGTGAGTGGATATTCGGTCGGGGCGAGCGCTGCGGCCTTCGCAGTTCCGACGCTCACCATCACTGCGCCGGCAGTCTCGAGTGCACGGAAGTCTTTCGGTTTGCCTCGACGCACGCTTTTACCTTGGCCACCGCCGCGGCCGTCGGGCCCGTACATCCATGGCTCCCACATCGGGTCATCTGGGAAAGCCAGCCACGCGGTAACGGATGCGAGCGCGGCCGCAAGGCACGTATCTTCGTGGGTCGCTAAAGCCTCGGGGTCTTTCAAGACCGCGATCGGCTGAATCAGATCAACACCTGGCACGTGCCCCCACTGGGACTCGAACCCAGACTGAAAGGATTTTAAGTCCTCTGCCTCTGCCATTGGGCTATGGGGGCTTGCGCGCTGACTGCTATGTAGCGGGGCACGCGTGAGTATCAGTTTTCACGGCGAACTCACCGCGAAGAGTGAAAAGAAAGCGAGGTGTTCGGCTGATACTCGCAGCCGAACACCTCGCTGTGAGAGCTACTTGGAAGAATCAGCCTTCTTCTTAGGGGAAGCTGCCTTACGGAACTCGTCGAATGGACGGTTCACGTTGCGCAGGCCCCACACATCGCGACCTGCGATGAGCTGGTTGATCCAACCGCTGAAGACGCGGATCTTGCGTTCGATGGTTGGCATGGCCATGCCGTGGTAGCCGCGGTGCGCAGCCCACGCGAGGAAGCCATGCATTGGGAACTTGATGATCTTGGCTACGCCCTTGCCGTAGCCAAGGCCAGCGACGGCACCGAGGTTGGTGTGCTTGTATTCCTTGATTTCGCCCTGGCCGTAGCGTTCTGCGAGCAGGTTGCTTGCCAATACTGGTGCCTGCCGGACGGCGTGCTGTGCGTTCGGCACGCACGTGCCGTCTGGGAGGCCGCCACCGGAGAGGTCCGGGACTGCGGCGATGTCGCCTGCACCCCATGCGCCTTCGATGACGTTGCCGTCAGCGTCAACGCAACGCAGGGTCGCGTCAACGGTCAGGCGGCCGCGCTGTTCGACGTTGAGGTCGGTGTCGCGGATCATCGGGTTGGCCTGGACGCCAGCGGTCCAGATGAGGGTGTCGACGTCGAACTCGTCTACTGGGTCGCCGCCTGGCATCGAGACGAGCTTGAGGTGGCGGTCGGTCGCGTCGGAAAGCGAGGTGTTGAGGCGCACGGTGATGCCCCGGTCGCGGAGGTGCTCAACAACCCACTTAGCGGAGTCTTCCTGGACCTCAGGCATGATCTTGCCCATCGCTTCGACGAGCTGGAAGTCGAGGTCTGCTGGGGTGATGTTGCGGCAACGCTGTGCGGCCAGAACAGCTGCGTCGTGCAACTCAGAGATGGTCTCAACGCCGTTGAAGCCACCGCCGACAACGACGACGCGCAGTGCACGGTTGCGTGCTACAGGGTCGTCAGTGTTGTCTGCGAACTGGATGCGCTCCTGAACGTGGTCGCGCAGGTAGATCGCTTCTTCGACGCGCTTGACGCCAATGCCGGCGTCCGCGAGGCCTGGGATCGGGAACGTCTTGGTGATCGCGCCGGCCGCGAGGACGACATCCTGGTAAGGAATGTTGAACTCTTCACCGTCTTCACCCTTGACGAGGGCTTCCTTGGCCTTGTGGTCGATGCTGACGACCGAGCCGCGAACGAGCTCGCTGTGGCGGAGCCAGCGTGCGTGAGGCACGGTGATGTGACGTGGTTCGATCGATCCACCCATAACTTCTGGGAGGAACGGCTGGTAGGTCATGTATGGAAGCGGATCAACCACGGTTACGATGCCGCCGAGGCTACGAACCTTCTTCTGGAGGTTCTTGGCAACGTAGAGGCCGAGGTATCCACCACCTACGACGAGAGTACGTGGGCGCTGAGATAGTTGCTGTGAGCTAGGCATAGCTCCATTCTATGCCTGATCTGAGTTTGTCAAAGTCTGCGTCACAGCGTGCGGCGCATGAGTTCGAGCGCAACCCCGTCAAGGATGTCGTTTTCGCTGGCTGCGAGCTCTTTGACACGACCGTTGCTACGCTCGTGGACGGTTTCGAGGATGGTCTTGAGGATCATCGCTCCGCCGGCCATGATGTCGACGCGGCCGGGGTGCATGTACGGCAAGTCGGCGAGCCTTTTCTTAGAGAAGGAAGCGAGTTCTCCGCATATTGCTATCGCTAGTGGTACGGGAATCGATGCGCCGGTAATGCGTTCTGGGACGTAGGCCGGCAGGTCGAGAGCGTGAGCCAGCACTGTGGTGACGGTTCCTGCGACGCCGACGAGTCGGTCTACTGTGCTGAGGTCGATGGTGTCTGATAGCTCGGTCAGTACGTCACCGACGGCGTGGGCGATGGCTTCTTTTTCGCTCTCAAGCGGCGGGTCGGAGTGGATGAACCGTTCGGCGTAGCGGACCGCACCCATCTGGGTTGAGGCTTCCGCGAGCACTTCGCCTTCCCGGCCAATCACAAACTCGGTTGACCCTCCCCCGAGATCAAGCACCAGGACATTCTCAGCCGGTGCAACATCGACAGCTGAAACTGCGCCGGTGAAGGAATAGAGGGCTTCTTGGTCGCCGGTTATGACGTTAGGTTCCACGCCGAGGTAGCGGCGCACCACATCGTGCACTTCTTCTGCATTCGCGGCGTCGCGGGTTGCTGACGTCGCTACGAAGGTCGTCTGCTCTGGCTTGTAGCGTTCGATGATCGCGGCGAAACCGTCGAGGGGTTTCGCGAGCCGCTCGAGGGCTTCTGGCGAGACCCGGCCATGCGAGTCCACGCCTTGACCCAGTCGCACAACCTCCATGGTGCGGACGCAGTCGGTGAGTTCGATTTCGCCGTCGGTGACTGTCATGTCGGCGATCAGCAGACGGACTGAGTTGGTTCCACAGTCGATGACGGCGGCGCGCATCTAGTTACCCTCCGCTTTCTCTGCGGCACGTTTAGCGGCGCGTTCGATGCGCTTCTTCTCAGGGTCGCCGGCCTGGGTCCGGACGTGGCGTGATTTGTCCTTGGATGGGGCTGGACCTTCGGTGTCCCACGCGCCAGCGCACGAGCACACGTCGGGACGCCACCATTCGGAAATCGCCTCGAGAGCTTGGTCACCGAGCGGGTTCGTTCCCGGGCCCGCCGCCAGCGAATGGCCCACGAGCACGTGGATGCACTTGACGCGATCAGGCATCCCTCCAGCAGATACGCCCGCGATCTCCGGAACTTCCCCGACGCCTGAACGCTTACCGATCGCATCACGCACAGCGAGGTAGTGTTCGTGGGCCGCGGCGTAGGCTTTCGCGAGTTCCGGGTCTTCGGCCAGCTTCTCGTTCATCGTGACCATGAGGCCTTCAGCCTCGACGCGTGAGCACGCGGACGTCGCAACCGGGTGCGTCAGGTAGTACGTGGTCGGGAACGGAATTCCGGAGCTCAGACGAGGCGCGGTGGTCGCTACAAGTGGGTTTCCACAGACGCAACGAGCCCCAATCTCAACGATGTCGCGGGCTGGACGGCCCAGTTGGCGCGACACGGTGTCGACGTCCTTCTCAGTAGGAATCCGCTGTTCGCTGTTGAGCGCTTCTGCGGCGGGGGTCGTCATTTCTTCTCCTCGTTACGCTTCTGCCCAGATTAGTCGTTCTGATCAGTCTTGTGGTTCTGACCAGTGTTCTGGTTCTGTTCAGTCTTCTGGTCGGTTTGTTGGCGTGAGGTCGGGTTGGTTCCTAATGAAACCGTGGAATCCCACAGACCTTCTGCCCACGGCAGCCCTTGCCTGTAACCGCTTGGATGGCTTGTCGCTGCGAGCTTCTTCTTGGCCGGCTTACCGACCGGAACGTAGAGCTTCTCCCCCGGCGAATACACGTTGAGCCGGTTGCGTGACTGCTGCTTGATGTATTCGGGGTCGTCCCAGCGTTTAAGCTCGCGGTCTAGCCGTTCTTGTTCGGCTTTAGCTTGGGCGATGTCAGCGCGGGCTTTGTTAAGTTCAGCCGTCTGGTTGCCGAGTGTTGTGAGTGCCGGGAACATCGTCACCGCAGAGATGATGACGACGATGGTCAGCACGATAACGCGCATCGACAAGCTTTTCGCTGGAACCGGCTGCTGCGGCGTCGGCTTGGTCTTCTGCGCTGAGGCACGCACTCCGGTGGAACGGATGGCACCTTGAAGTGCGGCACGTTCGGTAAGCCGATCGTTGACGCGGGCTTTGCGGCGTTCGGCCGCCGCGGCTCGCGCCGCGGCACGTCCACGCTTAGTTCCAGCTTGGTCGTTGCGTTGCGCTGGGTGCTGGGCGTCCCGCACTGAGGCGCGCGAGGCACGCTCTTGTTTAGCTTTTTCTTGGCGAGCGTGGAAGCGCGCTTTGCGTTCTTCGGTGTCTTTCGCCCGCGCCTCGGCACGCTTGCGGGCCTGCTCGCGTTGCATGCGGCGGCGTTCGCTTTTTTCGAGGCGGCGCTGCTTCTTATCTTGCTTGCTGGGCCGCGCCTTAGATGTAGCGGTGATGGTCTCTTGCGGCTTGTCAGCCTCAGCTACCGAAGGTTCAGGCTGATGCGCCTGTTCAGGGTGCGGTGTTAGTCCGGGCTCTTGCGCCGACTGCAACGCCTCTGCGTCTTTGCGCGCTTCTTCGGCTTTGTGCGCTTGCTCAGCTTCGCGCGCTTCTGCGTCTTCGCGTGCTTGCTCAGCTTCGCGAGCTTGTTGCGCGCTGGATTCACGCGCCTGCTGTGCACTGTGCGCATGCGGTACGCGTGGGCGTCGCTGGCTCATTGGCACATCCTTTCGGCGCTAAATCCATACCCGCTAGTAACGCAGGAAACCACCGAAGAACAAAGCTTCGGTGGTTTCCTATCCTACTCAGCTGAGCTGTGTCTGCGGGCTAACCGCGCCGCGAGCGCATCGGCAGTCTCACTAGACGCGATCACGGCTGCGGCCAGCCGCGCGTAGGCCCTGAATTTAGGCCTTGAAACGTGGGAAAGCGGATGCGCCGGCGTAGGCTGCGGCTTCGCCGAGTTCCTCTTCGATGCGGAGCAAGTGGTTGTACTTTGCGACGCGGTCGGAGCGCGCTGGCGCGCCGGTCTTGATCTGGCCGGCGTTGGTTGCCACGGCGAGGTCAGCGATCGTGACGTCTTCCGTTTCACCCGAGCGGTGCGAGATCATGCACGCGTAGCCTGCGCGCTGTGCCATCGTGATCGCGTCGAGGGTTTCGGTGAGGGTACCGATCTGGTTGACCTTGACGAGCAACGCGTTCGCGGTGTCGTCCTTGATGCCGCGTTCGAGGCGTTCTGGGTTGGTTACGAACAGGTCGTCGCCAACCAGCTGGACCTTGTCGCCCAGGCGCTCGGTCAGGTTCTTCCAGCCTGCCCAGTCGTCTTCGTAGAGCGGGTCTTCGATGGAAACGAGCGAGTACGCCTCAACGAGCTCGGCGTAGTAGTCAGCCATCTGCTCTGCGGTGCGGTTCTCGCCTTCGAAGACGTAGACGCCGTCCTTGTAGAACTCGGAGGATGCAACGTCAAGCGCGAGCGCAACGTCGGCGCCTGGCTTGTAGCCGGCCTTCTCGATCGCGGTCACGATCAAATCGAGCGCGGTGCGGTTGCTTGGCAGGTTCGGAGCGAAGCCACCTTCGTCGCCGAGGCCGGTCGAGAGGCCCTTTTCGTTCAGAACAGCCTTGAGCGAGTGGTACACCTCAATGCCCATGCGCAGCGCTTCAGAGAAGGTTGGCGCGGAAAGCGGCGCAATCATGAACTCCTGAATATCCACATCGGAGTCAGCGTGGGAGCCGCCGTTGAGGATGTTCATCATCGGAACTGGCAGAACGTGAGCGTTCGGGCCGCCGAGGTACTTGTACAGCGGGAGGTTCGAAGACTCGGAAGCAGCGTGAGCGGCTGCGAGCGAAACGCCCAGCAGAGCGTTAGCGCCGAGCTTGGACTTGTTGTTCGTGCCATCCAGGTCAAGCATGAGCTGGTCGATGTCACGCTGGTCGGTCGCAACGAGACCCTGGAGTTCAGGGCCGATGACGTCAATGACGTTGTCCACGGCCTTGGTGACGCCCTTGCCGAGGTAGCGGCTCTTGTCGCCGTCGCGAAGCTCTACCGCTTCGAATTCACCAGTGGATGCGCCCGAAGGCACGATGGCGCGGCCCAGTGAGCCGTCCGTGAGAAGAACTTCAGCTTCAACAGTTGGGTTACCGCGGGAATCGATGACCTGGCGCGCGTGAACGGCGTCAATCAGAGGCATGGGTTTGTGCTCCTTTGATGATTTAACGGCGCGTGGCTTTGTGGTGGCGCCGCTCGTCACTTCCCATCGTATCGGTCGTTGTGCGCCCGAGCCTCTTTCTCACGCTTTTTTGCTTCCGCCCACGCCGCTTCAGCCGCTTCCGCGCTGTGCTGCGGATCAGGCCGTAGCGAGCCTTCCGGCGTGAAAAGATGCGTGTTTCGGCGCAGCAACTTAGCGCTCAGAGCGTCGGCGATGTCATCCAGATCGAACGCGCCGCGCTCCCTACCCATCTCAGCGTGCAGCAGGATCTGAAACAACACATCCCCCAGCTCCGCAACCAAGTCCGCATCCGGCGCGTCCCCAGCCACCGCATCGTGCACTTCCTGAGCTTCCTCAATCAGGTACGGGGTCAGCTTCTGCGGGGTCAGCGCCGACGTCCAACCGCATTCGCTACGCAACAAACGCACGATGCCGCGCACCCGTGCCAGCGCGGCCGTCACCTGATCGAGGTCAGCGGAATGTTCGTGTTCAGGACTCATCGGGATCCTTCAAATGCACCTCACGGCGCGGAGGCTTAGGCTTCGGCTCAGTTTCTTCCCAGTCAGGGTTAACCCGAAAAATCACGCGATGCACGATGCGGTCCAAGACCCAGCCGAGCGCCATCGCGATACAGATCGAAATGAAAATCCCCAGCAGGCGGTTCTCTTCCATCCACTGGCCACCCACGGTTCCGATCAACACGGAATACGCGCCCCACATGAGGCACCCGATCGCGTCATAGAGCATGAACGCCTTACGCGAGTAGCCCGTCGCGCCGGCCGTGAAGTTCACTGCGACGCGACCAATGGGCACATACCGCGCAGTGAAAATCAGGACGCCGCCACGCTTCTCAAGCTGCTTTTCGGCGGTCACCAGCATCTTCGCGACCGCAGGCCTGCGCATCCATTTGAAACCCTGGCGGCCCACCGCCCGGCCCATCGAATAAGCGATCTGGTCGCCAATGAAAGCGCCGGTTGCGCCCACGAGCGCCAAAACGAACACCGGCCAGAAGCCTTGTGAGCTCCACACCGAAGACAAGCCGATAAGCAAAGACTCCGAGGGAACAACCGGGAAGAACCCATCGATCACGGACATCAGGAAAACAACGGGTAGAACCCACCACGCGGTCGCCGTGTGGAGGATCCAATCGTTAACCATGTCCAACGTGTCGCCCAGTTTTGAAGCGACAACTAGTCCGATCAGGTTCATCCCGTCATACTCTTCCTATCGACGCGGTCGACTACTTCTGCTACTTCTGCGCCTTGTGCGCCGCCTCGTCAGCAGCAAGCAGCGCGGCGCGAGCCATCACAGCAACGCCAGTCTTGATCGCGGATTCATCCGGATCGTAGTCACCCTGGTGAAGGTCGTAAACCGGCCCACCGGGGCGGCGCGTACCCAAGCGCATCAGAACGCCTGGCTTGCGCATCGTCATCCATGCGAAATCCTCGCCGCCCATCGACTGCGGCATCAGTTCGATAGCCTCGCCGCCGATCTCCTGGCGGGCGGCTTCTTCGATGAGCGCGGTCTCGGACTCGGCGTTGACAACCGGCGGAACACCGCGGATGTGATCCAGCTCAACTTCAACGTTATACGGCGCCGCGACCTGCTTGATGACCTGATCAAGCAACTCACCCGCCTGGTCCCACGCACCGGCGTCGAGGCAGCGCATCGTGCCGGACAAGGTACCGAACGCCGGAATCGCGTTCGGCGCGTTACCCGCGCTGATCTGACCCCACACAACAGAAACCGCGGAACGAACGTCGATGCGGCGGCTCAGAACCGCCGGAACACCCAGCGCGATCTGCGCCATCGCGTACACAAGGTCCTCGGTCAGATGCGGGCGGGACGTGTGGCCGCCGCGGCCGTGAAGGCGAATGCGGATCGTGTCAGATGCCGAGGTGATAGCGCCGATGCGGGTTCCAACGCGGCCCGCGAGGATGCGCGGCTCGCAGTGCAACGCGGCCAGGCGCGGAAGCGGGTCAATGATGCCCTGCTTAATGACCTTCTTAGCTCCGCCCGGCATCTTCTCTTCAGCTGGCTGGAAGATGACGCGTACGCGAGCGTTGAGCTTGCCTTCCTGATTCAGGCGGTGAAGCACGAACGCGACGCCGAGCATCACGGTCGTGTGGACGTCGTGGCCACACGCATGCGCCACACCCTTGTTTTTGGATGCGTACTCGAGTCCCGTAACTTCGGTGACCGGCAGAGCGTCGATATCTGCACGCAAGCCGATCGCGAAAGGCCCCTCGCCGATATCAACGTAAACGCCGGTGTCCTGCAAGCGCTGAGGCTCAAGTCCTGCTATTTCGAGGGCTTCTACGATCCTGTCGGTTGTACGGAACTCCTCGAATGACAACTCCGGATCAGCATGCACTTCACGTCGGAACGCCACGAGGCTCTCAAACAGATCCTCGATTTGCGCAGAAGTGTCCAGTGCGAACGTTTGAGCTGTCACGGCGTTACCTTCCTCTTCGTCTCCTCAATAGAGTACGTCGCTGTTAGAGTACGTCGGTTTGGCCGTGAGCCTTCAACGCGTTAACTGCGTCCTTAACCTGCTGCGCGTGCGATTTGGTGGTCACAAGCAGCGCATCAGGCGTATCGACGACGACAACATCTTCCACGCCGATCAAAGCGATCACACGGTTGGTATCGGACACAACGATGCCGGAGGACTCATCGACGTAGACACGGCCGCCATGACCAAGGACTCTTACGCGGGAGTCATCTTCTGCCGGATTAAGACGTCCAAGGGCAGCGAAGTCACCTACGTCATCCCACGTGAACTCACCTGGAACCACCGCAACATCGCCCGCGGCGGCCGCAGGTTCCGCAACCGCGTAGTCAATCGCAGTTTTAGGCAGGCCAGGCCACACATCGTTCATGACCTGCTGTTGACGATCAGTGCCCCACGCATCGGCGATCTCCTCAAGACCTGCGGCCAGCGCCGGCTCGTTCTTCCGCAGATGCTTGAGCATCAGCCCGACAGGGGCCACGAACATGCCTGCATTCCACAAGTAGTTGCCGCTCGCAAGATAACGCTGCGCCGCGTCCTCTCCCGGCTTTTCAACAAAATCGATCACTGCACGGCCGTTCGGAGCGCCCGGGATGATCAGCTTTTTGCCCGCACGGATGTAACCGAAACCGGTCGCGGCATAGGTCGGGGTGATTCCGATCGTCACGATCTTGCCCGTCGCGGCAACATGTACTGCCTCCACGACCGCGTCACGGAACTGTGCTTCCGGAGTGATGACCTGATCGGCCGCGAACGAACCCATGATGATGTCTGGGTTGAACTTATTGAGAATCGCGGCAGTCAAGCCAATCGCCGCGGCAGAGTCCTTCGGTTCAGGCTCCAACACGAGGTCATGCTCACGAAGTTCTGTGATCTGGCGGCGAACAGCCTCGCCGTGCGCTTGCCCCGTGACGACGAGGACGCGCTCGTTAGTCAGCGGCAAAAGGCGTTCGTACGTCGAACGAATGAGTGTGCTGCCGCAACCTGTGAGGTCATGCAAAAACTTAGGGGCAGCGGCCCGCGACAGTGGCCACAACCGAGTCCCCGTCCCGCCGGCAGGAATGACGCCATAAAAGCGCTTCATGACGTCGTCGGAGACACCATCATTCATCATCATTTGATTCACCCTACCCGAGAACACCTGCCTGCCCTGACACACGTGCCCCCGTTTCACGGCTGCCCACACTCTATTAAGAAAGCTTTAGCGTGCGTATTTCAGCCAGATGACGTTGACCCCGAGAGCAACCAACGCATTTGTGCGGCACAGGTCACACTCTTGGCTAGCTACGCGGCAAGCGAACTCAAAGTGCATTAGGCTAGATAGGAACGCTGACATCGGCGCGCACCCGAAATTGTGCCCAAAGTGGCACATACGCCCGGTGGTCTTGGAGGTAGATCAGTGTCGAAGACATCTTCTGGCACCCTGTACCGCGGCCGTGAAGGCATGTGGTCGTGGGTGGGACACCGCGTTACCGGTGTCGTTATTTTCTTCTTTTTGCTCGTCCACGTTCTGGACACCGCCCTGGTTCGCATTGACCCAGGCGCATACGACGCCGTGATTGGCGCGTACAAGAACCCGATCATGGCGATCGCCGAGTTCGCACTCGTTGCCGCTATCGTGTTCCACGCCTTCAACGGTGTCCGCTTGATCTTGGTTGACTTCCTCAAGCAGGGCACCAAGATTCAGCGCGGCCTCTTCTGGGGCGTCATTGTCCTCTGGGTCGTGACCGTCGCCGCATTCGGCGCCCGCCACTTGACTCTCGTGTTCAGCCACTTCTTTGGGGGTAACTAATCATGGCTACTGCACAGATTGAAGCTCCCCGTTCCCCACGGATTGACCCGAAGTACAACCGGTCACGTAAGTCCCGCAACAACTTCGAGATGATGACATGGCTGTTCATGCGCTTCTCTGGCGTGGTCTTGATCGTTCTGATCTTCGGCCACCTCATCACCAACCTGCTGGTGGGCGACGGCGTCGCAGCTATCAATTTCGGTTTCGTTGCCGGTAAGTGGGCTAACCCACTGTGGCAGTTCTGGGATCTGACGATGCTGTGGCTGGCAATGCTGCATGGCACCAACGGTGTTCGCACCATCATCAATGACTACGCTGAGAAGGATCGCACCCGTTTCTGGCTCAAGACGATCCTCTACATCGCATCGATCTTCACCGTGATTCTCGGCACCATGGTCATTTTCACCTTTGACCCATGCATCCCTGGCTCGACTCTCGCCGTGTGTGGCGCCTGAGTAGCCCCCTGACGTTTCGAAAAGGAAAACACGAATGCAGGTACATCAGTACGACGTCGTGATCGTCGGTGCCGGCGGCGCCGGCATGCGCGCTGCCATCGAGGCAGGTCAGCGTGCACGCACCGCGGTCTTGACTAAGCTCTACCCAACTCGTTCTCACACCGGTGCAGCGCAGGGCGGTATGTGCGCGGCACTCGCCAACGTTGAAGAGGACAACTGGGAATGGCACACGTTCGACACCATTAAGGGTGGCGACTACCTCGTTGACCAGGACGCCGCGGAGATCATGGCTAAGGAAGCCATCGACGCGGTGATCGACCTCGAGCAGATGGGTCTCCCGTTCAACCGAACCCCAGAAGGCAAGATTGACCAGCGTCGCTTCGGTGGCCACACCCGCGACCACGGTAAGGCCCCTGTCCGCCGCGCTTGCTACGCAGCAGACCGCACGGGTCACATGATTCTGCAGACCCTCTACCAAAACTGCGTCAAGCACAACGTTGAGTTCTTCAACGAGGTCTACGTTCTCGACCTGCTCCTCACGGAAGAGGACGCGACCCGCGAAGACGGCACCCCGTACAAGCAGAAGCGCGTTGCCGGCGTCGTGACCTATGACCTCGCAACCGGCGAGATCGAGGTCTTCCAGGCTAAGTCGGTTGTCTTCGCAACCGGTGGCGCAGGCAAGATCTTCAAGACCACCTCGAACGCTCACACCCTCACGGGTGACGGCATGGCGATCGCGTTCCGCGCAGGCCTGCCACTCGAGGACATGGAGTTCGTCCAGTTCCACCCGACCGGCCTCGCTGGCCTCGGCATCCTCCTCTCCGAGGCTGCTCGTGGTGAAGGTGGCGTCCTGCGTAACGGCGACGGTGAGCGCTTCATGGAGCGCTACGCACCAACCATTAAGGACCTCGCGCCACGTGACATCGTGGCACGTTCGATGGCTCAGGAAGTCCGCGAAGGTCGCGGTGCTGGCCCGAAGAAGGACTACGTCCTCCTCGACCTCACCCACCTCGAGCCTTCCCACATCGACGAGAAGCTCCCGGACATCACCGAATTCGCACGCACCTACCTGGGTGTCGAGCCATACACCGAGCCTGTTCCGGTCTTCCCGACCGCTCACTACATCATGGGTGGTATCCCAACCAACGTGAAGGGTGAGGTCCTCCAGGACAACGACACGATCGTGCCTGGCCTGTACGCTGCCGGTGAGGTCGCGTGCGTTTCCGTTCACGGCTCGAACCGTCTGGGCACCAACTCGCTTCTGGACATCAACGTCTTCGGTAAGCGCTCCGGCATCAACGCCGCTGAATACGCGCGTAACGCTGAGTTCGTTGCTGTTCCGGAGAACCCAACCGCGTTCGTCGAAGAGCAGGTCAACCACGCTCTGCACAACGACGGCCCAGAGCGCGTTGCGCACATCCGTGCCGAACTGCAGCAGACCATGGACACCAACATGCAGGTGTTCCGTTCCGAGGCTTCCATGAAGCAGGCCCTCGATGACATCGAGGCGCTGCGTGAGCGTTACAAGTCGGTTGGTATCCAGGACAAGGGCAAGCGCTTCAACCTGGACCTGCTCGAAGCCATCGAGCTCGGTTTCCTGCTCGACCTTGCAGAGGTCATGACCGTTGCTGCTATGCACCGTCACGAGTCCCGCGGTGGCCACTACCACGAGGACTACCCGAACCGTGACGATGAGAACTTCATGAAGCACTCCATGATCTACAAGGACGAGTCCGCCAACATCGACGGCACTCGCGGCCTGCGTTTCGAAACCAAGCCGGTTGTCTTCACCCGCTACGAACCGATGGAGCGTAAGTACTGATGTCTACCAACGTTGCTGAACCAGCATCCAAGATTGAGGTTGCTGGCTCCGAGTCCGGCGAAATCGAACAGTTCGATATCACCCTGAAGGTCCGCCGCTTCAACCCAGAGGTCTCCGACGAGGCCCACTGGGACGAGTTCAAGCTGACCATGTACGGCACCGACCGTGTCCTGGATGCCCTACACCAGGCTAAGTGGGATCAGGACGGTTCGCTTTCGTTCCGTCGTTCCTGCGCCCACGGCATTTGCGGCTCCGACGCTATGCGCATCAACGGCCGCAACCGCTTGGCATGCAAGACCCTGCTCAAGGATTTGGACACCTCCAAGCCAATCACCGTTGAGCCAATCAAGGGCCTTCCAGTCGAGAAGGACCTTATCGTGGACATGGAACCGTTCTTCCAGTCCTACCGTGAGGTCATGCCCTTCCTCGTGACCAAGGGCAACGCTCCAACCCGTGAGCGCCTGCAGTCCCAGGAAGAGCGTGCACGCTTCGATGACACCACCAAGTGCATCCTGTGTGCAGCATGCACCACGTCGTGCCCGATCTTCTGGACCGACGGCCAGTACTTCGGCCCAGCGGCCGTTGTGAACGCTCACCGCTTCATCTTCGACTCGCGTGACGAGGCCGGCGACATGCGTCTTGAGGTCCTCAACGACAAGGAAGGCGTATGGCGCTGCCGCACGACCTTCAACTGCACCGAGGCATGCCCACGTGGCATCCAGGTGACCAAGGCCATCGCTGAGGTCAAGCGCGCGATCCTGAACCGCACCGTCTAAGGTGACGGCATGGCCGTGTAGGGCTTAGCCCCTCGCATGTGTGTGGGCCGGAAAGGGAATGTCCCTTTCCGGCCCACACACGTTTAACAGTGTTGGCAAACGTCTAACAGTGTTGGACGATACAGCGTCGGCGGATCAGCCGTTGAAAACGAGCTCTTCGATCTGAGTCCAAGCCCCCGCGCCGTCCCCCACATGCACCGTGACGCTGTGCGCCGCCATATTGAACGAGACGTCCTCCCACTCCCGGCGCACCTCGGCAAGACGCTCAGGCGCGATCTCCTGCGCCAGGGTGAGATGTGGCACGAAAGGGAACGCCGGTTTCGAATCGAGCGGGCCGGCATGCAGGCGTTCATGTAGCTCGGTGAGTTCCCGCTCCCCCTCCACCACACGGAGATAGGTCACGGGTGAAACCGGGTAGAACGTGTCGGTTCCCGCGAAACGAATCGGGAATGACGAAAACGCTGACACAACGTTCCGGACGTGAGCAATCGCTTCCGCAGGGTCAGTCAACGGTACGCCTGACATTAGCGTGATGTGCGGAGGGATGTAGGCGAACGGATCGCCCGTTGCAGCGCGGGTTTGCGAAACCTTGCGGGCGTACTCGCCCTCAACTGGGATCACGATGCCGAGAAAGGACTGGCTCGCCCCAGGAAGGCGGATGCTCCCCTGCGCTGCTCCGTCCTGTGTTGCTCCGCGCTCTGTTGATCCGTCCTGGGTCGCGCCGTGCTCGTTGCGTTCGGTTCCCATACTTGAACCTTACCGCGCAGCCCATAAAAGAAGCTGGAGCCCAGCGAAATGCTGGGCTCCAGATTGCGCCGTGGCTTCATTTGAGGCGGGCTTGAGGTTCTTAGGACAAGCGTGCAGGAGGCAGGAAGCCGACCGCGTCGTACACCTCTTTGAGGGTCTCTTGTGCAACCGCGCGGGCCTTCGCCGCGCCAACGGCGAGCAAGCGGTCCAGTTCGGCAGGGTCATCGAGCAGCTCGAGCGTGCGGTCGCGGACCGGCTCGAGGGCCGCGACCACGGCGTCGGCAACGTCTACCTTGAGATGGCCGTACATCTTGCCTTCGTACTCGGCCACAAGCGCGTCGATTGGCTTGTCAGTTACCGCGGAGAGGATCGAAAGCAGGTTGGATACGCCCGGCTTGGTCTCGCGGTCGAAGGAGATCTCGGTGCCATTGTCCGTCACTGCGGACTTGATGCGCTTGGCGATCGTCTTTGGCGCATCGAGGATGTCGATGCGGCCGTTAGGTGATTCGCCGGACTTGGACATCTTGGAGGTCGGGTCCTGCAGGTCGTAGATGCGGGCACCGTTTGGCGGGTTGACGGCCTTAGGAATCACGAACACCTCACCGAAGCGGTGGTTGAAGCGTTGTGCGAGGGTGCGGGTCAGTTCGACGTGCTGGGTCTGGTCGTCCCCGACCGGCACTTGATCCGCCTTGTAAAGCAGGATGTCGGCCGCCATGAGCGATGGGTAGGTAAACAGGCCCACGTTGGTCGAGTCGGCCCCGTAGCGGCTCGACTTGTCCTTGAACTGGGTCATGCGGGATGCCTCGCCGAAGCCGGTGAGGCACTGCAGAACCCAGTTAAGCTCGGCGTGCTCTGGAATGTGGGACTGAATGAACAGCGTCGCTTTGTCGACGTCGACGCCACCCGCGATGTACTGCGCGGCGGTCGTGCGGGTGCGCTGCGCGAGGTTGGTCGAGCCGTCTGGGGACGTGATCGAGTGCAGGTCCGGCACAAAGTAGAACGCGTCGGCATCGTGTTGAAGCTTCACGAACTGCACGAGCGCACCCAGGTAGTTTCCGAGATGCAGGGAGTCCGCGGAAGGCTGCATTCCGGAGAGGATGCGTGGGCGGTGAGCTGTTTCCTTCGGGGTTTCGATTTCGGTGCTCATGGTGATGCTGGTGTCCTTCAGGTGGTATGTGAGCTAGATGCGGTAGTCGATGACGAGCGCCGAGTGGTCTGATACTCGCTTGTCGTAGGATTCGGCGCGGTCGACTGTCGCCTGGATGGCGCGGGCGGCGAGGTCTGGGGTGGCCATGTGGTAGTCGATGCGCCAGCCGGCGTCGTTGTCGAAGGCCTTTCCGCGGTAGGACCACCACGTGTAGGGGCCTGGCACATCCCCTGCGAGTTCGCGGGCGACGTCCTTGTAGCCGATCTCGCCGAAGAACTTGTCGAAGTAGGCACGCTCTTCCGGGAGGAAGCCTGCGTTCTTGACGTTGCCCTTCCAGTTCTTGATGTCAAGTTCGGTGTGGCCCACGTTGAGATCACCGACGATCAGCACGTCGTCTGCATGCTTTGCAAGTTCCGGCATGCGCACGAGCATCGTGTCGAGGAACTTGTATTTATCGTCCTGACGCGGGGTATCTACTTCGCCGGAGTGCACGTATGCGGAGACGACGGTCAGCTTGCGGCCGTTGATGGTGTAGTCGGCTTCGACCCAACGGCCAGAGGTTTCGAAGTAGGCTTCCCCGATTCCGATGCGGGTTGCGTCTGGCTTCTGCTTGGAGGCGATGAGCACGCCTGCGCGGCCCTTGTCCGCTGCTTCTGCGTGCAGGACATGCCAGTCGCTTCCTTCGAAGTGTTTCTGAACGATTGAATCCTGCGCACGCACTTCTTGCAGTGCGAGGATGTCGACGCCACGGTCTTCGAGCCACTCATCGAATCCCCGGCGTGCTGCCGCGCGGATTCCGTTGACGTTGAAGGATGCTACTCGCAATGCGTTCTCAGACACTCAATTACCTTTAGCTTGATCGGTTCTCAGTCTTTGGTTCGTTCTATGTGGTTGGTTCTCTGCGCGGGCTCGGCCGCCCAGGGTTAGTCGATGATTTCGCCTTCGACAGTGCTGGTGTGGCGGTCTTTGCGGCGCTGCTTAATCATGTCGCGGGCGTTCGTCGCGGTGATGTTAATGGTGTCCAGCGCACGGTTGACCATATCTTTGGCTTGTTCGTCGTCTTTGCCGAGGTTCTCCATAACCACACCGTGCTGGACCTGCACGATCTTGAACGAGTGATCGAGCTTCATCTCGTGGTTCATTTCGGCTTCGCTGATCACGCCAGGGCGGGTGCTGTCCGGGCTCGCGTTGTTCGAGATTTTCGCGGCGAGGTTCGCGTTCGTTTTATCCCAGCGACGGCCCACTGCCCGCGCGCCGGCCCGCAAGGTCAGGAACACACCGGCCACGAGCAAGAGCCACAGGCCCGTGATGATGACGACGATCCAGCCGACAACCTGGTTGGAGTTCGCAGCGAAGATGATGGCGACGATGAGCGCGAGCGTCAGCACGGCCATCATCCAGGAGGCCATGCCGAGCGGGCGAGCGACGTTACGAGCGCGCGCGCTGGCCTGTTTATTAGACGAAGGGAGTTCAGACATGGTGTCCATTATCCCAGATGCCTCAGCCGCGCACGGCCCGGATCACGTGTTGTGTCCAGCTCACTTGTTAGGTGAGGAACATCTTCTTGAACCTCATCGTCGCAACCGTCAGTCCCGCAACCGCCATGACAACGAAGTACAGCACGTGCCAGAGGATGTCGATGGTGAACGTCGAGGTCGCGAGCATGCGCAGCAGGTCGACGCCGTGCCACAGCGGTAGCGAAGCGATGACGGCCTGCACGGCTTGCGGGTACACGTCCAGCGGGAAGAAGGTCGCGGAGAACAGGGTCAGCGGCTGAACGACCAGGTTGAGCCAGTCGAGGTGTTGGAAGCGTGTGAACCACGTGGTGATGGCCATGAACACGGCCGCGAATCCGAACGCTATGAGCACCGCTGCCGGAATCATGAGCAGTCCACTGCCCCACCCCACAAGACCCGCCGCCGCGGCGATGAGGTAGAAACCGAGCGAGTAGATGAACCCACGGATCATCGCCATCGTGATTTCGCCGATCGCAACGTCCATCGGACCGAGCGACGTGTTAAGCATGACCCGGTAGAGCTTCGCGTAGCGCAGCTTGAAGAACATGTTGTTAGTGTCCATGAGGGCACCGTTCATCGCTGAAACCGCGAGCAAGCCCGGCGCGATGTACGCCGCGTAGCTCATCGTCTGCCCGCCTGGGCCTTCGACCCCGCTGATGACCACGCCGAGGCCGAAACCGAGCGAGGCCAAATACAGCACCGGCTCCGCAAAGCCGGTTACGATCACAATCCACGTCGAGTTCTTGGTCGCCATCCACGAACGTTCCATGACCGCTTTAGCGTTGCGGCCATACAGGTTCGATAGCCAACGACGCCGTGGCTTGCTGACCCGCGAAAGCGCGGCTTGCGCTGCGCCCGGGGCCTGGGCAGCGGCCGCGGCGGAAGGTGCGGAGTCTTCATAGGCACCGTCGGAACCGACGCCTCGGCTTCCGTAGCCGACCGCGTACGGATCACCTGCTTCACCCGAGGTGCCAGCGGGGGCCATGCTCGCCATCGTCTTCTTGGCGGCGCGGGCACCCCATACGCGAGTCTTAACCTTTTCACCGCGCAAGCGGCGGTAATAGCGAGTCTGCGCGATCAGGAACGCGATCACCGCAACCACGATCATGACGCCGAGGTGGACCGGGAACATCCACGGCTCAACCTCGTGCCCGTAGATCGCCCACCGGTTCAGCTCGGTCGCATGCCAGATGGGTGAGACCCAGCCGATCCACTGCAGGTAGATCGGCAGGTGCTCGAGCGGGTAGAAGGTTCCCGAGAACAGGAACATCGGCATGAAGATGAAGCGGATGATGACCGAGAATTGGCCGCGCTCCTGGAAAATACCGGCCGCGAACGCCATGCACGGCAAGCCGAAAGCAAGTGCTGCGATCGTTGAAAACACAATCACCAAGACAGAGCTCAGGCTGTGAATGGCGCCGAAGGCCGCGAGGATCAAAAGCAACAGGACGGTCTGCGCCACCACGCGTATCGATACCGCGATCACCGTACCCCGAGCGATCTGCTGCGGCGTGATCGGGGTGACCTGCGGCCCGTAATAGGTGCGGTTCCATTTGAACCCGCCCATCACGGGGAAAGTCATTTCCTCCATCGCGATGCCGACCGCCATGGTTGCGGCGAGCGCACCGGCGATGAAGGTGATGTACGGGACGCCGTCGAAGCTCGTTTGATTGTTCGTGAGGATCGCGCCGAGACCCACGCCCAGCGTGACGAGGTACATGAGCGGGGTTCCGACGGAGTCCGCGAGGATCACGTCGATGTAGCGGCGCATCCCGCGGAAGAGGTATTCCGCGAAGTACCACGAGCCTGAGCGGGCGACCTTCCGTGCCGAGCGGTCGCCTTGTTCTGTTGGGCCGGTGATCGGTTCGCGGCGTTCGATGACGTCGGTGCCTATTGCTGCGGTGCCGACCGCAGTGGCGCCTGTTGCTGAGGCACCGGTTGCGTGTGGGTTGCGAGAGTCAGTCAATGAGGGACCGTCCCGTCAGAATCAGGAACACGTCTTCAAGGGATGCGCGGCGAGCCAGGGTCGAGACCGGGCGCAGGCCCAAGCTCACGGCGCGGGAGATCGCGGCCTCGCCGTCGTCCGCGTAGACGAGCACGCGGTCGGCGAGGGTCTCGGTACGGAAGCCGTCCTTGTTCAGGACCTCCGCCGCTGCAGCGTTCTGGTCCGAGCCGAAGCGCATCTCCGCGACTTCGCGGGTCGCGTACTCGCGTACGAGCGCGGAAGGGGAACCTTCAGCCTTGATCTCGCCGCCATCGACCACGATGAGCCGGTCAGCGAGCTGCTCGGCTTCATCCATGAAGTGGGTCGTGATGATGAGCGTTGTGCCGCGTTCCTTCAGCCTGTACAGGCGGTCCCACAGGATGTGACGGGCCTGTGGGTCGAGGCCGGTGGTCGGCTCGTCGAGTAGCAGCACGGCGGGGTCGTTGATGAGCGAACGCGCGATGGTGAGACGGCGCTTCATGCCGCCCGAGAGCTGGTCGACGCGGTTGGCGGCTTTGTCTTCAAGTTGCGCGAACGCGAGCAGGTCTTTGATGCGCGGCACGATCTCGCGGCGCTTCATCCCGAAGTAGCGGCCGTAGATGTAGAGGTTGTCGCGGACGGTGAGTTCTTCGTCGAGGTTGTCTTGCTGTGGCACAACGCCAAGGTGTGCACGCAAGCGTGGGCCTTCTTCGCTCGGGTCCATTCCGAGGATGTTGAGCTCGCCCGATGTGCGGGTTGAGACGCCGCCGATCATGTTCATGGTCGTGGACTTGCCGGCGCCGTTAGGGCCGAGCAAGCCGAAGGATTCGCCTGCCGCGACGTCGAAGTCGATGCCGTTGACGGCGGTGAAGTCGCCGAATCGCTTAGTCAGCGAACGTGCGCGCAGAACCGTTGGCGTGCCGGCCTGGGAGGTTCCAAGGGGCGCCGTGCGCGATGTCTCAGAGTGTGGTTTTGAGTGTTGTGTCACACGTGAATACTACATAAGTTCAGTGTGAAGCCTTCCGGCAGAGTTGCCCCGGACAGCCTCTGGATTCCCTGGTACGTCACCAAAAATTCGCCTCTTATTCTGAATAATTCAGAATAATTTGCTAGAATGTGTTGCATGACACTCGGACCGATCACGGCGGCTACACCAGTTGACGACCGTGAACGCTCATGGGCAGAGACGCTCAAAGCGCACCACCGCCGTGTCACCAAGCAACGGATGGCGGTGATGCGAACAACAGCCGCGTCATCCCATGCGTCGGCAGAACAGATCCACAAGTTCGCATCGGAAGCTCTACCTCAGTTAGCGCTTTCAACCACGCACATGATCCTGCACGACCTCACAAACGTGAAGCTGCTGCGGCGCGTGGAAGTCCCCAACTCCCCCACCCTCTACGAGGTGGAAACCGGAGACAACCACCACCATGTTCAGTGCGTGAAATGCGGCAGACTTGAGGACGTGGAGTGCGCCGTCGGGCACGCTCCGTGCCTTGAACCTTCACACGCCCACGGCATCGATATTGACGTGGCGGAGGTTCTCTACCGCGGTCTTTGCGAGGACTGCAAAGAATCATAAGGTCGTCCACAAAGTTTCAATCTCATCCAAGTAAAGGAGCAACATGGCTGAGAACACCAAGCCACACGGCACTGGTTCAACCACCCAGGCCGGCATCCCTGCTGTCAGCGACCGCAACTCGCTGACCGTTGGCCAGGACGGCCCGATCGTCCTGCACGACCACCACCTGGTCGAGACGCTGGCGCACTTCAACCGCATGAACGTTCCAGAGCGCCGCCCACACGCAAAGGGCTCCGGCGCTTTCGGTGAGCTCGAAGTCACCGAGGACGTTTCGCAGTGGACCAAGGCTGACTTCCTGCAGCCTGGCAAGAAGACCCCGATGCTGGCTCGTTTCTCCACGGTTGCTGGTGAGCTCGGCTCCCCAGACACGTGGCGTGACGTTCGCGGTTTCGCACTCAAGTTCTACACCGAAGAGGGCAACTTCGACCTCGTCGGTAACAACACCCCAGTCTTCTTCGTGCGCGACCCAATGAAGTTCCCACACTTCATCCGTTCGCAGAAGCGCCTGCCTGAAAACGGCCTGCGCGACAACACGATGCAGTGGGACTTCTGGACCCAGAACCCAGAGACCGCACACCAGGTTTCCTACCTCATGGGTGACCGCGGTATCCCTAAGAGCTACCGCCACATGAACGGCTACGGCTCCCACACCTACCTGTGGGTCAACGCCGAAGGCGAGCGCTTCTGGGTTCGCTACCACTTCCTGTCCCAGCAGGGTGTCGAAGGCCTCACCAACGAGGAAGCAGAGCACCTCGCAGGTACCGACGCTGAAGCACACCGCCGCGACCTGTTCGAGGCCATCAAGAACGGCGACTACCCGAAGTGGGACATGCACGTTCAGATCATGCCGTACGAAGAGGCTAAGACCTACCGTCTGAACCCATTCGACCTCACAAAGGTTTGGCCGCTGGGTGACTACCCACGTCACAAGGTCGGTACCTTCACCCTGAACCGCAACCCTGAGAACTTCTTCGCTGAGATCGAGCAGGCTGCTTTCTCCCCAGCGAACATGGTTCCAGGTACCGGTAACTCCCCAGACAAGATGCTGCTGGGCCGTAACTTCGCATACGCGGATGCGCAGCGTTACCGCATCGGCACCAACTTCCAGCAGCTGCCTGTCAACCGTCCAATCAACGACGTCCACACCTACAACTTCGAGGGCAACATGTGGTACGAGCACACCGGTGCACGTTCCGTATACGCTCCGAACTCGTTCGGTGACTCGTGGTCGGACCAAGTGGGCCCAGTCGACAACGGTTGGGAAGCTGACGGCGACCTGACCCGCGCGGCCTACACCCTCCGTAAGGACGACGACGACTTCTCGCAGGCACACGACCTGGTCCGCAACGTCTTCGACGACGCCGGCCGTGACCGCCTCGTCGAGACCGTTTCCGGCGCACTCCACGACGTTGTAGAGCCAGTTCTCTCCAACGCGATCGAGTACTGGAAGAACATCGACCAAGAGGTCGGTCAGCGCATCGAGGCCAACGTCCGCAAGTAAGCTGACGCGGCCTACCGCTTAAACGAGTGGGGGCGTCCAAACAGTTCGAACTGTTTGGACGCCCCCACTTCGCGTATCAGCGAGGTTTGATACCTCTACGTGATGCGATCGCCTACTTCTTGAGGGAACGCTCCGCGGCCTCAACGACGTTGGTCATGAGTAGCGCGACCGTCATCGGACCAACACCACCCGGGTTCGGTGAAAGGTAGCCCGCGACCTCTTCAACCGCTGGGTCGACGTCGCCGTAGACCTTATCGCGGCCGCCTTCGGGGTCCGGTTCGCGGGTGACACCCACATCGAGCACGGCAGCACCCGGCTTGATGTCTTCAGCCTTGATCATGTGCTTGACGCCCGCGCCGGCAACCACGATGTCGGCCTGACGCAAGTGCTCGCTCATGTCCTTGGTTCCGGTGTGCGTCAGGGTCACGGTCGCGTTGTGTTCGCGGCGGGTCAGCAACAGGCCAATCGGGCGACCGATCGTGACACCACGGCCCACAACAACAACATGCTTGCCCGCGATCTCAACACCGTTGCGCGTCAAAAGCTCGATGACACCGCGAGGGGTGCACGGCAGAGGGGTATCGATCGGGTCATTGACGTTGAGGACCAGCTTGCCGAGGTTGGTCGGGTGCAGGCCGTCCGCGTCCTTCTTCGGGTCGATCCGCTCAAGAATCGCATCCGTATCCAGGTGCTTCGGCAGCGGCAACTGAACGATGTAACCGTGGCAGGAATCGTCCGCGTTGAGCTCATCGATCAGAGCCTCAACATCTTCCTGGGTAGCATCCGCCGGCAGCTCACGCATGATCGAATTCATGCCCAAAGCCACCGACTGTTTGTGCTTCATCCCCACGTACAGCTGGGACGCCGGGTCAGCACCCACCAGGACGGTCGCGATTCCCGGGGTCACACCCTGCTCCTTGAGCGCCGCGATGCGCTCAGCGAGCTCTTCCTTGATCGCCTTGGACGCCGCGCGCCCATCAAGCTTTACTGCAGTCACTGATGCCCCTTACCAGTTCTCGTGGCCTGGGTAGAGCGGGAAGTCAGCGGCGAGCTTATCTACGCGGGCACGCAACGCATCGACGTCGGCGTTCTTGCCGTCGCGCAAAGCAACCGCGATGATGTCCGCAACCTCGGTGAATTCCTTGTCGCCAAAGCCGCGGGTCGCCAAAGCCGGGGTACCGATGCGCAGGCCGGAGGTCACCATCGGTGGGCGTGGATCCCACGGGACAGAGTTGCGGTTGACGGTGATGCCGACCTCGTGGAGCAGGTCTTCGCCCTGCTGGCCGTCGAGCTCGGATTCGCGCAGGTCAACCAGGACCAAGTGCACGTCGGTGCCGCCGGTCAGAACCGATACACCGGTGTCGGCAACGTCCTTGGCGGTGAGGCGCTCGGCAAGGATCTTCGCGCCGCTGAGCGTGCGCTCCTGGCGGTTCTTGAACTCCTCGGAAGCAGCAACCTTGAACGCAACAGCCTTACCGGCGATCGCGTGCATGAGAGGACCACCCTGCTGGCCAGGGAACACAGCGGAGTTGATCTTCTTGGACATCTCAGCGGTGTTGGAGAGGATCACGCCGGAACGAGGGCCGGCGAGGGTCTTGTGGACTGTGGAGGTCGTGACGTCAGCAACCGGAACTGGGTTCGGGTGCAGGCCAGCCGCTGCCAGGCCAGCGAAGTGCGCCATGTCAACCCACAGAAGCGCGCCAACCTCGTCGGCGATTGAACGGAAGGCCTCAAAGTCCAGGTGACGAGGGTACGCAGACCAGCCGGCAACGATCACGTTCGGGCGGGTCTCGAGCGCCTGTTCGCGCACCTTATCCATGTCGATGCGGAACGTCTCAGGGTCAACCTCGTACGCCGCAACGTTGTAGAGCTTGCCGGAGAAGTTGAGCTTCATGCCGTGCGTCAGGTGACCGCCGTGAGCGAGCGAAAGGCCCAGCATCGTGTCGCCAGGGTTGATCATCGCAGCCAACGCAGCAGCGTTAGCGGAAGCACCCGAGTGCGGCTGAACGTTAGCGAAGCCAGCTCCAAACAGTGCCTTGACGCGGTCCCGAGCCAGGTCCTCAACCTGGTCAACGTATTCGCAGCCGCCGTAATAACGGCGCCCCGGATAACCTTCGGCGTACTTATTCGTCAGAACCGAGCCCTGAGCCTCAAGAACACCGCGCGGCGCGAAGTTTTCAGAAGCGATCATTTCCAGGGTGTCGCGCTGGCGACCCAATTCCTGATCGATCAGGGCAGCGATTTCGGGGTCAAGCTCAGCAAGCGGCTGATTAGTGACATCGGGAGTCTGTGACACGGGGCCTCTCCTGTGCGGCGCTTAGCGCTCGTTGTTGTTCGGCAACAGCTGATGCCGCGGCACCCGGCACGTGAGGTGACGAGTGAACACACGGCGGACGCATTCATTCTAGCCCGTGAACACTCCCCGGGCACCGTCGGATACTCGACTTAACAACTCAACGAATGCCTGCGCGGGCTTCCACCGCCGCTATCGTGAAGCCTATGGAACGCAAAAACAACCACCGCGACGAAGCTCAAAACCGCGATGTGACTCAGAACCGCGACGTGAGTCTGAACCGCGATGTGAACAGCAACCACCGGATTGTGGTGACCTTGTCCTGCCCAGACCAGCCCGGCATCGTACATCACGTCACCGGCGCGCTGTTCCAGGCTGGCGGCAACATCATTGAGTCCCAGCAGTACGGTTCGCAGCAGACCGGTACGTTCTTCATGCGCATCGAAGCTGATGTTTCGCTTCCGACTGACGATGTTGCAGCTCAGTTGCGCCCGGTTGCTCAGCAGTTCCAGATGGATTTGAGCGTGTGGGATGCGAGCGCGCCGTTGCGGACTCTCATCATGTGTTCGAAAGCGCCGCACGCACTTGAAGAATTGTTGAGCCGCCAGCACGCGGGCTACCTGCCGATCGAGGTTCCGCTCATCGTGTCCAACCACACGACGTTGAAGCCTCTTGCAGAGTTTTATGGCGTTCCGTTCGCCCACATCCCGGTGACGAAAGATAACAAGCCAGAGGCCGAGGCGCAGCTACGCGAGCTTGTTGCGGAACACGACATCGACCTCGTGGTGCTCGCCCGCTACATGCAGATCCTCTCCGACGAGCTCTGCACCGAGCTCGCGGGCCGCGCGATCAACATCCACCACTCGTTCTTGCCGTCTTTCAAGGGTGCACGGCCGTACCACCAGGCGCACGCTCGGGGCGTCAAGCTCATCGGCGCGACCGCGCACTACGTGACGAGCGACCTCGACGAAGGCCCGATCATCGACCAGGCCGTGACGCCGGTCCGCCACGACCGCACCCCGGAAGAGCTCGTACAGCAAGGCAGCGCGACCGAGGCCCAGACTCTCGCGCGTGCCGTGCGCTGGCATGCGCAACACCGTGTGCTGTTGGACGGCCACCGCACTGTTGTTTTCGACTGAGCAGGGTTGTTTTCGATTAGATCCTGCCGTTTTCGACTAAGACCTGCTCAGCAACGCGATGACCTCCATGTGTGGGGTCTGCGGGAACATGTCGAGCAAGCGGGCCTGTTCCACTTTCCAACGATCCATCGCGGCGAGGTCACGCGCTAGCGTGGTCGGGTTACAGCTCGAATAGATGATGCGTTCTGCTCCGCATTCGTTGAGCCAGCCAGGCAGATCGGGGCCCAGGCCGCGCCGAGGCGGGTTGACGATGATCAGCTCGGGCGAAGGCTTTTCACGCACCCACTGCGTCGCATCCGCCGCGATGAACTCGACCGAGCCCAGCCCCTGCTGAGCCGCCGCAGCGTTGCCCGCCGCGACCGCATCGGCGGACTGCTCAACGCCGACCACTGACCCGGCACCTGCCTGAGCCGCGGTGAATCCGAAACCGCCAACTCCCGCATACAGGTCCCACACCGTTTCAGGCAGCGCACCGTCCTTGCCCGCGCAGGCCGTGGCAACCCACTCCCCTCCCTGCGCGTAGAGGCCTTCCGCAACAACCTGGTTGGTCTGCACGAAGCCTTGCGGGCGAACCCGCAACGGCAAACCGCTGATCTTCAGCGGGAAGGTCTTTTCGCCTGCCAAGTGGATTTCCTCATCACCCTCGGCGAGCGCGACGTGATCCGGTAGCAGGTTCGCGGTCACGGTCACGATGTGCGGCGCCCTTTCGAGGAAGCCCGCCAGATGCGGGCGCAAGGCCGCGACGCCGGCGCGGGAGCGGACCACGAAGCGCAGCATGATCTGCCCGGCTTCGTTCAGCGTCATGTGGACTTGCTTGAGCTCACCGGCGCGCTCCGGCACGGAGTACGGGGCGAGCTTGCTGATGCGGATGAGCGAATGAATCAGGCCAAACATCCGGGTCAGCTCAGGGTGGATCACGCCGCATTCGCGCAAGTCAACGCCGCGGCGTTCACGATCCAGGATCCCGAACGTCGGGCGGCGGAAGGTGCCTCCCACCACCATCTTGATGCGGGTGCGGTACCCCTGCTCAGGCCCGGTGAACGGTTCAAGCCAGGTCGTTGGCCCGTACGGCTCAAGCAACTGCTCGGCTTGCCGCTGCTTGAGCTGAACCTGCTCGCCATACGGCTGTTCCATGAGCGTGCACGACAAGCACACTCCCGCATCGTAATAATCGCACTGCATGATGAGTCCATTATGACGCCCCGCGGCCCGGCACTGTGTGCCGTAGCGTTGTGTACCCTGCCGTGACGCGTCACATAGCGGCCAATGGCGAGCCGATCCCGCGTATGGGGCTCCTACTGGTGGATGATGCTCGGTATGCATGGAAAGTCCGGAGCCTCATCAACGCAGTCAACCACGACGCAGAAAATCCTGGTTGTCGTGGTGATTCTCTTTGTGCTTTCCATGATCGGAAGGTGCTCGGCTGAAGACGCGGAACACTCGCAGACCGCCGCACCGTCAGTCGAAGCGACGCCGAGCCCATCGGAGGCGGCACCTTCGGAGTCGGGGCCTTCGCAAACCACTCAGCCGGCCGCACCAACTGCATCGCCCACACCAAGCGAATCAGCGAAGCCGTCACAATCGGCCAAGCCGAGCAAAACGGCTAAGCCAGCTAAGCCGGCGAAGCCATCCAATAACGCAGCGGTCGTCCTCGAAACGCTCCAGGTCAAAGGCCGAGCACCCAAGACCGGCTACGACCGCACCGGAGCCTTTGGCCGCGCGTGGCTCGATACGGACCGCAACGGTTGCCGCACCCGCGACGACATCCTTACCCGCGACCTCCGCAACACAACACGCGAAGGCCGTTGCAAGATCACATCGGGCGTCCTGAATGACCCGTATTCAGGCCGAACCATCAACTTTGAGCGCGGTCCCCGCACATCCCAGGCCGTCCAGATCGACCACGTCGTAGCGCTCTCTGACGCATGGCAGAAGGGCGCGCAGAACCTGAGCCAACGCGAACGCGTCCTGCTCGCGAACGACCCGCTGAACTTGCTCGCGGTCTCCGGCCCGCTCAACCAACAGAAATCCGATCACGACGCCGCAAGCTGGCTCCCACCCAACAAGGCGTACAGGTGCCCGATGGTCGCGCGGCAAATCGCGGTGAAGTCCCGGTATGGTTTGTGGGTCACTCAGCCGGAAAAGGAGGCGATGAAACGGGTTCTGAAGAGCTGCCCGAACCAGACCATCCCGGTGGGCGGTTTCGCCCCGAAGGACGCACCCATGCTTCCGGATTCGTGGGTTCGCGACTGAGCTGTGAATGCAACAGCGTTTTGAGTGCAACAGCTTGCCGGCCTCAGTAGGCTGGTCGTATGGCACACATCATTCCACTTGATAACGGAACCCCTGACGTCGAGGCCGCCGCGTTCCTGGCCCCTACCGCCACGGTCAGTGGCGATGTAGTGATGGCTGAGGATTCTTCGGCTTTCTACGGCGTATCAGTCCGCGGCGATTCCGCCCCGATCCGCGTCGGCGCCCGCACCAACCTGCAGGACAACGTCGTGGTTCATGCTGACCCTGAGTACCCGTGCACGCTCGGTGACGACGTCACGGTCGGCCACGCCGCCGTAGTGCATGGTTGCACTGTAGGTAACGGGACGCTGGTTGGCATGTCAGCAACCATCATGAATGGCGCTGTGATCGGTGAACAGTCGCTTGTTGCCGCTGGCGCGCTCGTTTTGGAAGGCATGGAGGTTCCGCCGCGGTCTCTGGTTGCTGGAGCTCCTGCGAAGGTTCGCCGCGAACTGACCGATGAAGAAGTTGCGGCACTGTCAACCTCCGCCGAAACCTACGTAGGCTTGGCCCGCCGTCACGCGGCAGCGCTCGGTAACTAGGGATTTCAGCAGCTATAAGACGCTAGCCCTCAAACACGTCCTTAAACACGCGGGAGGCGTGACCACATGGTCACGCCTCCCGTTCGTTTAATCAGCGAGCTATGCGAGCCCCACTGAAGCGAGATGCTTAGGCCTTGAGGCCGTCGATGATCTCGTTGAGAGTTGCGGAAGGACGCATGATCTCGGAGACCTTCTTCTCGTCTGGGCGGTAGTAGCCACCCAGGTCAACAGCTACACCCTGTGCGCCGTTGAGCTCGGAGATGATCTGATCTTCCTTCTCCGCGAGTGCCTTTGCAACAGGTGCGAAGACCTCTGCAAGGCGCGCATCCTCGGTCTGCTTTGCGAGCTCTTCAGCCCAGTAGCGAACCAGGAAGTAGTGGGAGCCGCGGTTGTCGAGCTCGCCTACCTTGCGGGATGGGGACTTGTTCTCATCGAGGAACGTACCGGTCGCTGCATCGAGTGCGCGGCCAAGAACCTCAGCTGCTGGGGTCTCGGTCTGGCGGCCGAACTTCTCGAAGGACTCAGCGAGCGCGAGGAACTCACCGAGGGAGTCCCAACGCAGGTGGTTCTCTTCGACGAGCTGCTGGACGTGCTTCGGTGCGGAACCGCCAGCGCCGGTCTCGAACAGGCCGCCGCCAGCGAGCAGCGGAACGATCGAGAGCATCTTCGCGGATGTGCCGAGCTCGAGGATCGGGAACAGGTCGGTCAGGTAGTCACGCAGTACGTTACCGGTCACCGAGATGGTGTCCTCACCCTTGCGGATGCGGTCAACCGAGAACTGGGTTGCTTCCTTCGGAGCGAGGATGCGGATGTCCAGGCCATCGGTGTCGAGGTCCTTGAGGTAGGTGTTGACCTTCTCGATGAGGTTCGCGTCGTGTGCGCGGTTCTCATCGAGCCAGAACACAGCTGGCATGCCCGACTGGCGGGAGCGCTCAACTGCGAGCTCAACCCAGTTGCGGATCGGCAGGTCCTTGGTCTGGCATGCACGCCAGATGTCGCCGGCCTCAACCTCGTGGGAGATCAGAACATCGCCCGCGGAGTTGACGACCTCAACCGTGCCGTCTTCCTCAAGCTGGAAGGTCTTGTCGTGTGAACCGTACTCTTCGGCCTTCTGCGCCATAAGGCCGACGTTCGGGACAGTACCCATGGTTGCTGGGTCGAACGCGCCGTTCGCGCGGCAGTCCTCGATCACGGTCTGGTAGACGCCAGCGTAGGACGAGTCTGGGATGATCGCCAGGGTGTCCTGGGTCTTGTCGTCAGCGTTCCACATCTGGCCGGAAGTGCGGATCATCGCTGGCATCGATGCGTCAACGATGACGTCCGATGGGACATGCAGGTTGGTGATGCCGCGCGAGGAATCGACCATGGCGATCGCTGGGCCCTCGTTGTAGGCCTTCTCAATCTCTGCCTTGACGGCTTCAGCGGTCTCGGCGTCGAGCGAATCGAGGCCGGAGATGATCGCTGCGAGGCCGTTGTTCGGGGACAGGCCAGCTTCTGCGAGCTTGTCGCCGTACTTCTCGAACAGGTCAGCGAAGTAAGCGCGGACAACGCGGCCGAAGATGATCGGGTCGGAGACCTTCATCATGGTTGCCTTGAGGTGCGCGGAGAAGAGGATGCCCTCGTCCTTAGCGCGTGCAACCTGCTCCTTGAGGAAAGCGTCGAGCGCCTTGACGGACATGAACGTACCGTCGACGACCTCGCCCTCGAGAACCTTGAACGCAGGCTTGAGAACCTTCGCTTCGCCGCTCTTAGGGGTGAAGCGGATGGTCAGCTCGTCGTCCTTCTCGAGCACAACGGACTTCTCGTTGGACGCGAAGTCGTTCTTGCCCATCGTCGCGACGTTGGTCTTGGAGTCGTTGGTCCACTCACCCATCGTGTGAGGGTTCTTCTTCGCGTAGCTCTTGACCGACTGCGGGGCGCGGCGGTCGGAGTTACCTTCACGCAGGACCGGGTTGACAGCGGAACCCATGACCTTGCCGTAGAGCTCACGGATCTCGCGCTCTTCGTCAGTCTTTGGCTCGTCTGGCAAGTTCGGCAGGTCGTAGCCCTGCGCCTGCAGCTCAGCAACGGCTGCCTTCAACTGCGGTACGGAAGCCGAAATGTTCGGAAGCTTCACGATGTTCGCATCTGGGCTCTGGGTCATCTCGCCCAGCTCAGCCAAGGCATCGTTGATGCGCTGGTTCTCTGGGAGCATGTGAGAAAACGTTGCGATGATGCGGCCAGCCAGCGAAATATCGCGGGTTTCCATCGGCACGTTCGCCTGGGAGGCAAAAGCCTCAACCATCGGCAGGAACGAGTGCGTGGCGAGCATCGGCGCTTCGTCGGTGTGTGTATAGATGATCTTTGCCATGTGGCGGCTTTCTCCCTCAACAGTCGCTGATGAGTTGGGTTGTGCCCGTCAGTTGTCTGGGCACACTCGTCTCTATTCTAAAGGGTCGCAAAGAGGCCGGTGAGGTTTATTGCCGAACTTGCGTTCATTGGCAATCACCTCACCGGCCTCTTCTAGGTGGTCAACTGATTGGAATCAGTGGAAGAAGTGGCGTTCACCCGTGAAGTACATCGTCACGCCGGCCTTGTTCGCGGCGTCGATCGTGTCTTGGTCACGTACGGAACCGCCCGGCTGGACGATTGCACGCACGCCAGCGTTGATGAGGACCTCCGGGCCGTCCGCGAAGGGGAAGAAAGCGTCCGATGCGGCAACGGCTCCGCGTGCGCGTTCCTCAGACTGTGCGTTGGCGTCGGCTTCTGCCCCGCCTGCCGCGTTGACGTCAGATGCGACCGTGACACCCAGGGTGTTGGCGCGCTCTACCGCGAGGCGGCACGAATCGACGCGGTTGACCTGGCCCATGCCGATACCGACGGCGGCGCCGTCGTTGGCGAGCAGGATCGCGTTCGACTTAGCGGAACGCAGAGCACGCCATGCGAAAGCGAGGTCGGCGAGCGTCTTCTCGTCAGCTGGTTCGCCGGCTGCGAGCGTCCAGGTCTTCGGGTCATCGCCTGGCGCATCGAGCTGATCGGTTGTCTGGAGCAGGGCGCCACCGGAGATCTGGCGGATCGAAACGGTGTCCTGCTTAAAGTCCTTCGGAAGGCTCAGCAAGCGGATGTTCTTCTTCTTGGAGAGGATCTCAACGGCCTCATCCTCGAAGCCCGGGGCCACAACGACCTCGGTGAAGATCTCCGAAACCGTGCGAGCCATACCCGCCGTCACAGGGCGGTTAGCCGCGATCACGCCGCCGAAAGCCGACAACGGATCGGTTCCGTGAGCCTTGCGGTGCGCGTCAGCGATCGGATCTTCCGCACCCGGGGTCGCGACAGCGATGCCACATGGGTTAGCGTGCTTGATCACGGCGACCGCCGGCTCATCGAAGTCGTAAGCCGCGCGCACTGCGGCGTCGGCGTCTTGGTAGTTGTTGTAGCTCATCGCCTTGCCGTGTAGCTGCTCAGCCTGAGCGATGCCCGGGGACGCCGCGTGATCCACGTACAGAGCTGCCGGCTGGTGCGGGTTCTCGCCGTAACGCAGAACCTCAGCACGCTCAAGCGACAAGCCAGCGTATGGAGGGAACACCGGAGCCTCTTCCGCGCCCGGGTCACCGAACTGGGCCGCGGTCCACGCGGCCACAGCGTTGTCGTAAGCGGCAGTGTGCGCGAAAGCGAGCGAAGCCAGACGACGGCGGGTCGCCAAATCGAAGCCCTCACCGCGTGCTGCCTCAACCACCTGGCCATAGAATTCAGGGTTCACCACCACGGCAACAGAAGGGTGGTTCTTGGCGGCCGCGCGAACCATCGACGGGCCACCGATATCGATCTGCTCAATCACCGCATCCTGGTCTGCACCCGAACGCACCGTCTCAACGAACGGGTACAGGTTCACGACCACCAGATCAAACGGCTCAATCTCCATGTCCTTGAGCTGCTGAGCATGATCATCTTTGCGGCGATCAGCCAAAATACCCGCGTGAACCCGCGGGTGCAGAGTCTTCACACGACCTTCGAGGCACTCCTGGAAGCCCGTCACCTCAGACACCTCAGTCACCGGGATACCCGCATCAGCAATACGGCCAGCAGTGGAACCGGTAGACACAATCGCGACGCCAGCCTCATGCAGGCCGCGAGCAAGGTCCTCCAAACCGGTCTTGTCATAAACAGAGATCAGTGCACGCTTAATCGGAACGGTCGTCGGCGTGGAATCCTGAACGGTCACGAGAAAAGGCTCCTCAGGAGAAATCGCGGAAAATACGCACTACACAATGCGCATGAAAAACAGCCCGCCTCACAAGGCAGACACGACTAGTCTACGCTTCAGTCTCCCGTGGAAGGGAACTTGATTGCGCCATCCGCAAGACCCTGCAGAACCTCGATCAAAGCAGAGCGCTCCTGAACCTTAATCCGTTCATGCAGCTCATCCTGCGACTCGCCCTCGCGTACCTCAACCGCACGCTGAGCGATGATCGGGCCCGTATCCACGCCCGCATCAACCCAATGCACCGTGCAACCCGTGACCTTAACGCCGTAAGCCAACGCGTCACGCACGCCGTGCGCACCCGGGAACGACGGCAACAAGGCCGGATGCGTATTCACCGTCCGATCCCCGAAACGCTCAAGGAACGCCGCACCCAAAATCCGCATAAAGCCCGAACACACCACCACGTCCGGTTCGAAACCAGCCACAGCGGAAGCCAACGCGGCATCCCACTCAGCCCGCGCATCGTAATCCTTAGGGTCCACAACAAACGTCTCAGCACCCAAACCATCAGCACGATGCAGACCAGCCGCCCCCGGCTGATCCGTGCCCACCGCAACAATCTCCACACCAGTCAACCGACCGGCAGAAACAGCATCAACAACAGCCTGGAAATTCGTACCAGACCCCGAAAGCAAAACCACAGCACGCATCGCGAAACCCTCCCTAAAACTCACGCATCCAAAACAGGATCACGCTCAAACAACGGCGCCGCAACATTACCAATCACAGCACCCACGCCGATCTCCGCGACCAACAAGCCAGCAGACGCCCACACATGCGGACCAATCCACGTGAAAACGCCCAACCCCAACGTGCCAGAAGACAACAACGCGAACACCACAAAACCAGCGGCCGAAACCGCACCCACCAGAAGCCCCAAAACCAGCGAAGACAACGTCAAACCAACCCAGCGCTGCTCAAAACGGAGCGTCAACCACTCCTCCAAGTGATTCTCGCCCTCACGCAAAAACCACCAACCGGCCACAATCCCAGCCACCACCGGAATCACAACAACCCACACATGCGGGCCCTCAGGAAGCATCCCCAACAACGGCAACGGCGGCATATCAGTCCCAAACACACCAAACGCCGAAACCGATGTGGTGGAACCCAGGGCAAAACCGCCGCCAGTCAGATACGCGAGCGTGTACACGACCATGTTCGGAACAAACACCAGCTGCAACAACATCAACGCTGAACCACCCCACACACCAGGGTTCAAACGCATCACGTTATTGACCACATCAACCCAATGCACCAACAACTGCACCGTGAAAACCGCAGACGCCAGCCCCACAGCCGTCACAAGCCCCACAAAACCAGCACGCACAACAGCCCACACATACGAGCCAGCCCACCGCTGATACTGCGAATGCTGAACAACCCAATCCGCCGCATCAAAACCAATCAACCGGCCAAACGAGCCCGCCTCACGCCACGCTCCCCCGATCAAGCCGATCACATGGATCACCAACGGGATCAACAACGCACCCCACCACGGCGCAGAAACCAACTCAGTCGAAGCCCACCACGTCGTCGCCATACCCAACAAGCCATACACGACCAGCGAACCCAACATCGCCTGCCACAACTGATCAGACCACGACGCCCGCGCCAACCGCCGGCCCGCACGCCACGCCAACCATCCAGGCACCAACACGAAACCCAACGGAAGGAACCACATCGTCCCCTCACCACCAATAGCGGCATCCGAACGTACCAACGGAACCCCATGCCCCATGAGCCACCACTGCCCAGTCGCATGAGCAACATCGCCCGCGCCAGCATCCAACCAGCCGCCAGACGCCGCCGCAACACCCAAAGGAATCGCAACAACAATCAGCCCCAGGACATACACCTGAATCGCCTCAATACTGCCCTGAATCACCAGCGGCAGCGGCATGCCCTCCTGCAAACCAACCCGGAAACGATACAGAGCCTCCCGGGTGCGCGTCGTCAACGAAGGACGCTCATCAGTCGCCTCATAAGCAAGCTCCGCGCCCGCATCAACCTCACCCGAAGGCGACGTATCAGCGTCACGCGAGTCCTTAAAATCTGTAGGCATCCTGCAACATCCCTCAACCAACTCAACTCAGCATCGAGCGCCATGCCACAACATCGAGCACAGTTTCACGACACTCCACCAACGATCGTGCCATCTTAGAACCCACAGCACGCGCAGGCGCGGCGAGAACACCCGCAGGACACCCCAAAAAAGCGCGAGTGTGGCATCAAACCTGTGAGATGACTAGGCTCTAGATCAATAGCATCCATCAGGAAGGCCAATAGCGTGGAGAGAAGCATCACGGCAGACCCCGACGCAAAAGACGCGATCGAAGAACGCATGGACAACGCCGGACCCATCCCGGCGGCCGGATGGAAATACATCTTCGGCAGAGCACTCCGCGAATTCACTCGCGACGGCGGCATGGACATGGCCGCTGCCCTCACCTACCGAACGGTGTTCGCGATCTTCCCGGCGCTACTCGCCGTGGTCTCAACGCTAGGTTTGTTCGGGCAAGGCGAAGAAACCACCAAGCTACTGCTCAACACCATCAAGGACGTCGGCTCCCCTGAGATGGCGAAAGTCCTCGAAGAACCCATTACGGGTCTCACGGAAGGTAGCGGCGCCGGGTTGTTCTTCGTGATCGGTGTCCTGGGTGCCGTGTGGACGTCCTCGAACTACGTCAACGCGTTCTCCCGCTCTATCAACACCGTCTACGGTGTCGAAGAAGGCCGCGCCGCGATGTTCCTGCGCATCCAGATGTACCTCATCACCCTCGCATTGCTGTTCGGCGCGATGATCTGCATCCTGCTGCTGCTCGTCTCGGGTGACTTCGCGTCGATGATCGGCGGTTGGATTGGCCTGGGCCCTGAAGCGGTGACTGTTTGGAACATCCTCAAATGGCCTGTTCTGATCGTGGTCGCGATCGTCATGATCGGCTTGCTCTACAACTTCACCCCTAACGTTCGCCGCCCGCAGGTCCGTTGGATCACCTTGGGCGCTACGTTCGCGCTCGTCGCGATGGCGCTGGCCACCGCGGGCTTCGCGTGGTACCTCTCCAACTTCGCTAACTACAACAAGACCTACGGCTCCATCGGTGGTGCGATCGCTGGTCTGATGTGGATCTGGATTATCAACTGTGTGCTGATTCTGGGCGCGGAGGTCGATGTGGAAGCTCAGCGCACACGCCAGCTTACCGCTGGTCTTGAAGCTGAAGAGCAAGTCCTGCTCCCACCGCGGGCAACCTCGGGCATCAAGAAGAAGGAAAAGGCGTACGCCAAGGACGTTTACGAGGGCCGCAAGCTGCGCGCGATGACCAACCCGATTGGCCCCGAGCCGATGGATCCGCGACGTAAGAAGAATCGGTTGAAAGCCCTCGCGAGCATCGGCGGCGTGGTCGCTGTGCTGAGCATGATCCGCTCGGCATCCCAGACCCCGCCGGAAGACGCGGAACCATCTTCTGACACCGATAGCTCCAAAGAATAAGCGGGTCCGTACCCAATCCACCCCAAACTTTTACACCACATCGAAGGAGAGCCACTATGGCTAATCTGACTACCCCGCTGTTGACCACGACCGGCCTGGTGGGCGGCTTCGAAGTTGCCCGCCGCACCAAGAACCGTCCACTCGGCGGCGCCGTTCTAGCCGTGTGTGGCGTGTTGGCAACCTGCATCTGGGTCAAGAAGGTCGGCTGGCCGCGCGCGCTCGTGTTGCTCGCGATCTACCTTGGCGCTTTCGGCTACTCGCACCCGTTGGCCAAGAAGGTCGGCGCGGAAGAGGCCGTCGCCATCGTGACCGCGGCGTCGGGCTTGAGCGCGTTCCTCTTCGGCGGCTCCAAGCGCAGCGAAGCGAAGATCGCCGCTAAGCGTGCGGAACGTAAGGCTGACCGCGCGCACAAGGCTGCACAGAAGAAGGTCGCGGCTCTGTCCGCTAAGTAAGTTCCCGCTGGTTCAAGACGGGCTCAAGACAACCCGGCTGACTCGAGAGAAGAAAGCTAACGATGGTGTCCGAACAGACTCCCCGACACAAGGCTGAGGGTGCGGCTGACGGCAGTGCATTGCTGATCGTCGATGTCCAGAACGACTTCGCTGAGGGCGGCGCCTTGGGGTGCGATGGTGGTGCAGCTGTTGCGGCTTCCATCAACTCGCTCACCGCGCGGGGCCACGGCTATCAGTTGATCGCGGCATCGCGAGACTGGCATTCCTCGGAAGGCGATAACGGCGGCCACTTTGCGCCTGAGGGCGAAGAACCGAACTGGACCACGACGTGGCCGGTTCACTGCGTCGCCAACACTGACGGCGCGGCCTATCACCCTAATTTGGATGCGTCCCGGATCGAGCTCGAGGTCCGCAAGGGCATGGGTAGCCCCGCCTACTCCGCTTTCGAAGGCGTCGCCGATGACGGAACCGGCCTGGCTGAGGTCCTCAAGGAAGAGGGCATCACCCACCTGGATGTTGTGGGGATCGCAACCGATCACTGCGTTCTGGCGTCCGCGCGCGATGCCCTCGCACACGGCTTCAGCGTGACCGTACTGAACGAGCACACCGCTTACGTTGATGCGGACGCGGCGGAAGCGGCACTGGCTTCCCTCGAGGAAGCCGGCGCGACCGTCGTGCGCTGAGCGCGCTAAGCAACCAGTGCGCTAAGCGCGCTGTTGACTTACTCGTCGTGCGTTAGCGCGCTGTACTAGCGATGCGTTAAGCGCTACTTGATTATTCAGTCTCCCGGCTGTCGTCTGTGAATGCCTGCATGGCTTCGCGGACGTCGGCCGGGATTCTCATGAGGCGTCCCGTCTCGCCGTCGGCGAGCGCCATGAGAGTTTTGGCGCGTGAGCAGAGGGTTCCGTCGTGGCCGTCGCGGATTTCGTAGTTGACGGTGAAGGTCGCGGGTTTGATGTCGGAGATCCAGATGTCCACGGAGGCGGGCACGTCGCGGTACGGGAGTTGCGCGAGGTAGCGGATCGTGTGTTCAACGACCAGGATCATGAGGCCGTCGCCCATGTTTTCGAACAGGTCAACTTTGCCTTCGCGGCCAACGGGTGAGCCGGTTCCGCCGGGGACCCCGAAGCCTGCGACTCGGGCTTCTTCCATGAGTCGGATCTGGTTGGCGTTGTTCACGTGCCCGTACGCGTCCATGTCTGCCCAACGCAGTGGTACGGAGACGGTTTGGCGGCTCATAATGTCCTTCTAATTTTAGTTGTCTGCGTCTGTTAATTGTCTGGGTCGAGAGCATCGGGCGCTTCTGGCATGAGGCCGAGCGCGACGAGCCGGGCGGCGATGCGGCCGCCATCGGGCTCGTAGACCCACGGAACACCTGGGGTGGTGTTCATGATGGCCGCGTTACGTCCACCGGCGAGCGCGGCTTCCGATGGGGTGAGCTGGCGGATCACGATCGCGGAAACGTTGTCCGGGTAGCGGCGCGCGAATTCGGCGTACGTGTTGGGGTCTTTTTGCCCGTCGTCGCCTACGAGCAGCCACGAGATGTCAGGGAATTCGTGAGCAAGGCGGCGGAGGTTGTCGACTTTGTGTTGGACGCCTGAGCGGAACCAGCGGCCTTCTACCGGGCCCCAGTCGGTGAGCAGGAGTGGGCCGTCTGGGAAGAGGTTGCGGGCCATGAATCGGCTGAGTGCCCGGTTGGTGTTCCACGCGCCCGTGGAGAGGTAGAGGGTCGCGCGCCGGGGTGGGCGTTGGAGAATCGGTCGAGGAATACCGCCATGCCGGGGGTTGGGACGCGGGCGTGCTCGTCGATCACGAAGGAGTTCCACGCGGCAAGCAGTGGGCGCGGAAGCATCGTGACCACTACGGTGTCGTCGACGTCGCAGATGATCCCGTGTTTCTGGTTTTCGTTGACCATGAACACGTGGCCGGTCACGGGTTCGGCGTCGTCGACGAGGAATTCGACGTGGTGCCACCCAGGTTCGAGGTTCACCGCTAGACGTTCGTCGATCACGCCTCCGCGGTCGGAGTAGACGTCGTAGATAGCTCCGTTGATGCGGATTTTGACGGGGTATTCAGGCACCGTGGGTGAGATGAAGTGACGCCATCCGCGGACCCCTTCTTCCACAACCGCGGGCAGGTGAAGGTCTTCGAGCCGCGACCCTGGTTTGGCCATGACGACCCGCGCGAATACCCGCACCCACCCGTTTTCGCCGCTGCGACCGTAGCCGCGGTATGGGACGACCGCGACGTTGTCTCCACGGCGTTCGGATATTTTGAGACGGAAGTCTTGCCAGCGGTCTTCAAGCGCTAGTGCGAACTCTTTTCGAGCGCGGCGGCGATGCTGATGGTGTCCGTCTTTCATCACGGTTCTAGTTTCTCATGTGCCGCGGGCTGTTCTTGATTAGGCTGGCGGTATGGGTTCTGATGTCGACATGGGTTCTGATCTTTTCGATGCGGTGGTCGGTCCGGTGTGGCCCGGAGCTGACGATGTGGTTGCCCGGCTGGGCGCCGGGGAGCCCGAGCGTTTGCGGGATATGGCGGTTGCCGCGGTCGATTCGGTGGCCGCTGATGTTGCGGCAGCATGGCGTGATGGTGTGACGGCTCGTGTGAAGTCGTCGGCGCATGATGTGGTGACGCAGACGGATATCGACACCGAGGCGCGTTTGATCGCGTTGTTGCGTGAGCGAACCCCGGGGGCCGTGTTCCTGGGCGAGGAAGGCGCTAGTAAGGAAGGTGTCGGCACTGAAGGCAGCTCCGCGGGCGCCGTATGTTGGGTCATCGATCCGATCGACGGGACGAGCAATTTTGTTCATGGGTTACCGGATTTTGGGATTTCGGTTGCCGCGGTGGTGGATGGGGTCCCTGTAGCGGGTGTCGTGTGCGCTCCGGCGTTGGGGCTCATGTGGCGTGCGTGGGTCGGCGCGGATTGCGCGGCGGTCTCTGAACAGCGGGCTGCCTCCCCCTCCATGGACAGCAGCTCCGCTGACAGCAGGTGGGTTCCGTGCTCGTCCGCTGGCCGTGGCGTGGAGTCTGGCTGTGCGCTGGTCACGGACCATCCGCATGCTGAGGCGCTCGAGGCTTCTGCCGATGCGGCAACTGAGTTCGCTGATCTGGTGCAGGCTTTCGCTACGGTTCGGCGGCACGTGTGCACCACGGTGGATGTGTGCCGCTTGGCTTCTGGTGTGCACGATGCGGTGCTCGGCCCTGCGGTGAAGCCGTGGGATATCGCGGCGGCGGCTTTGATTGCGGTGGGCTCGGGCGCTACGTGGCTCTATGGTGGGCGGCGCGCTGGCGTTCCGGGGCCGTCGTCGGCGCCCATTGCACGGCTTGGTGGCAGCTCCGACGCAGGCCCGGGCAATGGCGCAGGATCGGGCAACGACAGCGTTCTAGATGCACCGATGTTTGTGGTGCATGCGCAGGGAGCCTCGGTACCGACAGCGCGGAAGGTCTTGAACCAGATGATCTCCCGAACGCTCCCTGCTCGGTAATCCCCCGCCGTTGTTCACACGGCAATCCAGCACAGTGATCCCACACAGTGAAGGTGGCATAACTTTCTGCCCGGCACCCGCATCGTGATTTTTCTAAACTGGTGCCCGTGAGTACCGCATCGCCTTCTGAACCCCAGCCATCCCCGGCCCAACAGGACCCTGCTGACCCGCGTCCTGAGCCGACGCCCGCGCAGATCCGCCGCTGGCGCCGCTATTTGGCGGATGAGCTGACGGAGGGCGCGATTTATGAGGCTCTCGCAAAGAAAGCGAAGTCCCCTGAGGATGCCCGTATTTTGACGGCGCTCGCGGCAGCGGAGGAACGCCACGCGGACCACTGGCGCGCGTTGTTGGGCGAGCACGCCAAGCCGTCTCGGCCGTCTATTCAGCGTTCGCTGCTACGTTTCTTGGCTACGCATTTCGGTTCAATTTTCGTTTTGGCGCTCGTCCAACGCGCGGAGGGCAATAATCCGTATGCGCAGGATTCGGATGTCCCGAGCAAGATGGCGGCCGATGAGCTGGTTCATGAAGAGGTTGTGCGCGGTCTAGCGACCGAGGGGCGGATGCGGCTCTCGGGTAATTTCCGTGCCGCGGTGTTCGGCGCGAACGACGGCCTCGTGTCTAACTTCGCGCTCGTGTTGGGTATCGGCGCTACGGGTGTTGCGCCGTCGATCGTGATGTTCACGGGTATCGCGGGCCTGCTGGCGGGTGCGCTTTCGATGGGTGCCGGCGAGTTCGTTTCGATCCGTTCCCAGCGGGAACTTCTGGATGCGTCCCGCCCAACGCACGCGACCTTGCACGCGGCCCCGCACCTGGATATCGATGAGAACGAGCTTGTCCTCGTGTATTTGGCGCGAGGGATGTCGCAAGAGGCGGCGGAGCATCGTGCCGCGGAACGCATGGGCCGCTTCGAATGCGACTGCGACCCGTCAACCTCCCTGCCGCTCCCCCACGAGGACCGCACCTTGCCAGGTGATGAAGAGCTCGACGGGCACGGCAGCGCGTGGGGTGCCGCAACGTCGTCGTTTGTGATGTTTTCGATCGGCGCGATCGTCCCGATCCTCCCCTATATCTTCGGCATGACCGGCATTGCCGCTGTGATCATCGCGACAATCCTGGTGAGCGCCGCGTTGCTCATCACGGGTGGTTTCGTGGGCCTGATTTCTGGTTCGGCCCCGGTTTCGCGTGCTTTCCGGCAGTTGTTCATCGGTTTGGGCGCAGCGGCTGTCACGTATGTTTTGGGGCTCTTGTTCGGCACTGTCGCTTTGTGAGGCCCACCACCGGATGAGGCCCCCGATTTCATGACCTCTCGCCCTAGATGAGAAACTATGCGGTGATGAGCTGCGAAGTTTCCTTTGGTTGATGCCCGCGAAGTCCTGAAAAAGGTTGGCGGCGGCTCTTTTACCCGCGGGAAAATGCTGGTTGATGCGGGTCAGTTGTCTGATCTTGCGTGGGACTCTGATGCGTTGAAGCTTTCGGGGACGGTGCTCGACGACGGTGTTGAGGTGGCCGCGGACGTCACCTTAGTTTCGGATCAGGCCGGGTTCCTGATTGGTGAGATGTCGTGCGGCACGGACGCTGAGCCGGGGTGTAAGCATGTCGCTGCCCTGCTGATCGATTCGAATGCGCGCCACATGCAGGCGAAGGATGAGCGGGAGGCCGAGGAGGCTCTGCAGCCGGTTGATGCTGAGTGGGAGCTCGCGCTGTCGCGGATCCTGGAGAGCGGGCGCGCTGGCCGGGATGGGCAGAAGCCTGAGGATATTCAGCCGCTCGGTTTGCAATTTGAGTTGCGTGATTCGCGGGATGCTTCGCAGCGCCAGTATGGCGTGGGACAGGGCCCTAAGGCAGTGGGTGTGCGTGGCGCTCGTAGCCGGTTCACGTTGGCGCTCCGCCCTGTCATCCGTAATCCGCAGGGCCGCTGGATTCGCTCTGCTTTGCGGTGGAACACGATTTCCTTCAAGACATATGGTTTGCCTCTGGATCCGGAACAGCATCGCTGGTTCTGCCAGTTGGTTCCGTTGTATAGGGCTAATGGTGAACTGTATTTCGGCGAAGATAACGACTGGCTGATTTTCGATGACTTCGCGTCCGGCCTGGTGTTTTCCTTGCTGGAAGAGGCGCACGAACTCGGCATCGAGCTCGTGGGTTCGGGCGATGTCTCCGGCATTGAGCTGGTTGATTCCGGCCGCGTGTATTTCGATGCGCAGCGCACGGACGCTGGCCTCGAGCTGATCCCGACGATGGACATCGGCGCCAGGACCATCGCGTTGGGTGAGGACGTTGCGGCCGGCACGGTGGGCCGGCACGGTGTGTGGGCGCTGGCTGAGGATGGCCACACTGTTGAGATCGCGCCCGTGGACCACACGTTGGAGCCGGAGGCTCGTTTCTTGGTGCGCCGCCCGTCGGCTATCACTGTCCCTGCCGGCGAAGTCGACCATTTCTTCTCTGGGCCGTATCAGCGTCTCGGCCGCCGCGTGAGCTTCGTGTCCTCGGACGGTTCGGTTGCGTTGCCGCAGATCACTCCCCCGTCGCTGGTTGTTGTGGCGACGTATCAGCCGGACGATGTGGTGGTCGTCGATTCGGAGGTCGATTACGGCCCTGGCGGGATCGATGATTACGCGCGCGATATGGCGGCTGAAGCGCAATTGCGTACCGAAGCGCTGAAGGTTCTGACCAAGCATGGCTGGGACGAGTTGGAGCCGCACCGCAGCAACGGTGGGCTCATGTCGCACACGCTTGAAGGCCTTGCGACGGTCGATTTTGTGCGTCGCGGCATCCCGGCGCTAGAGCAGATCCCGCATGTTCGCGTGCTCGATGTCGGTAAGCGGCCTGTCTATAAGGAGCTCACCGAGGCCCCTGAGCTGACTGTCACGACGGTCGAGTCCGATAAGAACGACTGGTTCGATCTGGGTCTCATGATCACGGTGGGTGACCGCCGCATCCCGTACGCCGATATTCTGCGGGCGCTGTCCGCCGGCCAGAAGCGCATGCTGATGTCGGATAAGACGTATGTTTCGCTGGATCAGCCTCTGTTCCATCATCTTCGCAGCCTCATCGAGGAAGCGAACATGTTGAAAGAAAACCCTAAGGACCCGCTGCGGATCACCCGTTATCAGGTGAATCTGTGGGATGAACTCGCGGGGCTTGCCACCGAGGTTTCTGGCCCTGATTCGTGGCATGCCGCGATCGCTGGCCTGGCCGATGGCGCTGGGGCTGACGCCGCGGTGCCGGATGGCGTTGAGGCGACACTGCGCCCGTACCAGGTTGAAGGGTTCCGCTGGCTCGCTTCGCTATGGCGGCAGGGTCTGGGTGGCATCCTGGCCGATGACATGGGCTTGGGTAAAACCCTGCAGGTCATCACGTTGCTGGCGTACATGCGTGAGCAGTGGGGCGGCACTGAACCCGCTGACGCTGACTCTACGGTAGCGGCTGAGTCAGCTGCCGCATCGGAGGCAACATCGGCATCGAAGGCTTCCGTTGCTACCGGCGGCGCGGGCCCGGTTTTGGTGGTTGCGCCGACGTCGGTGGTTCCTAACTGGTTGGCCGAGTTGCGCAGGTTCGCGCCGGATTTGAAGGTTGCTGGCGTGCGGGACACCCAGGCGAAAGCCTCGCAACCGCTCGCGGAGGTGGCCGCGGACAACGATGTCGTCGTCACCTCTTACACTCTGTTCCGTTTGGATTCGGATGTGTATCAGGAGCTCGGCTGGTCGGCGCTGATTCTGGATGAGGCTCAGTTCGTCAAGAACAAGTCGACCAAGGCGCATCAGACCGCGCGGGATTTGAATGCCCGCGTGAAGTTCGCGATCACGGGTACTCCGCTCGAGAACAACCTCATGGAGTTGTGGGCGCTTCTGGCCATCACCTCCCCCGGTTTGTTCCCGTCCTCGAATAAGTTCGCTGAGGTGTTCGGCCGGCCGATCGAGCGAATGGGCGCTGTTGAGCCGCTTGAGCGTTTGCGCCGCCGAGTCCGTCCGTTCATGCTGCGCCGTACCAAGGCCGAGGTCATGACGGACCTGCCGAGCAAGCAAGAGCAGGTTCTGGCGATCGACCTTTCGGAAGAGCACCGCCGCATTTACGACACGCGTCTGCAGCGTGAGCGCCAGAAGGTCCTGCACTTGGTTGAGGACATCAACCGAAACCGGTTCACGATCTTCACCTCACTCACCACGCTGCGTCTCATGGCGTTGGATCCTGCGTTGGTTGATGAGGAAGAGTTCGCGGATGTGGGATCGGCCAAGCTGGATGTTTTGTTGGATTACCTGAACTCATTGCTGGCTGAGGGCCACCGCGCGCTCGTGTTCTCGCAGTTCACGTCGTTCCTCAAGCGGGCTGGTGCTCGGCTGGATCAGGCCGGCATCGATTACGCGTATTTGGATGGCGCGACCCGCAACCGTGAGGAAGCGATCCAGGAGTTCAAGGATGGCGATGCCCCGGTCTTCCTCATCTCGCTCAAGGCCGGCGGTTTTGGCTTGAACCTCACGGAGGCTGACTACATCTTCCTCATGGATCCGTGGTGGAACCCTGCCGCGGAGGCCCAGGCTGTGGACCGTGCGCACCGCATCGGGCAGACCCGCAACGTCATGGTGTACCGCATGGTTTCTGCAGGCACGATCGAAGAGAAGGTCGTGGCGTTGCAGGACGCCAAGCGTGAACTCATCACATCCGTCATGGACGGCGGGGACGGTTTCGGTTCTGCGTTGAGCGCTGACGATATCCGCGAGCTGCTGGCTGAATAACCGCCTTGACTCACGCTAGTTTTCCGTGCTCGCTAGTTTTCAGTGCTCGCTGCGGTGAGGTCTTGCCTCGGCAGCAGAAAACGGCACGGGCGAACGGGGCTGATGCGTGTGCGTCCGCCGGCTTCGAATACTTCGAGGGCGGTTCCGTACACGGAGCTCAGTAGCTGCGCATCGCACACTTCAGCTGTTCGTCCTGCGGCACAGACTGTGCCGTGGTCGAGCACGATGAGGTCGTCGGCATATGATGCGGCGGCGTCGAGGTCATGAATCACCACGACGACGGCGGCGCCAAGAGCTGCGAACTCTTGCGTCAGGGCTAGCGTGTGTTCGGCGTAGGCGACGTCCATCGCCGCGGTGGGCTCGTCAAGGAGGATGACCCGTCCGGCGCACACGGGGAACGCTTGAGATATGACGCGTGCGAATGCCGTACGTTGGCGTTCGCCACCGGAAAGCGTTGTGATTTCTCGTTCGAGCAAGTGCCCGAGACCGGTGAGTTCGATCGCTTGGTCAACGGCCGTGCTGTTTGCCGGGTTGGTGCCCCACGGAGTGCGCCCCATCTCCACGATTTCTCGGATCGTGTAAGGGAACGCGACGTCCGAGTTCTGGGTCATGACAGCGCGCTGTCTTGCAAGCTCCTGGTGCGGGATCCCGCTCATGTCCTCACCGTTGATGAGGATTCTGCCGTTATGCGGGGGCGTAAAGCCGGCGAGCGCAGAGAGCAGGGTCGATTTGCCTGCCCCGTTGGGGCCGATGATCCCGGTCACGGCCCCTGGCCGCACGGACACCGAGACGGAGTCGAGGAGGATCTTGCCGTTGACGCTGATCGTGAGGTCTTCGACGTCGAGCGCGTTCATGACCTGATTCCTCCTTTTTTGAGGGTTCCCCGCAAGAGAATGATGAAGACGGGGCCACCGACGATCGCGGTGAAAACACCCACCGGGATGTCGCTGAGTGGGATGAGCGTGCGGGCTGCGGTGTCAGCTAGCCCAAGCAACGTCGCTCCCCCGAGCAGTGACAACGGCACGAGGTATTTGTGGGAGGGACCCACGATGAGCCGGAGAGCGTGCGGAACCACAAGCCCGACGAACCCGATCATCCCGGAGAACGCGACCGCAGTGCCCGTCAAGATGCACACCAGGATGACGCTGATGAATCGCAACCGTTCAACGTTGATGCCGGTTCCGTGTGCGGCGGCGTCACCGAGCGCGAGAACATCGAGCTTGTTCCTGTAGAACCAGATCGCAAACGCCGTCACGGCCAGCACCGCGAGGCAGATTCCCACTTGTTCCCAGCGAGCGGCGGCGAGTGACCCCATTTGCCAGAAAATAATCTCTTCACGCGAGGTCGTGTCGCCCAGGTAGACAAGGAAGCTCGTGAGTGCCCCGCCGATCGCATTGATCGCGATACCGGTCAAAACCAAGGTGAGGACCATGACCTTGCCTGAGCCTTTCGCGAGCATCCATACGCAAGCCGTAGCGATCATCGCGCCGATGAATGCCCCTACCGGAAGAACCCACGTACCCGTGGCGGTCAAACCGAACACGATCGCGACGCAGGCGCCGACGCTCGCGCCGGCGCTGACGCCGACGACGCTCGGTTCCGCCAACGGGTTGGCGAAGATTCCTTGCATCACGGTGCCAGCCAAGGCGAGGCTCGCCCCGATCACGGCGGCGAGGAGCGCTCGGGGGAACCGGATGGTCCAGAGTGCTGCGTCGGTTGAGTTTTCGGTGGGGTCGGCTCCTTCGATGAGGACTCTCTTGATGGAGCTCAGAACTTCAAGGGGCGTTGTTGTGTACTGCCCCGCGGTGGATGAGATCAACAGAACGCATACCACCGCGATGGTCAGTACGATGCCGGTGAGCCACGCAGCGCGTGCCCTCGCGCTGCGTTTGCTCTCGACGGTTTGGGTCATTTCTTGGACTGTCCATCCTGATATACGGCTTCAGCGAGAGCTTTGAGGTTTTCTGGCGTACGTGGCCCGAATGAAAGCAACTGACCGTCCGCTGCCGTGATGATCCGCTTGTTCTTGCCAGCCACGGTTGCGCTCATGCCAGGGCGCTTAAGGAAGCCATCGAGACCACCCGCGGATTCGACCCCGCGCTTCATCGCGAACACAATCTCGGGGTTGAGATTCAGCAGTGATTCCGCGTTGGCTGGCTTGATACCCCCGATGTCGTGCGTGCGAGCCATGTCTTCCAAGCCAAGCGCTTCTACGATGTCGGAGGCGCCGTATTCGTTGCCGAGAATGAAGAAGACTCCACCTGTTCCGCGCACGTAGAGAACGGTTGCTCGAGGAGCTCTAGGCGTCTTTGACTTCAGTTCCTCGACGTATTCCTTAGCTTCGGCGAGGTCTTTCTTGCTTTGTTCCGCGAGTTTCTCGGCGGCTCCTTCAGCGCCGAAGACCTTGCCTACCGCGCGGATTGCGTCCGGGATCCCGTCGATGCTGGTGGCTGGTTCGAGCCTCACAACCGTGATTCCGGCGTTTTCGAGTTGCCGGTACGATTCCGCTCCACCGATGTTTTCGGTCGTGATGATGAGGTCTGGTTTAAGATTCAGGATCGCTTCAACGTTGGTGTCGTGCCCGTCCTTCGTGATGACTGGCAGGTCTTTAAGCAGGGCGCTTGTGTCAGAGTTTGAGCGTCCGATCAGTCGGTCGTGCAATCCCATGCCAACCACCGTGTCGGCGAGGGTCCCGTTGAGGTCCAACGCAAGCACCCGATCGGCTGACTTGACCGTGATCTCCTTGCCGTGGGCGTCGGTTACCGTGGTCGGTAGCGAAGGTTTCACATCGGACATGACCGGTTTCATGTCGGGGATGTCGCGCGCTTCAGCCGGACCTCTGAGTTTCAGAGCATCGGTCGCGTTGACGCTGTTATCTTGAGCGCTCGGTTCGGTTGAGGCGGTCGCCGATGGCGTTGCGGTTGCGTGCTGGCTCGGCGACTCGTCTGTGGATGCGGCCGATGTGCATCCTGCGAGCAAGCTGACGAGGGTGAGTCCCGTAGCACCGAATAGGGCTAGGCGGGAGGTGCGTGAGGTGCTTTTCGCACGGATCGAAGTCGCGGATGAGGAGCCGTTAGTCATGATTGCATCGCTTTATGTCTAGACGAGAAGTTTTGGAAAATGAATGAGGGCGTGTGGTTGCAGCCTGTTGGAGAGGCTGCAACCACACGCGTTTCCGCTGCATGAGTGGGCAGATATACGCCAGTGTGGCGTAATTATGCAACGGAGTCTTTACGGCGCGAGCCCTGCATGAGCGCAAGCCCGATGAGGGCCAGTACGCCTGCGGTCCCCGCCAGGGTGGCTCCGCCGAAACCGGTCGAGGCAAGGTTTCCAGCACCCGTGCCTGGCATTGCGGAACCGTCTGGGGAAACGACTTCCCCGGTCTCTGGGTCAACGCAGATTTCCTTGTCGACCATGCCGGTGGAGCCTACCGTGAGGGTGAGCGGATCCAGCACGAGGCCGGCTTCGTAGAAGCCCGCGAAGCCCTTAGCGCCTGCCTTAGTCAAGGTCACGGTCGCGTTGTTGATGCCCTTGGAAGCATCGCCATTGAAGGACAGGGTTGCGAACACGATGTTGTTGGCAGAGAGGTCTTTGCCTTCCATCGATTGCGACTTGACGTTCGCGATCAGCTGGCCCTTGCCTGGGCCGGTGACCTTCACGCGCAGGCCGTAGATGGTCGTGTCCAGGACGCCCTTGTGGCCCGTGAAGTGAACGCTGCCTGGGAAGGAAACCGTTCCGGAGTTCGCAGTGAGGGTTCCAGAACCGGCACCCCATGTGAATCCGTTTCCAGTGCGGGCTGCACCGTTTCCAGGTGCGATGGCACCCTTTGCGATACCGCCGGTGATGTAGTTACGGAAGGAGGTCTTGACACCCCAGCTCAGCGTCGATGCACCTGGCTTGCCAGGAACCTTTTCAATGCGGCAGATCGGGGCACTAGGAGCCTTTGTCTTGCCGTTGCCAGTTTCCTGTGCAACCGGGCCTGGCTTCTGCGGAGCAGGCTTAGGTGCAGGCTTCTGCGGCGCAGGCTTTGGCTTCTTAGGTGCTGGCTTCGGCTTTTCCGGTGCTGGCACAGGAGCTGGGGTTTCTTGCGTAACCAGCGCGTTCTTGATCGACACTGGATCGATCTCGATGCCTGGCTCGTAGAACCCAGCCATTGCTGCAGCGCCATCCTTAGTCAGGGTTGCTTTAGCGTTCGTGAGGCTGAGCTTGCCGTCCTTGACCTTGAGGGCGCTCTTAGGGAACGTGAGCTTGGCAACGCGTGCGTTCTTCAAATCGACTACATCCGTGACGGAGGTCTTTGGTGCCTTGACCGTCATGATGAGGTTCGCGGTCGTGTCCGACGTGAACTCCACAGCGAAACCGGACATCGTCAGGTTCATTTCACCCTTGTGGCCCTTGAACGTCACCTTGCCGTCGAAGGTCACGTTGCCTTTGCCGTTCTTGTAAGCACCCTTCCCGTTAGGGAACGTGAAGACGCCGTTGTTTGCCTTCTGCTTGGCACCACCATCGGTCACGATGGAGCCCTGAGCAATGCGCCCGACAACGTACTTACGGAAGCTTTCCTTGACGCCCCATTCCAGGTTGCCGCCCTTGCCAGCAGGCTTCGGCTCAGGCTTCGGCTCAGGCTTCGGCTCAGGCTCGGCGGTTGGTTCCGGAGTTGGCTCTGGGGTCGGTTCCGTGGTTGGCTCTGGGGTCGGCTCCGGTGTAGGTTCCGGGGTCGGTTCCGTGGTTGGCTCTGGAGTTGGCTCCGGTGTAGGTTCCGGGGTCGGCTCCGGCGTTGGCTCCGGTGTAGGTTCCGGGGTCGGCTCCGGCGTTGGCTCAGGCGTTGGCTCAGGCTGCGGAGCCTCTACCTTGATGGCTGCGTCCTTGATGGACACTGGATCGATCTCGATGCCTGGCTCGTAGAACCCGGCCATGGCCTTGTTGCCGTCCTCAGTCAAAATCGCCTTAGCGTTAGCAAGGCTTAGCTTGCCGTCCTTGACCGTCACAGCGTCCTTAGCGAACGTGAGGTCCGCGACGTGCGCGTCCGTCAGATCCACGGCCTCCGTAACGGAGGTCTTAGGAGCCTTGACCGTCATGATGAGCTGCGCGGTGGTCTCCGAGGTGAACGTCACCTTGAAGCCAGACATCGTCAGGTCCATCTCGCCATGGTGACCCTTGAAAGCCAACTGGCCGTCGAAGGTCAGGGTTCCCTTACCGTCTTCGTACGTTCCCTGACCGTTAGGCAGGGTGAAAATGCCGTTGTTCGGCTTCTGGGCAGCACCGCCGCTGGTCTCGATCGAGCCGCGCGCAATACGACCTACAACGTACTTACGGAAGCTTTCCTTGACACCCCACTCGAGCTGGCCGCCCTGGCCAGCAGGCTCCGGCTGAGGCGCTGGCGTCTCGACGTAAGTGATCGGTGCAGAAGCGTTCTGGCTCGTGTCCTTCATGCCCTTGCCGTGGCCCTTAGACGTGAAGAACGAGAGGCTCGTGTCGGATTTCGCAGGAACCTTGACCTTGACTGCGAACGAACCGTCAGCATTCAGCGGAGCAGTTCGTCCCCGGTCAGTATCTTCGTCCTTCTTGCCTGCAGCTATCCATACCGGGTTGGTGCTTCCACCCTGATAGAAACCCGCAGAAGAGGACGGACCGTAGCCGAGGTAGATTCCCGTTGATGCGTCGCCCTGAGCATCGCCTTGGTAGAAGTTCTTACCGGTGACAGTGACCTCGCCGCCTTCGGCAGGAGCTGGAGTCACCGTAATCGTGGGCTTAGACCCGGCATCGGAGCCGGCATCTGCGTGCGCTGTAGCCACTGGGACGGTTGCCATCGCGCCAACCAGCGCGAAGGACAACAAAGACCCCAAGGCCTTCCCCACACGGCGCATGCGAGTGGTCTTTTGCTTCATAGCTTTTTCTAATCCTTGCTTTGTGAGCACCCCAATAGCGCTAGGCGCTCATACGGAGATGCTCGTGATTTCGGGTGGTGCCCACTTCCACCCTCAAACGACACAGGTAAGCCTAAACTTAACTAATCCAATTAGGCAAGTGAAGGCTTGCGTAAATGAAATACATGCGGTTAGGCTGACCTTAGACGCACGAATTCCCTCACCACGAAAGCAAGATCCATGACAACCCCTACTACTGAAGCGCCATCGTTCGCCGCTCAGCTCAAGTCATCCACGCGCACCGAACATGACGCCGCTGAACACTCGTCATTCATCCAGGACCTCATGGAAGGCAAACTCACCGCCGAGGACTACGTGAGGCTCCTGGCTCAATACAAGCCGCTCTATGGCGCACTCGAAAAAGCGTGCGCAGCATGGCGTTCAGACCCGAGCGTCCAGCAACTCCTAGACCCAGCGCTGGACCGTAGCGAAGCTATCCGCAACGACCTCGCAGGCCTCACCGAGTACCTCGGCATCGAGATGCCAGACCTCACCAACGCAGTTACGCTATACACCCAGCGCATCCACGAAGTCGGCGCGCTGCAGACACCTGAGCGGCTCATCGCCCACCACTACCTCCGCTACCTCGGCGACCTATCTGGCGGCCAGGCCATCGGTGCACTCGTCGCACGCCACTACAACATCCCGAGCGAATTGCTCACGATGTGGAAGTTCCCCACCATCAGCAAGCCGAAAATCTACAAAGATGCCTACCGCATCCACCTGGACCACTTCGCTCAACAAGCGAACCAGGAGGAGATCATTGACGAAGCCCGCCTAGGCTTCGCACTCAACCGAAACCTCTTTGTTGAGCTGGGCGCTCCTCTCAGCGACAACAAAGACCTCTACGTCTAGGTGCATCTCCTCTCGCAAAATCTGCGCCACGACGAGAAGCGGCCCCGTTGGTGACTGAACGAATCAGTCTCCAACGGGGCCGCCGCATGTCCAACCTCGGGTTGGATAAACTCACGTGTGGAAGCAGTCTTCAATCCCCCAAGCTATTGCCCGGAAGGAAGGCATAACGTGTCCATCAACCACACGGTACGCACCTACCCATCAGCAGAGCACTTGCCGCACGAAGAGCAGCTGGCCTATAAACTTGCGCTGGTGGCGACCGACCCTGTCGAGGTCGACGACGAGGTCACCGAGATGATCATCAACCGGATCATCGACAACGCCTCCGTAGCGATCGCCTCGCTCAACCGCGGCCCGATCGTCTCCGCTCGCGGGCAAGCCCTCACCCACCGCGTGACCCCTGACGGCGGATACACCGGCAAGGGAGCGCTCATTTTCGGCGCGCCAGAAGGCGACGCGCCGGTCTCCCCTGAGTGGGCGGCCTGGGCCAACGGTGTAGCCGTGCGCGAGCTCGACTACCACGACACGTTCCTCGCCGCCGACTACTCCCACCCGGGCGACAACATCCCACCGATCCTCGCGGTCGCCCAGCACACCGGGGCAAGCGGTAAGGACCTCATCCGCGGCATCGCGACCGGCTATGAGATCCACGTGAACCTCGTCAAGGGCATCTGCCTGCACGAACACAAGATCGACCACATCGCCCACGTCGGCCCAGCAGCCGCCGCCGGCATCGGAACCTTGCTGCGCCTCGATGCGGAAACGATCTTCCAGGCGATCGGCCAGGCACTGCACACCACGACGCAGACCCGCCAGTCCCGCAAGGGCGAGATTTCGACGTGGAAGGCCCACGCGCCTGCGTTTGCCGGCAAGATGGCGGTCGAGGCCGTAGACCGTGCGATGCGCGGCCAGACTTCGCCTGTGCCGATCTATGAAGGTGAAGACGGCGTGATCGCGTGGCTGCTGTCCGGTCCTGAAGCCGAATACACCGTCCCGCTGCCGGCGGCGGGAGAAGCCAAGCGAGCCATCCTCGACACTTACACCAAGGAGCACTCCGCCGAATACCAGGCACAGGCCTGGATCGACCTGGCCCGCAAGCTCAACAAGGAACACCCTGAGGCAACCGACCCGGCGAACGTCGAGTCGGTGCTCATCAAGACATCGCACCACACTCACTACGTGATCGGTTCTGGCGCGAACGACCCGCAGAAGTACGACCCGAAGGCATCGCGGGAAACCCTCGACCACTCGATCCCGTACATTTTCACGGTCGCGTTGCAGGACGGCGCGTGGCACCACGTCGATTCCTACGCCCCGGAACGCGCCCAACGCCCAGACACCGTGGAGCTGTGGCACAAGGTCACCACCGAGGAAGACCCTGAGTGGACCCGCCGCTACCACTCGCTGGACCTTGAGGAGAAGGCTTTCGGCGGCTCGGTTGAGATCACGCTCAAGGACGGCACCGTCATCACCGACGAGATCGCTGTTGCCGACGCCCACCCTCTCGGCGCGCGTCCATTCGCTCGCGAGCAGTACATCAACAAGTTCCGCACGCTGGCTCAAGGCATAGTGGCAGAGGAGGAAATCGAGCGTTTCCTCGATGCGGTTCAGCGCTTGCCTGAGCTCGGTGTTGGCGAGCTCGACCAGCTCAACATCAAGGCTGCGGTCGAGCTCGATAAGGCACAGAAGGGCGTGTTCTAAGAATGCTGTATTCCCACGTCACACCTGAGCAGAAGCGTGTTGCTTTCCGTGAGGCGCTGGCCGCCGATGAGGTTGCTCAGTTCCCTGGCGCGTTCACTCCGCTGTCAACCAAGCTGATCCAGGAACAGGGTTTCGATGGGGTCTACATTTCCGGTGGTGTGCTCGCGAATGAGCTCGGCCTGCCGGACATCGGACTCACTACTCTGACCGAGGTTGCGACCCGCGCCGGGCAGATCGCCCGAACCACCGACCTTCCGTGTCTGGTTGATGCCGACACCGGTTTTGGTGAGCCGATGAACGTGGCCCGCACCGTTCAGGAACTCGAGAACGCCGGCCTGGCTGGCTGCCACATCGAAGACCAGTTCAACCCGAAGCGGTGCGGACACCTGGACGGCAAGAACGTGGTTGACGATGAGACCGCGGTCAAGCGGATCCGTGCCGCAGTCGAAGCGCGCCGAGACAGCAACTTTGTGGTCATGGCGCGCACCGACATCCGCGGCGTAGACGGTTTCGACGCCGCGCTCGAACGCGCCAAGAAGCTCGCCGATGCGGGCGCTGACGCGATCTTCCCCGAAGCGATGGCGGACCTCAGTGAGTTTGAGGCAATGGCTTCCAACCTCGACGTTCCGATCCTCGCCAACATGACCGAATTCGGTAAGTCCCAGCTGTTCACCAAACAACAGCTCCAGAACGCCGGGGTTTCCATGATCATCTATCCGGTGACGTTGCAACGGCAAGCGATGGGCGCCATCGAACGCGTCCTCACCGCGATCCGCACGGAAGGCACCCAGGAGTCCGAGGTTGACAACATGCTCACACGCGCACGGCTGTATGAGCTCGTTGACTACAACGGCTACAACCAGTTCGACACCGGTGTATTCAACTTCGAAGTCCCCGGCAAACCACTCCAGTAAAGCCACCCCCACCGGCGGCTCGCTCCCACATCGGACGAACTGCCGCCGCACACAGAAGCCCCGCACCACACATGATCCCTGAGGAGGCGTCATGACCGAGCAAACTATCTATAAGGGCCTTGCCGGAGTCGTCGCGGACACCACCGCGATTTCCAAGGTCAACGCAGAAACGAACTCGCTTCTCTACCGCGGGTACCCGGTTCAGGAGCTCGCCGCGAAATGCTCCGTCGAGGAGGTCGCGCTACTCCTGTGGAACGGCGACCTGCCGACCGAGGAACAGCTCGCCGAGTTCACTCGCCGTGAGCGTTCCGGCCGCGCACTCACGGAACAACTCAAGCGCGTCATCGACGAACTCCCGACCACGTGCCACCCGATGGACGTATGCCACGCAGCCACGGCTGTGTTGGGCGCATCGCACCCGGATGCTGAGGATAGCTCGCCTGAAGCTGAGCTGCGCAAGGCACAGGAGCTGTTCGCGCTGATGCCGGCGGTGGTCTGCTATGACCAGCGCCGCCGTCGTGGGCTTGAGATCGTGGAGCCACGCGAAGACCTCGATTACGCGCAGAATTTCCTCTGGATGGCCTTCGGCGAGGAAGCCGCTGCGGAGGTTGTGGATGCGTTCCGCGTCTCGATCATCCTGTACGCGGAGCACTCCTTCAACGCGTCCACGTTCACGGCGCGCGTCATCACATCGACGCTGTCCGACCTGCACTCGGCTGTGGGCGGCGCGATCGGCGCGCTCAAGGGCCCTCTGCACGGTGGAGCCAACGAAGCCGTGATGCACACCTTCGAGGAGCTCGGCATCCGCTCCGATGAGTCGGCTGAGGACGCGAGGCGCGCGCGAAGGCGTGGATGGACGATGCGCTGGCACAGAAGAAAAAGATCATGGGCTTCGGCCACCGCGTCTACAAGAACGGCGACTCGCGTGTGCCGACCATGCAGGAAGCCCTGTTCCGGATGCTGGACTACTACGACCGCCACGAACTGCTCGGCCTCTACCGGGGCCTGGAGAAGTCGATGGACGAGGCGAAGGGCATCAAACCAAACCTCGACTACCCTGCAGGCCCAACCTACTGGCTCATGGGCTTCGACATCCCGATGTTCACACCACTGTTCGTGTGCGCCCGCATCATGGGATGGACAGCCCACATCATGGAACAGCGCGCCAACAACGCGCTCATCCGCCCGCTTTCCGCATACGACGGCCCAGCCGAGCGCCACATCGAAGGCTAACTAATAGATCCCCAATAATAAGTAAAGGTCGGGTAGAGGCTATAGCCTCTACCGACCTTCCGTTGCCAACGGCTCGACAATGGTTTTATCCCTTGACCTCGAAAGAATACTTCCGAGAAACGAGCACCGAGACCAAAGTAATCAGACACATCACAATCAGATAGATCACAATCGGCAGCGGTGAATCATATTTGAGCAATAGTGCTGTCGCGATCATCGGAGCAATGCCTCCGGCGAAAACAGAGGCCACCTCATGTGCAATTGAAATCGCCGAATAACGAACCTCTGCCGGGAAGAGTTCATGGAAGAGCGAGGGTTGGGTGCCAATCATGGCCCCGTGACAGACACACAACGCAAGAACGAAGCCCAACAACATTAGCGGCACTGAGCCGGTCTCAATGAGCGAAAAGAAAGGAGCCGCAACAACTATCATCCCTACCGCGCCGAAAGCGTATACACGTCGCCGACCGACCACGTCTGACAAGTGCCCGAAGAAAACGAAGGAGAAGAAAGACAGCGTCATGGTGATCGCCAGCATTAACAAGAGCAAGCTATCGTCAACCCCAACGTGCTTGCCATAGACAACTGAGAAGGTCATAAAGATGTACGAGCCGCCGTTTTCCGCAATGCGCATACCCATCGCGGCAAACATTTGCCCTGGGAAACGGCGAAAAGCTTCAACCATTGGGATCCGCTCGTTATCAACAGCTACAGTTTCAGCCTCATCAGCAGTTTCTTCAGGCAGACTCCTGCGAATATAAAGGCCAACAATAAGCAGAACGATGCTGAACAAGAACGGAAGGCGCCAGCCCCATGTTAAGAATTGTTCTTCCGGCAGCTGCTTGACCGCATAGAAAGCGAGTGCCGATGTTACGAATCCGAGGCTCACACCGCTCTGGCTAAAGGCTGCGAGCATCCCGCGACGTTTTTGGGAAGAGTTCTCGCTAATTAGAAGTACCGCACCTCCCCATTCCCCGCCGGCGGCGATTCCTTGCGCGACACGAAGCAACACCAAGATGATGGGAGCCGCGATACCGATGGATGCATAAGTCGGCAACAGCCCCATCGCGGTAGACGCCAACCCCATGACCACAAGCGTGATGATCAACGAGGTTTTTCGTGAGACCTTGTCGCCAATATGCCCAAAAATCACACCACCCAGGGGTCGAGCAACAAAGCCCACTGCTAGTCCGGCATACGCTCCGAGGGCTCCCACTAATGGGTCTGTACCTGCCGGGAACATAAGGACGTTGAACACGACCGCCGAAGCTGTGGCGTAGAGGAAGAAGTCATACCACTCAAGTGAGTTACCAATAAGGGAAGCAACAACGTATTTGGTGGCACTGGCCTGGCGAGGTTCAGCTTGCGGCGAGGTTTGGGCCGCAGTCATTACTTGTTTGCTCATGAGTAACGACTACTTTCTATGAAACGGGCTCTCTTGTCCCACGATTGTTTTCTCCTCGAACCGCTTCCGACTATCAGTGTTTGCGGATTCGGGTTAACGGATAAAGACTCCGAACGAGTTATGACTGTTGTGTTTGCGAGAAGCCAATCAGGCTTTCGATGAGGTTGACTGCGCTCTTGCCTCGTTCGATCCAGTCGAGCACTCGATGCCCCAGCCGAGGTCCCGGGAATTGGGAGAGCCGGAGTGTGTATTCCACTCCTCCTTCTGGGCTTTGCACAGGGAAAACCATGGAGCCGATCCTGTAGGCAGTGTGCGGGTCGATGTCACGGAGCTCGTAATCTACGGAAGAGTTGAAGATTGTCTCCCGAACTCGGCGCTCCTCAGCTGGCGTCATACGGCCTTGCGCGTACTGGCGTGTGGCTTCGTTGACGTCGTCATATGCCGCTTCATTGTCGTCAGGCAAGAAAGCGACCAGATAACCGTGCCGGCGGACAAAATCCATCCGCTGCCGGAACACGTCCTTAGTTTCATCACTGACTCCCCGCGCTTTAGCGATCCACCGCTCCTGTTCACTCTCAGGTTGCGCATACATATAGGTATCGCCGATGGGAGGGACGATCGGAAGACGCCGCCCAACCCCTCCTGATCGGTCAACTCCGGGGCCGGTAGCGGAGAGCACCTGGGCGAATTCATCACGACTTACAGCGCGGTAGAGAGTCACCTGACAACCGATTCCGCTTGCTAACCCTTCGAGGATGCCTCGGGTCGGTTCAACTTCTGCAACGAGATCAGAAAATTCCTTATCGGTACGTGCAGCGAGCGTGGTGCTTAGGAAGCCTCCATAGCCTCCTTGAAAAAACAACAGTGGCGAACCTGCGTTTACGATGGCGAGGTCCAATACTCTGCACAGAACGATCCAATGATCGCCCGCTTCAACGATATTGTCGGTTTCCACATCAACCCAAGCAACGCTTCCGGCCAAGACGGGATTGCCAGCGGGCGACCGAAATGCTTCCAAACCGCGGTACTTATTTTCCCAGCGGCTTGCAATAGTCGTGACTAGATCTTCCTGTTCTTCGCCCAGGATGTTGATGCACATCGTTTTCAGATGCCGCAACTTCTCAAATGTCTTCGAAGTCTTCATCGGCATGAAAGAAACAAGCGGCGGCTCAAGCGAAACGGAACTGAACGTCCCCACAACAAGTGCCAGTTCTTCACCATCTTCAGCGATCCCCGTTACGACAGCTACGCCAGTCGGATAATGACCCATCACATCGCGGAAAGCGAGCGGATCAATCGAGGGATTCTCTTCCTGAGTCACAATAAGGTCCTTTCCCACTGTCTCGGCCCTAGTCGTTCCGTTCCAAGCCAACAGCGGTACGCGAGGTCAAGGGAGAGCAATTCGACTCAACGCCACAACATGGTGACGCAAGCCACATCGTATTCACACATACTGCAAGTTAGCCAACCCTTTCTTTCACCCATAGAGGGGAAACCTTTACTTTCAAATAGAGAGCAACTCACCCAGAATTGTGACCAGAGACACATCTATTGCCAGTAACGTTACGGAGAACCGCGAGGAAACTAAGCCGTGAAACCCACACCTGTATCTTCAATCGCTGAACGAGTACGCGTAGTCCAGAGTGACGCAGCGAAAGCTCAGCAATTCGTTGCGGACGATCTCGCTACAGTCAAGGCGCGAGAGGAAGATCTTCAAGCGTGGGTCCTGATTGACGAGAACGCCCCGCAAACAGTTGGCCCTACCCCCGCTGGCCCGCTTGCTGGTGTGTCTGTAGGGGTTAAGGACCTCATCGACGTCGCTGGCATGCCTACCCGCAGTGGCTCAACTACTACTAGTCCCGAGAACAAACTTTCATCGGCTCCGTGCATAGAACTTTTGGAAAGCCTTGGCGCGACCGTGCTTGGGAAAACCACTACAACTGAGTTTGGATTCTTCAAACCATCAAAAACGCGCAACCCGATTAATGGCAATCACACACCCGGAGGATCTTCAAGCGGGTCAGCGGCTGCCGTTGGAGGCAAGACACTGCCGTTGGCACTTGGCACACAGACGGCAGGTTCTGTAACGCGACCGGCATCATACTGTGGTGCAGCGGCGTTTGTCTTCGCACGACAAGATGTCAACCTAGAAGGCGTGGATGGCATGGCTAAATCGCTCGATAGCCTCGGCTTCCTAGCTCAGACCACTGAAGATCTCAATATCGCTGTTGCTGCTTTCTTAAATCGACCCCTCACCTTAACCACCGGTGATGTCACCGTTTTGCTTTGGCCTGGCTCTGATATCGCTGAAATCAGCCCCGCCATGACCGGTGCTATCAATAACGCAGCTAACCTTCTGACAGAAACCGGGCTAGAGTACTGCTCTTTCGAGCTGACCGATCATGTCGCTACCCTGACTCAGGACCACCCTGTGATCATGGCTTATGAGGCCTACGAAAAACACGGCCGTTTGCTAAACGAACGGCCTGAGGATCTCAGCCCTCAATTCCGCGAATTACTGATAACGGGCAAGGGCCTAAGCCAAGAGCAGTATGACAGTGCTTTATCACGCACCCAGCGCACCGATGAACTCTTCCGATCACTTCTCAAACCCGGCACCGTCATCATGGGGCCTGCAGCCCAGGATGCTGCACCTTATGGACAGGAAAGCACAGGAGATCCGGTTTTGAGCCGCCCGTGGCAGGCTCTCGGTTACCCTGTCTTGACAGTCCCGGGCGCCCGCAACGCCACCGGCATGCCACTAGGGATCCAACTCATAGGTCCGCCGGGTACCGAAGCTGAGCTATTCACAGTCGGGAAAACACTCGAAGAAAAACTCACGGAGCAACACGGAGGGAATGAGTCGCTATGACGAACACTTCTACAGAGCCGGTACGCAAATCCCCACGTCCGATCAACCACGCTCGAACGTTCCTCACTTGCTATGAGGACACTTTCAACTACGGGTGGCACCACGTCGATCTTTTTGTTCACGACGAGTACGGTCGTGAAGTGAATTGGGTCCACTGGACAGTGCAAGCCGACGGACCGGAAGCAGCGGACGAATCTGTACGCCGCGAGGAACCTTCTCTACGTCGACTGACACCATGGCAACACCACGTCAGCGCTTTCGGCATGAACTATTGGACTGCCGATGCCGCCTTTGACGAAGACGGAGACAAAGCCCCCGATGCCGTCTAATTCTCCCTCTGACAAAATGTTTGAAGGCTCGAGAGACGCCGGCTGTGCGGTCACCGAAGAAGACGTTGCAGTCTTCGTAGTTGATGATGATCCAGCTGTGCGTGAATCTGCCGAATGGCTTCTCGGCAGTATCGGTATATCCCCGACGCTATGCGCAAGCGCTAACGACCTGCTAAACGCTTACGATGGTAGCGCCCCGGCATGCATCATCCTCGATGTACGCATGCCGCACATGAGCGGCCCAAAACTGCAGCAAGAGCTCAATAAGATAGCACCTCATGCCGTTGTCATTTTTGTGTCTGCCCACGGCGACATTCCGCTATCTGTCTCGGTACTTCGCGAAGGGGCTTCTGATTTCCTCGAGAAGCCATACAATCCACAAGAATTGTTGGAACGAGTTCAGGCTTCCATCCCGCTGGCTTGCGAGCGTTTCAACGATCACGCTTTACAGCAGGACGTTGCAGATCGAGTCCAAATCCTGACCCCACGCGAGCGCGAAATCTTATCCTTGGTGATCGATGGGGTCCCCAGCAAGAACATCGCTCGTAAGCTTGGCCTAAGCACCAAGACTGTTGATGTTCACCGCGCGCGCATCACGCACAAAACTGGGTCGACAACCATCCAGACGTTGATTCGCGATATTCTACGAGCAAACCTGGAAGCGTCGGTCAGCCCGCCAACCAGCTGAAATCGTATATATAGAACAAAAGTGTGGGTCCAGCCGTCTTCCGGCTGGACCCACACTTTTCTGATTATTGTCTAGTCTGCGAGAACCTAGTCCCAATCAAGTTCTAATTTCGGCGTCTTGCTACGTGAAACACAGATCGCCATGAGTTCGCCGCTTTCTTTCTCGCTCTTCGTCAGGACATTGTCCCGGTGCTCTGGCTCGCCACAGAGAACTTGCATAATGCATGTTCCACAGATGCCTTCTTCGCAGGAAGTTTCGACATCAACACCATGTTCTTCAAGGACGGATACGATGCTGCGATCCGCAGGGATTTCATATTCTTCACCTTCAAGCTCAACCACGAAGGCTGAGTTCTCAGAAGCACCCGGTTGTTCCTGCGCCTTGAAGTTCTCCAGATGCACGCAACTCTCACCTACGCGCGGCTCAGCGATCCCAACGACTTTATCCATGAAGCCTTCCGGACCACAGACATAGACGTGCCCACCTTCAGGTGCTTGTTCGATGGCATCTTTAATCACCGCATCCTGGTCAGTACGAGCCATTCCGAGATGAGCGCTAAGCTTCTCAGGGCAACGATCCGTCAGTAACGGTAAGAAGCTCGCCTCTTCCTCGCTACGCGCGAAATAGTGAAGATGGAACGGGATATCGTGGACATCCATATAACGAGCCATGCTCAACATCGGCGTGATACCGATGCCCGCGGCTATCAATATGTGGAATGACGCATCTTCCGCAATATTGAGAAGATTACGCGGTTCACTAATTCGCAAGGTGTCGCCCACTTTGAGAGAGTGCAACGCCTCAGAACCCCCACGAGACTGTTCTTCCCGTTTTACTGCGATTGCAAAGCTATCGCCAGCTTCTGGTGTGCTGAAAAGGGAATACTGGCGTGTGATTGCCGTAGGACCCTCAACATCAATATGCGCTCCTGGAACGTATGGACCCAGCGGCGTTCCGTCTCCCCGTTCCAACCAAAAAGATTTGACGTTCGGGGCTTCGTCCACGATTTTTGTAACCTTAACGTCAATCAACGCCACTTGTTACTCCTCATACTCTCATTCTCGAACTGGCTGCGGCACTTGCAGATCATCGGACGTAGAGACCACCGTTAATGTCCCAGGAGGCGCCTGTAACAAAGTAGGCATCTTCGGAAGCCAACAATGCAATCGTTTGGCCGATGAAGTCCGGACTACCCAACCTTCCGACTGGGATCGATGAGATCACACCTTCTAGTTTGTCTTCTGGAACGGTTTTATAAACGATCGGAAGATCATGAGGTCCCGGAACAATCTGGTTGACAGTCACGCCGTGCGCCGCGTATTGCTTTGCAAAGATCTTCGTGATCGTCCCGATCGCTCCTTTTGACGCCGCATAGTGCACCCCGGTCGCGGTACCTCCATTCAGGCCAGCAAGTGAACCCATGTTTACGATCCTGCCGTAGCCAGATTCGGCCATAGCTTGACCGATCACCTGACACCCGAAGAAGACCGAATCCGTATTGATACGGACCACGCGATCGAAGTCCTCTTGCGAAATGGTCAACGGGTCAGCTGTTTGGGTCACTGCAGCATTGTTGACCAGAACAGTAGGTGTTCCCCAGCGTTCTCTACACAGGGCGAGCACCTCTTCTGCTTCGGACTTTTGCGAAGCGTCCTGTTGCAAAGCCCATGCCGTTTTCCCTTGAGGGCAAAGTTCCTCTGCAATGTCCTGGATGCCCTCTTCGTTGATATCGGTCAGCAAGACTTTCATGCCTTGAGCATGAAGTACGCGGGAAATACTTCGTCCCATGCCGCCGCCTGCCCCTGTGACAATGGCAATCTGGTCCCTGGTTACTTCATCACGTGCCATGGTTCCCCTTAGACGAGATACCCAGAGGCGCTCACCGCGTCTTCGCTGTCGATGAGCCGCACAACCTTGAGCTTAATTTTCGCGTCATCGCCCTCCAGTACAATTCGGTGCTCGACATCAGCACCGAGCGTGGTGAAGCTCTCTCGCTTGAACGCGTTAATGATCTGGGCTGACCGCACCGTCACCTCGTTTTCTGAGATCTCTTTGACAGTAAAACGTGACAGCACACGAACTGTGCGAGCTGCAGCTACGGCAGAGGGAGAGAAGCCTTGGACGAGCCGCTCAACACGAAGTTTACGCATCCTTTGATCGTCGTAAATCATGTTGAGAGACGTCTCAAAGTCCGCAGTTTCAGGGTCAATTGGAACTACGTAAATAGCATCGTCAGTGAAGAGCTGCTGCCACGCTTCATAGTGCTTATCATCGAGCAAAGTAGCTTCCTGCCAGATGAGCTCAATGGCTCGTTGGACCCGCGGATCGTTCAGGATCGAGTTAGTCATTCTGCATCATCTTCTTCCACATTGCGTAGGACTCACGCATACCTGTCTCATCAGTGACGTGAGAGGTTGGCCATCCTTCTTCGCTCAAGGTCTCACGCTCTTCACCACGGTTGACCATGATTGGCATCTTTGGGTTGCCGCGTGCACCGATCTGCACTCGATCCCAACCTTCTGCATCGTCGGGGCTACCGAACCCGAATGGGCCTTGGAAGTGTTCATGGATGCGAAGGCGTTCACGGTTGATATTCTCCGGCCCCCCGTCCATACCAATGGCCATGTGCCAAATCTCTGTTTCGTCGACCGAGATTGGAATCAGCACGCGGAAGAACGACGAGGACATCGCGACGTTTGGGAACGTGTTTAGGTTGAAACCGGATCCGTGCATCGAACGCATGTAACGACGGATACGCTCTGGGCTTTCACCCGCTGCCTCAAGCTCATCGACCAGATGCTGGAAGCGTGGCTGGATCTCTTCGGTACCATCATCGACATCGAGATCAGCGTGGTCTGACGCCATGATGGCCACACTGTGTCCGTTTCCTAGAGCATGAGTCACCGAACGCGGATCATCCATGAAAGACATCATGTTCGCAGTTTCAGCATCGACGGACGCCATCCAGGACTTATGCACCATCGGGAAGTGATAACCGTCAGTGGTGTTTTCGAGCTGGATCTTCCAATTTCCCTTGAAACGGAACTTGTGAGTACCGATCACCTTTGCCGGAAAACCATTCGTCTGCTTGAAGAAGCGTTCCATCCAGATCTTGGCATCACCCAAGAAGTCTTCAAGTGGTTCAGCATCCTCGTTGAAGGTCGCCCAAATCATCCCCAGATAGCTCTCGGTACGCAGCTTCTGGAGCGGGAAGTCCTTTTTGTCTATGACACCTTCGTAGCCGTCGGGGTACGGGATTCCACGCAACCGCCCGTCAAGGGTGTAAGACCAGTTGTGGTACGGGCAGGTAAAACCGTTCGCTTTTCCTGAACGCTGATCGCACACCGTAGCTCCACGATGGCGGCAACGGTTCAGCAATGTGTTGAAGTTCCCCTTGCGGTCACGGGAAACAATTACTGGCTGATCGCCAACATAAGTCGTTTTAAACGATCCTTTTTCTGGGATTTCACTTTCATGGGCAACCCATACCCAGGTGCGGTAGAAGATGCGTTCCATCTCTGCCTTGAAGATCTCCGGGTCAGTGTAGAGCTGCCCAGCTACCCGATCTTCACCAACAAGCGATGCATAATCGGTCGTCACAGCTTCAACGTTCTCCACTTTTTCCTCCTTCAAATAACTGTTGTCTTAGTTGACGTCGTCACGGATGGTGAGTTCTCGACCCATTCGTGCTTCTACCTTGAAATACCGCCACAAGGCGTGCTCTCCAACCTGGATCGTGCGTAAAAGATTGCACGCGTCTTTGACTGAGTCTGCTGATTCAGCATCGGCCATTACATAGAAGGTCCACGGCCATGTCGATGACGGGCCAACCATGAACGAGTCGTCGTCAAAAGTCCCGATGACTTTGATTCCTTCTGTCTTGCTGATTTCGCTCAACAACTGCTGGGTTGCTTCCCAAACTGGACCGATCTCGGCCTTAGGCAGATCAAAAAAATTTTGGTTATTTCCAAAACAAAATAGGACTCGCATAGTTATGTCTAACCTCACATCCGATTAGTTCTTTACGGGAAGCTTGGAATCGGCGCATCAAATCCCAAAAGCAGCGCGCCAGCTGCTTGATACGTGTTCGCCTGTAGCATCGCGTGTTGCGCGGGAACCAGGCCGTCTTGTAGAAAGCGTTGAAGAGGATGCGTGTTATAGATCGCCCCTGTGCCTGAGAGGTCGAAAGCAGCAAGGATAACCTCACGTGCTTCATGAGCCGCATGGGTCGTTGCTAGCCTCAGTTCGGTCACCGCCTCTTGGCTAACCTCATTACCCGCTAGTACGTCTGACCAGACTTTCTCCGTCGTGCTGAAGAAGTAGGCCCGTGCTGCCCCTAGACGAGCTTCAGCGCGCGCAAAACTGTCTTGGAAAGTTGGACGTTCGCCCTTCGCCGTCCCACCTGCAATCGACGTTTTCGCCGCACCGCTTTCGCGGCAGAAATCCAATGCTCCGCGAGCAGCACCCAACGTCACGACAGAGAGTACTTGCGCAGCATAGGCCAGCGAAGGATAACGGTACAGGGGCTCATCAATCTGTGGATCTCCGCCGCGGATAAAAGTCATTGACGTAGGAACGAACTGTTCGTCAACCTTGATTGCGTGCGAACCAGTTGCACGCATACCAGCAACGTCCCAGTTCTCCACGATCTCAACATCAGCGGGATTGAGTAGGGCTGTGAGCGGTCGACCATGAGACTGCGGTCCGCCCTTTAGCCCTACGCCGACGATGTCGGCGCCTTTGCAGCCGCTAGCGAACTGCCAAACCCCCGTAACACGGTAGCCTCCGGCTTCGTTCTCTGCTTCCTGCATAGGGAACAAGCCACCGGCGTAGCAAACATCTGGTCCATTTGCGTAAATCTTCGCTTGGGTTTCCTCAGGCAAAGCGGCTAAGTAAACCAACGACGACCCAAAGCTGGCTACCCATCCGGTCGCCGGATCCACACTCGAGATACGTTCAATGCGACGCATAAAGTCAGCTGGAGCCATTGGCTCCCCACCGAACCGCTCAGGTGTCGACGCTCGATAAATCCCTGCCTTTTTCAGCAGACGAATGAAATCTTTAGGAACATAGCCCTGCTCAGAAAATTCATTGCGCCGCTGTTCAAGAACCTTCAGGGCATACTCAAACGCCGCTTCGCGTGCTTCACCCGCAGGTTCGGCGACTCGGGTATCGATTAGGAAATCGTTCGGCATCCTGCTGACTCCGTTCCTTCGAAAGAGACCTAGCTCACATTGGCTCGTTGACCTCCACGTTATGGAACAAGCAATGAGACCAACAGTGGGATGTTCTATCTATCGTGTAAAGGCATCCCCTATAGGGCACACAAAGCAAAGCTGATAGATATCAAAAAGGACCGCACTTTGGAGGGCAGATGCTGCCGACTGACCGAGATTTTCGAACCATGGCCCAGGCGAACAGGACTGGCATCTTAGTCCATGATGCGAAGACCAAGGCCATCCTGTGGGCAAACGAGGCAGCGTGCGCAATTTTTGGATTCACGCTCGAGGAACTACTTCCTCTCAAGGCTCATCATATGAGCAGCCCCGAAAAGAGTTTCCGCCGCGCTATCGGTGTCGGCTGGCTCCAGGAAGCCGTTGACAAGGGCTCATCACGACGTCAGTGGAAATATCTCAGCAAAGACGGACGCCCTTTCCTGACAGACGCCGAAGCGACAGCGGTAGAGTTCGAATCCGGCACTGTGATCATGGTGCAGTTCAATATTTTGAACGAGTCTGATGGCGAGACCGCCACCCCTGATCTGTCTAGCGCTTCGGTCAATCGCGTGCTTGCGCTTACAGGTGCAACAACTATCGTCCTAGATAGTGCCTATCGAATCGATCACTGTTCGCCTACGGCTATTGAGGTCCTGGGGCAACCTGAAGATCGCCTGATAGGGCAAAAGATATGGGAAATAGGTGAATGCACCCCCAATATCGAGCTAGAAAGCGTTCAGCGCGATATTGAACAGTCTGAGGCGCCCCTCGGGCTATATATCCGTAGCGAGACAGCCAACGGCGAAGAGAAGTATCTGAAGGGTTTCCTAGAGAATCACGAACATGACGGACTCGTATCCAAACTTGTAATTCTAAGAGACTGGACCGCTTCGAAAAGGCTTGAAGAAGAACGTGAATACCACCGAGCCGAGCTGCACTATCAGAGCCGCTATAAGGCTATGGGTGACATGGCTCTGCTACTGGCACACGAACTAGGCCAGCCTCTGTCCGCGGCCCGTAACTACGCAACAGCTCTCCCCTACCGCTTACCGACAAATCAGCCGCTACATGACGTACGCAATGGACTGCACCACATCGAAAAACAACTTGAGCGCGCATCAAGCATCGTCGCCTCAGCCAGGAACTATGTCAAGCGCATCGAAAGTAGCGTCTCTAGAGCTGATTTCAACAGCATCGCAGAAGAGAGCCTCTTCTTTGTGCGCCTCAAAGCCCGAGATCTGAACATCGCTGTGCATGTCGACCTGGCTAAGGAACCGTTGCCAGTTGAGGTCGATAAGACCCTCATAGGACAGGTCATCCTGAACCTATGCTTCAACGCGATCGAAGAGGTTTCCCACCCTGCAGTTCAAAGGAAAGCGATCACGATCAGCACCGGCACCCGGGACTCCACTGTCTGGTGTGAGGTCGGAGATTACGGCCGGGGCCTCAAACGGAATGCCGAGGACAGTCTCGCCCGCGGCGCATTTAGTGCAAAGGACGGTGGCGCCGGCATCGGGCTTATCGTCTCAGAGCAGATTATGGACCGCCACCAAGGTTGCATCACTTACGCACTTCGAGATCCCCAAGGCACCATCGCACGCATGGAACTTCCTCGAACACTCAATGGTTCGAAGTGATAGAACCGATCCCTGTAGAAAGGAACCGACGCATGTCTATTGAAGAACGCTTGGCTGAGCTAGAGGCAAAGGTCTCCGAGCTCAATGCCGAACAGGAGATTCGAAAGATTCAAGCTCGCTACATGATGCTCTGCGACACCCCTTGTCCGGACCCTCATGTCTCCAACGATGCCGAACGCATCGACAGAATCATGGAACTCTACACCGAAGATGCCACATGGGAAGGTGTCGGTGAATACTATGAAGGGCAGTTCGGGCTAGCTCAAGGCCACGCTGAAATTCGAGCTCATTTTGAACGCTTCTGGTCTCCAGAGAATTCGCCTGCACTGTGCCTTAATGCGCATTACCTGACCACCGAGCGGATCACCGTAAACGGCAGCACGGCTGAAGCACACTGGATCCATATGCAGCCATGGCTTTATGCAGACGGCAAAGCCTTGCTGCGTTCTTCTCGACTCTTTAACGCATTTCGATTTGAACAAGGTCAGTGGAAAATTACACGGACCCGCACCGAAAACGTCTTCGTTGCTCCACTTCCCAGAAATTTCGCCAGCAACTACGCAAACTATTCCGTGCTTATGACCGAGGCTCCATCTTCAAGTGAATGAGCCTCCAGAAATTTTCCTCGTAACCAAAAACAGTGGGGGCGGTCACAGTTTTCGGTGACCGCCCCCACTGATGCCATCAGTAGATCAAGCAGTCTTCTGCAACTTAGCAGCAAGCTTTTCTGGACGTAGGAAAAGAATGCACATCACCCCACCGATCAGCAGGAAAATGCCAGTGATAGTCAAGGCTTGATGCATACCTGTTGCCATGGCTTCCACCATCGGTTCTGGTACTGGAGCGCCCTTTTGCGGCGGCTCGTATCCTGCCTTATCCATGAGCCACCCAACCAATGTTGGTGAGAAAATTGCGCCAACCGAAGCCACCCCACCCAACGTTGCCATGAGAATCGGGCGCTGCTTCGGCCCCACAGCAAATCCAATAGCCGAGGCAGTCATTGGGTAAATCAAACTAAAGCCGGCACCGATAGTAAGGAACGCAATAGCTCCAACACCGCTAGAAGTCTGCACCAGCAAGAAAGCAACGCCAGCGATCAGCGCTGAAATACCAAAAGGCATAGCAATCGACTGGTGAACGTTGCGCCCACGCTTCATCATCTTGTGTCCCATTAACCCGAGGACCAACAGAACAGCAGCACCAAGCATCCAAGGCAACATCGTGACTGTGCCGACCTGGGGCAGGTCGAGACCAACTACACCATTGAGGTACTGCGGTAGCCACGTCGTCAAGAATCCCTGCACGAAGAAGTTCGAGGCTCCTCCGATAACTGCAGCAACGAAGGTCAAGCTGAGCAGGGCTTTCCAAATCGAAACTGGCGCTTGCGCATCGATGTCCTTCGTTTCAACCTCGCCATCTGTTGAGCTCAGTTCTTTGGCTTTTTCCATATTCGTCGTCGAGTACGGACCGTCTTTCGCCATGACCGCCCAGGCAATGAGCCACGCAACGCCAACAATCCCGAGGATTCCGAAAGCCCAACGCCACCCCCATCCGACAATGATCAACGTTAGAACCGGAGCGGCGACGACTGGTCCCAAAGTCGATCCGACTGCGACCATGTTAGACGGAAGAGCACGCTGTTCAGGCTTGAACCAGCCGTGTACAGAAGTCAGTGACATCGCTGTCGCAGGACCCTCGCCAGCACCCAAGATGATGCGGGAGATCAATAGCACCATAGCTCCGCCGCCAAGCCACATCGGGAACTGGGTCACAGCCCAAATCACCCCGAGCACAAAAATAATCCATTTTGCCGAGTACCGCGAGGCCGCAATGCCGGCGACAACGGATGCAATCGCATAGAGGAAGAAGAAAGCACTTCCGATAAATCCAAACTGGACAGAAGTAATGCCTAGATCTGGAATCGCATACGGCGCTACAAGACCCAAAACAGCTTTGTCTGCGAATGCAATGATTTGAAATATCACCAGCAAAATAGTGATGAGCCATGCGCGGCCACTCACTTTACGCCCATTGTGTGGGGCGTGAGTCTGCATAATGTGTGGATTTAGTTTTCCCATTGTTTGTCCCTCATGGTCCGGGATGCTGAGCAACGTGCGGAAATGAAGTCCGCATGAATCAAAACCTACGGATCCGTGATTTATGTCACAATCAGGAAAATCTTTAGACCAATGAACACAAACAACTTGGAGCTCGGCAGCTTCTTGGTGACAAGACCAACTTCAATCGCCGCTAACACAGTACGACTAGTTTTACTAGCCCTCCATTACCTACGGCCCGGCCGAGCGCCACATCGAAGGCTAGCTCCCCCGCTACCGCGCGTTAAACGTTTGGTCCCGCACACCATTCAGTGTGCGGGACCAAAACGTTTATGTGGAGGGTGTGAGCGTCACGGCTTGAGCGGAGCGTTCACCACAACCCGTCCTTAGCCTGGGTAGACCTCGCGGAGCAGGCGAGCTGCCTCGGATGGGGTCTTACCAACCTTGACGCCAGCGGCTTCGAGGGCTTCCTTCTTAGCCTGTGCGGTACCGGAGGAGCCGGAAACGATAGCGCCTGCGTGGCCCATCGTCTTGCCCTCTGGGGCGGTGAAGCCTGCAACGTAGCCGACAACTGGCTTGGTTACGTTCGCCTTGATGAACTCTGCGGCGCGCTCTTCAGCGTCACCACCGATTTCACCGATCATAACGATAGCCTTGGTGTCTGGGTCGTTCTCGAACGCTTCGAGGGCGTCGATGTGGGTCGTGCCGATGACTGGGTCGCCACCGATACCGATTGCGGTGGTGAAGCCGAGGTCACGCAGCTCGTACATCATCTGGTAGGTGAGGGTACCGGACTTCGATACCAGGCCAACGCCACCTGCGCCGGTGATGTTGGCCGGGGTGATGCCGACGAGCGCCTCACCTGGGGTGATGATGCCTGGGCAGTTAGGGCCGATGATGCGGGTCTTCGGCTTACCGTCTTCGCCCAGCTTGGTCAGGGAGAGGTTGTAGAACTCTGCGGTGTCCTGTACCGGGATGCCCTCGGTGATCACGACGAGCAGACCGATTTCAGCCTCGATGGCTTCCTCAGCTGCGTCCTTGCAGAATGCCGGTGGAACGAATGCGATAGAGACGTCCGCGCCGGTTGCTTCCATTGCTTCCTTGACGGTGCCGTAAACGGTGATTTCCTTGTCACCGTGGGTCACGACCTGGCCGGCCTTGCGAGCGTTAACACCGCCGACGATGTTGGTGCCTGCGGCGAGCATGCGTGCGGTGTGCTTTGCGCCCTCGGAGCCGGTGATGCCCTGGACGATGACCTTGGAGTCCTTGTTAATGAAGATCGACATGAGTTTTCTCAGTTCCCTTTTCTCAGGCGTTGGCCAGCTCGGCTGCCTTGTCGGCGCCTTCGTCCATGCCCGTGGCCATGGTCACGAGCGGGTGGTTAGCCTCCGACAGGATGCGGCGGCCTTCTTCAACGTTGTTACCGTCCAGGCGGACAACCAGTGGCTTGGTTGCCTTGTCGCCCAGGATTTCGAGGGCCTTGACGATACCGGATGCGACGGCGTCGCACGCGGTGATGCCGCCGAAGACGTTGACGAACACGGACTTGACCTGTTCGTCGTTGAGGATCACATCGAGGCCGTTTGCCATGACCTCTGCGGAGGCGCCGCCACCGATGTCGAGGAAGTTAGCTGGCTTCATGCCGCCGTGGTTTTCGCCTGCGTAGGCGACGACGTCGAGGGTCGACATCACGAGGCCGGCACCGTTACCGATGATGCCTACCTGGCCGTCGAGCTTGACGTAGTTGAGGCCGAGTTCCTTGGCCTTTGCTTCGAGTGGATCTTCAGCCTTCTCGTCGACGAGGTCGGCGTGCTCTGGCTGGCGGAACTCTGCGTTGTCGTCGAGGGAGACCTTGCCGTCGAGCGCGACGATGTTGCCGTCGGCGTCGGAGACGAGTGGGTTGACCTCAACGAGGGTTGCGTCTTCCTTGACGAAGACGTCCCAGAGCTTCTGGATGACTGGAACAACCTTGGCGCCGGTTTCGGCGTCGAAGTTGGCCTTCTCTACGATTTCCTTTGCCTTGGCTTCGTCGATGCCCACGGTTGGATCGACTGGAACCTTGGCGAGAGCTTCTGGGCGCTCGACTGCGAGCTGCTCGATTTCCATACCGCCTTCAACCGAGCACATTGCGAGGTAGTTGCGGTTTGCGCGGTCGAGCAGGATCGAGAAGTAGTATTCGGAGGCGATGTTTGCGCCCTGGGCGATCATCACGCGGTGGACGGTGTGACCCTTGATGTCCATGCCCAGGATTGCCTTGGCGTGCTCGTAGGCTTCGTCGGCGTTCTTTGCGACCTTGACGCCGCCAGCCTTACCTCGGCCACCCACCTTGACCTGAGCCTTGACGACGGTTACGCCGCCCATCTTTTCGGCTGCGGCCTTGGCTTCCTCAGGGGTGGTCGCGACTGTGCCGGCGAGCACGGGTACGCCGTGCTTTTCGAACAGGTCGCGCGCCTGGTATTCAAACAGGTCCACGGTGTTGTCCTCTTCCTATAAGAAGTGTGTTTTGGCATCAGCTCGTGGTCTGTGGTGGATTCCAGAGCCGATGGTGCAAGACCAGCTGGTCTTGCTTGGCGCTACGGCGTGCGCCACCACTCTTCAGGATACCGCGTGCCGCCCACCTTGTTCAGCCCCACGGTGACGCGGCTCACAAATGGGGTGTGCGGCGGCTTCAGGCTTTGGTGAGTGGCGCGTATCTGAGCAGTAGTCGTTTCTCTCCTGCCCCGTCGAAAACCACGGTCGCGACGGTCTTGGGCCCTTGCCCTGCGACTGCTTTGACGGTGCCGTTTCCGAACGTCGCATGGACGACTGAATCCCCTGGCGCGAGGTTGAGGATTTCGCCGTCTCCGGAAGGGTTAGCGCCCGATGCGGCACGCGGCTCGAATGGTCGCCCGGAGTTGGTCACGGAAGGGCCTGAACCGGCATGGTTTCCGCTTGATACAGGGCCGGTGCGCAGGGTGTGAGGTTCGGGGTCTCCGGCCATGCGGCCGCGGTTTCGGCCCGCGCCTGGCACGGCCCAAGTCTCCGTGGCTGAGCCCCAGCGGTTGGCATAGCGGCTGTTTGCGAAGCCCGTTCCGCCGACCGGGGTTCGGGTGCTGCCTTCGCGCTGCCAGTCGAGCAGTTCGTCTGGGATTTCTTCGAGGAATTGGCTCGCCGGATTGTATTGAGCCTGGCCCCACATCGAACGGTATTCGGCGCGCGTAACATAGAGCCTTTGCCGGGCACGGGTGATGCCGACGTACGCGAGACGGCGCTCTTCTTCGAGCTCCTTGGGGTCCATGAGGGAGCGTTGGTGCGGGAAGATCCCGTGTTCCATACCGGTCAGGAACACGACCGGGAATTCGAGGCCCTTCGCGGTGTGCAGGGTCATGAGGGTGACCTGCCCTTCCGCGGCGGCGAGCGCGGCGCCCTCCGAGTCGTCAGGCTGATCCGGGATCGAGTCAGCGTCGGCAACCAAAGAGACCTGCTCTAGGAACTCCGCGAGCCCGTCTTCTGGGTTTTCCTTTTCGAAGTCGCGGATCACTGCAACGAGTTCCGCGAGGTTTTCCACGCGGGATTCGTCTTGCGGATCGGACGAGAGCCGCAGGGTCTGGAGGTAGCCGGTCTGTTCAAGCACGGCCTCAAGCGCCGCGGTTGGGCCCGAGCCTTCTGCGACCGTGATGAGCTGCTGCATCATCTCGGTGAAGGCCCGCACCTGGTTGAGCGAGCGCGTCGCGATGCCAGGCGCTTCGTCGGCACGCAATAGGGCGTCCCAGAACGGGATGCGGTCGCGTTCGGCGAGCGCCGCAACGGCCCCTTCCGCACGGTCGCCGATGCCTCGCTTGGGTTCGTTGAGGATGCGGCGCAGTGAGATGTCGTCCGCAGTGTTGACGAGGACGCGCAGGTAGGCGATCGCATCGCGGATCTCTTTACGGTCATAGAACCGCGTGCCACCGACCACGGTGTAGCGGAGGTCCACGCGCATCAGCTGCTCTTCAATCGAGCGCGACTGCGCGTTGGTGCGGTAGAAGATCGCGACGTCGCCGGGGCGGATGCCTTCTTCGTCGGAAAGCCGTAGGATCTCGTCAGCGATGAACTTCGCTTCGGCCTGCTCGGATTCGGCCGCGTACCCAACGATTTTCTCGCCGTCCCCCATCGCGGTCCACAGCGATTTATCTTGCCGCTGCGAGTTGTGGGAGATCACGGCGTTCGCCGCCCCGAGGATGTTCTGGGTTGAACGGTAGTTCTGTTCCAGCTTGATCGTGACGGCGTCCGGGAAGTCTTCCTCGAAGTCCCGGATGTTGCGGATGTCCGCGCCGCGGAACGCGTAGATCGACTGGTCGGTGTCGCCAACCACCGTCAGCTCCGCACCCTCAACCGGGGAGTCACCCGCGGTGAGCTCGCGGATGAACGCGTACTGGGCGTGGTTGGTGTCCTGATACTCATCAACCAGAATGTGGCGGAAGCGGCGGCGGTAGGAATCGCGGATCTCCGGGAACGCCCGCATCAGATACACGAGCTGCGTGAGCAGGTCATCGAAATCGAACGCGTTGGCCTGCTTGAGCCGCGCCGCATATTCGGTGTAGACCTGCGAAACCGCTTTCTCAAACGGGTTGTTCTGCTGGATCATCCCCGCGTAATCCTCGGGGTCCACAAGTTCGTTCTTGAGCGCGGAAATCTTGTTCTGCAAAGCCTTCGGAGCGAACCGCTTAGGGTCCAGTTCAAAACCCTTCGCGACCATCGTGATCAACCGCAGCGAGTCCTGGGCGTCATAGATGCTGAACGTCGACTTCATGCCCAGCGCCTTCGCTTCGCGCCGCAAGATGCGCACGGCTGTCGAGTGGAACGTCGAGATCCACATGTTCTGGGCGCGCTCCCCCACGATTTGTTCGACGCGTTCCCGCATCTCTGCCGCGGCTTTGTTGGTGAACGTGATCGCGAGGATCTCACCCGGGCGAGCCTCGCCCGTGGCCAGCAGATGCGCGATGCGGTGGGTCAGCACACGCGTCTTACCGGAGCCTGCGCCGGCCACGATGAGTAGCGGCGCACCACGGTGAACAACGGCGGCTTTCTGTTGCGGATTCAAGCCGTCGACGAGCGCGTCAGGTGACACGCGTGAAGCGGGCTGGCGCGCAGGCCGGGTAGCGGAGGAGGAACCGAAAGGATCGAACAAGGCATCCATAGCGCTTCTAGTCTAATGATGCGGACTGAGCCTTCACCCCCGGCGTCGCCCATAATAGAAAGCATGTCCCGTAAACGTCGTCGCCCAAGCCAGTCCCCTGCCCGCAAGAATGCCTCTGCGCCCCAGCGCGCCGCCGCGAGCCAAAGCGCCCATGACGCTGACCCCAACGACACGCGCAACAACATGAGCCCGCGTTCGTTCGTGGTCGCGCTGGTGGTCGCGGCCGCTGTGCTCACGTGGTACTTCCACGGCAACGCCCTGCCTCAGTTACATAAAGCCGTCGGGGCGGTTTTGCCGGATCACTTGTTCTGGTTCGATACCGCAACCGTTGACGGCATCCGCTCGGCGATGACCAAGGACCACCACGTTCTGCTCTCCGGAGCTCATATGTCAGCCGGGATGCTCTTCACCGTCTTCGCGGGTACGGCCGGCGCCGCTGTCACCGCACTCGTCGGCCCGGCAAACAAGGCCATCAAGCGCACCTTGATCTGGGCGTGCATCGCCTTCATTCCAGTGGGCATCGCAAGCCACATCATGATCGATGAGATGCTCTCAGCGTCGGGTGCAACGTTGGTCACCGCGACCGCCGTCGTCGGCCTCATCCGATGGGTGCTGCTCGCGATCATCGCGGTGTGCGTCATCGTGTTGCCTGTCGTCTGGTTCATCACCGAATTCCGCAAACGCTGGAACGACCCAAACTATGATGGCGCAAAGTAAACGCTAGGATAGACAAAGTGTGTTTCGCGCCGGTGCACGAAACGCGCAAGCCTCTGTAGCTCAGATGGATAGAGCGTCCCTCTCCTAAAGGGAAGGCCGTGGGTTCGAATCCCGCCAGGGGCACTGATGACCAAGACGGCTTCGCCGTGAGCCTGGTTCGCACTTACCCCGGTTCACAGCGTGCCGGCAATACCGGCCTACGATGTTGTCGCGCCTGGCGACGCAGTGAACGTGCGGCGAGGCATGAGCGCAGCGTCAAGCACGATGCACGCAGCACCCAGCGGCGCAATCCACGGCCCGAGCTCGGTCGGCACGATCTCTACCGGGGACCACACGACACCTTCAGCACGCGAACGCACCTGCTCGGCGAGGGTCTCGCCGTAATCTTCCCGAACGTGCTCCCACAACGGACCGGACACGACAACCTTGTCCTGGTCGAGCATTCCCACGATCTCGCCCACGCATCCGCTGACCATAGACAACAAGCGCTCGCGGACACGCTTGACAGCTTGGGAATCGAATTTCGTTGGATTCAAGCAAGCAAGGAGCACTTCAGCTTCTGCGTAGGCCGGGATACCCGTCATGTCTGGCATCTCAACGCCTTCATCCGCGAAGAGGCGCTTCAAAGCTGGAGGTTCAAGGTTTATGTACAGGCAGTTATTCCTACCGCACATCGGGCACGTTTCTTCTTGCTCGTACGGAACTTCAAGGTGCGTGAAGTCTCCTGCGTTGCCGCGATGCCCCACGATCACCTCGTGGTTCGATACGAGGCCCGCGCCCAGGCCAGCGCCAGCGTAGACCGTCATGAAGTGCGAAACGGTGCGACCGATACCCACCCAGCGTTCCGCCATCGTCGCAGCGACCATGTCGCGTGTGAGGTAGACAGGGCATCCGAGGGCTTCCTCAAGCGGTTCCACTACCGCGAAACCGGGTCCGTCCCAGATGTATGGGTGATGCATCACGCCGGTTTCGGTGTTGATGTGCCCGGAGGATGCGATACCCACCCCGAGCACTCTGTCCATTCCGATGTTGGCTTCACTCAGCATCGCGACAACCAGGCGCTGAACCTCGGCGACCTGAACTTCCACTGAGCTCCAGCTTTCCTCGAAAGGTTGACGCCTCTGTGAGAGGACGTCGCCGTTGAGGTCGATCAGCACGAGTTCAAGCGTTGAAAAATCAGCGTGAATACCGATGGCGATGCACCGGTCCGCGACGAGCTGTAGCGTGGTGCGGGGCTTTCCTGGACCGCGGATCACGCGGCCTGATTCTCGGATCCATCCGTCGTTGATGAGCCTACGCACAACGTTCGAGATGGTTTGCGCGGAGAGCCCGGTGGTTTCAGCGAGTTCAACGCGCGACACACCTTCATCCTTGGCGCGGACAGCGGCTAGAACCATAGCCTGGTTAAAGTCCGTAATGACGCTTTCATCGTTCAGCGGACTCATCGCAACCGTTCTCCTTCACGTCTGAGTGGCCATGACACCAATAAACACGAATATGCCCGGCGAGCCGATCACCGTTTCGGCTGTCCGGGTGCTTGACCCAGCCGGCCGAATCCTTTTGGTCCGCAAGCGAGGCACTTCCAAGTGGATGCAGCCTGGCGGCAAACCGGAGCCGGGCGAGCAACCGCTTGAGGCGGCTGTTCGCGAGCTCCACGAGGAGATCGGCTTGGCTCTCCCCCAGTCTAGGTTTACGGCGCGTGGAAAGTGGGATGGCTGGGCCGCAAATGAAGCAAATACCCGGTTAGTCGCGTATTTATTCGATGTTGATTACGATGCGGCGCACGATGGGCCTGTCCGTGCGGATGCGGAGCTCGCCGAGATTGCGTGGCGGGAGCCTACGGAAGCCATCGAGGACCCGCATGTCGCTCCGTTGTTGCGTGAGCATGTTTTGCCGCGGGTCATCGCTCGCGGCGGCGAGTGATCTGGGCCAGGCATCGGCTTCTGGCCTGCCCTCCGCTACCACCGAGGTTAAACAGCGATGGGGCGGAACCTGTTGAGGTTCCGCCCCTTCACTGTTTGCTACAGGAGCTGCTATACGAGCCTGTTGCTCGTTAGCTACATAAGCTTGGCGTCTTAGCCGACGCGGTAGTAGCCGGTCAGCGGGCCGTATGGCGAGTTCGCTGGGCGAATCACGGTGCCGACCTTAGGGTTCTGAGCGCCGATGATCTTGCCGCCACCGATGTAGATGCCGACGTGGTTGTTGCCGTTCTGGAACACGAGGTCGCCTGGCTGTGGGTTGGAGACGCGCTTGAGCTGACCCGAAGCGAGCATCGCGTGGGTCGAGCGGCCCTTGAGGTTGATGCCGTTCTGTGCGTATACGTAGCGCACAAAGCCGGAGCAGTCCCAACCAGATGGGGTCGTGCCGCCCCAGACGTATGGAGCGCCCTTGTAGGAAAGTGCGGTACCAGCGAGGCCGGAAGCGGACTTCGGTGCTGGGGTGTCCTTTTCAGCCTTCTTCTTAGGTGCTGGCGAGGAGGTCGCTGGAGCCGTTGCAGCCGCGGTGCTGCCGTCTGCGCTGACCTGTGCGGCGAAGTCAGCCTCGGTGAGGCCGCTATCGGTGCTTTCCGTCTGAGCGCTGTTTGCGGACGATGCAGCTGGCTCGTCTGCTTCCTCTACTTCTTCAACAACCGGAGCTGGGGTCGCCTTGACCTTCACAGATGCGATTGGAGCTGCCTTAGCCTCAGCCTTGATATCGGCTGGCTTGACGGAAGCAGTGCGCTCAACGTTGAGCGTCTTAGTCTCTTCAGGAGTTGTTGCCTGATCCTGCTTGGTGGCGTTAGCGCCGGAAACACCAAGGGTTACGACGAGACCGCTCGCCGCTGCGACAACCGCTGCCTGACGACCCATTGCGCCAGCGTTGGATGCAACTGCGCGGCTAAGGATCTCGAATGAGCTAGCGGATGCGGCCGCGCGGTGGCGTCCCTTTTCAATACGCTTGGTCACTTCTAATTACCTCTCCCTGTGCCTGCGGGGTGAGCTGTCGGGTTCGAGAGGGAGTCTCTCGGCGGTTTCCCGCTTTACCCCTAGGAGCGCCTTAGCTCCGAAAGTTTGGTTCCCCCGCCACTGCCTTTGCGTGTTCGGTTTATTTAAGCCCGGGGCAGTGTTCGGCTCCGAGCCATTGTCGGATCGATGTCTCTTTCCGACTTTGATAACAATACTGCAACGTTATCGAATTGTCACATTTTGATCACGGAACGGTGACCGGTGTGTCGGACAACACCCTTTACTGCCGCCCAACCCAGTCAGCCGGGTCAACAAATTCACCGTCAATAATGACTTCGTAGTGGACGTGACATCCCGTGGAATTGCCCGTGGTGCCGGACAATGCGATCAGGTCACCAGTATCAACTTCGTCACCGACGTTCACCTTAAGCGCCGTGTTGTGGCTGTAGGCCGTCTCCAAGCCGAAGCCGTGATCGATCGTCACGCGCAGGCCAGAGTGACCCGCGGATTCAGCCTGAACAACAGTTCCCGGTGCGGTTGCATACACAGGCTGACCGCACGTCGTTGCATAGTCCTGCCCCACGTGTCCCACCATCTTGTTGCCGCCCCATGGGTCAGGGCGGTTACCGAATGGGGACGTGATCCGGACTGGGTTGACCGGATGAGCAAGCAGACCCAACTTCTGCTCCGGTGTCAGGTTCAGCGGTCCACCTGCCGATTCAAGGATTTCAGCCAGCGTTTCCGGGGCAACAGCCTGCGCCTGTACGTGGGCAACGGTCTGCGGAACAGCCGGCGCAACGACGTCGTTAACCGCTGGAAGCGACTGAGCCGCACGCTCAACGCTCACCACATCGTCCTCAGATTTAGGGCTCTGACCAGGTGCAAGCAACAGGGCAACCAAGCCAGCCGAAGCCGCAGCTACAGCGGCGCGCTGAGGAATGTTGCCGATCGCGGTAGCGTAGCCACCCAGCTTCCGGGCGGCGTGCGCATTCTTGGAACGGCGAGCGCTACGCGTTTCAAAGTCGATAACATTCGATGCGGTACGAGCTGGCGCTTCTTCCAGTGGGGCGGCAACTGCTGTTGCACGGACGGGCGCAGGAGCGCCAGCTTCAACCGCATCAGCCTGGGGTGCGAGCGCAAGCAACGCTTCGAGATCTGCCGCGACACCGTAACGAGATGTGCCCGCGAAACGGCGCGGCGAATCCGCGCTTGCTACGGGCGACATAACGGTGGGCGTAGCGACGCGGTTCGCTCGGCGACCACGTGGCTTCATCGACTGCTGCTGATGCATGCGCAGCCTTCCCCTTCCCCTGAGATGGCTCTGCTTAGCTAGCGAGTTAGCTAGTGAATTAGCTCGCGAGGAGCCTGCACGGCTTTCCTCCGCCCTTAATCGTAACGATTTTCAGCCAAAGTCACAATTTGATAACAACCGGGACGGCATATCGTTACCTTTACAGCGCTATCGAGACGCCGCACAGCGCCATGTCGACGCCACAAGACGTCCAGCTTGACGGGTCGGGCACGCGTTACTGAGCTACAAAAATGTGGGCCGAAACCTCGGGCGGGAGTTCGAGCGCGCCTTCTACGCCGTCGACGCGCACCACGATGTAGTCCTCTTTCGCTTCCGCGGTGATGCTGGCCTGTGGCTTGATGCCGCCGTCGCGCAGCTGGCCAAGCAGGATCGGATCAACCTGGAGGGTCTCGGCGAGCGCCAAAACCGTACCTTTATACGAGCCACCTTCAGTGACGACCTTCTCGAGGTTCACGCCTGAGATGTGAGGCTCACCTTGATCCGATGCTTCTGGAATGCGAATTCCGTACGGGGACACGGACGGGTCATCGAGGATTTCGGCGATGCGCTCCTCGACGCGGTCGCTCATGACGTGTTCCCAGCGGCACGCTTCTTCGTGCACGAATTCCCAGTCGAGGCCGATCACATCGGCAAGCAGGCGTTCCGCGAGGCGGTGTTTACGCATCACGGAGATCGCGCGCTCGCGACCAAGTGGCGTGAAGGTCAGGTGACGATGTTCATCCAAGAGCAGGAGGCCGTCACGTTCCATGCGGGCAACAGTCTGAGAGACGGTCGGACCGGAATGGCCGAGGCGTTCAGCGATGCGCGCACGCATAGGTGGGATACCTTCTTCTTGAAGTTCCAAAACCGTACGCAGATACATCTCTGTTGTATCGATGAGTTCAGACATGCCGTACAACTGCTCCTTAAGCGTCAGCCTGCAGGCAATGACGCGCGGCTCCAACCCGCGGCCAGGCCCTGCGAGGCTCTCACTCATTAAACCCTAGCCTGGCTCGAGATCCCAAGGGGCCGCATATCCCCTACCTTGTTGTTAAATGATTTCAATACGCCCCGTGGCATGGAGGAAGAATGGAATATTCAACCGGGCTGAAGATTTTTATCGCCGCCTGTTTCGCCTTCGGTTCCATTTTCACTGGAGCGAACGGTTTGACGTTAGTCGCCATTGCGGCTGCCGCCGGCGCCGTATTTACCGGCATCTTTGCGGTATCAGAGGTTGCACGTCACTCCCCCGCACGAGGTTTTACCGTCGGCATCGCCGCATCCGTGTTTTCCCTAGTGTCCGTTGGGTTCGTACTGACAGCTGCAGCCCCTATCCCCCATTGGGCCACTGCAGTTCTAGCTGTCGTCGCCTCTGGGCTATGGGGTTTATTAGCTGTTGTACACGCAGCAACCAGGCCGGGCACCGCATCGTCCGCCGGGTCTTCTATCTGAGTCATAAAGCTGACCAGAACCCCGGGATTCAGGTCCGGATGCGAGAGACTGAAGGCACACGGTTTCGGCTGCCCATCGAAACCGACGTTCTCGATCTAGGAGTATGAGTGAGCGAGTTTCCCCGCATCCCTGCAGACATGATTCCTGTTGATGGCCGTTTCGGCGCTGGCCCGTCCAAGGTGCGTGACGCTCAGGTCCAGGCCATTGTTGATAACAAGGACTTGCTCGGGACCTCGCACCGGCAGGCTCCTGTGAAGAACCTTGTGAAGTCGGTGCAGGAGGGCGTGGCTGAGCTCTTCTCTATCCCTGAGAGCTACCAGGTTGTTTTGGGTCTCGGTGGCGCTACCGCGTTTTGGGATGCCGCCGTGTTCGGTTTGGTTGAGCGCAAGGCCCAGCATCTGGTGTTTGGTGAGTTTGGCGGCAAGTTCGCTTCCGCAACCCAGGCGGCACCGTTCCTTGAGGACTCCGAGGTCATCGAATCGGAGCCTGGCACGGTCCCGGAGGCCAAGGCCTCGGACGCCGATGTGTACGCGTGGCCTCATAACGAAACCTCAACTGGCGCCGCGGCAGCTGTCAAGCGTCCGGCAGGCATTTCCGAGGATGCGCTCGTGCTCATCGACGGCACGTCCGCGGCCGGCGGCCTGCCCGTCGACATCAAGGAAACTGACGTCTACTACTTCTCGCTGCAGAAGAACTTCGGCTCCGACGGCGGCCTGTGGGTTGCGATCATGTCACCTCGCGCTCTGGCCCGCGTCGAGCGGATCGCCGAGTCTGGCCGTTGGGTTCCAGCATTCCTCAACCTCAAGACCGCCGTGGATAACTCGGCGAAGAACCAGACCTACAACACGCCTTCGCTCCCAACGCTGCTGTCGTTCGATGCGCAGCTGAAGTGGATGAACGAAAATGGCGGCCTGGACTGGGCTACGGCCCGCACCGCCGAATCAAGCCAGGTCATCTACGACTGGGCTGACGCCCACAGCCTCGCGAACGCGTTCGTTGAGCGGGCACAGGACCGTTCCCAGGTCATCTGCACGATCGACTTCGACGATTCGGTCGACGCCGCCTGGCTGGCCAAGGCGCTGCGCGACAACGGCATCGTTGATACGGAACCCTACCGCAAGCTCGGACGCAACCAGCTGCGTATCGCAACGTTCGTCAACGTTGACCCAGAGGACGTCCGTAAGCTCACCCGAGCGATCGACTTCATCTTGGAGAACCGCTAACGGGAGCCGCTGACCCGGCGTCAGCGATCATTCTTAGAACGTTAACGGTGTTGGGGCGAGGGTGGTCCTCGCCCCAACACCGTTAACGCCCAGGCCTGATACTTAGACCCAGCACCTAGTTCTTCTTACTGTTCCGCTGACCGCGACGGCCGCGACGGCGGCGCTGGCGGCGACGACGCTGCAGCGGTTCCCGACGGGCCGCGCGGTTGCCGCGCCCACCATCGGCGGCATCATCAGCAGCAACCTCGTCGGCGTCTGTGTCTACCTCAGCATCCGCTGTTTCACCGCTAGCATCACTTGCGTCTTCAATATCCTCGCCGGCGCCCTCATCCGCATCGTAGGCTTGCTGCGTTTCCCGCTCAGCTTCTTCCGCAGCCTTCTTAGCGGCCTGCTCCTCTTTATAGGCGCGCATGCGTTCTTCCCACGGAACCCACTCCGGAGCCAAAAGCGCACCATCGCCGGGAACCAAGCCAGACTCGCTCACGGTAGCGGTTTTCCCACGCGGCGGGCGCGCCAACGTCACATACCAGCGCCAGCCGGCATACCCATCTTGCGTGCATTCGAAATAGTGGGTCACCACGCGGGAATCTTCCGCGACAACCTCGATGTGTTCACCCACAACGTTTTCGGGCTCGTTTTCAAGTAGCGCGTCGCGGGCCTGCGCTTTAGCCTCTGCCAGCACCGAATCGAGTTTCGGTTTACGGGCCACGTTTCCTCCTTAGCGCCACACGGGACTCTCGGGTGGCCGCGTGTTCACAGCGTTCTTGACTTTTAAGCCTACGACATCGTTTAGCGCTAGCATTGCACTGATGACGCAGCATAATTCAGGCCACAATTTCAGCGCCGACCGCCCCGCCGAGGGCCCCGGCGAGGTTTCCACCGACACTGACGTTTCCACTGAGGAAGTTTTTACCGAGGAAGCGCAGGCTCCTTTGTCTTCCCCTGAGCAGGCCGCCGATGTGAAGACCGCGAGCCGCCCCGTGTGGACCGCGATCTTGTTCATCACCGCACTTGCGGGCGTGGTGAGTTTGTTCGCTCTGCTCGGCATTTTGGTCGACTATTTCTTGCATCTTGGCTTTGGCCGCTACTTCACGGCGGTTGGCCTGTGGGGGTTGCCGACCGCGTTCGCTGGGGTCATTGTTTTGCTCGTGTGGGGTGGCGTTGAACGCTCGCGAGCTAATCGTCGCGCTGCCCGCACAGATTCAGCAGAATAACGATGCGGTTGCCTGGCTGACACTGCGCCCCTGGCTTCCAGCTAGCGTCAGGCAAGCGCCCCGTAACCATCCAGCGAACGTCCAGCTTTCATCGACATAATGTGGTTATGAAACCGAATTCTTCTGAAGCTAAACTGCTCGTCGTTGATGATGAGCCGAACATTCGTGAGCTGCTGGCGACGTCGCTGCGTTTCGCTGGTTTCGACGTGGTTGCGGCCGGAACCGGCCAGGAGGCACTGGCCGCGGTTGAGCGCGAAGAACCAGACCTGGCCGTCATGGACGTCATGCTCCCTGACCTTGACGGGTTCGAGGTCACGCGCCGTTTGCGTGAAACGGGCCGCCACTTCCCTGTCGTCTTCTTGACCGCACGCGATGACACGAGCGATAAGGTCACGGGCCTGACCGTCGGCGGCGACGATTACGTGACCAAGCCTTTCTCACTGGACGAGGTTGTTGCCCGCATCCGCGCCGTGTTGCGCCGCACCCAGCCTGAGATGGAAAACGAGATCCTCCGCGTGGCCGACCTCGAGCTTGATGACGATGCGCACGAGGTACGTCGCCGCGGTGAGGCCATCGACCTCTCCCCTACTGAGTTCAAGCTTTTGCGCTACCTCATGATGAACCCGAACCGCGTGCTGTCGAAGGCGCAGATCCTGGATCACGTATGGGAGTACGACTTCAACGGTGACGCGTCCATCGTCGAATCCTATATTTCTTACCTCCGCCGCAAGGTGGATGCCCCGCACGATTGGGAGCCGCTGATTCACACCAAGCGCGGCGTCGGCTATCTGCTGCGCACCCCTGATAAGCGATAGGTTCCTTTTCTTTGTTCGACTGGTTTCGCCGTACCCTCCGCCGCATTTCTTTGCGGTCTAAGCTCGTCGCGATGATGGCTGGCCTGATGATGGCCGGCATCGCTGCGACGGCGTGGGGTACCGCTCAGACGACCCAGGCCGCGCTGATGGAGCGTGTGGACCGCGACTTGGCGTCCAGTTTGGGTGAGCTTCAGACGGGCCTTGAGGTTGCGTTGCGTGTCGGCTCGGACCGGGTCACCGGGACGTCGCCTAATGCGTTGACGTTTTTCGGCCAGTTGTCTGACGCGGACGGCGAGGTTGTGCTGACGAAGGGCGTCGGCACTGTGGACCAGCCGGCCCTGCCTCCGATCACGCCTGAGCTTGTCAATGAGCACGGCCGGCGTCCGTTCACGGTTGCGGGCACGGATCCTGCATCCCGGGGCTGGCGTGTTAAGGCTGTCATGCGTACAGACGGCCCGGGGACCATGGTGATTGCGTGGCCTTTGCGGGACACGGTGCGCACGGTTGAGCAGGCAACCGCGTCGATTTTGGTTGCAGGTACGCTCGCGACGATGGTGATGTCGTTGGTGGGTTATGTCATCACGACTCGGGCGTTTAAGCCGTTGTCTGACGTTGAGCGGACTGCCGCGAAGATCGCTGGCGGCGATTTGTCGTCGCGTGTTCCGAAGTATCCGATGGAGACTGAGTCGGTAGTCTTTCGGAATCCTTGAACGTCATGTTGTCTCGTATTGAGTCTGCATTTAAGGCGCAGCAGGTGTCCGAAGAGAAGATGCGGCGTTTCATTCAGGACGCCTCGCACGAGTTGCGCACTCCGTTGGTAACGATCCGTGGCTATTCGGAGCTGTATCGTCACGGTGGTATCCCTGATGGTGAGCCGTTGAGTCAGGCCATGGGCCGGATTGAGTCTGAGGCTAAGCGAATGACTCAGCTGGTTGAGGACTTGTTGACCCTGGCTCGCCTTGATGAGGAGCGTCCGTTGGAGTCGCAGGAAGTTGATTTGTTGATTCTTGCGCACGATGCGGTGGCTGATGCCCGCGTTAGCGCACCTGATCGGAAGATCAGTTTGGTGGGCCTGGATGGGGCTCCGCCTGTTTCTGCGCCGACCCGTGGCGATGAGGCGAAGTTGCGTCAGGTTTTGGTGAATCTGATGACGAACGCGATGCGTTACACGCCGGAGGAGTCCCCGATTGAGGTTGCGGTGGGTTCGCGGCCTGTTATTGAGGGGCGTGACACGGTGGTTTTGGCGATCGTGGATCATGGTCCAGGTATTAAGCCGGAGGATGCCAAGCGCATTTTCGAGCGTTTTTATCGCGGCGATGAGTCGCGTGACCGTGAGACTGGCGGGACCGGTTTGGGTTTGGCGATTGTTGCGGCGATTGCCAAGCAGCATGATGGCAGTGTCGTGATCTCGGATACCCCTGGCGGTGGCGCGACGTTGGAGCTTCGGTTGCCGCGAATTGAGTTCTCTGAAATGCAGGACAGCTACGCTGAGGAATCGCATGAAGATGAGATTCCGGATATCGACGAGGTATCTGATGCTGACGCGGTTCCGGACGCCGGCGTGGTCCCGGATTCTGATGGGCCATCCGCTTTGCCGTCGTTCCCTCCTCCGCCACCGGAGAAGTAACGGCGTGCCGCGCGAACTCGCGTGATGCGTTATTCACACAGGCTCGCGCGGGCAGACTTGTCCACATCTTCTGACGATCCAGCCTGTATCGGCTGGCGTTTTCATAGCGTGGTGACCAGGGCCAAGAACGGACCTGAATCAATACCAATCCCAATTTGTGGAGGTTTTCACCATGGCTATGTTTGCAACTGATACCGGGCTTATGCGCCAGAAGTCGGCAGCGGTTCTGTCCACCGCTGAGCGCGTGCGCGCCGAAGTGGATAGCATGCGTGCTTCGCTCTCTGAGCTTCAGGGCACGTGGAGCGGCTCGGCTTCGGCTAATTTCCAAAACATCGTGGCTCAGTGGCGTGCTACTCAGGCCCAGGTCGAGGAGTCGCTGTCTCAGATCTCTGTCGCACTGACTCGTGCGTCTGAACAGTATGACCAGGTTGAGCAGGCGAATATGAGCTTGTTCGCCCAGTAGCCTTACTGATCGCTTTGGGACAACCAGCCGCATTCTGCCGCGTTGGTGCAAGCGGCGCCGTCTAGGCTGGGTTTATGACGATTCTGATTGACCCTCCCGTGTGGCCGGCCCACGGAACCCACTTTTCACATGTGGTGTCAGATACGTCATTGGAGGAGCTTCACGCGTTTGCGCAGCGCGCGGGGCTCCCACCGCGAGCTTTCGACCACGACCATTACGATGCCCCTCTCCGCGTCTATGATTCGCTCGTCGAACTGGGCGCTGTCCCGGTTTCAGCGAGTGAACTCACCAGACGGCTGCGAGACTCGGGTTTGCGCGTTCCAGCGCGTGACCGCATCGAACGCATCGAAGCTCGTCTTCGCACAGCCTTTGAGTCTGTCTTGCCAGGACAGCTCAGCCTGGGACGTGAACTGCTCGAGCGGTGGAAAGAACCTCATCGCCATTATCACGATCTCAGGCACCTGAATCAGGTGCTCACGGGCATCGATACGATCTCCACAGCCGCAGGCTTGGGTGATTCGCGTGACGGACGAACCGCTATGCGCGTCGCCCGGCTGGCGGCGTGGTGGCATGACTCAATCTATGAGGGGACACCCGGCGAAGACGAACACGCGTCGGCCGAATTGGCGGCCCGCCAGCTCACGGGGGTCGTAGATACCGATGTAGTGCAGCGGGTTCATTGCGCCATCCTGGCCACCGCTGACCACGCGGCCGTCGCCGCCGATGCAGCTCAGCGTGTTTCCGATATCGACGCCGGAGTCAGTATGTTGTTGGACGCTGATTTGTCGGTTTTGGCGCGCCCTGAAGCCGGATATCAACGCTATACGCTCGATGTGCGCCACGAATACGCGCACGTTCCAGAGAATGATTTTATTGCGGGACGAACCCGCATCTTGGAGGGCATGCTCGCGACCCCGCAGCTCTACATCACTGACTTCGGGGTCCAGAGCTGGGAAGCGAAAGCTCGAAAGAACATCGCTAGCGAGCTCGCTCGCCTGAAGATGCATCGATAGAAGAGCAACGCTCACAGGAAGACACAGAGCAGGGGAAGGCACTGCGCAGGGGCGGACCGGGAATCACCATTCCAGGTCCGCCCCTAAATTTTTTCACTCATACTATGGCAGACATAGTACGACACATGTAGGATCAAAGCATGAACTGCTAGCAGCGATGAACGGAGGTGACATGATCAGCGGAGACGTCATCCGCGGCGTGATCGACATCCTTGTTCTCGAATGCGTCTGGGATGAACCTTCATATGGATACGCGATATCCAAACACATCGAAAACCGGGCCGAAGGCCGCTACAGCATCAAGGAAACCACCCTCTATTCGGCTATGCGCCGGCTAGAAGAAGCCGGCTCCCTCGAATCTTTCAAAGGAGCATCTGAAACCGGCCGTCCACGCACCTATTACCGAATCACCGACGCGGGACGCAGTTTTTATATAGCGCGTTGCCAAGAGTGGCTTGCCACCGTCGACTTGGTCAGTCTTTTCATCAGGAATGAGGAGCTATCATGAACGCAATCCAGAGCTACATCGAAAACCTATTCAAGCCATTACCCGATTCACGCGAGGTCAGGCGGGCTCGCACCGAACTCCTGCAGATGTGCGAAGACCGCTACACGGAGCTTCGCAATTCAGGAGCGAGCGATAACGAGGCCGTAGGCCAGGTCATCACCCAGTTCGGCAACCTGGACGAACTCGCAGACGACCTGGGTATCCGTACCGAAGTCGACACATACCGCGAGTCCGGGGTACACCTGTCGAAGGCGGAAGCCGAGGCATTCCTTGCCCAGCGTCGCCGTACGGCACGCTTCGTAGCCACAGGCGTGTTCTTGTGCTTGATCGGTTTCGGCATCATCGCAACTCTTTCTATGGCGGAAGATGCCCCGAAGGGCGCATTGTTCACAAACACCGGGCCGCTCTCCCCGCTCACAACCGGCCTAGCTGGGCTATTCCTTTTCGTTGCGGTCGGCGTGTCATTGTTCTTCGTCTCGGGCTCCTCTGGCACCGACGTCGATGTCAACGAGTTCGATTCGGTCGACCTCCAACCTGAGGTTCTGCTCGCCTACAAAAAGGAGAAGAACCTACGGGCAAAACGTAGCAACGTCTTAATGGCGGTCGGGGTCGCGCTCATCATCCTTGCGACTGCGGCGATCGCTATTTGTGGCACCGAAGCCGACTCCTCTGATACACCCGAACGCCTCATCCAAATCGGGCTGATGATTCTCTTCCCTCTCACGGGCATCGGCGTGGCTCTGCTGACCATCGGCGGTATGGAACGCAGCGCTTATAGCCAGCTCACCTCGACCAATGATTACACGCCTGAGCAGCTGGAAGCTCGCCGCAAGATTGACCGTATCGCTGGCCCATACTGGTGCCTGGCAACATTGGTATTCCTCGTATGGGGACTAGCCTTCAACGCCTGGTCGGTTGCTTGGATGGTGTGGCCGATCGCTGGTGTCCTGTTCGGATTGATTGCCAGCTCTATTTCCTCTTCGGCTAACCGTCCGACCCGCAACGGCCGGCGCATTGACTGAGAGCGAAGCTAATCCAGGCCGTGAGCTTGTTAGCACGGCGCCACGCTTATTAGGCCGCGCATATTAAACAGTTGAGGCCCTGCACACTCTTCGCATGCAGGGCCTCAACTGTGTTCCGTGGGCTCTAGCGAACCTCACGGTTGGGTGGGCATTACATCATGCCCATGCCGCCCATCTGGTCAGCGCCTGGCATCTCTGGGGTCTTCTCAGGGATGTCAGCAACAACAGCCTCAGTGGTGAGGAACAGGCCAGCGATGGATGCCGCGTTCTGCAGTGCGGAACGGGTCACCTTGACTGGGTCGTTCACGCCGTCCTCGAGGAGGTTGACGTACTCGCCGGTCGCTGCGTTGAGGCCAAAGCCTGGCTCGAGGCCACGAACCTTGTCAACAACAACGCCTGGCTCCATGCCTGCGTTCAAAGCGATCTGCTTGAGCGGAGCCTCAATAGCAACCTTGACGATGTTCGCGCCGGTCGCTTCGTCGCCTTCCAGGTTGAGGCCAGAGAATGCCCTCTCGCCTGCCTGGATCAACGCAACGCCACCACCTGGGACGATGCCCTCGTCGACGGCTGCCTTCGCGTTACGAACAGCGTCTTCGATGCGGTGCTTGCGTTCCTTGAGCTCAACCTCCGTAGCTGCGCCGGCCTTGAGGACGGCAACGCCACCTGCAAGCTTAGCGAGGCGCTCCTGGAGCTTCTCGCGGTCGTAGTCGGACTCGGTTGCGTCCAGTTCGGCACGCAGCTGAGCGACACGGCCGGCGATCTCCTCGGCGGAGCCTGCGCCCTCAACGATCGTGGTTTCGTCCTTGGTGACAACAACCTTACGGGCGGTGCCCAGCATGTCCAGGGTCGTGTTCTCAAGCGAGAGGCCAACCTCTTCGGAGATGACCTGGCCGCCGGTCAGGATCGCGATGTCGGCGAGCATTGCCTTGCGGCGGTCACCGAAGCCTGGAGCCTTGACCGCAACGGACTTAAAGGTGCCGCGCAACTTGTTGACAACCAGGGTTGCCAGAGGCTCGCCCTCAACGTCCTCAGCGATGATCAGCAGCGGCTTGCCGGACTGCATGACCTTCTCGAGAACTGGAACGATGTCCTTGACCGCGGAGATCTTCGAGTTGACGATCAGGATGTATGGGTCTTCAAGCACGGTCTCCTGGCGCTCGGCGTCAGAGACGAAGTATGCGGAGATGAAGCCCTTGTCGAAGCGCATACCCTCGGTGAGTTCGAGGTCGAGGCCGAAGGTGTTCGACTCTTCGACGGTGATGACGCCTTCCTTGCCCACCTTGTCGAGGGCTTCGGCGATCAGTTCACCAATCTGCTTATCCCCTGCGGAGATCGATGCGGTTGCCGCGATCTCTTCCTTGGTTTCGATCTCCTTAGCGGAGGCGAGCAGCTGCTCGGTCACCGCTTCGACGGCCTTCTCGATACCGCGGCGGATCGCGATCGGGTCAGCGCCAGCCGCGACGTTGCGCAGGCCTTCCTTAACGAGAGCCTGAGCCAGCACGGTAGCGGTCGTCGTGCCGTCGCCTGCTACGTCGTCGGTCTTCTTCGCGACTTCCTTGACGAGCTCGGCACCGATCTTCTCGTATGGGTCTTCGAGCTCGATTTCCTTTGCGATGGAGACGCCGTCGTTGGTGATGGTGGGTGCGCCCCACTTCTTCTCCAGAACAACGTTACGGCCGCGTGGGCCAAGGGTTACCTTGACGGCGTCGGCCAGCTGGTTGAGGCCGGATTCGAGTCCGCGGCGTGCTTCCTCGTCGAATGCAATGGTCTTTGCCATGGATTCAGATGTTCCTTTCCGGAAACGTCTAGTGAAAGCATTTCTGTCCCATCTCAAGGTCGCGCCCGCGACGGCCGGGACTCAGGTCCCTCACGCCCTCGAGTGGTTTCGAAGCATGAACGCCACCATTTCTGGCAGTCATCATGTTCGAGTGCTAATACCATGTTGGCACTCTGACCCCGAGAGTGCAAGATAGATGCGCTCAAGTGCGCCCACAGCGCAATCTAGCGCGGCATAATCAACTCAGCGCAATCTATACAGCTCGGGCCCGGGTCGCGCCATCTGCTCAGCGCAATCTAGCGCGGCGTGTAATCGCTCCCGATCACCACGGTGATGTCTTGCGGGATATTCTGGTGCTGGTATGTCCCCGAAATCTTGAGTTTCCCGGCGATTTTCGCGGCGAGCGCGCCATCGGCCTCATTCTTGTAGTACACGGTGCTTGTGTCTTCGATGCGGCTCCACTGCCCACCTGCTACGGGCTGGAAGCCTTCTTCGGTGAGGTGGGTTACGGCGTCCTGGGTCATCGCCGCGTTGCCGTTGGCGTTGTACACCCAGAGAGGCACGGCTAGTTCTTCTTCGCTCGGTGCGCCGCTTTCAGCGTCATCGCTCGCAGATGCGCTGCTATCCGCCGCATCGCTAGGCCCATCAGATTCGGCCCCGTCGGAAGCCGATGGCCCATCGCTTGGCTCATCGCTCGGCCCGGCCTCGGTGCTGGCGCTTTCAGACGCAGAACCAGACGCTTGAGGCTGCTCGGTCTGTTGTTCGTCTTTCTTGAGGTCGCCGAAAGCTTCTGCCGACCATGGCCGCACCACGGTGTACATCAGGACCCCTACAGCTAGAACGAAAGCTCCGACGATCAGGATGGAACGCAGACGCTTAGCTGGGTGCGGGAATACAGCCCAAGATCTGTGGGCACCTGCCCGCTTGGGCGTCTGGGGCACTGAATCGAATTCGTCGGTGGGGTATCGCTTGCCCATGGTTGTCCTATCCGTTCATTCCCGTCAACGGTGTCCGCGTGGGCCGCGTGCGCGTCGACCGTGTCCCGCCGGCACCTGCCGTCCGTGCGGTTCGCTGTTGTTGTAGTCGTTCCACAACGTAGGGCGCGTAGCGCCGAGCCGCCGGCTGGTCAATAAGCCCGTTAAGGATCTGATAATACTGTGTCGTGGTGAGCCCGAAGCGTTCGTGAATCGCGTCTTCTTTCGCACCGCTATATTTATAGGTTTTCTTTTCGAAGTCGAGGATCTGGCGTTTCAGTTCGGTAAGAGTCTCGTCCTCTGCAGAGTGCGGGGTTTGAGGTGTTTCGGCCACTGCACTCCTTTTCGTGTGTTGCTTGGCGCTGATGCCTTGCGGCCCGGCGTTCTGCGTGTTTCATTCTATCTCTCGAGCGTGCCAGCATGGGGTTTATGAGTTCTGTGCCTAATGACCGTTCTGTCCCGGCTAGCGCGCCTCCGGCTGTGGTTGTCCCGACAAGCGCTGAGGTTTCCGCTGATCCTTCGGGCTGGTTTCCGCGCTGGCGTGAGCGGTGGATGGGGTGGGGCGTCGCCCCGGCGTGGTGCGATGTGTTGGCTGGTTTGGGTCCGCGGTTGGGCCGTGTGGGTGATGAGTTGGCGGCTCGTCTTGCTGCGGGTGAACGGATCCTGCCGGCTCCGCAGCATGTGTTCCGCGCGTTGTCGGTGCCTCCCGAGGATGTTCGGGTCTTGATTATTGGGCAGGACCCCTACCCCACTGAGGGGCATCCGATCGGGTTGGCTTTCGCGTGCGATGCGTCAGTGCGTCCGTTGCCGCGTAGTTTGGTGAACATTTACCGTGAGCTTGCCGACGATGTGGGGCTCGCTCCGGCGGCGCACGGTGATCTTTCGCGGTGGTTGGCTCAGGGCGTGATGCTTTTGAACACGTCACTCACGGTGACCAGGGGTGAGGCGGGGTCTCATTCTCGTATTGGTTGGCATGAGATCACGGGCGCGGTGGTTGCGGAGCTGGGTCGGCGGGGAACAGCTGGGCAGGGCGGAGCTCCGGTTGCTGTTTTATGGGGGCGGCATGCGCAGGGTTTCGCGCCGCTGCTTGAGGGGCATCCGGTGATTGAGAGCGCGCATCCGTCGCCGTTGTCGGCGCGCCGCGGTTTCTTTGGTTCGCGTCCGTTTTCGCGTGCGAATGAGGCGCTGATTTCGATGGGGTATGACCCGATCGATTGGACTGTTTAGCTAGCGTTGAGCAGCAACGTGTTGCGCCATTTAGCGTCGGCGGGTGCGCTGTTTGTATGCGAGGTTGAGACCTGCAGTGAATGGGCGTGCTAGAAGATCACCGAAAGCCGCGCCGACTGCGATCGCCATGATGATCGAGAACGAGACGACCATGCCCGCTAGCGAGGTCGAGATACCTTCGGCTTGCTGAACCATCGCGTACATCGACCGGAAGATCGCCAGTCCGGGCAGCATGATGATGATCGATGGCACGATCAGGATTAGCGAAGGGATGTTAAGCCGTTGGGCGATCAGGCGTGCAAGCAAACCCATGACTGCGGCGGCAACCGCCGGGGTTGCTCGTGGCCCAACGTTGAGGTTGTTAGCGAAGATCCAGTACGTCGAGTAGCCTGCGACGACCACGAGCGCGATCGGCAGCAAGTGCCGCGGCGCAACCTGTTGGATGACAGCCCCGCTGAGGACTGCGAAGACCGCGAGGAGCGTGAGCACCCAGAATGGGAGGCCGTTAGCTGCTGGCGGTCGAGCGAGGTCGATTTCGCTCAGGTTGAAGGAGGCTGCGACGTAGGCGCCGGCCATGACGCCGGTGATAATGGCCGCGTAGATGATCAGCGCCGAGAAGAGCCTTGAGACCGCGGTGAGCGGAAACCCATAGATCGCATCTTGGACCGCGGAGACGAACCGCCCCGCGGGCAGGATCAGCATGAGCCCGCCAGCGACCACCATCTCCGGGTTTCTGATGATCTCGTAGTTATAGAGCACCAGTGCAATGACGGTCGCGAGCAGTGTGCTCGATGCGACGTTGAAGAATTCCGGGACGCGCCATTTGATATTGAGCCGCGTCACAGTGGAGATGACCGCCTGGGTGAAGAACACCGCGGTGGCCGCGCGCAACCCGCCGCCGATGAACACGACGAAGAGTGTTGCGAATGCGAGGCTTCCGATGAACGTCACGGTCGCGGAGTACGGATGCCGGTAGCGACGAATCGCTCGCATGCGGGCTTGCGCGGCTTCGATTTCTACACGCCCTGCCGCAATGTCAGCAACAAGCTGGTGGAGGGCGGCAAGAGACTTGTAGTTATCGGAGAACGAACGTACGACCCGCATCACCGAGACCGGCATGCCTTCTGGTGGGGTCCAGTTGAGGTGGATCGACTGGTTCGTGATGTCCATGTCCACGTGCCGCAGCCCGCTCGAGGCGGTTACCGCGATGACCGCGGTCTCAACTTCTTGCGCGCCGGAGCCCCACCGCAGCATGAGTTCGGCGATATCGAGCGCGAACCGCATTGCGCGTCGTACGTTTTCGGCTTCCTTTTCCGCTTCAGCTTGCGGGTCGGTACGGGCGGCAGCTTGTTCAAAGGGTGAGCCGATGAGCCTGTCAACAATGTTGAACGTGGTTGTCGCTGGTGCTTCACCCTGGATCATGCCACGCAGCCCGCGCACGAGTGGGGCTGTCACCGCGTGCTGTTCTGGCGAGTGTGGCTTGGTTTTGTGCTTCCGGCCACTGGCTTTCTCTGTGGCGCTGGCTTTCCCGCGACGGTGTGGTGACCGGGCTCCGCGGGGGCTTTTCCTCTTGTGTGGTCGGCCGGTTTCTTGCGACGCGATTTCGCCTATCGATGCGGTGCTCGCGGCGCGCTCACCGTCAGTTGCTCGGGTGGAGTCAGCTACAGGTGTTTGGTCTTGCGTGATTTGGGCGGCTTCAAGCGAGCGGAGGATGGACCCCTGGCGTTGCGCAACAGTCCAGACGGAGGTCGCCGAGGTATCGGCCGGGTGAGACGGGTCGACTACTTCTACGTCGGCGGCTTCTGCATCAGTCGGCCCTGCATGAGCCGGTTCTGCATGCGTCGGTTTTGCACGGGATTCTTCGCGGAGAAGGTCGTCGTTGTCGTTAGCGATGCTGCGTATCGATGGCGGAGGGACGGCAGGCAGCGGAATGTTGGGATCGAATGTGGTCGGGTGAGGCACGTCCCGGTCGACGCCGGCTTGGCGGGGCTGGATGTTGGGGAGGTTTTTGTTCTTGCGGCGGAAGCGTGGCTGGCGTGAGTTCTGACGCTCGGTCATTCTGTTGTCGTCTCCCCTCGCCTAGTATTTCGCCTAATGATTTGCCCAGTGTTGCCGCTATTCAGAAACGTGCACATGACTTTCTGCACATGGCTTGCGACACATGTTTTCTGCATGTGAGACTTGCGCCTTATCCCACTTTAGGCCGTGCCACGGACGTGCGCATTTCGAAGGCGCAACATTAAACTGAAAGCCCCGAGTTCGTGAGTGAACTCGGGGCTTGAAAGTGGGCCGACTGGAGTATCCACAGAACCGCGTATTCTCAGGGATCTTCGGGCGACTTTCTTCGCTGTGGCAGTCTTGTGGCAGTTCGGATTCTTCCCCGACCGTCTGAGGCCCCTTGATCCCGCTGTGTATCTCCTCCGCAGGGCGAGCGACTCCACGCCACCTGTGTGAGCTCTTCGGGGCGGGAAAACAGCCGGGGAGATATCGCAATGCGAGCCGATTCCCAATAATCCGGTCTAGTTCCTCCTGGCTATTGATAGGAGTAAACCCCGCCGTATCGGTGGACTGTGGTTCTTTGTTCTCTTGAACATTTTCGGACATGTGCGCCCTCCATTCATGCCGCATCAAAATTGCGTAGATTAGCCCGCCGTTATACCCCCGGCGGTAGTAGGGAAACCTGTTTTCGGGTATAAGAAAACCCACCCGAGCAAACCCGGGTGGGCTATAAGATTCGAAAAGATTAGGTAGCTGGTGTTACATACGGGCGCACTTTTTCAATAGCGCCCTGCAAGGTCTCATCCAGATAGCTACGCTGTGCGTCCTCCATTTGACGAAACAAAGTCGGGTCCACTTTCGCGCCATAAGATTCAATAAAGTCAGCGGTGATCTCTAAAGCCAGCCAGGCCTCTCCTGCCTCGAGCGGTCCTTGAATGAAGTCTGAACAACCCTCAGGTAAACCAACAGATTGAACCAGCGCCTCAGCAAACACAGCGTGTAACTCAAACGTGCTGTATTCATAGTCCGCCTTATAGGGGCCGCCTCCGAACAATTTCATGCCTCCAAGAATCTATGAGGTACTTCCCGCGGTGCTCTGCAATGCCTCTTGGCAGCTTCTTCTTCGTGGTCATCACGCCCCGCCGCGTCCAGGTGTGGCAGTTTCGTGGCAGTCTGTGACAGTTTTGTGGCAGTTTTCTTGTCACTTAGTGTCACCTTATGAGTATATACCGGCGACGTGAAAACCCGGATTTTCCGCGTGATTACATGGAAAAACCCCGAGTTGGTGGGTGAACTCGGGGCTTGAAAGTGGATCCTACTGGACTCGAACCAGCGACCTCTCGCGTGTGAAGCGAACGCTCTAACCAACTGAGCTAAGGATCCTCGGAATTATTTTGTTAGGGGCAATATTCCTTTCACGGAATATTCCTCGAGCCCCCTGCCGGATTCGAACCGGCGACCTACTGTTTACAAGACAGTTGCTCTGGCCAGCTGAGCTAAGGAGGCATACCGTGCCCGCACTGAGGCACGATAACCAATCTTACGACATTCGCTGGCCAAACACACACTCACCCGTAGCGTGTATGCGTTTGGCCAGCGAACCCCAGAAAACGTTACAAGGATGAAGCTTATGGACTACTTATCGTCCTTAACGTCACTGCCCTTTGCTTCGCCGTCCTTACCTGCGGCATCGATCTTGCCCTGCAGCCAGCCGCCGAAATCTGGGTTCTTTTGGCCGTCCCAACGTTCGCCGTTGACGAATACGCTCGGGGTGCCGCTAACGCCATCTTCACGAGCCTGGCGATCAGCGTGCGCAACCCATGGACGGAACGTTCCGTCGGTGACGCAGCTGTCGATGTTGCCATCGACTCCATGCTTCTTGGCAAGGTCAATCAGTTCCTGATTCTTCTGCTCGCCCTGGGACATAGTGACCTTGAACAGTTCATTCAAGACTGCATTGTAGACTTCCGGCTTGGAGTCAGCCACGCATGCGAGCATGTTGTTAGCACGGGACGAGTAGTTACTTGGTGAGCCACGGTCCAGGTACGGGACCATTCGCTGCTCGAGCGTGATCTTGCCTGCCTCGAGTTGCTCGTTCAGCGTTGGGCCCCAGCTTTTTTCAAACTCATAGCAGTGAGGGCATGCAGGGTCCGCGTAGACGATAACCTGGACAGGCGACGCGTTCTTATCGACGCCGCTGATGTTGACCTTTTCGGATGGCAGAGGGTTGTCACCTTCTGGACGTTTGACCTTGCCGGTAAGGTTCGTTGCCTTTGCCTCTGTTGGGCTCGTGAAAACCACGCCGCCAACTTCGTTACCGGTCTTCGGGTATGGACCTTCCGCGTACTGATCCTCGCCCTTGTTCTTGAGGCCGATGATGACCACTACGGCTACCGCAACAACGACCAGCACAATAGCGGCGATGATTGCCTTGATCAGGGTCGCGCGGCGGCGCTGCGCCTTCTGCGTTGCGATGCGCTGCTGCTCCGCGTGTTCGCGGGCTGCCTGCACACGGTCCTTATTCGAGGAGCGCGCTGTATTCTTTGCCATCCTCAGTAACGTCCTTATTGTTTCGATTCGGTGTATCGCCTACTCGGCATTCAACCTCTGTAGTATACGTGGCGCAGTTGGGCGAAACGGTGTACGCAACCTCAAAGTAACCTGCGGACTACGTCATCCGCGTAGCGTTTCCGTGAGGGACCGGCCCGCTAGCAGCCCCGAGAACACAGCCCCTCCGAGGAATGTCCCCTCAAGCGCGCGATAGCCGTGCACGCCGCCGCCCCCGAAGCCGGCAGCCTCACCTGCAGCCCAGAGGCCCGGAAGGACTTCGCCATCAGCACTGATGACGCGGGAAGCTAGGTCAGTCTGCAACCCACCCAGCGACTTGCGCGTCAAGATGTTCAAACGCACCGCAACGAGCGGGCCTGCCGCTGGATCCAGGAGCTTGTGCGGCTTGGTCGTGCGGATCATCCGGTCGCCACGGAAAGCGCGTGAGTTGTGAATCCCTTGGATTTGCGCATCCTTCGAGAACGGGTTTTCGATCTGCAGGTCGCGCGCCTCGATCTGCTCCCGAAGATGATCCACATCGACGAGGTCCTCCCCCACCAGCTCGTTCATCTTCGGCACGAGCTGTTCGAGCGTCTCCGCCGTCAAGAAATCCCGTCCGCGGCGCTGGAAACGACGCACCGGGCCAGGGATACCGGAAGACAAACGAGACGCGATGACTCGGCTCATCTTGCCCGATGTGATGTCAGGGTTCTGCTCGGATCCGGACAGCGCGAATTCCTTAGCGAGGATCCGTTCGTTGACGATGAACCACGAATGGTCATAGTCCTTAATGTCCTCGGTGGTCCGAAGGTATTTGAGGGTCTCCAGCGTGTCATATCCCGGAAGGTTCGGGTGCGGAAGACGCCTGCCTCGCGCATCGAACCACATCGGCGTCGGGCCAGGAAGAATCCGAATCCCGTGATCCGGCCACACGGGGTCATAGTTGATGATCCCCTCCGTGTAGTGCCACATGCGGTCTTTATTGACCCATCGTGCGCCTGCGGCTTCCGCCGCGATCAAGCCCGAGCCGTCGACGTATTCCGGAACCCCGCAGATCATGTTCTCCGGCGCAGTCCCGAGCCGTTCAGGCCAGTTCGCGCGTACCAGCTCGGCGTTGGCGCCGATACCGCCCGTCGCCATGACGACGGCCGGTGCCTTGAGCGTGAAAGTTCCGGTGGCAACGCGGCTGGATGCACGTCCGCGGTCGCGTGCCGAGTTCTCAAGCACATCGCCTTCAACCCCGACGACGCGGCCACCTTCCGTAATGAGCCCCGTGACGCGGTGGCGGAAGTTGAAGCGCAGTTTGCCCTCTTTTTCAGCTTGCAGCGCGAAGTTGATGAACGGCGTCACGATGCCGGTGCCGGTCCCCCATGGGACGTGGAAGCGTGGAACGGAGTTGCCGTGGCCGTCCGCGGCTGAGCCTCCGCGTTCCGCCCATCCGACGACCGGGGTGAATTTGATGCCATGTTCAGCCAGATATGAGGCCTTCTCCCCGGCCGCGAACTCGACGTATTCGTAGGCCCATCGGCGCGCCCAGCGGTCTTGTCCTAAACCATCTTCGTCATCGAAGCGGTCGAAGCCCGCCGTGCCAGTCCAGTCGGAGTGTGCAAGTTCTACAGAGTCTTTAACGCCTAGACGGCGCTGTTGCGGGGTGTCGATGAGAAACATACCGCCGAAGGACCAGAACGCTTGTCCGCCCAGGTTCTGTCGGTTTTCTTGATCAACGACGACAACGGACAAGCCGCCGCGAATCGCTTCCCTGGCGGCAACGAGACCCGCTAAGCCAGCACCAACAACAATGACGTCTGCGTCCATGACAACAGCCCTCACACATACACTCGAAAATACGAAAATAACTTGCGAGTAACAGTATCTAAGAAACGAGCAAGCGACTAGAGAGCACGCTTAAATAGTCGTGGCCTGGAGATGACACTCCAGGCCACAACTGCGCGTCGGGGTGACAGGATTTGAACCTGCGACTTCGTCGTCCCGAACGACGCGCGCTACCAAGCTGCGCCACACCCCGATGACGAGACCTTCACACCTTACAGCAGCTACGCCGACAGACATAATCAAATGTCTTACCTGTTTCCCATGAATGTCGAATAGCCGTGCAGTACATCGCGCCATATATTCGCGCCTACACGTGAACCGTTAAGTGGTGCTTGCGCACGGATATCGATGCGAGTTGACTGCGCACCAAGCTGAGTAAATTTGAAGGTCGCCACGTGACGGGGAAAGTTCTCGTTCTCGATGAGGAGGCCGAGCTCAAGTGGAGGTTCGCTTCCGTGGTTATGGCCCCACACTGCTGTGAGACCTTCTGCGCTGACTTCGAACAGACTGTTCTCGTCCCAAATCAGTTGAGCTTCTGGGTCGGAACTGAGCCGGTGTTCGCGCGGCCACCAGAGGTCTGTATAGTCGATGAGTCCTTCGCATGCGCTCAGGATGTCGACGGGAAGGACGGCTTCCACACGGACCTGTGTTCCCTGATTCTTATGGGTTTGAGGGACAGCATCGTGTGCTGCGTGGCTGAACAGTGGCATGTCAGACATGACTTCAGTTTATAGAACTGTGCATGTGGCTGAGTAGAGTGCTTTGGTTGCTCACGGGGTTCGCTCATTGCGGCGCTGCGAGCTTGTTGTGTGTTTGTGGTTTAGATGAGTGTTGGTCCTGATGCTTCGACCGAACCCCGTGTGTGGGGTTGGGAGCTTCAGGACCAACATCCTCTATTTGTGGTTATGTTCGGCGGTGTCCTACTCTCCCACAACCTCCCGGTTGCAGTACCATCGGCGCTGTGGGGCTTAGCTTCCGGGTTCGGGATGGGACCGGGCGTTTCCCCCACGCTATAGCCGCCGTAACTCTCTCACCCCTGACCCAGTGGCTACTGGGTGGGGAAACC